>CAZOLJ010000014.1:0-69283 GCA_964580575.1 uncultured Desulfobacteraceae bacterium
AATGGTTTAAACCCAATACTCCATCACTCCGTTACTCCAACACTCCATTTAAGCGCCTTAGCGTCTTGTGGTGTTGAGACCCACAAAGGTGCCGCCGTTCTTTTGGCAGAGGACTCGCATGAGGGTTGCGAAACGGATTCCCGTGATTCCCCGGGGGTCGTTGAGCACCGTGGGAAACCCGACGGCGTGAATCCTGACCGGCCGGGAACCCTGCGGCCCGGCTTTGTTCATCCGGTCCACCGTTTCCACCACCTGCTGCATCTTTTCTCCCGAGAATTCATCGCCCAGGACGTAGAGGCTGATTTTCTTTTTGGGATCCCGGAACCGGGTGATCGCCTCCACAATGCCCTCCACAGGGCTGCTGTTGCTGAAGGGCCGCCAGGTGGAGAGCACCTTGAGGATCGCTTTGCGCCGGGCCGGCGAGTCAGGGATCCACTGCCCCTGGTACTGTGGGAACATGAAGATGCCGTCGTCATTCATGACCTGGATGCCTTTGACCCTGGGGTAGACGTTGAGGATCTCCTGCATTTTTTCCTGCATGTAACCCCATGCGCCGCTCTGCATGCTGCCCGAGGTATCGATGATGAACACGATGTACTCGCTGTCCACCGGGATCCCCACGACCGAGGAAGAAACCGTTCTCGGCCGCTCTTTTTGCAGGCGCTGCATTTCTTCCGTGAGGTCTTGAAGCGCCCTGGCGAGCTTCCCCTCGATGATGTTTTGCACCTCGCTGTTCTGCCTGGAGGCGGCGAACTCCCCTTCGATGCGGGAGAGATCCCCCTGCAGTGTGGCCAATTTCAGTTTTTCCTCGGAAAGCTGCTCCTCTTGGCCCTTGAGCTCGCGGTTGAGAACCGCTGTTTCTCCTCTCAGTTCGTGGAGCGTTTGTTCGAGGTGCAAGATCTTGCCCTCCAGGTCTCCTCGAATCTCTTCCATGACCACCGGGGCACCGAACTTGGAGAGCACAAACAGGAGAATGAGGGCACCGAAGCCGCAGCAGATGCAGTCCAGGAAGGAAAGGCTGAATATTTCCAGACCTCTTCTGCTTTGCTTCATGGCCAGTCCCTCGACGGGCAGATGAAAGAGCCCTTGGTGAAGGTCGCCAGTCGCCAGAAGGCGCTCGCGGCTGCGGGGTCCCCCTCCATGGGGTACAGGATAATGTTCACCGGGACTCTGGAGGGGAGCAGGCGGATCGCTTCATCGAAGAGCCTCAGTCTTGCCTCTCCTGAAACTCTGCTGCTCCACGGCCTATGGGTCCCTATGGTCGGAAGACCGTCGGTGAGGAGAAACAGATTGTCGGGCGCAGGATCCATGAGCCGCAGAGCCTCAAAAGCCCTGTGCAGGCTCGTCCCCTTTTCGGGCAGGGTCTGCCTCATGCGGCGCACGACCTCATCGAGCTGCTGAACATCGGCTGCATCCAGCCATCGATTCTGGGTGCCTGGGATCGCGGGGCCCGCTGTTTCATTGAAAAAGTAGACCTGGAATTTTGCGCCTGGAGGGAGCTGGGCAGTCAGCCAGTCCACGGAGGACACGACCTGACGCCATTTCGCGGAGGAGCGCTTGGCGGAATCAGGCAGGTTGCGCCTGCGAATGACTCCGACAATGGTTTCATCGAGCATGCTCGCGGATACATCCACGAGGATGAAAATGTGCTTTCCCCCCATCTTGAGATCGGTCAGGTATTGGCGGTCGCCCTTACCGGGAAAAGGCCTGAGCTTGGACCCGTAATCCTCTGCGGACGCCCCCCCTCCGGGCAGGCGCTTGATGCCTTGCTCAAGAGACTGCAGATCCGCTTTCAGTTTGTTGACGTGCTCTTTGACGGCCAACGTTTCGTTCTCGTAGAACGCCGTCTCCTTTGTTTTCTGTTCCATCGTCTTGATCACTTCCCGCGACAGGCCCTGCGTTTTCACTGTTTCTCGATCGATTTGCTCGGCGGTGTTCCGGGCCTGGACAAGGTGTTTCCGCCCCTCCAGCACCTCTTGTTCCATGCGTTCCACCTCTGATTTGAGGCTTTGGGTGACCTGGTGGCGTTCAGAGGTGCTTCGGGCATTGGCAATGACAAACAAAAGGATGATGGCCCCGAGACCGCAGCAAATGCAGTCTATGAAAGAAAGGCTGAAGACACTGAGGCTTCTACGTTTCATCTTTTTTCAGGCAGGCAATGAGTTGGAGCGTCTCTTCCGATTCGCCGACTCGAATCCTCTGGCCAAGGCTCAGCGGAGCCGAGCCCGTGATCCTCACGCCGTCCAGAAGAGTGCCGGAAGGACTCAGGTTCGTGAGAACGACCTGTTTCCCCTCTCTCCTGATCGTGCAGTGCCTTGAAGCAAGGTCTTCACCCTCCTTCAGAATGTGAACCCGGGTCCTTCCGTTTTCGGAGCTGATCACCAGAGGGGAGTCTGAAATAGGGTAGGCGACGGCTCGGTGAAGCACATGGGTGGGAAGCCATTCACGGTCTTGAGGGGATTCCACAGATCTCTTAGCTCTTCGGGAAACCCCGTGCCACGGCCGGCTGTCCAGGAGGGCAACGCCGCTTCTGCCGGACTGAGCTTCGAAGAGGCCGGAGAGCTTTGCCGAACCTTTTGCGCCCGCCCCCGGCTCCAAGGCAAAGAGGCGCGTGTGCGGCAGCGCGGCCAAGCTCTCTTTCCACCCCGGAATGCGGGTGACCCGGTGGGTGAGGCAGAGGGCCGTTGTCGCACCCCGCAGACCCGCTTTGGCTCGCTTGGACTCCACGGCGGCCGCTACGTCCGCGAACACAGGAGCGCTCTTTTCCGCAAAGAGATCTCTTGTGAGAGTCACGACATGCCTGTGAAGACCGGATTTCATCTCGAAGGGCACAGACTCCTTGTCCTGGAGTTGGGCGAGGACTGCAGGAAGCCGATCATGAAGTTCCTGCTCTGAGGGGGCTTCGTAAAGGGGATCGAAGCGGGTCTTTTGCACGAACTCCTTGGCAATGGATTTCTTCCATTCGGAGACAAGCTCGCTCAACCCTCTTGCTTGAAGGGACACGGTCTCTGTCCGGGTGAGTCGCTCCCCCGGTTCCAGAAGAGTGATCACCGCTCGATGGAGAGACAGATCCACGTGGACGATCAGGTCAAGGTCAGCGGGTTCCACTGCGGAGGCAACCGCCAGGGTGACGAATCCCCTCACGGGCATGGAAAGCTCGGAGGTCATGCCCAGGATATACCCGAGTTGCTCCTGGGTGAAGTAAGAGGGCACGGCCATGATGACTTCATCTCCATGAGGGCTCACGGCGCGCCATATCTCTTTGAGGTGGCCGTACACGAGGTCCGCACGGGTGAGCCCTTCGTAGCCCGGCTGGGAAAGTGGTGACCCATCCAGGAGATCCCAGAAAGAATTGTTCACAAGACGGGGGCTCCGGCAAATCCTGAGATCCGCCGCCTGCCCCACAAGGAGCCTTTTCTTTTCCGAAAGGGCGATGCCGGGGCTCTCCAGGCTTTCTCCGTCCACCTTGAGGAGCTTGCCGGACCGGGCCTCGGCGGCCATAATGCCTGCATCACTGATTTCTAGACCAAGCACTCTCATGATCTGAACCTAGGGTAACCGTTTATCTTTTTGAAATGGGTGGCCTTTTCCTGTGACTATTTCAAAAAGCTAAACTGTGACAACTTATGGGACATGGAGATGACGGGTCAGGTTCTCTTCACAGTACGCTTCGGTGTCGAGCACGTAGCGCTCTTGAATCAGCTGGAGCTGGTGGATGAAAAACATGATCAAGAGACTGATCAAAAGCGCAATGAGCGTTGAGTTGAAAGCGATGCCGAGACTCCTGGTCACGTCGAAGATGTCTCCTTCGAGGGCTTTGTGAGCATGGCCCAGGGCCTCCCCGATGCCTCTCACGGTGCCGAGAAATCCAACCGAGGGAACGGCCCAGGCAATGTACCGGATCATGGAGAGCTCGGAATCCAGGCGCTCGCCTTCAGCGGCGCAATAGGCGCGGGTGGCTTCCGACACAGCCTGAATGCTCCGGGTCAAACTGAAGCGCTGCAACCCTGCGAGCAATGCCCTGGGAAGCAGGGAGTCCCGCGGGCCGGGAGGCAGCGCCTGAATCTGACGGGAGAGGTCATGGGCATCTTCCGGCAGAATGCGCATTCCTTCCGCCGCCGGGATCAGGTCGCTGTTCAGAAGCGTCCGGTTCCGAATTGTTTTGATTCCCTTGTACCCGATGATCGCCAGGGCCCAGAACATGAGGATGAAGCAGGTCTCCTGCTCATAGTCCTGGAGCACCACGAAGACCGAGGTCGGGACCACGTGGGAGGGATGGCTCTTCATCATGGCGGCCTGCGCCTCCAGGAACACCCCTGCCTTTGGCCGGATCACGCCGATGTAGACCGCATGAACCAGGATCACCGCGATCACAAGGGAGAGAAATTGATAAATGGACTCCGTGGAAAGGGGAAAGGATTTTTTCATGAGCCTCCTTGGTCTGCGTCAAATGTCCACCGGGAAATCCACCGCCTTGTCCGCGTCGATCTTCTCGGAAGGCACGAAATCCTCAAAAGGCGGAGAGGGCTCTTTGGGCTTCTCCGGGATGGCTTTCTTGTCCGATGGACCGGGAGAGGTGCGGGGAGGAACTCCCTGCGCCGGCCCTTGCGAAACCGCAGGAGCCATATCCCCCCTGTTGGATTTCGAGGCATCCGGAAAACCGTCCGATGCCAAGCTCGAGAAAAGAAAGAGCACGGGGACAAAAACCCATGTCTTGCGTTTCAAGAATTTCTTTCTCGCCCTCGTCGTCATTTTTTCCGAGCAACCCCGTCGTAACAGTTTAGCTTTTTGAAATGGATGGCTGAGGCCATGGGGGTCTCCCTAAAAACAGAACAACGAAGAAGCCACACCTCAGTGTCCAGCTGTAGGCCATGGGTGAGGCGGGCGGAGGGCTACCGGGGTACTCGCCATCTAAGACCCTGATGTCAGGTGCCGGTGAGACCTCGCCGCCCGCCTTCGCTGCCCCTTGTCTGTCAAGTCTTTCCCGATCAATCTTCGTTTTCTGTTTTTAGGGAGACCCCCATGGCCTTTGACTGTGATTATTTCAAAAAGCTAAACCGTTACACTCCGTCGGCATACCGGCAGACACGAAACCCGAGGTCCTCCCGCGGGGCACTGCTGTAATCCCGATAGGCGGACCGGAGCGCGCTGATGCTCCCATGTTTGTAGCTGGAACCCCGAACGACCCGATGCTGGCCGTCCCCTGGGCCTGTGGGGTCTTGCTCCGCTGTCGCCGTCTCTTGCGGGGTGATGGAATAGTAGTCCTGGCACCACTCGGAGACGTTCCCGGCCAGGTCATGGATTCCCAGGGCATTGGGCCTGAAAGAACCCGGGGCCGCGGACACGGCATAGCCGTCATTATAACCCTCCACGTAATCATTAATCAAATCTTTGGAGGAGAGATCAGCGAGGTTCGCGGTGCCCGGTTTCGGAGGAAAGGTTTCTCCCCAGGGATATTTCTGAGAAGGGCCGGTTGAAGCGAACCGCGCGCAGTACTCCCATTCCGCCTCAGTGGGCAGGCGGTAGCCCGGCCCTGCAGGTTCAGCGGCCACCAGCCGCTCACCCCGCTTCACGTAAACAGGAGGCAGGGATTCCCTGGCGCTCAACCAGTTGCAGTAGAGAGCGGCCTGCTCCCACGTGACTCGCGCAACGGGTTGATCGTCTCTGTTGAGGGACTGTCCGCCGAAAGAGCCGGAATCGTGCTCAGGGAAAAAAGCGCGAAATTCCTTGTTCGTCACTTCTTTGATCCCCATGTAAAAGGGCTTCTTGAGCACAATGGAGCGCGCGGTTTCATTGGAGCGCCGGCCCTGTTCCCTTCGGCTGGAGCCCATGGTGTAGGCCGAAGGCGTAACCAGCCTGAGGCGGTATCCTGTGGCGGCCTGTATCTCCTCAGCTATCTTCTGAGCGGCAGGCAGGGATTTCCGGAGGACAACGATGAGCTCCTGAGGGAAGCCGGGCCTGGGCGTGAGGCGAGCGGAGAAGGGCTCATACCCCTCTTTTTGTATTTCGATGCCCTGCTCCACGGCCAAGAGTTCAATCTTGCTCGGCACCGCACCGTGGGCTTTACCGTTGATCAGGAGCAAGGCATCCGCCGGTTCCACTTTGAAATGGACCATCCCCATTCTGGGGGTCAGGGTGAGAGAGAGGTGTTTGCGCTCGCCGGGCGAGAGGCTCACTTCCAGGGACAGCTCCTCGTACCCGGGTTTTGACACCCGGAGCAAGAGCTTTTCCCCCGAGGCAGCGGCTGCATCCAGGGGCGTTGTCCCGGCGTATTGGCCTTTTAAAGTGACCGTGGCGCCGCCTGGATCCGTTCGGAGCAAAAGAGTGCCGTCCGCCGGGACAAGCGGGATGGGCTCCAAGGTCACAGGCTGATTGGCCGTGACCTCGAGCTGGACCTGCCGGGGTTTATAGCGGTCCATGGAGAGCTTGAGGCTGTAGACGCCTTCATCGAGGTCGAGGTGAAGAGGGGTGTGTCCCACCGCCCTCCCGTCCAGGGACACCTGGGCCCCTTCCGGAACGGAGCTTATCCGGATCCCCGCCCACCCGGGAACCAGAGGAACAGCCACGTTCTGCAAGGTTCCCATGCCCTGCACCTCCACCTCCGTCTCCAGGGGCTTGTATTTTTCGGCTTTGACGACAAGCTGGCGAAGACCCGGCTGAACGTCGGCTACTGTGGCCGGGGTGATGCCGACCGCTTGGCCGTCCAGAAAGATCTGGGCCCCGGTGATGACCTGTCCGGCCTGATTCGCATCGTGAGCGGTCACTGCGAGCCGGCCCGGCAGCTTGTCCATGGCATAGCGGAACGTCTGATTCTTTTCGTCTCCCACGGGCAGGGCTTTTTCAAGATCACGGTACCCTTGCTTTTGAGCTCGAAGCAGGTAGGTGTCCGGCTGGAGGAGGTAGTGCTCTCCGATTCCTACACTGGGCCATCCGCCGCTTATGGCCAGGCGATCCGGCTCAGGGGTGATGGTTATGGAAACCTGCTTGACCGTTAGAACAAACCAAACCGAACCGGCCAGAAGGACTAGGACCAGAAAAAGACCGATCCGGATCAAACGACCGGGCCAGGAGGACGGGCCCTGCCGGAAAGGGGAGGGCCGGAAGGGGATGGGTCGAATCTCGATGCCGGAGGGCGAAGCGCTGTCCGCCGTATGGGCAGGGGCTGGGTCTTGATGGGTCACTTGGAAGAGTCCCTCCACAAGATCGTCTCAAACTTTTTCCCGGCACGTAATGGTGACCTGGAGGGGTGCTTCACCGGGCTTCACAAGGACCTCCTGCCGGACGTCCTTGTAACCCTCCCTGGTCCCGACCACCGTGTACCTGCCCGGCCGAAGCAGCAATTCCTGGGCCGTGAAACGGCCAAGCCTTCCTACCCTGTAAACAGAAACTTCCGTAAGATTGTCGGACACGAGGGTCACCCTGATTTGGATCTGCGCTTCCTTCACCAGTCGTCTGAAAGCCTCCAGCTGGTGATTCAAGCGCGGGCCCTTTGGCTCGATTCCTTCGGCCCGGTTCAGCACCTCAGCCGCCCTTGCCAAAGACTCGTCAGACCACAGAGCCTCGGGCTTTTGCAGGTAGAACTGCAGACGTTTGTCCATTTCCATTCTCTGCAGGCTGCGCTCCCTGCCTTGAACGGCGAATTGAAGGGTCCCGTCGAGCGCCAGGGCGGCAGCGTAGAGGTCCGAAGCTTTTGCCCAATCCTCCAGCGCCTCAGCCTCCGCGGCTCTCGCTTGGAAATCCCCCATGCTCTGAAGCCGGACAGCCGCTTCGACCTGGGCCAGGGCCTCAAGGACCTCCGGGGCGTTCGGCTTTAATTCCCGGGCCTTTGTCAGCTCTGAGCGTGCAAGGGCGTAGTTCTTTTCGTGATAGGCTGTCAACCCGCCGGACAGGTGACGATGAAACCGTTCTTCCACCGATTTTCTGCTGCCCTGATCCTTTTCCCTGCGAGCCGGCAACGAACCCTCTGCCTTGGTTTCCGCTGCCCCCTGGTTTTGGCCGGCAACAGCCGGCTGTCGCTCTTCCTTTGCGTGTTTTTCCGGGAGGGGAGGGGTCTTGTCTTCCGGCGCTTGCACCGGTTGCGGCGTTCCCGGTTGCCCGGGAACCTGGGCGAGTGTTTCGACGGGCTCCGGACGGGATCGTTTGGAGAGGTGGTTCAACAGGAAACCGCTCCCGCAGACCACGGAAGCCAGAATGCCCAGCGTGAGCGCGGCTTTCCACAGGGTCCTCGGGCTGCGTTTGGCTGCTGCTTTGCGGTTCAAAGGGAGAGGTTCGATAATGGTCGGTTCCGGAACTCCAGCCGGACCTCTTCCTGAACGCACGGTCGCGGGACTCTCCGTGTTCTTCGGCTTCACGGTGTTAAACCAGGGTTCACCCGCCTTCGCAGAAAGCCCCATCCGCAAGAGCGGGGATGAATGCGAAAAGGGTGTCCGCCGCGTTGGCGGAGGTGGATCTGCTTCGGCGGGTTCCGCCGAAGGTGTGAAGAGGCCAGGTGCGGTGGCAAAGGCAGCTTCACTGCTTTTCCTGTGCTCCTTTTCCCTCTCGGGATGCCCGGTCGTCAAGGCCGGTTTCCGCGTCATAGATCTGGCGGAGCAGCTCTCGCCATCGACGGTACTGCTCCTCGGCTGATCCGGTCAGCTCATAGGTCTTGCCCTGGAATTCCATGACAAGCGGTTTCATTTCATTGTCAAATGATTCGCTCAGTTCCTGAATGGCTGTCCTGTGCATCTCCGCCTGGCTGGAGATGTTGATGCCGCTGACGAAGACTTGACCCCCGATGAGGACGATGGTCCCTCCCAAGACGGGCCAGTTGAAGTCACCGCTGCTGCCGACCAGAACGCCCAGGGCTATAAGCGCCACACCGGCTGCTATGCGCGTGTAGGCGTCGCGCTTCACCTTGGCCATGGCCACTCGCTCTGTTAGGTTCATTTTGCGCCAATTCTCATAGGAAGGCCACATCCCGTTGTAGAAGTTCTCGGAGTACCCGTTCAGTGCGTCTACGAACATGCCCTCCCGTTCCCTGATGCTCATGAGCCGTTTCAGCATGGGATCATCGTCGGCGGGCAGCCGGTTCACTTTGGTGATCTCCTTCCGATCCGTCGTGAGGTAACGACCGAACGCATCAGGAGCGAACTCCTCGGCGAACTTGAGTTTGGACACGGCGCGGATATTCCTGACCTGGTCAGGGGTGAGCTTTTCCCTCTGCTCTGCCATGGCATTGGCAACAGCATGGTAGAGAGCCTGGAAGGGGTCCTTCTGTCCCGGTTGAAGCTGGGCGTAGCTCGTTTCAGTGGCATCGGCTCCTAATTTCTTGTCGAACCAGAGCCGGCCCGTGGCATCCCGGGCCTCCACCTGGAGAACGAGGCGCTCCCCGTTGCTTTCGATGATTTTTCCCTTGATCACCACATCCGCGTTCACCGATTCCTTCGGCATGACCCGCACCATTCCCCAGTGGCTGCTTCGCTGGAGCGTGCTCTTGAGATGGTAAGGGATGAAGTGCTCTTCGGCCTTGCGGACCTGAGCGTTGGTCCCCTGCTCCTTTGCCTCTTCCTCGGTCATCTCCACGCTGTCAAAGGTGACGACTCCCACGTCCAGCAACTCCTGTTCTGGAATCTCGCTCTTGGCGGAGTACAGGGGGGTGGGAGGAACGTTTTGCACTCCGAGGCTCGCACATCCGGAGATCACGGCCAGGCACAGGAACAGAGCGCAGAAAATCATCTTCATGGGAGAACCTCGTCAGCCGGCACGGTCACTGCCTCCTGCTCTTTTTGTACTCCTCGTATTCTTTCCAGAGTTTTTCTTTCAGCACAGGGTCGGTTTCCTTTTCCGCCGCTTCCCGGAGCTGGCGCGCAACGATGTCGTCATCCTGAGAGCTGGAATCAGGGCCCCGGCCCGTGAGACGGGTGGGGTCGTCTTTGCCCGACGCACTGCCGGAGGGGCGAGCCTGTGTGCCTGTCTTGGCGTCTTGAACCCCGGAATCCTTATCCTTGGATGCCCCGGGGGCTTGCGCTGCGTCTTTGCCCTGCGATTCCCCTTCAGGCTGTTGCTTCTCATCGCCGGAGCCGGACTTCTCAGGGGAGGATCCTTCCGCCTCCCTGATTCCTCTGGCTGCCGCAGCAGCTTCCCGGGCAAGGCCTCTCATCTTGTCTCCTGAGGCTGTCCTGATTTTGTCCATCTCCTTGAGAAGCATTTCATCGAAGGAAGCGAGCGATTCTTTTAGCTGACGGTCCAGGGAAGCGATCCGGTCTGTCTCTGCCTCCTCGGGGATCTTGACATCGCGCTTGGGTTCCGACGGGTCGGGTTCGGATGCAGGTGCGGTTTTCTGAGAAGATGCGCTCGCGGCAAAAGCCTTTTCCATGCTTTCCAGAATTCGGCGATTCTCCTCTCGCATCTCTCCCACGCGTTGGAGGTAAATCTCATAGTTCCTGATCAGTTCGGGCGATGCGTTACCTGATGCTTTCAGCTGTTCCAGATCAGCAGCGATTCGGTCGTGGGTCACGTGACTGAGGCGCAGAGTCTCCCGGGCGGTTTCCAGTTTGGACTGGGCTGATTCCTGGTTAGCTCCGGCCATCCCTGTGAGGGTGAAGAAAAGAATCAAAGCCGGCGCAATATACCGCAATTTGCCTTTTCCTTGTCTCGACAAAGTCTGGATCTCCTCACCCGCCGTCTTTGAGGCTCGGTGCGGCAGCCACTCGAAGGCAAACCCTAAATAATATTAGGAGCTTAAGGACCTGATGTCAAGACCGGCTTTGAGGCGAGGAATCTACGGCTTCCAATTACCGGACCACGGACTTCTCCTAAAGGATACGGTTGAACCACCACACCGATAACAAGCCGGCGATCAGCGCCAACAAGGCGGCTGCGGCTGAGAATAGGGCGGTGATTTCCGTCTCCCGTGTCACAAACACCAGCCGGCTGCTCAGGGTCTCGTAGACCTTTTTCAGGTCCGCTGCACTGCCCGCATAGTAGTACTCACCCTGCGTCAGCTCCGCTATCGTTTTGAGGGCCTGTTCATCGAGCCGCACCCGCATGGACCAGCCCTCAAACCGGATGACTTCGCCTTCCGTCGTGCCGAAGCCCACGGTGTAGACGCGCACCCCGCGCTCCGCTGCCATGCGAGACGCCTCGATGGGGTCAGGTCCGACGTTCGACTGTCCGTCGCTCAGCAGGATAATCACGGCCGATGTGTAGGAGCCGGCTGGAACCGGCTTGAACGCAGGCTTTTCGGATTTGGCCGCCTGGTCGAGCGGAGCGCCCAGCTGGGAATCACGCCGCGGGTTCCACGATCGTAGGTCGAACTCGGCCTCGGGGAAGATCGCCTTGAGGGATATGAGGATCCCGCTGCCTATGGCCGTGGCCCGTTGCAGCTGAAACCGGTCAATGGCCGAAACAATCTCCTCGCGATTGTCCGTGGGCGCCTGGGCGACCGCCGCTGTGCCGGCAAAGGTGACCACCCCGATGCGCGTGCCTCGCGGCTGGTCGGACACGAAGGATTTGGCGGCGACCTGCGCAGCCGCCATCCGGCTC
Source organism: uncultured Desulfobacteraceae bacterium (assembly GCA_964580575.1). Taxonomy (GTDB): domain Bacteria; phylum Desulfobacterota; class DSM-4660; order Desulfatiglandales; family HGW-15; genus CAVPDE01. The sequence goes on from CAZOLJ010000014.1 coordinate 11,524, forward strand.
GGTTCGATGTCGGTGGCGCGCATGCTGCCGGAGGTGTCCATGGCAAGAATAACGGTGCGCTGATGGGTCGGCAGGGTGACGACCGCAGACGGCCGAGCAACGGCGAGGACCAGCAAGGTCAGAGCCAACAGCAAAAGGAGCGGGGGGATGTGGCGCCGGAATCTCACGCCGGCGGCCATGGCCTCTTTCACCAGGTTCAGGTTCGCATACCGGAGGGCCGTCTTTTTCTTGCGGCCCAGCAGGAACAGATACGCGGCGACGAATGCCGGCACGGCCGTCAACAGCCAGAGCATGTCAGGCCACAGGAAGGACATGGGTCCCTCCCAGATGCTGCGGCAGGCTGCCGCCAGCTGAGAACTGCCGCCTTCGCTTGCGCAGGTCCGCGAACCTCAAGATCGCATCGACCAGGTCGTCGGTCGTGGAGAGTTCCAAGGCGTCCACGGCGGCGTCGCTCAACGCCGATCGCAGGGCCGCCTCACGCCGTTCGGCCGCAACCGCAAAGCGCTTGCGGAAGCCTCGGTCGCCGGTGTCCACCCATGCCAGGTCACCGGTCTCAGCGTCCTGAAAGACCAGGTGCCCCAGGTCCGGCAGCTCCATTTCCAGGGGATCGTAGAGACGCACTGCGACGATCTCGTGGCGCCGGGCCAGGAGAGCCAGCGCTCCCTCCCAGCCGGGTGTACTGATGAAATCGGAAACAACGAACACGAGCGAACGTCTGGGGATGACCTGGCGGCCGGTCTGAAGCAGATCCTTCAGGTTCGTCTCCGCAGAGCGGAGGCACTCGGGCCGGGACAGCATGCGGCTGAGGATGTGCAGGACGTGGCGCCGGCCGCCCCGGGCCGGGATCACCGTGTCCACCCGGTCGCCGTAAAAAAGCGCGCCCACAGGGTTGCCATGGCGCGAGAGAAGCCGCGCCAAAACGGTTACGAACTCGATGGCCACGGAGCGCTTTTCTAGCCGCTCGGAGCCGAAACTCACCGAGGGGCTGAGGTCCAGCAGGAACCAGGCCGTCACATCCCGGTCTTCGTTGTATACGCGCACGTATGGGGTCTGCAGCCGCGCGGTGACATTCCAGTCGATGTGGCGAACATCGTCGTGGAACTGGTACTCGCGCAGGTCGGCCAGGTCGACCCCGAACCCGCGGAACAGGCTGCGGTAGTCGCCGTGGAGCAGACCGTCCAGGCGGCGAATGACGGTCCACTCGAGCCGCAACAGGGTTTTTTCAGGATCTCGCGCCTGCTCGGACATGGGTCTCCAAGGGCTTTTCAGGAGCCGGTAGGTGCTGCATGACTTTTTGAATGATCTGGTCGGCCGTCATGGCATCGGCCAGGGCCTGGTACGAGAGCACCAGCCGGTGCCGGAACACGTCTGCCACCAGGTCGGTCAAGTCCTCCGGAAGGACATAGCCTCTGCCGCGAAGGAAAGCCAGGGCCCGTGCCCCCTCGATCAGGTGGATGGGGGCGCGGGGGCTGGCGCCGTACGAAAGGTAAGGGGCCAGGTTGGGGATGCCGTAACGGGCCGGGTCCCGCGTGGCGGCGGCCAGACGCACCGCGTACTGGATCAGCGATGGGTCGACGAACCCGGAGCGGCACGCGCGCTGCAGCTCCCTCAGCTGGTCGGTCGTGGCCACGGCCGTCACTTCGGTCTCTGCACCCGTGACGCGGTTGACGATGACAAACTCCTCTTCCTCGCTCGGGTAGCCGACAAGCACTTTCATCATGAAGCGGTCCACCTGGGCCTCGGGCAGAGGGTAAGTGCCCTCGGTCTCGATGGGGTTCTGCGTCGCCATGACGAGGAACGGCTGCGGCACCCGGTGGGTCTCGCCGGCGATGGTGACCTGGTATTCCTGCATCACTTCGAGCAAGGCGCTTTGCACCTTGGCCGGGGCCCGGTTGATCTCATCGGCCAGGAGCAGGTGGGTGAACACGGGGCCGAGCGCAGTGGTGAATTCACTGGTTTTCTGGTTGTAGATGCGCGTGCCCACCAAGTCCGCCGGCACCAGGTCCGGTGTGAACTGAATCCTCCGAAAAGTTCCGCGAAGGGTCCGGGCGAGGGTCTTGACCGTCAAGGTCTTGGCGAGGCCCGGCACGCCCTCGACCAGCAGGTGCCCCTGGGCGAGGGTTGCCACCAGCACGCGCTCGAGGAAACGGTCCTGGCCTACGACGATCTTCTTCACCTCGTAGAGGATGCGCTCCATCAGGGTGAAGACTTCGGAACGACCGGTTTCATTTACGTTCATGGGTGTCCTCGCTTCATCCCCTCCTCGCCTTCTCCGTACTTCTTCCCCTCCCCACGTGGGAGGGGTTAGGGGAGGGGGGAAGGAAATGGGCATTGACAAGCAAACGCGGAGACACAGCGCTAGAACGGCGGCAGGCCGATAGCCATGGCCGCGCTTTCCATGGTTACGGCAAACCCGATGCCGATGAACACGCGTTGTTCGGTCGGGTTCAGAATGGCTGTGACAATCCCCACCACTTCGCCCTTCGCGTTCACCAGCGGTCCGCCGGAGTTGCCGAGGTTGGCGGCTGCGTCGAACTGGATGAGGTTGGTGAGCAGACGCTGGCCTTCGGGCGAGCGGAACTCGCGGTTCAAACCGGAAACCACTCCGGCCGACACCGAGGGTCCGATGCCGAAGGGAAAGCCCACGGCAACCACGTGGTCGCCGACTGCGAGGTCGCGTGTGGAACCCAGATTGGCGGGGGAGAGATCTTCCGGGATCGTTTTCGCTTGCAGCACCGCCAGGTCGTTTTCCGGCTGCAGGCCCACCACCGAGGCTTCAGATTCGAGCCCGTCAGCAAAGACCACTTTCACCACCTTGGCGCCGGTGACCACATGGAGATTGGTGAGAATGAGTCCCTTGTCGACAACCACGACTCCAGAGCCGACCTTTTTTTCGATTTCGTCGTCGCCGTCCGGATCAGTGTCCAGGCCCCGCACGCGCACCACCGACGGCATGATGATGTGGTAAGCTTTTGCCGCAGGCGATGGCAAGGTTTGTGTCTCGATCGTGTGCATCACCGCCCGTTCGATATCCTTCTGGGTGATCCGGCGCGGCGCAGGCGCCATGGACACATAGACCCACACAAGGAGCAGGGCCAGAAGTCCCCCGACAAGGAGCCAAGAGATGCGGTCGTGGTGCCGGATCAAAAGAGCGAGAAGGGGCGGGCGAGACGGTGCGGAAGCGGTTTCAGGGGGGAGGTTGTTTCCTTCAGACCGGTCCGGTGGGCTGATCCCGCTCGATCGGTCCGGTCTTTGAGATCTCTTGGAGCTGCTGTAAAGCGCGACCCGTTTCATGAGCGGCCTCACTCCAGGTTAAGGCGTCGCCAGTTTACACTTTGATGCAAATATTGTAAAATTATATTCACGGCTGCCGCAAAGACAACCCGGCTTCAACCCTTTTCGTGCTGGCTTCGTTCCCCTTAGGAAGTCAAGCGTGACTCATGGCGCCGAAGCACCTGAGGAAAGCGGCTTTGTTCTCTTACCACTTTAGACATTTCAGACCTAGTCCCAGAGCGCTTGTACATCGGGAGCCTCGTCTCGCCGGTTGTGGCCTGTTTAGTGAAGTCCAAGGTGGGATTGTAGGTCACAGGCCCTTCTGTGGCTGAGGTCAAAACAAAGGGAGTACATTGAGGAGCCCCGGAAAGGGATGAGAACGAAAGCAAACGGATAGGGAGGGAGGAGAGAAAATGAAGAATCTAAGAAAAAAGCTGGCCATTTCACGGAAACGTTTGGATGAAATCAACCAGCTGCTGGCCGACCCCAAGAACCCACTGGTCAACGGGTTATTGGAAATCGTCAAGCGCTACGGCGGTCCGGAAAAGATCAATCGCCAGGCGGACGGAGCACGGCAATTGGATCATCTTGTGCAGCGGCTCCAGCAGCAAAACTCACCCTATGTGGCCGACCTGAAGTGGTTGCAGGAGCAGGTCGATCAAAAACGCTTCGTCAGTTTAAAAGATTACCGCCAGCGCTTGCTGGGCCCCAGCGCAGCCGTCACCAAGATCAACAAAAAGAATGCTGTGACCATGGAAGTCAGCGCGCTGCAATATTTCCCCTGGGTGATCACGGAAGCCCGCCGGGCCATTGAAAAGAGTGAACTCATGCCGGGCCGTTTTATCCGGGTGCGCAACATGGCCGAGCAGATAGAAGATCAGGGGGACACACTGGCAGTGGCGGCGGCCATGCAAATCTTGGGTGCCTCCTATGTGGAGACCCTGGACACCAAAGGCATTGACGGCTCCAATATCCATCTCTGCGGTCCGGAAACGATCACCGGGTATTTCGGCGGCATCGGTCAGCCCAACCACTATCCCTTGAAATGGGTGGATGAATATCTCAAGTATTACACGACCTACGGCATCCGCCAGGTGCTGAACATCAATTCCGGGACTATACTGGCGGCCTATATGCTGCACAAACTGGGAGTCGACAACGAATTCAAGATTTCGGTCTATGTGGGCAATGACAATCCGTTTTCGATCTTGTGGACCTTGATGACGGCCAAACTGTTCTCACGCCCCAGCGGGGCCACTTCCCTGATCGGTTTTAACCTCTCCAACTCGGTCAATAACGAAACCATCCGCCAGGCTGCCTATGTGCGCCGCAGACTGGGATTGGAAGCCATCGTACGCTTCGAGCACCACATCACCGAAGCGTGCAAATCCATTGTGAAGCAACCCTATAACCGCAGGGAGGAACTGGTGGAAATCGCCAAAGAAGTCCCGAACATCGCGGCCAAACATGAAGGCGGCGACCCGGAAGCCGAGCAGTGTCTGGACCATCCCTCGGATATCCTGGATTATTTCATGCCTAAAGCCGATGTGTTAAGAAACGGGCTTATGGAAAACTTCGAGCGCAATTACATTGAAAAACATGTATCGCTCAATAAGACGGCCGATGCCCTGATCCGGGCGGGCATTGACGTCGTCGTGGCCAAGAACGCACATTACAAGCGATCGTAGAGATGCCGATCCCGATCTGGCCTCCCAGGCCGACACACAGCGCAGCACCCACAACCGGCGCCGGCACAAGGGAAAGCAGAGCCGCTGAATCATGCCTCCCTGGATGGTGGGAAGGCCTAGAGGGGCTACCAGGATGAAGGCCAGCATGAGCGCGGTGGACGGACCTTCGAGAAGCGGGTAGCGATGACCCCACACAGACTGAAGCCAAGTGAACAGCCCGGAGGTGAGCAGGGTCATTTGCAGGAAATACACTTTGTCCAGCGTGCCTGAAGGAAAAGATCCGACGCTGAGACTGGCCGCAATAATGAGCACGGGAAACATGATCATCGCCCACTGGAAGCCGTAGAGAAGCGCGTGCCGAATGGGCGGGTGATCATCAAGATTGTAAATGTAAGGGGGTTTCATTGTGCGGTGAGACCTTAGAGTTCTTGGCAAATCGGGCTCCGCGTCGACAAGAGCTATGGTGGCACGGGGAGAAGTGGGGAGGAGGGGTGGCACGGACAAGCTTTGCTTGTCCGTGGTAGGGCAGGCTGACTCAGACTTTAAAACTGGAAAAGGAAGAGTTATATTCTGACCATAAGAGGGAGAGAAAAATGAAACAGGCACAAGGCATTGTCACGGCAATCCCTAAGGATGGAAAGGCGCAGGTCGCAATCCTGACCGATGACACTCTGCCCGGATGCTCGTCAAAAACAGAGCACTGCCACCACTGTTCGGAAGGAACATCCTCTTTGGTGATCAAGGTATCCAACAGGGCAGGGGCCGGGATAGGGGACAACGTATCGGTTCTCTTCAAGTCCGGGGCCGTGCTCAAGAGCGTCTTGATTCTCCTTGGAATTCCCATGATCGGGATTCTCGTGGGAGCGGTCTTGGGGAACTCCCTTTACGCAGACTCCAGGCTCACGCAGGGGGGTGCCTTCCTGGCCGGAGCGGTTTGCTTTGGCTTTGCCGTTCTCCTCGCCTTCATCATTTACAGACAGTTTTCAGAAGACATCCAACCTTACATCGATCAGGTGATTGCGCTAAAACCTGCCACTCAGGGGACCATCGATCCTGTGTGCGGGATGGAGATGGATCCTGCGAGGGCTGCGGTAAAAATCGACTATGAGGGGAAAACCTTCTTTTTCTGCCAAGCGGGCTGCCTGGAAGCCTTCATTCGAGAGCCTTCAAGGTATCTTGTCGCCGAAAGGGAGATACAAAGGTGCAGAGGCACATAAAAAAAGGGACAAAGGCACAAAGGAACAGAGGGACAAAGCAACACAGGGGAATGGTTTTTCTGCTTTGTGCCTCTTTGTCCCTGTGTGCCTGAGCTTTGTCGGCTTTAGCCGACAGGGATTACCTTATTTTTCGTCGGCACAGGCAGCTGGATGACACATTTTGTTCCCTGCTCAGGCACCCTTTCAAGATAAAGCTCTCCCATGTTTTTCTTTGCCGCAAGCTGGGCGATAGGCAGGCCGAACCCGGTCCCGTAAGGTTTTGAGGAGTAAAAGGGAACGAGGAGATTGTCCATGTCCTCCTGGTTTGGCGGTTTGCCGTTGTTGAAGATCTCGATTTCCACAAATCCAAGATCCTTTTCTTTCCCTCTCGAAGAAATCCTGATAAAGGGCTCTTCTGCGTCTGCCGCCTCGATACTGTTCTGCAACAAATAAAAAAACATGGTTCCAAGATCTTTCGCATCCCCCTGAACGTCAGGATACTCTGGATGAAGTTCTACGGCCATGGCCACGCGCTTGTGATCCCTAGCCTTTTCAAGGCTTTTGAGAGTCTCTGAGATGAGGATTTCCAGGGAGACTTCGGAAAGCACGGGTTCCTTTTGATAGAGTTCGGAATAGGTCGCCGCATCTCTGACCATGGCTTCCAGACGCTCGTTTTCCTTGAGAATAGTCTCGTAGGTTTGATGGACCGGGCTGGCAGGATCGACCTTTTTCTGGAGCCTCAGAATATTGCCTCCGATGACGGTCAAAGGATTCCTGACCTGATGCGAGATCCCTCTCACCACTTCCAGATCACATTGGGAGGTGGCAATCACATAGGCGTGGGTCTCAATGAGCACACAAAAGTCCACCACTTTGTCCAGCGTGGTGGTCACGCGGTGGAGGTCTGCTGCAGGCACTTTTTCCTTGGCTGTCTCGTGAAAGAACTGCCGCACAAAAGCATATCCAAGATTGATGAATCGCTTGTCGATGTTGAGTTCCACATGGCGGAGGCCGCTTCTCCAGAGAACTCCCAGGACCCTGGGGGTGACGGCTTGCGTGAAGATCAGTTCATACCACTGCTCCCAGAGCTTCTTGAGATGGGGGCCTCGCATTTCATGATCCAGGATGATCCTGGTTTCTTTGATCTCCCAGAAATACCGGAAAAACTCCTCGGAGAAACGTTGTTTCTCTTTCAGAAAAATGCCCCGGTGTTTGACGAGACTTTCCTGCTCCCGGTCTCCGAGACCGAGTTTCTCCTGAAACCAGTTCAGCCTTGCAAATGGAACGGGGGTGTCGAGTTTCATTGTAACCGCTCATGGCCCGTTTCAAAGGGCCCCTACAAATGCATTTCACGGTAAAATAGTAGCGCGTCGGAGCATATCTCTGAGGGGGCGGCGTGTCAAGGCACGGGCAGAATAGAGGGATCCTTCTTTGAAGATGAGGGAAGGCCGATCTAGATTGCCGATCGAGAAGCGGTATGATAGCCTCACGACATCCTGTCTGAGGAGGTCTCTTCAATAATGGCGTCTAAAAAGCACGTCTCGCCTTCGGAGTTGCGGGGTCTCATTCGGCAAAGGAAGTGGACCAAGCCGACCACGGGACTTGTGCCTGGATTTGTTCAGGCCAACCTGGTGATCCTTCCCGAGGAGCAGGCCTTCCATTTCCTGCTGTTCTGTGTGCGAAACCCGAAGCCCTGCCCGATTCTCGACGTTCTGGAACCCGGCCAGGTCGAACCCTCGATTGCGAGGGGTGCGGATCTTCGCACCGATTTGCCGAAATACAGGATCTACGAAAAAGGGGTGCTCCAGAAAGAGGTCGAAGAGGTGAGGGATTATTTTCATGAAGGCATGGTGAGCTTTCTCCTGGGGTGCAGCTTCTCCTTTGAAAGCGCCATGCTCGCTTCAGGCCTTCCCATCAGGAATATCGAGGAAGGAAAGAATGTCTCCATGTATATCACCAACAGGACCTGTGCGCCCGCCGGGCCTTTTACATCCCCTCTGGTGGTCAGCATGCGGCCTCTCACCCCTCAACAGGCTGTGCGGGCGACCCAGGTGACGACCCGGTTCCATCTCACTCACGGCGCGCCCGTTCATCTCGGGGCTCCCGAGAAAATAGGAATCAAGGATCTGAATCGTCCCGAGTTCGGAGACCCGGTCACCATCCGGCAGGATGAGATCCCGGTGTTCTGGGCCTGCGGCGTGACCTCGGCTCTGGCCGCCACCTCGGCGCGGCTTCCTCTTGTGATCACGCATGCGCCGGGCCACATGTTTGTTTCCGATCTAAAAGACGAAGACCTGACGATCCTTTGATGAGCGGCAAGCAGTCGATCTGCTCTTCACGTGTGCCCTACGAACGCATTTTCATGGCAAGAAGCCTTCATGGTCGTCACCCCCGCGGAGGCGGGAGTCCAGAACTTCTTCAATCTCCTGGATTCCCGTCTTCACGGGAATGACGGGAAAGGGCGTTTCCCGATTTTTCACGGACGCATCAAGTCTTGACTTGAGCAAGGGTTTACTCTATATTTCCAGCCACTCGCAATTAATTCCCATCTTTGACAAGCATGTCTTCATTACAAACCCTTTGGCCCTTAGATGGAGGTGAAATCATGAAAGGAATAATGAGACTGGGGAGCATTGTTCTTGGGTTTCTCGCAATCACTTCGTTACTGGTTCCGGCCGTTGTTCAAGCGGCTGAGCCCATCAAAATCGGTGTGATTTATCCTCTCACAGGCGGTGCAGCAGCGGAGGGTCGCGAGCTGCGGGCGGGCGCTGAGCTTGCCCTCGAGATTGCCAACAAAGCGTATCCCAACATCTCGATGAACATGGCGAAGAACACGGGGATCAAGAGCCTTGGAGGTGCGCCGATTGAGCTGATCTTCAAGGATCACGAAGGCAACCCCACGCTGGGTGCGGACCTGGCCAAGAAGCTGATCCTCGATGACAAGGTGGTGGGGATCCTGGGCTGTTACCACAGTGCCGTGACCAAAACCGTGAGCGCGGTTTGCGAGCAGTACGGCGTACCCATGATCAACGACTCCTCTACCTCCCCCGGTCTCACCAAGCAGGGCTTCAAATGGTTCTGGCGAACCACCCCTCACGATGTGACGTTCACGAAGGACCTCTTCGAATTCCTGAAGGGCTTGACAGAAGGCAAGGCCAAGGGAGTGAAAGCGGTCAAGAAGGCAGATATCGATGATCTCGCCACGGCCTGCGAAAAAACCGAGTGGGGCTCCAATGTTTCCGAAGTGATCGAAACAATGGCGAAAACCTACGGTTTCAAAGTGAAAAAGTCGATTCTTTACGCAGCCAAGTCCACAGACCTTTCCAGTGAGGTGGGTTCCCTGAAGGCCGTGAAACCCGACGCCATGCTCTTTGCCTCCTACGCGTCGGACGCGATCCTCATGATGAAAACCCTGAAGGCACAGAAGGCTCAGCCAAAACTCATCTGGGGACAGAACGCCGGTTTCGAGGCTCCTGAATTCAGAGACACCTTGAGGGATGACATCGTGGGCGTTTTGACGCGAACCGTGTTCCTTCCCAAAGTCGCGCAAGTCAAGAAGGTGGCCGGAGAGGTCAATGCCTTTTACAAGGAGAAGACAGGCAGGGACTTCAGCGGCGCCTCGGCAAGGGCATTCACGGGGCTTCAGACTTGGGTCGAGGTCCTGGAGAAAGCCGGCTCCACAAAGCCTGCCGACATCCAGAAAGCGTGCAACACGATCAAGATCGCGGGAGACCAGCTCATCGTGCCCTGGTCAGGGATCAAGTTCGCCACCACCGGCGAGGACCTCGGCCAGAATGAACTGGGCACAGGCATGATCGGCCAGTACCAGAAAGACAAAGACGGCAACATCACCTTGGAGATCGCCTACCCCTTTGACGTGGCCACAGCCAACCTGATTTATCCGTTGAAGGGGTTCTAGTCTTGGAAATACTCTTAGGAGCCATCTCTTCGGGGCTGCTGCTGGGGATGGTCATTGCCTTGGTTGCCCTTGGGTTGACCATCATTTTCGGCGTCATGGACATTGTCAATTTCGCCCATGGCGAGTTCCTGATGATCGGCATGTACACGGGGCTGCTCACGGCCCAGTTTGCCGGAGTGGACCCCCTCTTCACCCTGCCCGTGGCAGCGGTCGTCGGGTTCCTTCTCGGAGTGCTGTGCTATTCCGGATTTGTCAAATTCCTTCTGCGGGGGCCCATGGTGGCGCAGCTCCTCGGGACCTTCGGCCTCATGCTCTTCCTGAGAAATCTGAGCCTCCTTATTTTCGGGTCGGAAGACCGAGCCCTTCACCACGGCATCCTGGTAGGCAGGAGTTTTGACGTGGGCATGGGGATCATCATCCCGGCCACGAAGCTTGCGGCTGCCGCTCTTTCCGTGGGTTCCTTCCTTGCCGTGTGGCTGCTCATGAACAGGACCAAGGTGGGAAAAGCCCTCACGGCCACGGCCCTCAACGGCCAGGGCGCCCGATACATGGGCATCCCCACCGAGCGCATGAACACCCTGGCGTGGGGCATCGGAGGCGCGACCGTGACGATCGCGGGCGCTCTGATCGTGAACTTCTGGTCCGTGAATCCCTTTGTGGGGCTTCTCTTCACCATGATCGCTTTTGCCGTGGTGGCCCTGGGCGGTTTCGGAAGTGTGCCCGGCGCTTTCTTCGCAGGCCTGGTAGTAGGACTCATCATGGAAATCCCGGGCATCTGGGATTTCTTCACGTACCTGACAGACTCGGACTGGATGGGTCAGATTCCCATGACCTCCTTGAAGTACATGTGGATCTACGCCGCCTACTTCGTGATCATGGTGGTGCGGCCTCGGGGGCTCTTCGGGTGGAAGCAATAAGGAACGCCTTTGATTTCTCCGATTTGCCCCGCATCGATCTCGTGATCGCAGGGTCTCTCGGCCTTTTGTTCATCGTGTTTCCTCTCTTCCCCCATTCTTCCTTCACCATGGCCACCCTGATCCAGTTCCTCATGTTTTCCATCTATGGGATGGGGTGGAACACCATCGGCGGGTACGGGGGGCAGGTGGATCTCGGGAAAGCCCAATACGTGGGCATCGGCGCTTACACCACGGCGGTGATGCTCATTCGGTGGGACATTCCCTTCTGGTTCTCCATGCCCGTAGGCATGGGGCTGTCGGTCCTGTGGTCCTTCATCATCGGCTACCCCCTCTTTCGCCTCAAAGGCCACTACTTCGCCATCGCCACCATTGCCACGTCCCTGGTGCTCAAGGACATCTTCGAGGTGTGGAACTTTGTTGGAGCGGCTCGCGGGCTCGGGATCTCCCCCATCAAGTACCAGCCGCCGGATTTCCTGAGGCTCATCTTCAAGGAAGACGTCTACTACTACTATGTGATTCTTGCGTTTTTCTTCGTCGGCATCTTTTACCTCAACTGGTTTCGCAAGTCCCGGCTGGGCTTTCAGCTGCGCTGCATCAAGGACAACGAGGACGTGGCGCGATCCCTCGGGATCAATGTCCACTGGGCCAAGATCAAGACCTATGCGATTGCCACGGCTTTTGTGAGCGTCGTGGGCTCCTTCCACGCCTGCTACGTCAAGAACATCGAGCCTGAAGACACCATGAGTCTCGACATCTCCATCCTGATTGCCCTCATGGCCATGCTGGGCGGGGCCGGGTCGCTGTGGGGACCGATCATCGGCGCCGGAGTCCTGATCCCCTTGAAGAGCTATTTGAAGGAGTGGCTTGGCGCTGCGGCAGGACTGGTCGGTATCGACCTCATCCTCTATGCCCTCATCATCATGATCATCTCTGCCTTCGAACCCAGAGGGATCTGGGGCATCGTGGAGAAAGCGAGGAGGAGAAAGAGGAGATAATGGCTTTCCTGGAGATTGAAAAGCTGACCAAGGCCTTTGGGGGCCTGAGGGCGAACGACGGCATCTCTTTCTCTCTGGAGAGGAAAGAGCTCGTCGGTCTCATCGGTCCCAACGGGGCCGGAAAGACCACGCTCTTCAACTGCATCTCCGGCCATTATCCGGTCACTTTCGGCCGCATTCTTTTTGAGGGTGAAGACATCACGCTGTTGAAAGCTCATGATGTGGCACGGCGAGGGATCGCCAGAACTTTTCAGGTTTACGTGGCCTCCGGTGACCTCACGGTGGAGGAAAACGTGATGGTGGGGTGCTTCATGCACAGGGGATCGCGAAGTGCAGCCAGAGATAAAGCACGCAAAATCCTCAAAGAGCTCAAGCTGCAGGATCTTTCCGATTCCATGGTTCGAGAGCTTCCTGTGCCTGCGCAGAAACGCGTGACCATGGCGACGGCGCTGGGTACGGAGCCGAAGATGCTGCTTCTGGACGAGGTGGCCGCAGGTCTGAACCCTGCGGAGATAGAAGAGATCATGGGAAGCATCCGTCACATTCATGACGACATGGGCGTCACCGTCATGTTGATCGAACACGTCATGGAACTCGTCATGAACGTCAGCGATCGCCTGATCGTGCTGGACTATGGTGAAAAAATCGCGGAAGGAACTCCGCAGGAGATCGCAAAGAACCCACGGGTCATCAAGGCCTATCTCGGGGAAAGGTATGTGAGAGAGAAGGGCAGGATTGATTGATGTCTGACGCGATTCTCAAGATTGACGGCATTCGAGTCCGCTATTCCGGGCTGCCGGTGCTCCAGGGAGTCTCCTTGAGCGTGAACGCGAGCGAGACGGTTTGCGTGGTAGGGGCCAACGGTGCCGGGAAATCAACCGTTCTAAGGGCCGTCATGGGGACACAGCCCGTTTTCGACGGACGAATTGTCTTCGTGGGCAAAGAAATACACAGGCTCAGAACCGAGGAGATCGTTCACCTGGGCATCGTTTACGTGCCAGAAGAGAAAATGCTTTTCAAGCCCCTTTCCGTGGAAGAAAACCTTCTCCTGGGGGCTTACGTGCTCCACGATCAGGCCCAGATTCAAAAGAACCTTGAGTTCGTCTACAATCTGTTTGCTCCCTTGAGCAAGCGGCGCGGACAGGCGGCATCGACTCTGTCGGGAGGCGAGCAGCAAATGGTCGCTATCGGCCGCGGGCTCATGTCCAACCCGAAGATCCTCATGCTCGATGAGCCTTCCCTGGGGCTCGCTCCCATCCTGGTCGATGAAGTGCTGGACACGGTTCGGCGCTTGAAGCAGACGGGAATGACCATCCTGCTGGTGGAGCAGAACGTTCGCGAGGCTCTTGATCTTGCGGACAGAGGGTACGTCCTTCAAACCGGCAGAATTGTCGGGGAGGGGACGGGAGCGGACCTCCTCGCAAGCGACATGTTCAGGTCTGTCTTCCTGGGCTTATGAATTCACTTGGCTTTTTACTTGCGCCAGTATTCGGGCATGAACAAGACAATCACGGTGTAGATCTCGAGGCGCCCCAGGATCATGCCGGTGATGAGCACCCATTTGCCTAGGAAGGGCACAGCGAGGTAGTTCTGAGTGGGCCCTACCGACCCAAGGCCCGGGCCCACATTGAAGATACAGGCCGCCACTGCGGAGAACGCCGAAATCGGGTCCAGGCCTAAAGAGGCAAGAATAACAGCAGAGATCATGTAGATGGTCAGGTAAAGGAAAAAGAACCCCCAGATGCTGCTCAGGACATCTGCGGGAACCGGTTTCCCTCCCAGTTTGACCGCCCGGACCGCATGGGGGTGAATGATCCTGAACACCTCTTCGTAGGCGTGCTTGGCCATCACAATCAGTCTCACGGTCTTGATCCCACCGCCGGTTGATCCGGCCATTCCCCCGAAAAACATGGAGAGAACCAGAAGGCACTTGGACAAGGACGGCCAGGTGTCGTAATCCGCTGTGACAAATCCCGTGGTCGTGATCAGGGAGCTGACCTGGAATGCCGCATAGCGGAAGGCTTGGGTCAGCGAAGGATACACGCTCCCATAAATGTCCAGCGTGACCAGGAGAGTGAGAATCCCAACCAAGATCAGGAATACGCGGCACTCCGGATCCTTGCCAAAGACAGCCACCTCTCCTTTCAGCAGGCGATAGTGGAGAGAGAAGTTGATCGCTGCCAGGACCATGAACACGATGATCACCCCGTCGAAATAAGGGCTGTCATAGTGAGCAATGCTCTTGTTCAGTGGGGAGAACCCGCCGGTCGGCATGGTGCAGAAGGTGTGGCACACCGAGTCGAAAAGGGACATGCCTCCGCCCAAGAGAAGAAGAATCTGGATCACCGTGAGCAGGATGTAAACCTTCCAAAGCACTTTGGCGGTGTCGGAAATCCTCGGCTTGAGTTTGTCGACCACAGGACTCGGTACTTCCGCCTTGTAGAGTTGCATCCCGCCGATGCCCAAGAAGGGAAGGATGGCTATGGAAAGGACGATAATTCCCATTCCTCCCAGCCACTGGATGATACTCCTCCACATGAGGATGCCCTTGGGAAGCTTCTCTATATCACTCAGGATGGATGCCCCCGTGGTGGTAAAACCGGAGACAGATTCAAAGCAGGCATCCGTGAAGTTGTCGATGGATCCGGAAATGAGAAAGGGAAGGGCTCCGACCGCTCCGGCGATAAACCATCCTAACGTCACGATGGCCACACCGTCCCGGTGGCTGAGGTGAGAAAGTTCTTCTCCTTTTGTGGCCAGAAACAGGATCAACCCTGCACCGCAGGTGATCCCCATAGAGACGGCTAAATCCAAAGCGCTCGGCTCGTTGTAGAGGATGGAGACAAGAAGAGCGAGGGCCATGGACAGGCCCAGGAAAAAAACAAGAACTCCGATGAGGCGTAAGACACGTCGAAGGTGCATCAGAAGAAATCCAGTTTCACCGTGAGGAGCTTTTCCAGTTTGGGTACCACTTTCTGAAGCGCCAGAATGATCAGGCGATCCTTGGGCCTTATAATGCTGTCCCCGCGAGGAATGATGATTTCCTCTCCCCGCACAATGGCCCCTACCAGAGCCCCTTTCGGGAATTTCACCTGGGAAAGGGGCACATTCACAATGTCCGATGTCTCAAGAGCCTCGGCCTCAATCGCCTCTGCATGCTCGCCCTTCAAGGGCACCGCCGAAATGATCCTTCCCTTTCGGATGAAGCGGAGAATAGCCCTGACCGCGGACAGCCTTGTGCTGACCACCGTGTCTATCCCGATCGCGGACACCAGGGGGATGTAGCTCAGCTTGTTGATTCTTGTAATCGTTTTCTTCGCTCCCAGCCCTTTGGCCAGAAGTGAAATGAGCACATTGTTCTCCTCGTCTCCTGTGACGGCGACCATGAAATCGACGTCCCTGATGTTCTCCTCCTGCAGGAGATCCTTGTCCGTGCCGTCCCCATGCAGGACAATGGCTTTTTTCAGCTTTTCGGACAGAACCGTGCACTTCTGCGCGTCTTTTTCAATCACCTTGACGTTCATCTTCGTTAGCTCAAGCGCGCTGGCCAGGGCGGACCCCGTCACTCCACCGCCCACAATGATGACCCTGCCCCCTTCCTTCTCTCCCTCTCGAAAGAACCCAAATTCGTAGGGCACGTCATTGCCCTTTACCACGAGGTAGACGAGGTCGTTGGCTCGAATGGTGTCTTCTCCCCTGGGAATGGAAACCTGCTCACCGCGTACGATAGCTCCCACAAGGACCTTCCCTTCCACTCCCCTGAAAGAAAGCAGCGGGCGATCCACAAAAGGAGAATCCGGTTTGACGGTAACACCGATCAGCTTGACCCGTCCCTCTTCAAAATCCACTACATCCGAGGCTCCCGGCACCATCATGAGACTTCGAATCTGCTCGACCATGGCCGTTACGGGATTGATGATTCGATCCACCCCGAGGAAATCCTGGCTGAAGAGTTCTTTTTCTTCCAGGTACTCCGGACTTCGCACCCGGGCGACCTTGAGGATGTAAGGATTGAGGTTTCTTGCGAGCAAACAGGAAAAGAGATTGACCTCATCACTGTCCGTTGCGGCGACCAGCATGTCGGCCTCTTTGATGCCTGAGGACCTCAGTGTTTTCGGGCTCGTTCCTGATCCAAGGATGGCCTGAACATCTAGGTTTTCCGTGATCCTTTTGATCTTTTCCGGGTCTTTGTCAATAAGGAAGACTTCCTGGTTCTCTTCGGAGAGCTTTTGAGAAATGTGATAGCCGACCTCGCCGGCTCCGACAATAATGATCTTCAACTAAAGATCTCCCTGTTTCGCTAGGCGTGATGGAGCAAAACGGAAATAAGTTTCTCAGGATCTAAGCTGGCTGAACTATTACTGGAGTAAGAGGAAAAAGTCAATCTGTAGGGTTCTTAGCGGGATAGCCGAATGAAAATGGTAACGGTCCTATTGATTCCGCGGTAACAGGGTTAAGGGAGATCTGCATTCCTCGGTGGAAGCGTTACATGTGGAGCAAAAGCTCCCCCATCACCCATCCCACAACAAAACAGATCGGCAGGGTGAAGACCCAGGCCGTCACAATTTTGCCTGCAAGCCCCCACCGAACCGCAGAAAACCTCTTGGTCGCCCCGACTCCCATGATGGAGGTGGCGATGACGTGCGTCGTGCTGACGGGAAGGCCATAGTGGCTTGAAACGATGATCGTCACAGCGGCGGTCGTCTCTGCGGCAAACCCATGAATGGGCTCCAGCTTCAGCATGTTCACGCCGAGCGTCTTGATGACGCGCCACCCTCCCATGGCGGTCCCCAGCCCCATGGCTGTCGCACAGGTGAGGATCACCCAGAATGGCACCTCCAACGAAGTGAGCAGGCCGTCGCTCACCAGAGCCAGGGTGATAATGCCCATGCCTTTCTGTGCATCGTTGGATCCGTGGCTGAAGGCCATAAACGCTGAGGAGATGAGCTGAAATCGGCCAAAAGTCCTGTTAAGCGTTCCAGGGGAATAGGCACCGAAAAACTTGAGCAGGAATTTCATGACGAGATAGCCGAGAAGCACTCCTATGGCCGGGGAGATCATAAGGGAGAGAAAGATTTTCTTGAGACCCTCAAAATTCAATATGGCGATGCCTCCGTAAGCCACCGAGGCCCCCATGAGGGCGCCGATCAGGGCGTGGGAGCAGCTGATGGGCAGTCCCATCCGGGTCAATGTGGCGTTCCAGAGAAATGAGGTCCCCAGGGCCGCAACAACGACCATGTTGGTCACGGCCTCAGGACGCACAACTCCCTCGCCGATGGTTTTGGCCACTTCCGTAGAGGCGAAAGCCCCGAGCACGTTCATGCAGGCGGCCAGGGCCACGGCCTTGAAAGGGGAGAGCACCCGCGTTGAGACCACGGTGGCAATAGCGTTGGCAGAGTCGTTCCAGCCGTTGCTGATCTCGAAGATGATCGCCAGAAAGACAATGAACAGAATAATCTCATGCATATTTTAGAACGATGGACTCAAGGATGTTCGCAACGTCTTCGCAGCAGTCGGTCGCGTTTTCTAGATTTTCGTAGATTTCTTTCCACTTGATGATGAGGATGGGATCCTTCATCTCGTCAAACATCTTTCCCAAAGTGGCCCTGAAGATCTCGTCGCCCTGGTTTTCCAGTCCGTGGATCTCGACGCACAGGTCCTGAATATAGGGATATTTCTTCTCTCTCAGGTAATTGAAGGTCTTGTAGACAAGCTCGATCATCCTGGCAAGGGTCTTGGCCAGGTCAGCCGCTTCTTTCGTCGATTCCTTGAGCTTGAAGAGCTGTGCTCTCTGCGCAGCGCCCCACATGAGGTCCAGAATGTCGTCCATTCTCGAAGCCAGGGAGTGAATGTCTTCCCTGTCGATAGGGGTGAGAAAGGTTTGGTTGAGTTTTCGAATCACCTCATGGGTGAGCATATCGTTATCGTGCTCAAGGTCGTGGATCTCTTTGGTCTTGGCCTCCATGCCGTCGAAATCCTCAAAGAATTCGACAAGCTTTTCTGACGCGCGGAGCAGGTTTTTCCCCATGTTGTCAAAAATCTCAAAGAAGTCCGTATCTCTCTTGATGAATTTCATATCCCCTTCATCCTCTCGATTCCCCTAAACCCGTGCATCTCTATAACTCTAGAAGCGATCGATGTAAAGACTAGACTGGAAGATTTTGATGATAACGAATTATTGTGGGCTTTGATGGAAAAAAAAGAAGAGTTTCGAAGGGGTGGAGACGATCAGCCTGAGTTTTTCTTGAGCAGATGGATATGGTTCTCACGTTCCTGGAGTGCCGTCCTCGCTTCTGTCACGGAAACCTCTTGGCATCTTACTTGATCGCCGGGCTTGATCTGGCCTAGGAGAGGAAGGTCTGCACTGATCACGGTGGCAATTTTCCTGTAGCCGCCGGTGATGGTCTCCACAAGAAGAATAATGGGTTGGCCGTCTCCGGGAACCTGAATCGCTCCGGGCACAATACCCTCGGAGATAATGGAATCTCCCAGGTCTTTCTTACGATGAAGCGCGGGCCCGAAGAGTCGAATGCCGGTTCGGTCGGATTGCGTTGAAACCGTAAAGAAAGAATCGAGAAACACTCTTTTTGATTCCTCCGGGAAATCCTGATCTTGAGGTCCGAGGAGCACTCTCAGATGCCAATTCCCTGTGTAGGATGGCCTCCCTTGGGATGTGAAGATCTTTCCTGCATTCTGGAAATGCTGTTCCGGGGCTGCAGAGAAGAGGACATCGCCTTTCCTGAGAGCTCTCCCCTCGTAACCGCCGAACCTGGACGCCAGATTGGTTGATTTGCTAGCGAGAACCGGCGCAAGATTGATGCCTCCCCCAAGGGCAAGATAAGCCCTGCAACCGGTTCTGGGTGCTTTGAGAAACAGGGTGTCCCCTTTCCTGACGATCTGAGAGCGCCACATCTCAAAGGGCTTTTCATTCACATGAGGTTGGAGATCCCCACCGCACAGGGCCACAACGAGATCCGTGAGAAAGCGCACCTTGAGACCCATGAGAATGATTTCGATTCCCGCTTCTGCTTCAGGGTTACCTACAAGAAGATTGGCCACCCGCAAGGAGAAGGAATCAAGGGCGCCGCTTGGAGGAACTCCGTAACGACCGAAACCGTATCTCCCCAGATCCTGGACAGTGGTCAGGGGCCCTGGAGAAAGGATTTCTAGGCTTTCGATGATGTCCAACGGGGAATGTCCTCTTTCTGAATGGGGAAGAACCTGACCCGGTCGCCCATCTCCAGAGGAGTGGGCGGCCACTGCCTGGCGTCAAAAAGTTTAATGGGAGTCCACCCCAGGATATGCCAGCCCCCAGGGCTCTGCACGGGATAAATCCCGGACTGCCTCTGGGCAATGGCAACGGAGCCCTGAGGCACGGCCGTGCGAGGGGTTTTTCTTCTCGGAGTGGCGAGCGCTTCAGGCAACTCTCCGAGATAGGGGTAGCCCGGAGTAAAGCCGATCATGTACACCCGGTAAGTCGTTCCAATGTGGAGCCTGATGACTTCCTCCGGGGAAATCTTGTGATAATCGGCCACCCACTCGAGGTCAGGGCCGAATTCACCGCCATAGACGACGGGAACGCTCAAGGTTTTCGGCTCCGGGACAAGGGATGGGTCCGTGGCTTGGTGCAGTTGGAGAATTGCCTCTCGAAGGTGATCTATTCCTGTGCTCAGCGGGTCACAGACGATCATGAGCGATCGATAACTGGGGACCAACTCCACTACGCCTTCCATGGGGTGGCGGTCCAGTTTGAGGAAAAGCTCTCTCACCTTTTCGTTTATGGATGGGCTGATCTGATCTCCAAGCTCGACCAGGAGAGCTCGATCTCCCATCAGGCGAAAAACTGGCGGCTCGTAAAGCATAAGGACACCTGAAGGACAACTGCCCACCCCCCACCAATTTTTCCCCTCCCTTGGCGGGAGGGGCTAGGGGAGGGGGAATCGGAGCTCACAGAAAGCTTCCCATGGGCTTTACATCGATCCCCGAGACCAGCAAGGTCTCCCTGATCTTCTTCGTGAGCATCACGGCCGTGGGGTTGTCTCCGTGCACGCAGATGGTTTCTGCAGCTAGCTCGATCTCTGTTCCATCCACAGCCACAACCTTCCCCTCTTTCACCAGCTTGAGAATCCGGCGAGCAGCCAGTTCCTGATCATGGATCACCGCTCCCGGCTCCCGCCTGGAGACCAGGGACCCGTCCGGATTGTAAGCTCTGTCTGCAAAGAATTCGAAGACGATGCGGATGCCGAAACGGGATCCGATGGACTTAAGCTCTTTTCTGTTCGATCCGGCAAGGACAACGAGGATCAAATCCCGATCGACCCCCGCAAGAACCTCTGCAACGGCTTCCCAGATGGCCGAATTCTTCACCGCCATATTGTAGAGAGCACCGTGAGGTTTCACGTGCTGGAGTTTCAAACCCTCCATGGCGGCAAAGGCGTGGAGCGCCCCCACCTGATAGGCAATGTAATCTTTGATCTCGTTCAGAGAGGCATCCATGTTGCGGCGGCCGAAGCCCATCAGATCAGGGAATCCCGGATGGGCGCCCGGGGCAACGCCGTGCTGCTTGGCAAGAGAGATCGTCTTCCTCATGACCGAAGGATCGCCCGCGTGAAATCCGCAGGCGATGTTGGCTGAGGTGATCAGAGGAATGACCGCTTCATCCAGCCCGAGTTTGTAATTGCCGAAGCTCTCTCCTATGTCGGAATTCAAGTCAATTTGGTTCATAGGTTATCTCCCGAAAAAGAGATGAAATTGTGAAGTCCTCATCGCCGGGCATCGTCTAAATGCCCAACGGGTTCACGCTGTCATTCCTGCGAAGACGGGAATCCAGAGAGCTTTGAAAACCCCTGGATGCCCGCCTGCGCGGGCATGACGAAAGGAGATCCTGCACCCTGTCCTCCGGGGCACGCCTCTGTCGCGGGAGCGTGAATAATCGAGGGCATTTTAGAGGATTCCGATCCTTTTGGTCATTCAATTTTTTTGGCCAACTGCACTTTTTTGGCTGTCACTCCCATGTAGATGGCGAACAGGGCCATGAGGGCTCCTGACAGTTCGAGCCAGGTGGTGGCGCGGTTGAAGAAGAGGATGTCCCAGACAAAGGCAAAGGTGGGCTGAAGAAGCAGGATGAGCCCTGCCCTGGACGCTTCTATTTTCGGCAACCCTTTGGAAATGAACACCCAGCCCAGAACCTGAGAAAAAAGCCCGTATCCCAATAAGGCAAACCAGCTCTGGAGGTCGGGAATCACGAAGGACTCATTGATTGCTACAGCTTCCACAGCCAGTATGAAGGCGGTGATCAAAGCGATAAGGCCGATGGTGGAGAAGGCTGAGACAGTGAATTTGGACTGGAAGTTTCGCAGCGCCAGAATGTAGCCGGCATAGGAGATCGCTGCGAGGAGCGCCAGCGTCACCCCTGCTCTGTATTCCCCTCCCAGTGCATTCCAGTTGGGCGCCACGATCAGATAGAGGCCAAAGATAGCCGTCGGTACAGCGACAAAAAACTTCCAGTTGGATTTTTCTTTGAGAATGGTCATGCCGAAAAGGGCAAGAAAGAAGACTTGGAAGTTCGCCATGAGAGTTGCGAGCCCGGGACCGATGAAATGGATGCTGCGATGCCACAACGTGATGTCCAGGGCAAACAGGAGCCCGCAGATGAACACTATCTTCAAATGATGAGAACCGTGGAAGAGGCGTTCCTTCCTTATAAGGACTGCACCCAAAAGAATGAGAGCGCCGAAGAACATGCGGTAGAATCCTGACGCCGTGGGGCCCACGTGAGCCCACTTGACGAAGACCGCGGAAAAGCTGAGCATGACCGCTCCGGCGGTCATCTGGAGGGTTCCGACGCATGTGGGACTGAGTTTTGTATTCTCTGCGGTTGTCATCGGAGGTGTTTACAACCCTTAAAATCTCCCCTAACCCCTCTTTATCAAAGAGGGGAAGTTCCTCCCTTTTTTAAAAGGAGGTCAGGAGGGATTTGCCGGATTTTTGCTTGCAAAAGGCATGATAGTAAGGATATTGCGGAGAATAGCCAAGAAAAAAGTAGCCGGTCCGGAAGGATCCTCGAAGCCCGGAAACCTTCAATACATGGAGGGTTCATGACATCCGCCCTGATTCTGATTGTAGCCTTTGTCCTCCTCTGCGCTGTCCTCAATTTTGAAAAAACGCAAAACCGCACGGGTCTTGTGCCCACCAAAGGCTGTGTTTCATTGCTCTTCATTCTTGCCGCCGTCGTCCAACAAGATCCTCTGAGTCCTTATTTCGGGTTCGTGGTCACCGGGTTGGTCTTCTGCCTCGGGGGCGATGTGTTTCTTGCGCTCCCGCAGAAGAAAGCCTTCATGCTGGGGCTGGTTTCTTTTCTGGTGGGGCACGTGTTCTACGTGATCGGGTTTTTCTCCGTTGCGGGGTTCAGCGGATGGACCTGGGTGAGCCTTGTTTTGGCAGGAGCGATCAGCTTCCTGGTCTACAGGTGGCTTAGATCCCATCTCGGGAAAATGAAAGGCCCGGTCATCGGGTACATGGTGGTGATCACCGTCATGGTCTGTGCAGCCTCGTCGCTCCTGGGGGCTGCTGATTTCAGCCTTTCCGGGAGGGTCATGGCTTTTGCAGGAGCTGTGGCTTTCTACTTGTCCGATGTCTTTGTGGCCAGGGACCGTTTCATGAAAAACGAATTCGTCAACCGACTTGTAGGGCTTCCCATGTACTATGCCGGCCAGTTTCTCATCGCCTTTTCGCTGGGTTTCTTGAGGGTGAACTGATTTCAGATTCGAATATGAACCGGCAGGGGAGAGGCTTTTTCTGCCACTGATCTGAGCTTCTCCTCTTCGTTTTTCAGGATGTCGAGAAGCATCAGGGCTTCTGCCGCAGTGAAGCTCAGGCTTTTCCCTTCACTGTTGCGAATCTCTAAACCGGCATCTCCGACCGTAATCGCGTAGCGCTCAGAGGGTTCTTCCATGGTGGCCTCCTCGGTGCCCTCTATCATAACCTATTGAAATGATCGCTACAAAAAGATAATGATAACGTGTTCGGAAGTGGCGGTTTGGAGTGAAAGGGGGAAAAGCGTGCGAAATCTGAGTCCGGAATATGTCGAGGCGGTCAGGAGGGAGGTTAACTCATGCCCCTACTTTTCGCTTCTCTCCATCGTGCTGAAGGGACTGAGCTGGGGTGAATCCCTGCTTGAGATTCTGGTTCAGGAAAAGCATCTTCAACCCTTCGGTCTGGTGCACGGCGGTGTCTTCGCCTCTTTGATCGATGCTGCAGCATTCTGGGCGGTGTACACCCAAATCCCTGAGGAACTCGGCATGACCACCGTTGAACTGAAACTCAACTACCTTGCCCCTCTTTCCGCGGGCCGCATGATTGCGAGGGGTAAAAGCTTGAGGGTCGGAAAGACGCTCTGTCTGGGGGAATCGAGTATCCTGAACGAGGAGGGGACTCTGCTTGCCCACGGGACCTCCACCATGATGATCCTCAAGGACCTGAAGATCCAAGGCGTCACCGAAGGTCCCTCTAAGTACAGAGATTAAGGAGGAACAGATGAGCGGCGTCAGACCCATTCACTATAGAATCCACCTGGAACCGGATCTCTCGAAATTCCAGTTTACCGGGAAACTGGAACTGCATCTTGAGGTTCCTGCGCCCGCCTCGGAGGTCTCCCTCAACATCCTGGACCTGGCGATCTG
Organism: uncultured Desulfobacteraceae bacterium; assembly: GCA_964580575.1. Lineage (GTDB taxonomy): Bacteria > Desulfobacterota > DSM-4660 > Desulfatiglandales > HGW-15 > CAVPDE01. Next base: position 35,193 of record CAZOLJ010000014.1, read on the forward strand.
GAAGTGCACTCTCGTGAGGGAGGGGCAGGAGGAAGTTTGCGGGTTCTCCGTTGATCCGAAGAAAGAGGAATTGAAAATCCTTTTTCCCCGACCCGTGTCCGGCGAGACGTCCCTGCTCATCGATTACGTGGGAGAGATCAACAACCGGATGGCCGGCTTCTACAGAAGCCGCTATGTCCGGGACGACAAAGAACGATATGCGGCGGTGACGCAGTTCGAAGAGAGCGACGCGAGGAGGGCGTTCCCCTGTTTTGATCATCCTGCGATGAAAGCCACCTTCGAAGTGGAGATGATTATGGATGGGGGTCTTACCGCGATATCCAACACGGCTATCGCTGAAGAGAAAATCGTGGCGGACGGCCGGAAGCTGGTTCGTTTCGAACGAACGCCCAGAATGTCTACCTACCTCGTGTTCTTTGGAGCCGGCGAGTTCGAATTCATACAAGATCCAGGAGAGGTTCTGATTCGGGTCGCCGCCGTACCGGGGAAAGCGCAGCAGGGAAGGTACAGCCTGGAGTTCCTGCGCAAGGCTCTGACCTACTGCGAAGAGTACTACGGCATTAAGTATCCTCTATCCAAGCTCGATCTCATCGCTGTTGCAGATTTTGCCTTTGGAGCCATGGAAAACTGGGGAGCCATCACCTTCAGGGAAAACCTTGTGCTTCATGACCCGGAGAAAACCTCCATGGCAGGAGAAGAGAGGATGTGCGTGGTGATTGCCCATGAACTGGCTCACCAGTGGTTCGGAAATCTCGTGACTCCGGAGGACTGGAAGTATCTTTGGCTCAACGAGAGCGTTGCGACCTATTTCGGCTACGGGGTGGTGGATCACTACTACCCGGAATGGGACGTGTGGGAGCAATTTCTGCAGGGGCAGACCCAGGTCGCCTTAGACAGGGATGCGCTCCAGGAGACCTTCTCCATGGAGATCCCCGGAGGGGATCATGTGGTGATCAATGCAAGCACTGCTCCCATCATCTACAATAAAGGGGGAAGCGTTCTTAGACAGGTGGAGGGGTATGTGGGAAGCAAGGCCTTCAGGGATGGTCTTGGCCTCTACCTCAACAAATTTCAGTACCGCTGCGCTTCAAGCCGTGACATGTGGGATGCGCTTGAAGAGGTCTCTGCCCAACCCGTGAGCAAGATGATGTCCAACTGGATCAGGCAGCCCGGGTTTCCGATGGTGAGCGCAGAAAGAGAGGGGGGCAGCCTGCGATTGACTCAGCAGAGATTCACCTACCTGGATGCCCCGTCGGACCAGGAATGGCTGATTCCCGTCTCTGTCAGAGTGTTTTATGGGGACGGCCAATCCAAAGAGATGGACACCCTCCTCGACGCAAAGACGGCTGTCCTTGATATCGGAGCGGGCGCGGTAGCCTACAAGATCAATGACGGGCAGAAGGGCTTTTACAGGGTCCGATACAATGACACGAACAACCTCGAGGAACTCGGTAAGCTGATAGCAAAGAAGGGGCTTGCGCCTGTGGAGCGGTGGGGAATCCAGGACGATCTCTACGCCATGGTGAAGAGAGGAGAGGCCCGGATGGACGACTACCTGGATTTCCTCTCCTGCTACTCCGATGAAAAAGCCTCTTTGCCGCTCAGCAGCATTGCCGCGAACCTGCACCACGCGTTTGTCGTCCTGATGGAGAATTCCCGTCAGAAGGTCGCCTCGGTTGGAAGAGCTCTTTTCGAGAGGGTCCTTGAAAACATCGGTTATGAACCGGGGCGGGAGGACAGGCACACCACTTCGATCCTCAGGGATCAGATCCTCTGGCAGGCTGCGCGCTACGGGTCGAGCAAGGCCGAAGAATTCTGCATGACCCGGTTTTCTCTCCTGCTGAAGGATCAAAAGGTGCACCCGGACATTCAAAAGAGCGTGATGCAGGTAGGCGCCTCTTGCGGAAGACGGGAAGAGTTTGAGTGGTTTGTGGCAAAAATCAAGTCTTCCGAGAGCGAGCACGAGAGAATGAATATGCTTGTCGCCATCGGATGTTTCGAAGACAGGGAAGTTCTGGAACGGGTGAAGAGATATGTTCTGGAAGAGGTGCCGGACAGGAACAAGGCTATCCCCATCGGCGTCATGAGCGAGAACCCTGCTGCGATCCCTTCCCTGTGGGACTGGTATCAGACCAATCTCGAGGCGATCGAGCGGTTCCACCCGGTCCTTTATGAAAGAGTGATTGCGGCTCTGGTTCCCGTGGCCGGGCTCGGAAGAGAAGAAGAGGTCAGAACTTTTTTCCATGACTACATGCAGAAACAGGAGAAGATGAAGGACGTGGTGAAACTCTCGCTCGAAAGACTCGAAATTCATTCGAGGATGAGACGAGCATGAGGATCGTCCTCTATTATATTCTTGACAAAAACAAAGTGTTTTAGGATACTAAGCCATTGCTCTGGAAATTCTAGGAACAAATTGGATTTGAGTTTTTTGCAAGTCTTTAACGGCCAAGACGGTACCTGTTTGTCAGGGCGTTGACCTGGATTTTGGAGCAAAATCTCGTGGAAAGGAGGTTGGCGCTATGGCAGATGGGACCGTCAAGTGGTTCAACGAGCAAAAAGGGTACGGCTTCATTAAGCAGGAGAACGGCCCGGACGTGTTCGTCCATTTCTCAGGGATCAAAGGAAGCGGTTTCAAGTCTCTGAACGAAGGGGATCGTGTGTCCTTCGAGATAGAGGAAGGGAAAAAAGGGCCTACCGCAGTGAACGTTACCGTCCTTTAGCTCAATCTTTTTGACAAAAGAAGGCGCTCCCCGGATCGGCGAGCGCCTTTTCTATGTTGATTGAAGTTCACCCGCCTTCGCTTGGCTTGTCCGCCTTGGCAGGATGCCCCGCACAGAAGCGCGGGGAACTTCACATTGGTGTGCTGCGGTTGCCGGCCAGGGCGGATTGGACTGGGATCACTCGTCCCTGGTCAAAGTCCTGGAGGTGATGTCGCAGACAGAAGTAAGAAAGTCAGCAAAGAGCGTAGAGGAAAGAGCCTAGAGCGAAGAAGAGGGGGGACGAATCGAATGCTTGGATTCTATGGCCGCATCCTGACGGTTAACTTAACAGAGGAATCTTTTGAGATCGAGTCGCTTGCTGGGGAAATCTACGAACAAGTACTTGGAGGGAAGGGGCTGGCTACGCATTTGCTCCTGACGAAGAACCAGCCTGGAGTGGACCCGCTTTCTGCAGAGAACCACCTGATCTTTGCAACAGGCCCTGTTTGCCAGAGCAACCTGTGGGGCAGCAGCCGTTATGGGGTGTTCACCAAGTCCCCGCAAACAGGGTTCTACTCGGAGTCTTACTCAGGCGGCAGAGTTCCGGAGGCAATGGATGCAGCGGGGTTCGACGCAATTGTCATCAGGGGCAAAGCAAAAAAGCCGACAGCTCTCTCTGTTCATCCCGAAGGGTGTGAGTTTTTCGAGGCCGGCGATCTGTGGGGCGCTGAGACTTACCGCACAGAAGATGAAGCAAAGAAGAGATTCTCCATCGAGAGGTCCGGATTTCGAAAGCCGGGTGCCGTGGTCATCGGCCCTGCAGGCGAGAAGCTCGTTCGCTTTGCCGTCATCGAGAATGACTACTGGCGCTCAGCCGGCCGGACCGGTGTCGGTACGGTCATGGGTTCGAAGCTGGTGAAGGCGATCGTGTTCCAAGGGGATCGGAGAAGGCCCCTGGCTGATTCCGAAGGGGTTGCCGTCTGGTCGAAGGAGTTTTCGAAGCGGAATGTGGAGCACCCGGCATCCAAAGCATACAAGGCTCTGGGAACGACCATGGTTTTAAAGATGACCCAGAGAGCCAACGCCTTGCCTTCAAAGTACTGGTCCCAGGGTTCGGTGGATCACTGGGAGAAAATCTCCGGCGACCGATTGCATCAGGACCATCAAGTCAAGCCGAGCGCATGCCTCAAATGCTACCAGGCCTGCGGCCGAAGGACCACAATCTCCATCGGACGACACAAAGGGCTGGTCATTGAAGGCCCGGAATACGAGACCCTCTATGCTTTCGGCGCTTTGTGCATGGTCGAGGATCTCGGGGAAATCGCCTACCTCAATGATCTGTGTGATCGGCTGGGCCTGGATACGATTTCAGCGGGAAACCTTTGCGCCTTTACGATGGAAGCGGCGGCACGGAAGAAAATCGATTACCCCATAGACTACGGTGATGCAGATGGGGTGGCAGCACTTCTTCATAAGATCGCGCGGCGCGAAGGAATCGGAGACATCCTGGCTGAAGGGATCGTGCATGCTTCCAAGGTATGGGGTCTCGAGGACATCGCTGTCCATGTGAAAGGCCTGGAGCCTGCAGGGTATGACCCAAGGACCCTGAAAGGCATGGGCCTCGCTTATGCGACATCGGATCGCGGAGCCTGTCACCTGAGGACGACCTTTTTCAGACCGGAGTTGTCGGGGCTCATTGCCCCGGATGCCATCAAGGGAAAGGCGGCGATGTTGATAGACTATGAAGATCGCCTCAATCTTTTCGATGCGCTGATCCTGTGCCGCTTCTTCCGGGACCTCTACCCGTGGGAGGAGCTTGAAAACGTGATTCACCTGGTCACAGGGAAGCGCTTTTCAAAAGAAAAACTCGCAAAGGTAGCTTCCCGCATCGCCGACATGACCAGGGCCTTCAATATCCGCGAAGGGCTCAAACCGGAACACGACCGACTCCCTCAACGCCTGCACAAGGAACCTCTGCCTTCAGGCCAACAATTGACCGAGGAGGAGCTTCAATACATGATCGACGAGTATTACCGCCTCCGGGGATGGGACAAAAATGGGGTGCCCGGGGCCTTCTGAGCGCCTGAGGAGAGCGCCCTGCGAAAGTGGTGGTGAGGTTTTCATCTTTGAGTATTGTTTGGTCGGAATCACATTCCACCGACGCTACCGGCTCGATCTTGGAAAGCTCGTCTTGCGTCAGGAGCGCGGGCACCCCGACGCCCACTTGTTTTATGGGATGAAACAGTGTAGTATTTCAGCATGACCAGACCGCCATCCATTCTCAAGCTGCCCGAAGACGACGAATCGAAGGAACTTGAATTCGAGCTTGAGTATCTGCGCTCTTTAAGCTTCGAAGAGCGTTTGACTATGATGAGGAAGAAGTCCAAAGAAATGCTAAAGCGGTTGGTTGAGCTTGGATACCGAAAACCTTTTGAAATTGTTAAACGCTCATAACGTTGAGTTCGTTATCATCGGAGCGACAGCTTTTCCCGTCCATGGGTATGCTCGGGCCACCCTCGATATAGATCTTTTCATACGTCCAGAACCCGAAAACGCCCACCGCACTTTGAAAGCCCTCAAAGAATTCGGATATGATGTGACGGATCTCAGTGAAGACGATCTGCTTTCCAAGAAGGTTCTTATCAGGCAGTATCTCGTCGAGACGGATATCCACCCTTTTGTTCAGGGGATTACTTTCGATCGGGTGTGGAAGAATCGAATTTCCGGCGCCTATGGAAACGAGAAAGTCTACTATGCCTCCCTCGACGATCTCATCATGATGAAGAAGGCGGCAGGGAGACCGAAGGACATGGAAGACCTCAAGGCTCTGCTGCGTCTCAGAAAGTGAAAAAACCTCAACTGCGTCGCCTTGGCTACACGAGTTTGCAATTCGTTCTAGATAGGCCGGCTTCCCTCCCTTGATGCGCGCTGAATCTGCGCGAATAAAAAGCCCCCATTCCCCTCTTGAGTTGAGGGGAATGGGGGCTTTTGTGCCGCCGATCCAAAGTAGCAGGGGGGGAATGGATCGGCAGCGGGGGAGGGGTATGGTTAGGTCAGGGAAGAAAAATGGACCTTCCCAGGCATTCTCTTGCCGCGTCCGCCAGCGATTCATTCAGGGTCGGGTGCGGAAAGGGCGCCCTGGCAAGGTCTTCCAGAGTGGCTTCCATCTGGAGCGCAAGCACCCCGACCCCTGCCATCTCCGAGGCGCCTTCACCGATAAAGTGTATCCCCAGCACCTCGCCATATTTCTTGTCTGCCACCACCTCGACGATTCCTTCGGTCTGCGTCAGGATCATGCCTTTGGGATTCATGGAAAAGGGGGCAGCACCTTCAACGACATCATAGCCTGCCACTTTGGCTTCCTTGCTCGTGAGACCCACACAGGCGACCTGGGGCCGGGTGAAGAGGACTCTGCAAAGGTTTTTGGGATCGTAAGTGCTCTTCTGCTCCATGGCATTTTCAGCGGCCACAATGCCGCCGCTCGAAGAGTGATGGCTGTAGTGCCTGTCTTCCGGGGATGAGACGTCGCCGATCGCATAAATGCCCTCAAGACCTGTTTCCATCCGATTGTTCACGGCGATGTAGTCGCCGGATTTGCTGTAGCCTACGCTTTCGAGCCCCAAGCCCGCAAGTGCCGCCCCTCGTCGGAAACTCAGGACGGATTCAACCACGAGAGCCTCCTGCCGATCCTTGATCTTGAGGGAGCAGTGAAGCCCGTCTTTTTCCTTTTTCACACCGGACATTTCCACGCCGGTCCATACGGCGATCCCCTGGTTCTTGAGAGCGGCGGCAAGGCGGGACCGGATCACTTTACTCTCAGAAGCAAGAAGATCCTTTTCCTGGACGGCCAGGGTGACTGCGGATCCATAGTGGTGAAGGAACTGGGCGATGGAAATGAGCCAGGGACTGTTGCCGTAAAGAAGAATTTTCTTTGGAAGTTTCTCTCGTGCCAGTAGTTCATCCGTGGTGATCACACCTTCGGCATCACTGCCGGGGAAATCAGGCTTCACCCACCTCGCTCCTGTAGCGAGGATCAACTTTCTGAAATCGTAGGTCTTAGCGTTGACCTCCAGCTTTCCCTTGCCTGTGATCTTTCCTTTGCCCTGCAGGAGGTCTACCTTCTTCTTGTTGAGCTGGCTCTTGACGCCTTGCCTCATGAAAGAGATAAGCTCATTCTGCCTTTTCATGAGCGCAGGGAAGTCCTTCTGGACCTCCGCAAATCCAAGACCCATTTCCTTGCCCAGCGCAAGGCTTCCGAGGATATGGGAAGCCGCCAGCATGTGGCCGAAGGGCACGCAGGCCCTGTTCATGCAAAGCCCGCCGAGTTGGTCGCTCTCGACAACGGCGACGCGGCCCCCGAGTTGAGCAGCCCGAATGGCTGTGGGCACCCCGCCTGCGCCACCGCCTAACAGAATCACGTCGTAACTTGCTTCAGACATCTTCTCCTCCGTCTGGTATACATGGCTGGTCCTTTTACCTGCCCCCTGCGTTGAGGCAGGCTAAACCAGGAGATAAGGGGTCTCGATGTAGGATTTTATGGTCTTGAGAAAACGGGCGCCGTCGGCGCCGTCAATAATCCGATGGTCAAAGGTGAGGCTCAGCATCATTCTCTGTCCTACGACAATCTGCCCGTTTTCCACAACAGGTTTTTCTATGATCTTTCCCACTCCCAGGATTCCGACTTCAGGAGGATTCAGGATGGGGGTGAACGCCTCGATGTCCAGGAAACCCAAACCGGTCAGGGTGAAGGTCCCTCCCTGGAGGTCATCGGGCACCAGCTTTTTGGACTTCGCTCGCTCCACCTTGTCGTCGATATCTTTCTGGATGGCGATGAGATCTTTTTTGTTTGCATCACGCACCACGGGCACAATCAATCCCTGTTCAGCATCCACCGCAACACCGACATTTACAGAGTCCCACAACCATATCTCATCTTTAATCACACTGGAATTCATTTTGGGGTGCTCTTCAAGGGCGCGGCCGATCACTCTCACCAGGATGGCATTGTAAGAGATCTTGATGTTCTTGTCCTTATGCGAATCCACCAGGATTTTCCTGAACCGGCCGAGTTCCGCTGCGTTCACCTCCAGGGTCACTGTCAGCTGGGCGGATTGCTGAAGGCTCTGGTGCATGCGATCGAAGATCACCTGGCGTACACCCCGGATCGGGATGGTCTCTTTGACCTGCTTCAAGGCGCCCGGCACAGGTGCCGGTTTCTTGCCCTTCTCCTCCACCTCACGGAGCACGTCCTCTTTCATGATCCGGCCCATGGGGCCCGTACCCTGGATGGAGGCAACATCCAGCCCCTTGTCTTCGGCGATCTTCTTGGCCACCGGCGAGATTCTCACCTTCCCGATTACCGCTTCATCAGGGGCCTTGGCGATTTCTTCTGCGGCGCGCAGCACGTCTTCCTCAACGATCCGGCCTCCCGGTCCTGTACCCTGAACAGCGGAGAGGTCCACTCCTTTTTCTGCGGCCAGTTTTTTGGCTCTTCCTGAAGCCTTGACGCCTGCTTCACCGCCAGCCTCTTTTGCTGCGAGCCTTTTCCGGATTTCGGAAATGTCCACGCCTTTTTCTTCTTTTTCCTCAGGTCCGAATTTTGAAAGATCCACTTGCTCGCCCGGGGCGCCGACAATTCCAATGGTGGCGAAGACAGCCACTTTTTCTCCTGCAGGGACCACGATTTTAAGGAGCACCCCGTCCGCAGGGGATTCGACCTCGAGGACGACTTTTTCGGTTTCCACTTCGCAGACAGGCTCCCCCTTTTTTACAGTATCCCCTTCGGCCTTCAACCACTTGACCACTCTGCCTTCTTCCACATGCTGCCCGCCCTGGGGCATGATAATCTTGGTTGCCATAGCGAATTCTCACTCCGAATGATTTGATTTGGTGTTTCGCCTCGCCTCCTGCCCTTCGAAGGGATCAGGAGGGAGGATCAGGGTGAAGGAAAACGGCCTCATCAGGCGATTTTGAGAACGCATTCGATAATGTCTTCTACCGTCGGAACACAGACTTTTTCCAGCTCAAGGTTGTAAGGGACAGGGGTGTCCTTCCCGCAAATGCGGCCCACCGGGCCGTCGAGGTCGTCATAGGCCTCTTCCATGATCATGGCGGCAATGTCACCCCCGATGCCCCCGCGCTTGCACGCTTCGTGAACGACAATGACCTTGCCGGTCTTTCTTGCGGAAGCGAGGATTGTCTCTTTATCAAGGGGCTTCAAACTTCTTAGGTCCACCACTTCGCAGCGGATACCTTCCTTCTCCAGCAGCTGTGCGGCTTCGAGACACTTGAGGGTCATGTAGGAGTAAGTGATGAGGGTCACGTCCTCACCGCTCCGCTTGATGTCCGCAGAGCCAAGGGGAACGACGTACTCTTTTTCCGGAACTTCACCCTTGGTCGTGTAAAGCAGCTTGTGTTCGATAAAGATGACCGGATGGTCATCGCGAATGGAGGATTTCAAAAGGCCGTACGCATCGTGAGGCGAAGAGGGCATCACCAGCTTCAGTCCGGGGATATGATAGAAGATGGCTTCCAGGCTCTGGGAGTGTTGAGCTGCGATCCCGCTGCCTACGCCTCCCTGTGTCCTCAGAACCATGGGCACCCGGCCTTGGCCGCCGGACATGAATTCATACTTGGCCGCCTGGTTGACGATCATATCCATGGGGATGGTCGTGAAATCCACAAAAAGGATTTCAACAATGGGACGGGCTCCGACCAGGGCGGCCCCGACGCCTGCTCCCGTGAACGTTGCCTCGGCCAGCGGCGTGTCGATCACTCTTTCAAGGCCGAACTTCTTGAGCAGCCCTTCCGTGACTTTGTAGGACCCCCCGCGCTCGGCGATGCCTTCTCCCATTACGAAAACCAGAGGGTCTCTTTCCATTTCCTCAAACAGGGCTCTGTTGAGAGCTTCCCGGTACATCATCTCAGCCATAGGTTTACTCCTCTTTCTTAGGAAGGATCAAAAGTTGCGCATCCCGGCCAGGAATTCTTCCACAGAAGGCTGTGGGCTGTTCTTGGCAAATTCGATGGCCTCGTCCAAGTCTTTGTCCACTTGAGTTTCAACTTTTTTCATTTGGGCTTTATTATCTATTTTGCTGCGGAGGAGCTTGAGAGGGTCTTTTCCCTTCCACTCCGCAAGGACCTTCTGGTCCATGTACAAACCAGGATCATTGATGTGGTGGCCTCCATGACGATAGGTCTTGGCTTCGATGAGAGTAGGGCCTTCGCCCTTCCTGGCTCTTTCGACAGCCTGCTTCGTGGTGAGGTAGACGGCCAGCGCGTCGTTCCCGTCAATGGCTATGCCGGGCATTCCAAAGGCCGGTCCCTTGCAGGCCAGATCGCAGTTGCCAAAGGAGCACTCCACCGGCGTGGACACGGCATAATGGTTGTTTTCCAGCATAAAGATCACAGGAAGCATAAAGGCTGAGGCGAAGTTAAGGCCTTCGCCGAAAACACCGTTGTTGGCTGCACCGTCGCTGAAGAAAACAATGACGACCTGGTCGGTTTTCTTCGCCTTGATCCCCATGCCCGCGCCGCAGGCAAGGGGAATTCCCGCGCCCACGATGCCATTGGCTCCGAGATTGTTGTTGGCTTTGCTGAAGATGTGCATGGAGCCGCCCCGGCCCTTGCAGTAACCTGTGGCTCTGCCCATGATTTCAGCTACCATCATTTTCAAGTCCGCCCCTTTCGAAATGCAGTGGCCGTGACCGCGGTGGGTGCTGAGGATGTAATCCTCCTGAGTGATGGCCGCGCAGGCTCCGGCCGCGATGGCCTCTTCCCCTAAATAAGGATGGAGGTATCCTCGAATCAGCCCCTGCCGGTAGAGGTCAATGCACCTGGTTTCGAACTGACGAGTCGCATACACACTGCGGTACATCTGAAAAAGGATGTTCTCATCGACGGCGGGCGAAGAGGGTTTCTTGTCCTCGCCCTTTTTTGCGGGTGCTTGTTTCGCCATGATTCTCCTCCTCTTTTGTTCGAAATCCGGAACAGGAGCCTCACCCCTGTCCAGGAGATGGATAAGCGGTCAAACGGACCTTGGATAAGATTGAACAACCACCAGACTTCCACCCCGGCGAAGTCGGCCGTGCCTCTCAGGGGAGGTGCGCATCAGGTTGGAATGAAGAGAGGGTCCGTCCGTTCCTCAGCCCTCAAGGACCATCGCCGCGTTGCAGGGGTGTTTTGGTTAGTACAATATTGTAATGTTGTCTGATTAGTCAAGAAAAAATTTGGGTGAAGAACGAAACGGTCGAGAGCATGAAAAGGGAAAGGCGCCGTCCGAAGAAAAGGGGACGGAAGTCTTTCGTGAAAAAAGCAGGTCGGAGGGTCTGCGGCTTGCACCTGATGGAGCGAAAAACGCTCAAAGCCACAACTGATAAGGGCCTTCAGCGGTTGCTCCAGGTTGCTTAAGGGCTTGTTCGAAAGGGTTTTCGGGAGGCCAGAAAGCCTAACCTTTGCATATCTCTAGCGATTCGCAGCGTCTGAAGATTTTTCACAAAAGCCTCATTTTTGGCTTGACTGACAAAATAATATTGTAATATTGTGCTAATCAAATCAGCCAGAGCCTCGCCGTTCTCCGAGGCTCGAAATCAGAGAATGCAGTCGCGTTTTTGAGGATCGGCAGCGGGGTCAACCCGTATTTCAGCGCGTGCATCAGCCCCGCCGACCAGTGGACAACGTGTTTAATCGCTGGGACAAGGGTTCATGATTGTAAAGGCGTCATCCATCTTAGATCTCATCCCTGCAAGTTTGAAATAACCTAACGATCACGACAGGGGCGGCGTGACGGACGCTCCTGCCGGGGAGGCGGGATCTTATTCCTGCAACGACTCCCAGGGAGAACGGGACCCATGGGCATTGTGGTTGAACACATCTCGAAATCGTTCGAGGGCAAGAAGATCCTCGACGACATTTCCTTCGAAGTCAAAGACAGGGAGTTCGTCACTTTTCTCTCGCCCACGGGCGAAGGGAAGACGACGCTTCTGCGAGTTCTGGCAGGCGTGGAGAAACCCGACAGCGGCAGGGTCTTCTTTGACGGCAAGGACGTGACCCATCTGCCGGTTCAGAAGCGAAAGATCTCCATGGTCTACCAATGGTTTGTTAACTACCCCTCCCTGACGGTTTATGAGAACATTGCCACTCCGCTGCGGGCCATGCGGCCGAAGCTGGAGACGGCCGAAGTGGACCGGCGAGTGAAACAAACCGCCGGGCTCCTGAGAATTGGCGATCTTATGGACCACTATCCTTCTCAAATCAGCGGAGGGCAGCAGCAGCGCCTCGCCATTGCCAGGGCTCTTGTGAAGAACTCGGATTACATCTTTCTGGATGAGCCTCTCACCAACCTGGACTACAAGCTGCAAGAGGAACTGCGGGTGGAATTGAAGAATATCTTCGCCCCAAAGGAGAAGGGCGCCGTGTTGTTTGCCAGCCCGCAGCCCATCGAGGCGCTCACTCTTTCCAGCCATGTGGGCTTCCTGCACAAAGGGAAACTGCTGCAGTACGGACCGGTGGACGAGGTTTACCACCGCCCCGAGTTCATGGAAGTGGGCGCTTATTTCAGCCATCCGGGCATGAACCTCTTTTCCTGCAGGCGTGTCACGGAACAGGGCCGCTCCTGCTTGAAGGTTACCGAACAGATCCAAGTGCCGATTGATCGATTCGATGCGCCGCTGCCAAACGAACACTACACCATGGGCATCCGGGCTCACGGACTGAGCCTGGAGAGCGCGTCGGAGGTCGCGATCCCCTTCACCGCTACAGTGGTGCTGGGCGAAGTGGTCGGTTCGGATACGGAGTTGCACCTCCAGCACGAGGGGATTCACCTGATCGCCCTGCAGCAGGGAATGGGAGGATATGAGCTCGGAAAGAAGATCACTGCGTATTTGAATCCGGATCGTCTCTTTGTCTTTGATGATTCATCCGGCAGAATGGTTGCCAGGACGCATACAGGCCCCGGCAGGGGATAGGGAAAGGGAATCTCCATGGCGACAATTGAGCTGAAAAACATCAGTCATTCCTACGAACTCGAATCCTGCGATGTCGTGCCCGCGGATTGTGACATGAATTCCGGATTCGTGATCAGGGATCTCGACCTGACCTGGGAAACCGGCTCGGCAAATGCCCTTCTGGGGCCCTCGGGATGCGGGAAGACGACCATCCTCAACATCATCTCGGGCTTGTTGAAGCCGACCATGGGGCAGATCCTCTACGATGGCAAAGAGGTGACCCATCTACCAGCCGAAAAGCGCCGCATTGCCCAGGTCTTCCAATTCCCGGTCGTTTACGACACCATGAGCGTCTACGACAATCTCGCCTTTCCCTTGAAGAATGCCGGGATGGCCAAGGCGGACATCAAGACAAGAGTCCTGGCAATCGCGGAGGTTCTCGAACTGGAGGATGTCCTTAAGGCAGCGGCGGGGAAAATCAGCCAGGCGAACAAGCAAAAGGTGTCGCTCGGAAGGGGAATCGTGAGGAAGGACACGGTGGCGATTCTTTTCGATGAGCCGCTGACCGTGATCGATCCCAAGGAGAAATACGTGCTGCGGCGCAAGATCAGGCAGGTCCAGAAGGATCTGAACATCACCACCATCTACGTGACCCATGACCAGCATGAAGCGCTGACTTTCGCGGACAGAGTCACGGTGCTCAGCAGGGGCCGCGTGGTTCAGACCGGAAGCCCGGAGGAACTGCACGCTGAGCCCCAAAGTCCGTTTATCGGTTACTTCATCGGCAGCCCGGGGATGAACCTCCTGGACTGCGAGCTCTCGGACAGGGGCCTGCAGTTCGCCGAATTCGCCCTGCCCATATCGCCGGAAATGCGAGGCAAGATCCGGCCTCACGGGCCGAAGCTGCAAGTCGGCATTCGGCCGGAATTCATTGAGGTGAGCACCTCCGAGAGGGCCGGCTGGCAAAAATGGCAGGTCGCCCTCGTGGAAAACCAGGGCAGCTTCAGTGTCGTGACCCTTGCTTCGGACGGCGTTCGGATCAAAAGCCGGGTGGGGGAAAACACCCGGGTCGGGTACGGGGATATGGTTTGGACGCGATTCCCCGAAGGCAAGATCAAGGTCTTCAAGGACGACAGACGCATCTTCTAGAATCTGCTTAAGGAGCAACAGACCATGAAAAGCAGGCCTTGGCTCTTCCTGACGCCCACACTGATACTGGTCTCCATCAGTGCATTCATCCCCATCATGACGGTCATCAACTTTTCCCTGTACCTGCTCTATCCCGGATCCATCCCTGAATACTACAGGCTGGGGAACTACGTTGAAATTTTTCAGGATGAGATCTTCATGGAGTCCATCAAGCGCCAGTTCATGTTCACCCTGCAGGTGCTTGCCATCGAAATCCCCATTGGGGTCATGGTCGCCCTAGCCATGCCCACCAAGGGCAAGAGACTGACGCTGATCCTCGTCCTGCTCGGGATTCCTCTGCTCATCCCATTTCCCATCGTCGGCATGGTTTGGCGCGTGTTCACGCGTGCCGACCTGGGTGTGGTGCCAAAAGTCCTGGCCCAGATCGGCTACGACTATCGCCCCGTGCAAAACCCGATCGACGCCTGGGTGACGACGCTGTTCATGGACATGTGGCACTGGATACCGCTCGTGGCGATGCTTGCCTTTGCAGGACTTCAGACGATTCCGGAACCCTACTACCAGGCCGCGCGCATTGACGGCGCCTCGAAGTGGGCGACCTTCCGGTATGTGACGCTGCCGCGGTTGCGCTACGTGCTCATCCTGGCGGTTCTGCTGCGGGCCATGGACTCCTTCAACATCTACTCCGAAGTGTTCATGCTGACCGGAGGAGGGCCGGGGAACACCACAAACTTCATGAGCCTCTACACGTCGAGCCAGGCGGTGGGCGGCATGGACCTGGGGCTTGGATCGGCGCTTTCCATGGCGTATCTGTTCCTTGTCGTCATGCTTTGCTATGTCCTCTACACCATCATGATGAAGACGGGTCAGGGAGGAGGGAAGAAGTAGATGCAGAAAAAAACTTACGGGTTGCTCGCATACATCGTGTTTCTGCTCATTCCCCTGTACTGGATGGTGAACTCCTCGTTCAAATTGACGACGGAAATCATGACCAAGATGACGTGGATTCCGCACACGTTCACCTTTAGGAACTACAACCACATTCTCACCGATCCGGTGTGGCAGAAGTGTTTTCTCAATTCCTTGATTTACGTTTGCATGAATGTCGCCATGGTCCTGCTGGCCGCCATTCCGGCGGCCTATGCTTTTTCCCGCTGGCGCTTCCGCGGAGACAAACACCTTTTCTTCTGGCTCCTCACCAACCGGATGGCGCCGGTGGCGGTTTTCATGATCCCTTACTTCCAACTCTACAGCAACCTGGGTTTGTTCGACACCCATTTGGCCGTAGCCTTGGCTCATTGCGTGTTCAACCTGCCTCTGGCCATCTGGATTCTGGAGGGCTTCTTTTCGGGCATTCCAAAGGAACTGGATGAAACGGCATTCATCGACGGGCTGAGCTTCTCGCAGTTTTTCAGAAAGATCTTCTTTCCGCTGATCCGGCCGGGCGTAGCGGTGGCCGCCTTCTTCTGCTTCATGTTCTCATGGACCGAGCTGCTGCTTGCAAGGACCCTCACCAGCTCTTCGTCAAAACCCATTGTGGTCGCCCTCACCCGCAGCCAGGGGGCCGAGGGATGGGACTGGGGCGTGCTCATCGCGGCCGGGGTCTTGACCATGCTTCCGGGCGTGGTGATGGTGTACTTCATTCGTAACTACATTGCCAAAGGCTTTGCCATGGGGAGGGTCTAACGATGCTCGCATGGATGCACTGGACTTGGGCTAGCGCCGTGGGCTTCGGCCTTTTGGCCGCGCTGCTTGTTTTCCTGGCGGTCCTGGATCATTTTGTTCCGGGTTACGCAAGAAAAGGTGTTTTGCCCTATGAAACAACCCGAGGCGACAGGGTTTTCATGAGCATCGCCGCTTTTGTGGCCCTGGTGTTCTTGTGGCTGAAATTCTTTCCCGATGTCACTGCCGTGCTGATCTTGGCCGTTTCCGGCGTTATTGCCGTGGTTCTCATGAAGTGGGCATAACGTGATTCCCCAAGAAAGGAGGTGATGGGGGCGACAACGAGCCGTGGAGAGGAGGCGATCTTGGTTCTTTCAGGATCACATGATTGACCACACGAAATGCAAAGGGGGATTAGACAATGTCGAAAGCAAAGAAGAAGCTGTTGTTGGTAGCCGCCGTTGCCGTGTTCAGCGTTGTTTTTTTCGCGGGCACGTGCCTAGCGGATGTGATTGACAAATGGATCAATGAGTTCACACCCTCAGCAATTTCAAAAGAGGATCAGCGCAAGGAGTTGGAGTGGTTCCAGAAAGCCGCTGCGCCTTACAAGGGCATGAAGATCAAAACCTGCGCCGAGCACATCTTGACCCATCAGTTTGAATCTCAAACCCTCGCGAAAGCGTTCACCGAACTCACAGGTATCCAGGTGGAGCACGATGTGATCGGTGAGGGGGACGTGGTGGAGCGGCTGCAGACCCAGATTGCCACCGGCAAAATCGTGTACCACGCCTACGTCAACGATGCGGATCTCATCGGAACCCATATGAGAAAGAAAACCGCCGTGGTGCTGAGCGACTTCATGAAGAACGAAGGAAAAGCCATCACCAGCCCCTGGCTCGATTATCCCAATGACTTCCTGAACCCCGAGACGGGGCAGGACTATGCGGGCAATGCCCTTCAGATCCCTGACCAGCAGTTCCCGATCCTGTACTGGTTCCGCTATGACCTCTTTACCGACCCGAAGTACATGAAGATGTTCAAAGAGAAATACGGGTATGAGCTCGGTGTGCCCGTGAACTGGGCGGCCTATGAGGACATCGCGGAGTTTTGGACCAAGCACGTGAAAGAGATCAACGGAAAGCCCATCTGGGGACACCTGGATTACGGCAAGAAAGGCCCCTGGCTGGGCTGGCGGTTCTCGGACGCCTGGTTGTCCCTAGCCGGAGCCGGTGACAAAGGGCTTCCCAACGGCCTGCCCGTGGACGAGTGGGGAATCCGGGTGGAGAACGGAATCCCTGTGGGAGCCACCATGAAGCGTGGCGGCGACTTGGACAGCCCTGCGGCCATTTATGCCCTCACCTTTTTTGTGGACATGATCAAGAAGTACGCTCCGCCTTACGCGGCAGGCCTGCAGTGGTCGGAAGTGGGTCCAATTCCGGGCAAAGGTGAAATCGCGCAGACCATCTACTTCTGCGGAACCTTCAGCTCCTACCCGGACTACTCCACACCCAACAGCCCGGTTGCCGATGCGAAAGGCCTGCCCAAGTGGCGCCTGGCCCCCCAGCCTTACGGGAAGTACTGGGAGAGCGGCATGAAGGTCGGGTATCAGGACGTGGGTTCGTGGACTATCCCCGTCAATGTGACCGGCAAGGAAAGAGAGGCCGCATGGTTGTGGGCCCAGTTCTGCATCGCCAAGACCGTTGAACTGAAGAAGTTCCTGGTCGGCAGGACCCCGGTCCGCAAATCCACCGTATTTCATCCCATGTGGAATGATGAGACCATGAAACCCTATGGCGGGTTGATCGAGTTCTACCGCTCACCCGAGCGCAAGCTCTTCACCGACACCGGCCTGAACGTGCCCGATTATCCCCTGCTGCAGGAGCAATGGTGGCATTACATCTCCATGGCGGTGACCGGAGAAAAGACGCCGGCCGAGGCCATGCAGGGATTGGCGGAAAAAATCGACCAGTTGATGGGTCGTCTGCGCCTGCCACACCTTTCGCCCAAGTTGGCCGAGCCGAAAGGGGATGAGTACTGGTTGGCCCAACCCGGCGCCCCGAGACCCGAGATCAAGGGACGGGAAAAGCCGGTCACCATCGCCTATGATGAGATGATCAAGCGCTGGAAAGCCAAAGAGCTGAGATAAACCTATTCGCCCAGGGCCGGCACCGCCGGCCCTGGCTTTTGTTGAGCCTTGTCCACTTTTGTCCACTGAGCGGCTGTGCGGGCTTCAAGTGACTGAAACGGCTGGTTCGAAAAGAGACCTCTCAAAATCCAATGGCTGGGAGAACAATGGAAGCTCTGGTAAAGACACAAAAAGGTAAAGGGTTTCTGGAAGTCAAGAACGTCGATGACCCGGTGCCGGGTGAGCATGAAGCGCTGATTCGAGTCAAAGCCGGCGGCATATGCGGTACTGATCTCCACATCGAGGGGGATCGCTTTCCGTACAATCCCCCCATTATTCTTGGTCATGAATTCTCAGGTGAAATTGTTGAAGTCGGAACGCAGGTTGTTGGCTTCAAGGCCGGCGACCGGGTGGTCGCAGAACCTCACCGCGGCGGATGCGGAACCTGCCGATACTGCCTGACCGGACAAGTCGAGGTGTGCCGGGAGAAAAGAGCTATAGGATACAAAGTAGATGGCGCCTTTTCTGAGTTCATTGCGCTGCCGGTGACGTCCCTGCACCGAATCCCGGGATCCGTGTCCTATGAGCAGGCGGCCCTTTGCGAGCCGCTGGCTGTGGTCGTGAAGGCGGTGCTCGAACGAAGCAAGGTGGAGCCTGAGGATTTCGTTGTCGTCATGGGCTGCGGCCCCATCGGACTTCTGGCAGCAGCCGCGGCCAAAGCGGAAGGAGCGCGCGCCGTCATGGTGACGGGGACTGCGGGCGATGAAAAGCTGAGGCTTCTCACGGCCAAGGAAATGGGCATGGACTACGCGGTCAACGTAGAAAAGGAGAACGTTCTCGCGCTGGTGAACGATCTGACCGGGGGCGCGGGAGCGGACTTGATCGTTGAAGCCAGCGGAGCGGAGCCGGCCATACGGCAGGCCTTTGACATGATCAAGATCGACGGAAGAATCTGCGGGGTCGGCATCAGCGGCAAAGAGGCCATTGCGCTCCCTTGGGACCTTGCCATCCGCAAGGCGATCAACGTGTCGTGCAGCTTCAGCTCCAACTGGACGAGCTGGGAGCGGGCCCTTTCTCTTCTGGGGAGCGGAAAGGTCAAGGTGGATCCCATGATCAGCGGGACCTATCCCATGAAGGAATGGAAAAAGGCGTTCGGGCTCCTTCGAAATCTGGAAGCCGTGAAGATTCTGCTGGTCCCTTAGACGAGAGGGTTTTCTTCAGCTCGGACTTATTTGCACAGGAGGGGTGTTCATGAAAGATCAATTGGTGCTGGGCGCGGACAGCAGCACGAGTGCGACTAAGGTCATTGCCTTTGACGCTAAAGGGAAACCCGTGGCAGAGGGAGCCAAGGGGTACCCCCTCTATACGGAGAACCCCGGCTGGGTCGAGCAGGATCCGGAGGAATGGTGGGGGGCCTTCAAGGAAGCCTGCCGACAGGTGGTGTCGAATCCTGCGGTGGATGTAAAAAAGATGGTGGGCATCGGCATCACCCACCAGCGGTTCACCTTTGTGCCCGTGGACAAGGACATCAAGCCTCTGCGAAGGGCGATCCTGTGGAATGACATCCGCTGCTCCAAGGAAGCGGACTATGCCAGGCAGAAGGTAGGGAAAGAGCGCATTTTCGAAAGAACCGGTTATCCGCCGGGACAGTGGACGCTCTACAAGGCCCTGTGGCTGAAGAACAACGAACCGGAGCTCTACGAGAAGATCTACAAGCTCGTTCTGGTTCAAGACTATCTCATTTACAAGCTCACCGGAAATCTCGTGACCCTTGAGGGAGCCGGAACCATGACGGGCGCTCTGGATATCGCCAGCCCGAGGAAGTGGGCCAAAGACATCATCAAAGCTCTCGGGGTCAGGGAAGACATCTGGATCGAGCCTATCCTCCCGGGCGGGGCTGTCGCCGGTCATGTGACGAAAGAGGCGGCCAAGGAGACCGGACTCCCCGAAGGCCTTCCAGTGGTGACAGGCGCCGGGGACCAGCCCTGCGGCACGCTCGGGGCGGGCGTGGTCGAACCTGGAGAGCTCGGCATCAACGGGGGGACATCCTGCACCAATGAGCTGGTCGCCCGGGGTGTACCGGAGAGGAAAAAGGTGAATTACTTCATCGAGATCAATCCTTCGGGCGCCTACATTGTGGAGAATTACATCCCCAGCGGCGGTTCGGCTCTGATGAACTGGTACAAGAACAACTTCGGTTACTTCGAGGTGAGCGAAGCGGAAAGAACGAAAAAGAATATCTGGGAGGTCATCTACAACCAGGTCGGCGAAAGTCCTGTGGGCAATCGAGGAATGATGGTCGTGCCCTATTTCCAGGGCGCCAATGGCCCCTATTGGGATTTGAATGCTCGCGGGGTTGTGTTTGGGCTCCACACGGAGTATGGCCGACCTCATCTCCTCCGGGCCCTGATGGAAGGCCTGGCCTATGAATCAAGGCGGCAGGCCGAACTCATGGAAGAGGGCACAGGGACACAGGTGGAGCAGATCAAGATGTACGGAGGATCGGCGCGAAGTGACTACTGGAACCAGATCTTCACCGATGTGTTCAACAAGACCCTGCACCTCCCTGAAACGGCGGAAACGACCTCTCTCGGCGCCGCGATTGCTGCCGCGGTTGGATGCGGGATGAGCTCGGACTATAAAAAGGCCGTGGACACCATGGTGAGCATCAGAAAAAGTTATAGACCGATTGCCAAAAATGTGGTACGTTACGAGAAATTTTACAGAGAAGTGTACGTCAAATTCTACGACACGGTGCAGGGTTTCATGCACAAGATTGCGGAGATCAACGATCAATAAGCGTTTCGGGTGCCTTGGCCCTAAACTGTGCCTTCACATCCGCAGGAAAACAAGAGGCTTGTAGAGGGCGACATGGAGCAGATGGACATAAACTACGAATCAAAAGTGCCTCTGTATTATCAGCTCAAGGAGGAGATCAAGAAAAAGATTCTCAGCGGCACCTACAAAGAAAATGACCTCATCCCTTCAGAACGCGAGTTAGGCGAGCAGTTCAGTCTGTCTTCAACCACCGTGCGTCGCGCCTTGAACGACCTGGTCCAGGAAAGACTGCTGGAGCGAAAAGCCGGCAAAGGGACTTTCGTTCGCATGAGCAAGGTGAAGAGGGACCTGAGGAAGGTCCTGGGTTTTACGGCGAACATGCAGGAGATGGGGCTGTCGCCCTCCACAGCTGTCCTGAGCAAGAAGATCGTTTCTGCCAATCTCTTCGCAAGACAACGCCTGAGTCTCGACAAGGGGGCTTCGGTCCTCAAACTCAATAGGCTTCGCCTGGCCAATGACGTACCCATGATGCTGGAAACCAGGTACATTCGAACGGATCTCTGCCCCGGAATCGAAAAGCACGATTTGTCCTCATCGCTTTGGAAGGTATTCGAGAACGTCTATGGCCAAAAGCCTTTTCGCCATACGCAAAACGTCACCATCGCGCGATTTTCGGGACCCCAGGCCGCCATGTTCGGCCTGGAGGGTGGAGCCTTGGCCTTTATGATCAATGGGGTGACCTATGTGAAAGACGGTTCGCCCATAGAGTGTGAGGAGTCCTTGTACCGGAGCGACAAATACGATCTGGCCTTTGAGGCTTTTCTGGAGGAATAGATATTTTCCAGAGGATTGATGAGATCAGCGGGGGCCGGCTTTGCCGGCCCCTCGCTTTTAGAGGACTTTGCGTTTTGAAGCGCTCTGAGCGGAGATTTCCGCCAGTTCGATGAACTTCTGAACCTCCCAGCTTTCGGAGCCGACCCCGACCCCGTCCGTGTCTCTGGTTTCCGCCATTTCCCGGACGTTCTTCACCTTGACGCTTCCACCGTAAATGATGCGGGTCCTTGAGGCGGTTTCCGCCGAGTGATACTTCCTGATCATCTCACGAATAAACTGATGGGCTTCTCCAGCCTGCTCGGGCGTTGCCACCAGGCCCGATCCGATGGCCCAGACCGGCTCATATTCAATGACGGTGTTTTCCATGTCCTGAGACGTAAACCCCTCGAAGCAGGTGAGGAACTGGTATTCGAGCTTGGCGAGGGTTTGGCCGCGCTTTCTTTCCTGCAGGGACTCGCCGATGCAGACAATCGGGGAAATCTCTTGTTTCAGACAGGCCTTGGCCTTCCACTGCACACGCTCATCCGTGTCGGCGAATGCCTCTCTTCTCTCCGAATGTCCGACCACGCAATAGCTAGCGCCGGCCTCCTTGAGCATGGGGGCGGAGATCTCTCCCGTGAAGGCGCCCTTGTCCTCCCAGTGCACGTTCTGGGCGCCCATGGAGACACAGGTGATTCCCTTGGCTGCATCGGCCAGCGTCCTGAGCAGGGTGAAGGGAACGCAAAGAACCAGTTCCGCCAGCCCTAGAAATCGGGATTCCGCGCTCCGGAGGGCCGAAAGATAAGCCAGCCCATCCTCAAAGGTCTTGTTCATTTTCCAGTTGCTCTGGACGATGAACCTCTTTCCTGGGACCATGTCTTGATCCTCCCTGTTCCGGTGATCTTACGCTTTGCCTTCGGAGCCGAAGACCCGGATGAATTCGGTCGTCCGTTTCCTGATCCTTTCGGCTGCGATCCTGGTGAAGGCAATGGGATCATTGCTCGGCGGATCGGTCTTGGCAAAGGCTCGCATGGCGTCGCAGAACTCGATGCAGATCTGGGTCCAGATGTTGATCTTGGCCGCTCCGGACTTCACGAGAGTGCGGAAATCCTGGTCTGTGAGGCCGGTTCCGCCGTGGATCACCATGGGGAGGTTCACGGCCCTGCCGATCTCCTCCAACCGGCTGTAGTCAATTCTGGGCACATCCTTGTAAAGGCCGTGGGCCGTTCCAATGGCAGGGGCGAGGGCGTCGATGCCCGTCTCCTGAAAATACCGGCTGCAAGAAGGGACGCTGGCTAGGTTATCTTCTTTTTCCCTCACTTCCTTCTTTTCATCCACAGAGAAAATGCAGCCGATTTCCCCCTCTACGGTGATTCCTGCGGCATGAGCTTTTTCCACCACTTTTCTTGTGACAGAAATGTTTTCATCGAGCGGTCTGTCCGAAGCATCCATCATCACAGAACCCCACTGGGCATCGATGCACTGGTAGACCATTTCGATTTTCCTGCCGTGGTCGAGATGGAGCACCATGGGCACACGGGCATAGTCATCCGCAAGCTGGCGCGCCCAGCCGGCAATTGTCCCGGCTCCGAAATAATCCACCACAGGGGGCAGCACCTGGATGATGACAGGGCTCTTTGTCTCTGCTGCAGCTTCCACCACCGCTTTCATGGAGAGCTGATCGAAGATGTCAAAAGCGCCGACTGCATATTTTTCCTTTTTGGCCTTGGCAAGCACCTCTTTCATCGTGACATAAGGCATAGGGACATCCTCCTTTCAGTGAACTGTTCTTGTTGGAAATGGCGTCCTGCTACTTCGATTTCTTCAGAATCGCTTCGGCCTTTTTCACTACGTTTTCGACCGTGAAGCCGAACTCCTTGAAGAGCACCTTATCCGGGGCGGATTCGCCAAAACGATCGATGGCAACGACATCTCCATCCAGGCCGACGAACCGCTCCCAGCCAAAGGAGCAACCGGCCTCCACAGCCAAACGGGCTCTAGTCCGAGACGGCAGAACCATCTCCTTGTACTCTGCAGATTGCTTCTGAAAGAGTTCCCAGGAGGGGACGCTTACCACCCGGGCTGCGATCCCCCGTGCCTTCAGCTGATCCTGCGCAGCCAGCAACAGGTGGACTTCAGAGCCTGAGCCGATGAGGATCAGATCCGGGTTTCCATTGGGCGCGTCTGCAAGAATGTAGGCGCCTTGGTGAAGCCCGACGGCCGAACTGCAAAGATTCCTATCGAGGATGGGGAGACTCTGCCTCGTCAGGATCAAGGCGGTAGGCCCTTCTCGGTTCAGCAACGCCGCTCTCCACGCTTCAACCGTTTCATTGGCATCCGCAGGCCGGAGGATCGTCAGGTTCGGCATGGCCCTCATGCTGGCGGTGTGCTCTACCGGCTGGTGGGTTGGGCCGTCTTCACCAAGGCCGATGGAGTCGTGGGTGAACACGTAAATCACGGGGAGCTTCATCAGGGCGGCCAGCCGGATGGCGGGCCTCATGTAGTCGGAAAAAACGAGAAACGTGCCGCCGTAGGGAATCAGAGCTTTACTTAGGGCAAACCCGTTCAGAATGGCGCCCATGGCGTGCTCCCGGATTCCGAAATGGATGTTGGGTCCCTTGTTTTTCTTGAACTCTCCCAAACCCTTCAGATAAGTGTTGTTGGAAGGCGCAAGGTCCGCGGACCCGCCGATGAGGCCCGGCAAGTGGGGAGCAAGGCCGGCCAGAACCCTGCCGGATGCGGCACGGGTGGCGATGGGCTTCTCCGTTGCTTCGAATTTCGGGAGGCTCGATTCCCATGCGAACGCTTCAGGGCCCTTGTGCATGGCATCCCATTGAGCGGCAAGGGCCGGATGCTTGTCCCGGTAGGCATTGAAAAGATCGAGCCACTGCTTCTCGTTTGTTTTGCCCCGCGCCACCGCCTGCCGGAAATAGGAAAGCACGTCGTCCGGAACCAGGAAGTCCGGCTTGTCAGGCCAGCCGCAGTTCTGCTTGGTGAGGGCGACTTCCTCCGCTCCCAGCGGCGCTCCGTGGGCTTCACAGGAGTTCTCCTTGTTGGGGCTCCCGCAGGCGATGCAGGTCCTGGCAATGATCAGGGAAGGCCGGGAAAGGTCTTCCTGTGCTCTCTTCACAGCGTCTTCAATGCCAGGCAGATCGTACCCGTCCACACGCTGGACGTGCCAGTTGTAGGCTTCAAAACGTTTGGCCACATCCTCGCTAAAAGTGAGATCCGTCGATCCCTCGATGGTGATCCTGTTGTCCAGGTAAATGTAAATCATTTTCCCGAGACCAAGATGGCCTGCCAGAGAGGCTGTTTCCGACGAGATCCCCTCCATCATGTCCCCGTCGCTCACCAGGCCGTAGATGAAGTAGTCCACCAAAGGGAATCCCTGCCGGTTAAAAAGATTGGCCATGAAACGCTCGGCCATGGCCATTCCCAAACCCGTTGCAAATCCCTGCCCCAGGGGTCCGGTGGTGGTTTCAACGCCCGGAGTCCTACCGTACTCAGGGTGCCCGGGGGTCCGGCTTTTCCACTGCCGGAAATTCTTCAGGTCTTCCAGGGACAAATCATATCCCGTGAGGTGAAGCATGGCATAAAGGAGCATGGAGCCGTGGCCTGCAGAGAGGACGAAACGGTCGCGGTTGGGCCACTGCGGGTTTGCCGGATTGTAGTGCATGAGACGGCTCCACAGCACGCAGGCCAGGGCAGAGGCTTCCATGGGCATGCCCGGATGGCCTGAGTTGGCCTTCTGAACCGCATCCACAGCGAGAAACCGGATGGTGTTGATGCATTTCTCTGCAAAGTCCGGACGAACACGTCCTGATTCTTCAGGCTGGTCGCTCACAGGTTCCTCCAATAAAGGAAGTCACAAGGTAAGAGTGACGAGTGACAAGTAATACATGAAGTCTTTTTTTGCGTCCTCAGCGTCTTTGCGGTGAGACTTATCCGCAGAAGGCAGCCACACGCTTGGCCACAAAGTCCACCATGTTCTGCGTCGCTCCGCTGAACTCCTTGGCCGTCGCCAACAGGGCAGGGTGGCTGTTGAACTCCTGTGCCGTGTAACCGTCCTCCTCATACCCTCTCTCGAAGTAGGGAATTCTCATGAGCTTGTCCAGCACGTCTTTGGGCACAGGCTCCCAAATCTGGTTGCTGAACTCCAGGTGGCTCCCCTTGACCAGCAACCCCTCAATGTAAGGAGGAGGACAGGTGTACACGATGTCGGATCCCGCCACCTTCTCCACATGCCAGGAACGCACGTCCCCATTGATGATCGGGCTCATCCTCATGGAACAGAGAAGCATTTTTCCCTGATACTCCTTGTTCTCCTTCACCAGCTTGCACGCCTTTTTGAACACCGCAATCTCCGCCCACCGCTCGTCCATCTCCGAAACCGTGATGTTGCGCTTCTGCGCATCCTTCTGCAAGTCCCCCAAGGTCCCGAAGCGGGCGCTCATGGCCGTGATCACGGAACGCCACCGGGTCAGGTCCACCCCCTTGGCCTTGGCCTCCTTGAGCCCCTCCGTCACCGCCTTCATGCACGCCTTGAACTGGGGGATGATGAAGGACAAGGTGTTGTTCGTGGGAATCCCCTTGGCCGTGAGCCGCCTGATCACTTCGTAGCCCTCGGCCGTGCCCGGTACCTTGATCATCACGTTGGGCGCAATCGAATGGATCTCCACGGCCTGGCTAAACATCTTGTCCGCATCCTCCCGGACCCGCGGATCCGTTTGGCCCGAGATGTATCCGAACTTGTAACGGCTCCCCTCGAATATGGGCCGGTAGGCCTCCGCCCCCCGTTTCACGATTTCCTTGTACGTGTCCCAGAACACCACTTCCGAGTCCGTGCACCGGTCTTTTTTGATCCGGTCGTCAACCCACTTGGCCCAGTACTCGGGGTTGTCCTTGATGGCGGCGTAGGAAAGAGGGGGATTGGTGGTGACCCCGCGAAAGAGGTTCTCCTCGGGTTTATTGCTTTTGTGATACATGCGGTCCATCCATTCGGTCATCTGCTGCTTGTCCGAAGCCTGCTGGATCATCTTGGTCCGCCAGTTATCGAAGACAAGGGGGGATGAATCCCACCAGATTTCCGCATCGGGATTGACCTCCCACAACTTCTCAACCACGCTCTTTGTTGCCATTGGAATACCTCCTATTCGGCCTTTATTCTGGATCTCATTTTGATGGACAGGGGGACGGAACCGGTTTCGGGGACCTACATGCGTCAATCTTCGGCCAGGAGTCTGGCCCCCTCGAAGGCTACGCTGACCGGCGAGGAGCAGGGGTCCCGTAGTTCAATAGGTAATATTACAATATTATACTAAGTGTCAAGATCTTTTTTGGGCGATTCAGCGCCCTCGGCAGGCCTGCGGGAAGGATCAGCAGAAGACAGACTGGCAAGAAGATCGGCATTTCTCACCGGTTTTTAAGGCACTGAAGTATTTCCGCGAATTGGTTGTAATCTCAATTTCCAGCGGCAATCCCTGCCCGTCGCCGGGACGCCGTCTGCTCTCCGCCGTGCGGACCTACTTGCAGAGCTCGAACATCTTGGCGCAGGTGTCCACCGTATACAGCTCGCCCAGGCCCCAGGCCTGTGCCGTCTTGAGGGCATCGGGAGCCAGCTTTGGGATGGCATCTGCAGGGATCCCCGCCTCGGCGAGGGTGGTGGGCGTTCCGATCTTCCTGAACCAGGCGACAATAGCGGTGATACCGGCCTTGGCGGCGGCCAGGTCGTCGGCCTCGCGGACGGCGAACACCTCGCGGGCGATGCCCGCCAGGCGCTTCGTCTTGGTAGTGAGGAAGTAGCGCATGGTCGCGGGGATCGTCACCGACATGGCGGCGCCGTGGGGAGTGTCGTAGAAATTGCTCAGGGAGTGGCCAAGGACGTGGATGGTCGCATCAGCGGGGCCGAGGCCGGAGGGATAGAAGCCGTTCCAGGCGTAGGAGGCGGTCCACATCATCTGGGCCCGGGCTTCCTTGTCCTTGGGGTTCGCCATGATGCGTTCCATGCACTCCATGATCGTGCGTATGGAGCCCTGGCAGTAGTGCTCCTGGAAGGGGGCCCAGTCCAGGCCGTGTCCAAGGTAGGCCTCCAGCAGGTGGGAGACGATGTCGGCCGCGGAGTAGGCTGTCTGCTTCACTGGGATTGACCAGGTCAGCGCTGGGTCGAGGACCGCGTATTTGGGGCGCATGACCGGATTGAATAGGGCGTCCTTGCGCTGGATTTTCTCATAGGACATGACCGAGGTGCCGTTGAGCTCGGAACTGGTCGCCGGGATGGTGACCACGGCTATGACCGGCAGGGTGGTGGTGAAGGGGGCCTTCCCGGTGACGAAGTCCCATGGATCGCCGTTGTAGAGGGCCGCAATGCCGATGTACTTGGCCTCGTCCATAACGCTACCGCCGCCCAGGGCGATGATCACATCGGGCTTTTCCTTCTTCGCAAGGGCGATGACGCCCGCCGAATGCTCGACAGTGGGGTTGCTCTTGACACCGAAGGCGCTCACCAGCGTGACGCCGGCTGCCTTGCAGCTCTCTGCCACCTTCTGGTAGAAGCCGACCTTCTTCACGAAGTCCTCGTCGTAGGTTAGCAGCAGGGCCTTTTTCCCGAAGGTCGCCGCAATCCCGCCAACCTTGGCCACGGCACCCTCGCCGAATACGACCTTGGTCGGCATGTCGAATTCGAATTCATACATGTTCGCCATCCTCCTTGCTGAGATATCGTCCTCAAACCATGGGCAGAGTATCAGCTGCATCCGCTGGCGTCAACAGTCCAGGCTGGGGCGGATTCTCTCCGCTCCCGATCGCTATCCCCAGGCGACAGTGCGTTTCCCCCTGCGCCCGGGACCGGGTACACTCGGGGGCATGATCGTGGGTGAGGTGATAAGAAGTCGCTTTCAGATGGGGCGGAGTATAAGGGAATCTGGCGTTGTGTGTCAAGGGAAAACCTGGCGCAGGCCGCTATCGGGGTCACATCTTGAATTGTGAATTAATTTTTGCTATGAGACCGTTGAGAGTCGAAAGGGGGTGAAGGACTTTGGCCAGACCGTGGCGGATACAGTATGGTGGCGCTTACTATCATGTTCTGTCCAGGGGCAATGAAGGAAGGGACATTTTTTTCGATGATGGAGACCGGAAAATGTTACTGCGCACCCTGGGGGAGATGTCGGATCGCTTCAAGGCAGATGTCTTTGCTTTTGTTCTTATGAGGAACCACTACCACCTTGTGCTACGCACGAACCTACCCAATCTTTCCAGGGCAATGCAGTGGCTCGGGCTGACTTATGCTCGCAGGCCCACGCCGCTGATTGATGCTGACCCATTTGAGGCCGCTATCGGGGTCACATCTTGAATTGTGAATTAATTTTTGCTATGAGACCGTTGAGAGTCGAAAGGGGGTGAAGGACTTTGGCCAGACCGTGGCGGATACAGTATGGTGGCGCTTACTATCATGTTCTGTCCAGGGGCAATGAAGGAAGGGACATTTTTTTCGATGATGGAGACCGGAAAATGTTACTGCGCACCCTGGGGGAGATGTCGGATCGCTTCAAGGCAGATGTCTTTGCTTTTGTTCTTATGAGGAACCACTACCACCTTGTGCTACGCACGAACCTACCCAATCTTTCCAGGGCAATGCAGTGGCTCGGGCTGACTTATGCTCGCAGGCCCACGCCGCTGATTGATGCTGACCCATTTGTGCTTATAGGAACTGACCTATGGGATGCGCAGTAGTTTTGTTTGTGATGAGGAAGAGGGGATAGCCGGATAGCCATTGGGATTGCAGAGGAGAGGGCCGTTGGGGGGCTGGTTAGGGTTTGCTTTTAGTTTTCCCTTTGTCATGGGAAGCCGCTCAGGGCCAAGATGGTGAAGCGTCTGATCGAATACCGCTGGAGTAGTTATCCGGTTTATGCCTATGGAAAGAGGAGCCCCGAATGGCTCAAGACGGATGTTATTCTGTCATGTTTTGGAGGCAGAGGGGGGCATAAGGGGTACAGGGAGAAGGTGCAGGATTATGCTGGGGAAGAGATGCGGCTATGGGAGGACTTCCGGCACGGAGTGATATGGGAAGTGAGGAATTCGTGGAGGACATTCGGTTGTCGAGAGGGAGTGTTGCAGCTCACAAAGAAATCCCGCAACAGAAGGAGGTGATTGGGAGCATCGACTTGAACTGTGTAGCCAAGCAATCCTTGGCTCTCCTGGGAAGAGAAGTGGGGGAATTTGCTCCGGGTCATAGGGCACGGGGGGAGATGAAAGAGGATCGGGATCTTGTTGTTTATGCTCTATGGGAGAGGGGGTTGTTCCGGAAGGACGACATCGGGCGAGTGTTCGGAGTCTCCTATTCAGCTGTCAGCCATATAGTCAAGGAGGTGAAGGAACGGATCAAGGAAGACCCTCGGATGGGAAATCAAACGAAGAGAATTAATTCACAATTCAAGATGTGACCCCATACCCCAAGCGTACAGAAACAGTTTATTTTAGCTTGCTCGCTCAACAAAAGCGTCAAGTTCCTGTTTAAGCCTATCTCTCAGGTCAAATGCTGTCTCATACGCGATATAACGATAGGGTGTTAGGTCAAAATGAACTTTGTTGCCTGGCGAGGATTCCCGGTCCCAGGGCGGCTTATCCTTCCGCCTCCTTTTATGGAAGGTCAGGATGAAGGGAATTCCTTTTGATTTTGCATAGCCCACCTCACAGTAAACGTTTGGCCTCTCATCGGTCAGGTCGGCAATGACCAACCGGCTCTGGTCGATTTCCGACGGGGTTGCCTTCAGCCATTTCTGACGAAGGGGACTGAATATTTCATTACCCCTGATCTCAATTTGGTCAGGTTTGACGTAGGGCTTTGGTGTCGATTGTTTCTTGGCCATACGGTCTCCTTTATTAATTCTCCAGTTCCTTTAGCCGACCGGAATCGGAGTAACTGTAGTGCTCGTTCTCGCCGACGATTACGTGATCAAGCATGACCAAGCCGACCAGTTCACAGGCGCGAAGGAGGTCGCGAGTTGTTTCGTCATCCCCGGCTGAGGGTTCGGGGTTGCCCGATGGATGATTGTGCACCAAGACGATAGCTGCGGCCGATTCGTGGAGGGCTTCTTCCAGAATGCGGCGGATATACACGGTGGCTTGGGTCGGCGTTCCTTCGGTGATTTCCTTTTCGCCAAGGCGCTGATTCTGCCCATTCAAGAATACAGCAATCACAAGCTCTTCACGCTTGCCGGTGAAACGCGGACGGAAATGGTTGGCAACTGCCAGGGAGGATTCGAAAGCGGGTGCTGTGAGTTTTCCGGCGCACACCCGTTTCCCGAGCTCAAATGCGGCCTTGATCTGAGCGACTTTCGCAGGTCCGAGGCCGGGTACCTTCAGTAGGTCATGAATGCGAGCGCGATCGAGACCCCGGAGACCTCGGAAATTTCTCAGAATCGAGAGCGCAGCATCGTAGGCGTTTGTTCCTGGAACACCTTCCTTGAACGTTCCTGAACCGATGCGAAGAATGATCGCGAGCAGATCGGCATCAGTCAGCCGTTCCGGGCCTTCGGCAAGAAGCCGTTCGCGCGGGCGTTCCTTTGTTGGCCAGCTTTTGATTCTTTCCGCACTCACGTTGCATACCCTATTTCATTAATTTGATTTGAATGAGGCCTGCGTTCTGGATCGAGGGCACCTCCGCGTTGTCAGTTATCCGTAGTTCCAGGCGTCGGGAATATCGGCGAGAGGAATCACCCGGATCTTTTCGCTGAGAGGATAGGCTGCTTTCCCAGGATAGACGACCCACAGCCGCTCCAATTCAAGGTCTTCAACTGCCGTCTTCATGGATCGGGTCAACCGGGGGGCGTCTTCATACTTGAATTCCACTCCCCAGTTTTGTCCACGAGCCTGCCAGAAAAGATCGAGTTCCGCGCCGGCGTGGGTGTTCCAGAAATAGATATCCCCATCTTCCTTTCCCAAGGTTCGGCAGACGCCATCCAGGGCAAACCCCTCCCAGGAGGCTCCGAGCCGAGGCGAAGTGTGTAGCTGCTCCGTGGTCTCAATGGACAGCAAGGCGTGGAACAACCCGGAGTCGCGCAGGTACAATTTCGGCCGCTTCACCAGACGTTTCCCGATGTTGACAAACCAGGGCTGGAGGATGCGGACCATGAACGTGCCTTCCAGAATATCGCAGTACTTCCGGACGGTCATGTCGGAGATGCCGAAGGAACGGCCCAACTCCGCATAGTTCAGGATATGGCCGTGGTAATGGCTCAGCATGGTCCAGAAGCGGCGAAGCGTCCGGGCGGGGATCGTGATCCCCAACTGGGGGATGTCCCGTTCCAGAAAGGTCGTCACGTATTGGTTCCGCCAGAGCAGGCTTTCATCGTCCGATGCCGCCAGGAAGGATCGGGGCAATCCTCCTCGCCACCACAGGGTCTTGATGGCCCCGGGATCGATATCGCTGAGGCGAAATCCTCCCAATTGAAGGTAGGCGATCCTCCCGGCCAGGGATTCCGAACTCTGGCGAATCAAATCCCGAGAGGCGCTTCCAAGGATGATGAACTTGCGACCTTTTCCTTGATCCACCAGATAGCGCAGGAGCGGAAAAAGGTCGGGCAACCGCTGGATCTCGTCGATGACGATGAGTCCCGTCAGGTCTTCCAGTGCGAGCTGAGGCTGTTCCAGACGGGCAAGATCCTGGGGATTTTCCAGATCGAAATAGGAATCGGCGGCAAGCGTTCGAGCCAGCGTCGTTTTTCCACACTGCCGGGGGCCAAGAATCGCCGTCACGGGAAATGCGGACATGAGCCTGGTTAATGTGACCCGATCCGTTTTTCTGTCAATAATCTTCATCGTTGCAGCCTAAACGAGTTGAGTTGAAAAATCAAGCTCTATATTTTATATTTCAATGAAGAAGTGCGGTCTACAGAATGACTACGGGCTAAGTAACCATTTCGAAATCGTCCATGCCGGCAAATTCTCCCATGCCTGCGTGAGGACGGGCAGAGCGGGAGCACCCCTAACCATGCCGATTCATCCAACTTGTCCACCTGCGGTATTTTCCGGAGAACACAAATACACCCAATCCTTTGATATGAAGAATAAACCTGCGATTCCCTCTACGAAGAGCATATTCGCAACCCTTCCTTGATGATCAACGTATCTGCGCGGTTCAAAATCCCCTATTCTCACATTAGCAAAGGAGACACGGGGGGACTTGCGTCGCTGTTCCACACTAGCAGGGGGGGATAGACGAGTGGTGGGAGCGTGGCAAGGTCAGGGGGAAGGAGCAAAAGAGGGCAGGGTGTCAAGAAGTTCGCTGAGGGAGATGTGCTCGGTTTTCAAATCGAAGATGTCCTCGAAGCAGGTGACGGTTTTCTTCTTCACTTCTTCCAAGGGTATGCGCCTGCGAAGAAGCGAGGATAGGGAAAGGATCTGAACGTTTTTGAGGCCGCAAGAGTGGATCATGTCATAGTAGGAGAGTTTCGGAGCGACATTGAGGGCAAACCCGTGTAGCGTAATCCCTCGTCGGAGAGCGATCCCTACAAAGCCCAGCTTGGCCTCTTTCACCCACACCCCACGATTCAGAGAACTTCTTTGAGCCGGCAGCCCGTAGCTCTTCAGGACACAGATCATCACTTCCTCGAGGCGATCGACGAAATCAACGACCCCCAGCTTGAGGCGCTCAAGAAAGAAAATAGGGTATCCGAGGAGCTGCCCTGGCCCGTGATAGGTCACGTCTCCGCCCCTTTCGATGGAGACGCAGTCAATCCCCTGGTCCCTGAGAACGGTTTCAGACACCAGGATATTCTCCTTCTTGGCGTTTTTTCCTAGGGTGAAAACATGAGGATGCTCGAGGAGAAGCAGGACATCTGCAGACAGCCCTGCCTGTTTTGCCTCATGTATCCTGTGCTGGAGATCCCAGGCTTCCTGATAGGCTATGGTGCCCAGATCGACGATCAACACCTTGTTGGTCATCCGTTGCATCCTTCTTGGGTCCTACTTGGTGTTTTCTCTCACTAAACCCTTTGAGGTTTGTCATTTCGATCCCGCTCAACGAGCGGGAGAGAAATCTTTCGTTAGCCACGTGTTATTAAGATCTCTCCCTTCGGTCGAGATGACGGACGATGGCTGAGACACTGTACTTCGGGGTCAGTGTGAGAAGCGCTCGGCTGTGCTCTTTGATGGCTTTGTCGCTAAACCACCAGTACACCTTGTCACCGGGTCGAGCAACGCTGCATGTTTCCTGGCATTCCTCAGAAACCCTATAGTCTTCATCCGGATCGCCAGGGGCCGGGCTTCTTCCCCGGCCATTTCACAGATTCTTCCTGCGGCAAAAAGCCGGGTGAGCTCCATCTGGAATAGCCTGTCCTGGGCTGTGACGAAGCCCTGTGCCATGACCGCGTCATGGATGTCCTGGGCATAGAGATAGGCCATTCCTTTCTCATCGCGATGGACCGTTACCGGGGCCTTTAACCCGGGCAGAGTCAGCGTCCCTTCCGACTCAAAAGAGTTCAGGAAAGAACAGGCGCTGATGCCGAAAGCGAGGAGGATCAGGCCGAGGAACAGGAGTCTTCCGGGAGTTTTCATTCTAGAACCTCTTTTCAAGAAGGAGTTTGGGGAAGGGCAAATGATAAACCAGCTATTTCGAGGAAGAATATTCCCAAGAATCCGACAGAGTCAAGCTAAAGAACGGCCGATTTCTTTGTTCTTGACATTGGTTAACCGTGATGTACACTGAGTTTGTCGCTAGGGGTGGCCCACTGAGAGTCCCGCCGATGGCGGGGTAACCCTTAAGACCTGATCTGGGTAATGCCAGCGGAGGGAAGCGATAGGCATCAAAAAGTATGGGTTCTTCTCAATGTGCATGGGCCGCTTTTCCCTCCGGGGGAGCGGTTTTTTTATGTGTGCCGAGCATGTTCGACAGCTCGGGGGTGAAAGTCCCTTTGACAACCT
>CAZOLJ010000015.1:0-69106 GCA_964580575.1 uncultured Desulfobacteraceae bacterium
AGTATAGGGGTTTTGTAAGGCGGGTTTTGTCTGCTTCAAGGTAGAGTGTTGGCCTCTGGAATACTTGTTGAAAGCCAGTTTGGAGATCGATTGAGCGGAGCGGGATAGGTGAAGCGGATGTTCCGCCCAGGGGTGATGAGAGGACGGGAGGCATGTTTGAAACAGCTCACGTCACAGAACGCCTTCAGGGTGTGAAGAGTGAACATCTCTTCCCAGGGCATTTCCTTGCGTGCTATGAAGCGAAGAAAGTCGATCAGGAGGAGGGAATCCCGGGTGACGGGGCGATGGACTCCATTGGCCCTTATAGTCTTTTCCCACTCCGGGTAATCTCCGATGGCTTCCACCAATATCCGGATGTCTTTATCAGCCACGTCCATCCCCCTGAAGAGTTTGTCCCATAACGTGCCGGAACTTGGGTTGATGAGGACGGAGTCCTCTGCCGGCGCCTGCTGGAGGCATGGCGGGCAGATCGAGCACCTGGAACGGGGTTCCATCAAAAGCGATCAGGTCTTCTACGATGAGCCCATCTCGAGCCTCGAGGGAATCGTCCACTGAAAGCTGGAGCAAGGAACAAATGGCATCCTAGGAATAGAACGACAGACCCTGACGGTCAGAGATCAGAACGAGAAAAAAGTACAGCAGCAACTCCCTCTGATCGAGCGCAGGGAATCACAAGGGGAAGGAATGAAAAGAAGTAAGAGGATCCTTCAAAAAGGAGGGATGGAATAAGACGGAGGGAGCTACAGACTCACATCATAACCACTCTCGCAACATAACCAAATGTAACTCAACTGCAGGTTTTTTTCGTGTGAGCGATGATGTCTCTGGCGATCTGAGCCCAGGCTTCCCCATGGGGCAGGTCGTGTCCCATGCCTTCTATGATTTTCAGCTCAGCCCCCAGCACGGCCTTGGCTGTATCCCTGCCTGCCTCCACGGAGACTAGGGGATCGGCATCACCGTGAATGATCAAGGTAGGTACCCTTACGCCTTGTAGTGCGGTCTTCCTGTTTTTTTGGGTCAAAATGGCAACCAGTTGTCTGGCAACCCCCTGGGGGTAGAAGGCACGGTCGTATTCACGAGCCATGAGATTGCGGACCCATGCCTCGTCAAACCCAAAGCGGGGCCCTGTTAGCGCCCGGAAAAGATCGAGGTTGAACCGGATGAAGGGCTCGCGCTCCTGAGGGGGAGAGGTGAGCAGGAGCCCCATCACCTCAGGCTTAGGCTGGGGGAGATGAGGGTTGCCTGTCGTGCTGTAGATGGAGGTCAGGCTCAGCACGCGCTGGGGATAATGGATTGCAAGGCTCTGTGCGATCATTCCTCCCATGGACATGCCGCATATATGGGCCTTGTCAATTTTCAGGGCATCGAGCAAGCCGACCGCATCAGCGGCCATGTCCTCGATCGTGTAAGGAGGGGTGACCTTCTGGCCGCTCATCAGCTTGCGGATGATATCCATAACGTCAGGCACGCCCGCCTCATCGAACTTTGTCGAAAGCCCTGCATCCCGGTTGTCGAACCGGATCACATACAGGCCCGTTTCGGCAAGCTGCCCGCAAAATTCCTCGTCCCAATAAATCAGCTGGGCACCCAGCCCGATAATGAGGAGGATGGGGGGCGAGGAAGGGTCGCCGAAGGTTTCATATTCAATATTGATACTATTTGCTTTTGCTTGCATAGGATTTCCTCCTAACAAACCATATCTTGTTTTGAAACCACGATCAATATCGCTTTCTTGAGGCGGACGGATTGTTCTCTCCGGGCATGGCCATGACAGTGCAGCAGACGAGAGTGGGTGGGGCTCCTGTTGACAACCGAGAAGGCCGTTTTCTGCTCACCTCACAGTCTCCAGGGCAAAGCGGAACGGTATGAATTCAAAGGCGGTGATGGCGAGATCTACGGGTCGTTGGTTTCCGCTCTTTCCAAAGGTGATGGAAATCTCCCTGATCCCCCGGAGAGCGGGTGTTGCAGGAAGAACGATTTCCCTGGTTTCTTCCTTTCCCTCCGTGGGCTTGAAACGGAGGAGGATTTCTATGGGAATAGTTGGCGGAGGAAGGGGATCATCCTTCGCCCTCCTGAAGGAAATCTGAGCATCCGCCTCCTGTCCCTCTGATCGATATCGCAGAACCAGTCTTCCGTTGGAGAGGCTGATGGTCCGATCCCCATGCACAACGAACCGGTTCCCGGCAGCCAGGAGGTTCACCCGGTCCCCGGGCTGGTAAAGCATCTCAAGGTCCCGTGACAGGCTTCTGTGTTCGAGATACCGCTGCATGTTTTCCTGGGCGGAGCCGATCCCCCCAAGAATCAGAGACAGTGTGTGAACGGTTGTCTGGTAGGGGATCCTCTCGTTCCTCGATGTGTTCCAGCCTTCCCACGGGCCGTGGTCGGTGAAGAGCCCTGAGATCATGGGCCAATGCTCTTCCAGAAATTTCTCCACTTTGTCAGGGGCGATCGTGTAGGCGACGCCCAGGGTGTAAAGGGATGGCGCATGGGTGATGAGGGGCTTGTCGGTGACGGCGATGTCGGGTATCCCGATGAGCCCTGTGTACTCGGTTCCCTTGCCGCTGTAGGCCTCGGACAAAAAGCCAGGGAGGTTTCTTTGGCCTGAAAAATCGAGTTCCACATCCACGAGGGTTTCGAGTGTTTTTCTCCATCCAGGGTTTCTCATTTCCTGCATAAAGAGAGAAAGCCCGAGGAGCTGAAAAGCCGATCCCTCCCATGCGGCAGGCACGTACGCTTCCCTCCCGGAAAAAAAACTGTACGGCTTGACCTTGAACCCTGCGTTCCTAATGGATGCTTCCGGAAGTCCGTACCGCAGGACGGCGAATATCCATGGCCCGCGGAACTCGTTGATGAAGTAATTCATCTGCCCGGTGATCCAGTTTCCCCGGCCGTCGTCCCAGCCGACAAAACGGTCCACCGTAGCATCCCAGCCGAAGAAAAAGGTGCCGGTCTTGGGGTCGAAAAGATGGGAATAGCCCTCTTTTTGAAGCTCGATAAAGCGCTCCATCTCCCCCCTTAAGGAGACGGCCCTCGGATCATGCCGGATCTCGGGCCGCAGGAGCGCGCCCACCGACTTGGCGAGAGAGGAGGTGAGATTGACGTTGTCGCCGAATATGATCGTGACAACCCGTTGATCCAGGATCCCCATGATTCTGGATGTGAGGGGGTCATGCGAATAGGGAGCAAGGACCCCGTCAAAGAACGCTGCGCCATATTTCTCGGTTCGGCGAATTCGGCCTTTTCGGCCGTTGTCTTCTTCCAGGATCCAGCCTTTTTGCACCAGCGCTCGCCAGACGGCATGGCCCGTGTGATCGCCAAAGGCGTCGATGAGCTTTCTTCTTTCGATGGATTCCCGGAGGGGTCCGGTTCTTTTCCCGGCTTCCAGACCCAGGAAATTGACCAGCAGCCCCTTGGCCGCAAGGGATGGGTTCCTCTGATCTTCCCGCAGGTTCTTTACAGCGAGAGAGAGGCTGCTCATTGCCGATTCTCTGGAAAGATAAGGGTTGTCCGCATAGCCTGCGACGATGTTGGCCAGGAGCTCAATCCAGGTGCCGATGGCCGTCAGTTGCGTGAAGGAGCGAAGAAAGAGCCCGTTTTGGGGTTCCTGGTTCCAGCCTTCCACCGGATACCCGGACACAGGCTCTATGATCCCGTGGGCAGGGTCCAAATAGCAAAACGCATTCGCCAGCAGGAGCCGCATGTGGTTGTGGCCGGGAGAGACTTTGGGGAAGGATTGCCCTGTCATCGGTTTTTGGCCGAAAGAGGGCGGCGCGACGGTGCACAGTGCCAGCGTCAGCACGATGACAACAACAAAGAGCGGTAGTTTCTTCTTTGTGACAGGTTTCAGGTAATACAATGTCACAGTGCCCTTTCCCTTTCCAACAGTGCGTTTCTTTGGACTGGATGCCTTCTTAGAGTGAGCTTACCGATCTCCACCTAGTCTTTTTCCAGGAGACCTCGAGCTGGTATCCTGCTTGTTGTGCAGGACTCCACAAAATCCGATGATGAAGCGCCCCGACCAAGACCACAAATGACGACAGAGCAAATCCCTTGGCTCCCTTGTTCAGATCTTCAGTCTGTGGACTTCCACACGATCGGCCTGTTTCTCCGCTCTGAGCGCAAAGTCGTACACATCGCGCTGAAGGCAGATCAGAGGATCTTCGGGTGGGAAATAAGCCTCGTCCCTTCGAAGGAAGCGCTGCGTGGTTTTGTGGAAAACGATTTCCCTCAGCGCCTCGTTGTGATCGTAGGATCCGTTGCCCAATAAATGAGACATATAGCGGACACACCACTCGTCTTCCGGCGCTATCTCCTTGGCCTCCCAGCCCATGGCCACAAGGCTCACGGTCTCCGGCTTCTTGGAGAGAATGTACTTGGCCGTGGCGCCGGCCAGTGCGTAGCTCCCCAGCAGGACTTCGTCGGCCGCGTCGAGCGCCAGAAGCGCGCCCTGGACGCCGGAACTCGTCCTCTGGAGAACGGTCCTGCCCTTGAAGAATTCAGGACCTTTCTGCAGGATTTCGCTGGGGGAATTTCCAAAGTCGAACCCCTTGATAGGAATGCCGCTGACTTCGCCCACGAGGATAAGGGCATTATCCTTTTTTTTCAATGCAAAGGCCTGTTCAGGGGTCGCAATCAGAAAAAGCTTCTCAACGCCCATGGAGAGGAGAAGGGGAGCGCAGGTGAAGGCGCGAAACACATCGATGATC
Organism: uncultured Desulfobacteraceae bacterium; assembly: GCA_964580575.1. Lineage (GTDB taxonomy): Bacteria > Desulfobacterota > DSM-4660 > Desulfatiglandales > HGW-15 > CAVPDE01. Next base: position 4,707 of record CAZOLJ010000015.1, read on the forward strand.
ACCGCCACCCCTCTTGCCGCAAGGGCACCGTTGTACAGACTGTCACAGATGATTTTCATGGGTTAAATGCTTCTCCTTAGGAATTTGATCTTACTGCCGCCCAAGAATCCCCTCTGTTTCCCCCTCCCCTTTATCCCCTCCGCCAGGGGAGGGGAAAAGAGTTGACCGGCAGCCTCCAGGCCTGCTTTTGGTTGGGTTCGTATCATGCGGCGGGGGCGAAGGACCACTCCAGACGGTGGTCTTCTCCAAGGGAAACCCGCTGCGACCCTTTCCACTTTTCATCCTGGTTCGGGAAGTCGGTTCTGGAGTGGGCGCCTCGACTCTCCTCTCTGCGCAGCGCGGCCTCCAAAATCACCCGGGCGGTCACGAGTCCCTGGCGGAGGTCAAGGACTCGGCTCACTTCCAAGGGAGAACTTCCCGGGTGGAAGGCCGCCACCTCCTCCTGAAGTTCTCCCAAGCGCCGAAGCCCTTCAGTCAGCCCGGCTCTTTCGCGGAAGATGCCTCCATGTTCCCAAAGGATCTGCCGCAGGGTCTGCTTGAGTGCCCGGGTACGAGAGGGAGACCTTGGATTCGCTGCAAAATCTGGGATCAATCTCTCCAACCTGACCAAGCGACTTCCGTCCACAGGAGCTTTCGTCTTTCCGGCCCATGAAGCGGCAGCACTGCCCGCCCTGGCTCCGAAGACAACGCACTCGCTCAGCGCGTTGCCGCCGAGCCGATTTGCGCCGTGAAGCCCGCCCACGACCTCACCGGCGGCGAACACACCGGGGATGCCGGTATCGCACCCGGGGGTGATGCAGATGCCGCCCATCATGAAGTGAGCCAACGGAGCCACCCGCAGAGGCCGCTCCTTGGTTCTGAAAATTCGGTCCAGATAGTTCCAGTTGGCAGAACTCAAGTAGTCGCTGGGAAGGTCTTTGACGGCGACTCTCGTCAAGTCAAGATGGACATCCCGGCCTTGCTCATCCATTTCGCGAAACAAGGCCTGGGCCAGCCGGTCGCGAGCCCTGGCCGCGGCAGGACGCTCGTGGATCTGATATTTCTTGAGAAGGTTTTCACCGTGATCGTTGGTGAGGACTCCCTGGTCCGCGACGGGCGGCATGATGAGAACCGGCGGACGGCCCGGCTCGGCAGCAGCCAGAGCATAGAACTGCACAAACTCCATGTCCCGGAGCTTTGCCCCTGCATTCAGGGCAAGGGCATAGCCGTCCCCGGTGATCCGCTGAGGGTTGTCGTGTCGGAGGTAGAGGGCGCCGGCACCGCCGCTGGACAGAACAACGGCCTTGGATGCGAGCCCTATCCAAAGTCCCTTGTTGAAGTCATAGGCGAGGGTCCCTACGCCCCAAGCCCCGTCCGCCACGAGGCTGCAGGCCACGAGGGGGCTAAGGAAACGCACTCCCGCGAGGCGGGCCCGATTCAGAAGGGTTCTTGTGATTTCCCGGCCAAAGGCCGGGGCAGCCCCCTGAGCCATGGCATAGCCCGAGGAAACGCTCACCTTCATTCCCCAGGCGGCCAACTCCTGTATGCGTCGAGGGGCTTCTGAAACAAAGGTTTCTACGAGATCAAGTTGATTGATTCCCCGGCCGGATTCAAGAGTCCTGGCCAGGTGCTCTTCCTGGGAGAGGCCTCCTAGAGCCGCCCCGAGTGCTCCTCCACTCAGAAGGGTGCAGGTGCCCAGCCCGGGAGGGGACTTGCTGATGACCAGAACGTCTGCACCGGCCTGCCTGGAAGCGATGGCTGCCCGAAGACCGGCGGCACCATTGCCGATGACCAGCACGTCACTAAGGATTTTCTGCATGATGGCGCTCGCTAAGCGGCCAGGAGGGCCTTGTTCCAGAAGGCGAAAAGCGACTTGGATTCGAGCTTGAAGGTGACCTTCTGTTCCTTGTCACAGTTTCCTTCTTCAGTGACGAAGGTTCCCCTGACTGGCTTGTATTTGTCGTGGCTCACGGTCACTTCGTGAGTGAGGGACTTGGCTTCCTTGGTGTGGCAAGGACCCATAGCCGTGAAGACTCCCTTATTGTCCGTTCTGTACGTGGTTTCGAAGAAGCCCGGCGAATTGATGACCCCGTTTGTCAGATTGTGGACGGTCAGGAATTCCTTTGAGCTGAACTAGGCAAAAGGCCCGGTGAAAGTCTTTATTCCCCTCAGAGGGTTTTCATTCCCGGACAGACAAGGCTTGCCCCACTGGGAACCCGAAGGACTCTGAAACATGGAAAATGAAACACCCCACTCCTGTCTTGAAAATCACCCCCTCTCTATCTCCTTAGTCCGCATCCCCATGACGGAGGTGGTTCCCTTTGTCGGTCTTTTTCTCGCGTTGATCTCGCCAGCAGGCTGGTGGCGGTGTCCACCTCCGTGATGAGAACGTTGAGAAGTTTGCCCTTCAACGCCCCGAAGATCCCATCCACCTTATCCTGCCCGACGCCCACACCGATTTTGTGCTTGATCCTTCTGAGTTCATCCAAGGTCAGCCCGATCGTGCGATCATCCAACTCATGCCAGCATTCCTTCCCGTTGGCATCAAAGAAACGGCCGCAAATCGCACCCACGGCTCCGGCGTCTCTGAGTTTCACCGTATCGTTCTTGCTCAGGAAACCGGATTTCCAGAGCAAGCCTTCGGCGCCGATCAAGCCCACGCCGAAAAGGACGAGGTCCGCCTTTTTCGCCAGCCCCAGGGTTTCCTGGATCTTTTTTTCTTTGAACAGGGTATTTCGAAGAGCCCGGGTCCTAACAATCACGGGAGCCGGAATGAGATAGGCTTTTGCTCCGAGTTTCTGGCCAAGCGTCATGGTCAGAGCATTGTTGTCGGTGCCTTCGATGGTGCCAAGTCCGCCCCCGATCTGCACCAGACTGAGATTTTTGGCTTCAACCGGATCGAGCTCTTTGACCACGTGGTAGACGGTGTGACCCCAGGTCACTCCGAGCACATGGTACCGGTTCAATATCTCCCTCAGATACTGAGCTCCGGCCAGCCCGACGTGATCCAGGTCGGACTGGTTGCCGAACCGGTTGACCTTCACCACGATCGCCTTGTCCAAACCGAAAGTTTTGACCAGTTCTGTTTCGATTTCAGTGATGTGGATCATGGGGTCATGGATGGTCACCGTGACGACGCCTCTTCTCTTGGCCTCTTTCAGGATTCTGCTGATCTTGAAGCGGCTGTAGCCCAGGAGTGTGGAAATGTGTTCCTGGGTCTTTTCCTCTTTGTAGTAGAGGTAACAGATTTTCAGAATGTCCCGATCGCTGATCTCACGCATAGGTCGCGCCCGCAGTGTTCGAGAAAGGGTTGGCTGTAAACAGCGGTTACGCCGTCAAGGAACGAAGTTCCTTCACAGAGCTCTTGCATACCTGAAGAATGAGCTTGATGTCCGTCCCAAAGCCGAGGAACTTCATGCCCTGATCGATCCAGTACTTCGCCTTGTCCACTGATCCTGTGCGGATGCCGGGGATGATGCCCTTGTCCCGGCACACAGACTACCACGCGGTGATCCGTGGCTGCATCCACATCCACATTGTTGAGACCGCCGCCTGTGCGTGAGACGACTTTCAGCCGCTTGGCCTTGTGGAGCATTTCCCTGGTCACTCGAGTGGCCGTGCGAAGGATCAGCGCATCCGCCTCTTCAAGAAGACGGCCGGCAATGGCGTCCGACGGATCGGGGCTCACCACGACGTGAGCTTTAGCCTCGCGAAGCTTGATGGCAGATTCTTCGATCGGTTCGGAAAGCAGAATGGTATTCAAGGAATGGACCTCTGGTCAAAAGCTGAGATGCTCAGATGTGCATGACATGCACATCTGAGTATCTCACAAGCTTTTTTTTGTCAAGCAAAAAGTGGATGGCAGGAGTCCCGAACTCGAAATCCGCGGATGATAAGGATAGGTTCGGGGGAGGAACCTAAATCACCATCAGGAAAGCATAGCGGTTCATCGCCTGAGCGTAATTCGTGAGAGGCTCGATGGGGAAGCCGTACTTTTTCACGGTAGAATAAACATCAACGGCCATGGACTCAGGCGAGGGTCTCGCGGTTCTCGGCACTTTGCATTTGCCCCGCTCCCCTGAACATTCCGCACAAAGACTGCAGCTGTCCATGAAGAGCATAAAGGCTTTTTCAAATCCGGAGAGAAACACGTCCCTTTCGAGCTTGGACAGTTTCATGTTGACTCCCCTGGACCAGGCATGCCGGTCTTCAGGCTTTTTGACCTTTTTCGGAAAATGGAGAACGGCGGCCTCAGAATACTCCTTGAAAAACCTTTCGCACTCCGCAACCGACGGGGTGTTCGGCGGGCACGTGGCATTGCGGCCGTATTCCCCGCACCCGAAGGTGCACTTCATCCTCACCCACTGCGAGACAACGATGTCCCTCGGATCGATCCATTTGAAGTCTGAGATGCCGTGCTCCTGAAACAGCGCCTCCAGTTCTTTCCTTTTTTTCTTTCCTAACGCCTTTCTCTTTGCCATGTCTCACGCTCCTTTCTTTCAGAGAAAGCCCAGCCGCCTTATGGCACAGAGCAATCTACTCGATGGGCAGCCCCTTGAGCAAGAGAGAATTCGAGGGCACGCGTCCGTAGCGAAGGGTCCGTGCATCGACCGGGCAGATCTTTTGCAAAGGATGGACTTTGGCGTCTATACGGCTTAATATGGTTTAGCGCTGAAAAACGCTGTCACTTAGCATGGGAATACGGAGGAGCTCGCTTGCGAATACTCACCGTCTCAGATCGAGTCGAGCCGGTCCTCAATGACCGGGAGTCGCCGTCTCGTTTCCCTGGGGTGGAATTGATCCTGTCCTGTGGAGATGTGCCTCCTGAGTACCTTTCCTTCTTGAGGGGGATCTTCGGGGTGCCCCTTTACTATGTCTTAGGAAACCACGATATCCGCCACGACTCAAAGCCGCCGGAGGGGTGCATCAATCTCAACCGGGAACTTGTGTCGTTCAAGGGCGCGAAGATGCTGGGATTGGAAGGATCCCGCTGGTACAACGGCGGCCCTTATCAGTACACGGAGCGGCAAATGAAATGGACCGTGACGGCGCTCAGGCCGACCCTGTGGAGGCGGGGAGGCGTGGACCTTGTGCTGACTCATGCACCGCCCCGCTATGTTCAGGACGCGGAAGATCCCTGCCACAGGGGATTCAGGAGTTTTCGGTGGCTCATTGACAAGTATTCCCCCCGGTATTTTGTCCACGGCCACATTCACGGCTTTTTCTCCGATCCCTCCCAGCGAGTGACCGTCATCAACAAAACCAGGGTGATCAACAGCTATGGGCACTTCATTTTCGACATCGAACCTGGGGCGATGGCTCAGTAAGGTTTTCGGGCCGAAGAGACGCTCAAAGGCCGAGGAGATCAAATCCTTCCGGGAGAACCTGCAGGAGGACGAGGCATTTGATACCAGAGACTTGGGCACCCGGCCGGTCCGCCTTGAAAAGATCGTCGGGAGTGTGGGGAGGTATCACGATTTTGACAGCACTTTCCAGTTGAAAGACCATCTGCCCCATGAAAGGCTGGAGAGTGTCAAGAAAATGATGCGGGAGGGAAAGCCCCTCCCTCCGGTCGAGCTTTACCAGTTCAGGGACGAGTACTACGTCCTCGACGGTCACCACCGGGTTTCGGCGGCGAAAGAATTTGGCTACGGAGAGATCGAAGCCCGCATCGTGCAGGTGATTCAGGCCGATGACACCTTGGAAAACACGCTCTATCGGGAAAGGGGGGATTTCAATGAAAAGGCAAAGCTTCCGGAACTCATCGAACTCACAGAAGTAGGGCGATACGGCCATTTGGAGCAACAGATTCTCAAGCACCGGGGCTTTCTGGAGCAGGAGAGGAGGTCGCCCGTTTCGTTCCAGGGTGCCGCTCTGGACTGGTACAAAACCATTTACTTGCCTCTCGTGGCGGCAATCAAGAAAGGGAACCTCATCGAATCATTCCCCAACCGCACCCTGGCCGACCTTTACGTGTACATTTCATGGCACCAGTGGGAAAAGGGATCGACCCGCAAGTACGGGATTGGCATCGACCACTTGATTCCAAAAGATATGGAGGCGTTCCGAAAAAAAATGTCCGAAAAAAAGGGGCAGGAATACCCGGAAATGAAAAGGGAGATCACAGCCTTTGTCCTGATGAATGTTTCGGCCAAGCGGGAGTACAAGATCATAGACAAGCTCTACGAGCTGGAAGAGGTTCGGGAAATCCACTCGGTTCACGGGGAATTCGACGTCATCGCCAAGATCGTCCTCACCCGTGATCTGCTCGCCTCGGATGCGGAGACCATCGGCCAATTCGTTCATAACCAGGTAAGGCAAGTGCCAGGCGTGGTGAGCACCCAGACGCTCATTCCCGGGACCTCTAAAATCAAGAAGGAGTCGACCTGACGACATCACGGCGCAGCGTAGCCGCAACAAGGACCTCCTTTGCACTCACCTTATCTCTCTCCTCCGCCGTCGGGCATGATCGTGGGAGAAGAGCTTCAACCTGGATGGTTCTCAGTTTCTCGGGTGATGACACTCCACGAGGTGGCCGTTTTCACGGGTGGGTTCGGGCGGGACCTCCCGGCAGACTTGGATCGCTTCGGGGCAGCGGGGATGGAAGGTGCACCCAGGCGGGGGATCGATGGGATTGGGATAGACGATGCCGAGGTGTGTTTCGGGAAGCCCGAGCCCGGGCTCGGGGGTGAGGACGGAAGCGAGCAAGGCCCGGGTGTAAGGATGTCGGGGGTTTCCGAAGATCGCCCGTGTTTCCGCCTCTTCGACGATCCGTCCCAGGTACATGACCGCCACCCGGGAGGCCATGTGCTCGACAACGGCAAGGTTGTGGCTGATCAGGAGGTAGGTGAGGCCGAAGTCCTTGCGCAGATCCATGAGGAGGTTCAGAATCTGGGACTGAACCGACACGTCCAGGGCCGAGGTCGGTTCATCGCAGATGACGATTTCGGGCCGCATGATCAAAGCCCTCGCGACGGCCACGCGTTGTCGCTGGCCGCCTGAAAGCTGGTTCGGAAAACTGTTCTTGAGCCGGGGGACAAGCCCGACGATTTCCATGATTTCCTCAACCCGTCCCTTCCACGATCCGGGGTCTCCAACCTTGTGAACCCTGAGCGGAAGGGAGATGATGGATCTCACCGATTTACGCGGGTTGAGGGAAGCGTAGGGATCCTGAAAAACCGGTTGAATCCTGCGGGCAAGCTCGGTGCGGCTAATTGCGGACACATGCTTCCCGTCGAGGAGGATGCTGCCGCCCGTCATTTCCTCCAGCCTGAGAATCAGTTTCGCGATCGTGCTTTTTCCGCACCCGGACTCTCCCACCAGTCCGAGGACCTGACCCTTTTCCACGGACAGGCTCACGCCGTTTACCGCTCTGAGGGGGCGCTTGCCCTTGAGGAGCCCCATGCCCACCCTGTAGGTCTTGGTGAGGTTCCGGATCTTCAAGACAGGTTTGCTCACGTCGACCTCCCTCTGAGGTTCTGCGCGCAGGTCTCGGGACTCAGGAGACACCGGTAGGCCCGGTCGTTCGATATCTCCCGAAGCACAACGTTTTCCGCCGCGCAGGCGTTGGAAAGGAACGCACAGCGATTGCGAAAGGCGCATCCCTTCAGATCCCCGATAGGCGTTGGAACGACCCCCGGAATGGAGCCCAGGTGCTCTCCGGGTTTGGTTTTTCCAGGGATGGGAATACAGCCCAGAAGTCCCTGGGTGTAAGGGTGGAGAGGGTTGTCGAAAATCTGGAGCGCTTCACCCGATTCCACGACCTCGCCGCAGTACATGACGTTGACCCAATCCGCCACCCTCGCGACGATGCCGAGATCGTGGGTGATCAGGAGCAGTCCCATCTGAAACTCTTTCTGGAGCGAGGCGAGGAGGGAGAGGGCTGCTTCCAGAAGCACGGCATGGGCGATTTCCAGCGTGGCGATGACGATCAGGTTGTTGAGGACGTTGGGCATCAACTCGGTGAAGAGGATCCGGGGCGTGGAGCAGCCGATGGCCTTGGCCGCGCTGATGTAGTCGCTGGAGCGGATCTGCTGGGTCGAGGAGCGCATGACCACGGCGAAGCGGTCCCAGATGAGCAGACCCAGGACCAGGATGATGACCTTGAGTGACCCTCCGATCAGGGCGACGACAGCAAGGGCGACCAGGACAACAGGCATGGACAGACGGGTGGTGATCAGGAAACTCACGACCATGTCGACCCGGCCCCCGAAGTACCCGGCAACGATGCCCAGGGAGACACCGATCAACCCCGAAAGGATCATGGCGGAGACCCCGATGAGGAGGGAGATGCGGGCGCCGTAAATGAGGCGGCTTAGATAGTCCCGCCCCAGGTTGTCGGTCCCCATCGGGTGGGCCCACGTCCCCTTCTCGTGCCAGATCGGATCCACCAGGCGGTTCCCCAGATCCTGGCGATAAGGGTCATGGGGGGCCAGCGCAGGGGCAAGAAGTGCCACGAGAAGAAGGAAGCAAAGGACCCCGGCGCCGATCATGAAGCCCTTGTGGGCCAGGGTGCGCCGGCGAAGAATCTCTCCCGGGGACGGGAATTCGACCTCTTGAATGTGTCCTGCGGCTTGCTCGGACATGGCTTTATCACCCGACCCGGATGCGGGGATCCAGAAACGCGTTGAGAAGATCGGCCAGAAACGTCAAAACCACGTAAAACATAGACACCAGGAGCACGATGGCCTGAACCATGGGGAGGTCGGCCCGGGCAATGGACTCGTAGCCGAGGAATCCTACGCCGTTGATGGCAAAAATCGTTTCGATGACCAGCGAGCCTCCCAGCATGGCCTTGATGCCCACGGCCTGGAGATAGCCCACCATGGCCTCTCCGTACTGGCGGTCCCGGTACCCGTAGAAGTCTACCTCGAAGCCGTTGGGATAGCCGGCCTCCGCGAGAAGTTTCTTTGCCTTTTCGGGATTGAACTCGTACTTCATCACGTCATCGGTGCAACCGAACTGGGAAGGAAAACAGGCGGCGTGAACCACGCGGGACTCGCCGCCCACGAGGTTCCTGCTGATGGCCTCCCGATCGATGGCGTAATTCACGGCCCTCCGCACCCTCAGATCCTTGAACGGGGTGTCTCCCGCTCGGCCCGTGACATCCATCTGGAGGAAGGCGATGCGCATGTCCTCACCCCTCAGCACGTTGATCCCCTTTCCCTTTTCAAGGTTGGCCGCCTGTTCCGGGGTCAGCATGTAGATCCAGTCGAGCCCGCCGGTCATCAACTCGGCCATCTGGGTGGTCATCTCCGGGATGGTCCGCTGGACCAGTTTGCCGATGGCGGGCTGTCCCTTGGGGCTGTCCTTGAAATAGTTCTCGTTCTTCACGAAAACGATCCTCTTGCCCGGCTCGATTTCCTTGACCTTGTAAGGGCCGGTGCCGACGGGCTTCTGCCCGAAGCCCTTCGGCCCGACCTTGGCGTAGTACTCGTTCGGGTAGATGGGAACGTTGCCTCCAAGGTATTCGAGGGCGGCCGGGAAGGGCTTCTTGAGATAGAGCTTCACCTTGTAGGGGTCGAGTTTCTCCGCCTTCGCCATCCAGTCCACGTTCTGCTGGACGAGCACCTTGTTTTCAGGGTTCGTCACATAGTTGATGGTGTAGACCACATCGTCGGCGTCGAACGCCTCACCGTTGTGGAAGGTGATGCCCTGCCGGAGTTCAAACTCCATGGTCGTGGCGTCGATCCACTTGTAGGACTTGGCCAGAAGGGGCTTGTACTCATAGGTGACAGGGTCACGGAAGATCAGATCGTCGAAGATGTGGTGGCTGACGATCATCCCTTCCCGGGCCGTGTTGTAATACCGGTCCATGGTTTCAAGTTCCTTGGTCCACGCAAAGTTCAGGGTGTCGTCCTTCTTGCCGGCCCCGGCGGTGGACAAAAAAGACGCCCAACAAATGACGACGAGAGCGCATGCAAAAATGGTCGACAGAATCCTTCTACACATGGCCGTACCCTCCTTCGTTGGCATGACAGAGCATTCCTTGGCGTCGCCCACGCAAAGTGCCAGCGCATCCCCCTTGAAACACCCAGAATAAAACCATGAAGGTTTACTCGCTTTCCCTTCCCTGTTGAGGCGTCGGAAGGTCGCTCCGAGCAAAGACACCGCGCGAAACAAAAATTTCAAAGCAATTGTTTATGAACCGAATATTTCAGCCGGTACCATTCCCTGTGGGCACGTGTCAACAAAAAAGAGTTTTCCACCGCGAAAAAATTCCGGGTTCACTTCGAGCCGGCCCCAAGGTAGCGCCTGACGGCCTCGTAGAAAACGTTTGCTCCGATTTCGAGGACTCTTTCATCGATGTCAAAGTAGGGGGAGTGGAGGGGATGCGCCCCCCCCTGCTCCCTGTTGGAACAGCCCAGACGCATGATTGCGCTGGGGCGCTGCAGTGCGAAATAGGCGAAATCCTCGGAGGCCATGACAGGGGGCAGGTAAGCAACGTTGGCCTTCCCCAAGACATCCATGGACGTTTCATAAAGCAATCTGGCCACGGTTTCATCGTTCACGCAGAGAGGGCATCCTTCACGAAGCTGGAACCGTGTGTTGACCAGAAAGGTCGGTTCCAGTCCTTCAGCGATCTGCCTCAGCCGTTCGATAACGCGCGCCCGAACCTCGCCTGAGAGGGCTCGCACGGTGCCCTCGAGGTAGGCGAACTCCGGGATGACATTGGGTGCGTCGCCGGCTGTGAACTTTCCGACGGTCACGGCGGCCGCCTCAGTAGGCTTGACGTTCCTCGCCGCGATGCTCTGCACGGCCGTGACAAAGGAAGCCCCGGCCACGACAGGATCGATGCCCTCCTCCGGCCGGGCCCCGTGAGCGCCCTTTCCCCGGATGGCCAGTTCGAAGACATCGGAGGAGGCGTAGCCCAGGCCTTGGAACACGCCCACCCTCCCTACGGCGAGGTCGGTCGACATGTGTCCGGCGATGATGCAATCGACCCCGGGGTTGTCCAGAACCCCCCTTTCAATCATGGCCTTTGCACCCGAGCCCCTCTCCTCTGCGGGCTGAAAAAGAAACTTCACGTGGCCTCGAAGAGAGGATCCGAATCCGGTGTCCTGGATTTTCCTGGCGACCCCAAGCATGATGGCAGTGTTGGCATCGTGCCCGCAGGCGTGCATCACGCCGGGATGTCGCGACTTGTAGGGCACCTCATTCAACTCGGCAATGGGCAGGGCGTCGATGTCCGCCCGGAGCGCGATGGTCGGCCCTTCTCCGGTGCCGCTGATCAGACCCACGGCTCCGGTCGTGCCCGGAAAGGTTTGCACCGGGATGCGGGCGTCGGAAAGGATTTCGACGATTTTTTCGGTGGTCTTGATTTCCTCGTGGGCGGTCTCCGGGTGCGCGTGGAGGTACCGCCGCACATCCACAAGCCATTGAGAAAATCCGGGATGCGACTCAGGCATACGGGGCTAGGACCTCCTTTTTTCTGTTGACACGTCGTCCCGAAGGGGGTGTAATGAGGGTGAAATATATATTTCAAAATATTAAGGATTGCAACAATTATTTCACACTATGGCGAACCATAAGCTCCTGGATCGTATTCGGGCCCTCCAAAAGCTGACCCCCGGCGAGGCCAAGATCGCCGACTTCCTGTCCCGCCGCTTTCCCGAGACCGTGTTCGATAATGTGACCACCATCAGCCAGAAGAGCGGTGTGAGCAAGGCCACCGTGGTTCGCTTCATCTCCCGCCTCGGCTACAGCAGCTTCTACGAGTTCCGAAATCAGCAGCGGCACGAGGTCGTCTCACGGCTGGAATCCCCAGTCCAGAGGTACAGCCTCAAGAAGAGGCAACTGATGGGGGAAGGGGAGGACATTCTCGGCCAGAACTTCGCCTACATCATGAAGAACCTCAGGCACACCCACGCCCGGACCGACCCGAAGACGTTCCGGGAAGTCGCCCGCCTGATCGCCGATCCCAAGGGGGAACTCTTCATCATGGGGCAGCGCACGTCCTATGCCCTGGCCTACCTTTTCCATGTGCTCCTGGGATATCTGCGACCCAGGATCACCCTGCTCGATCCCCAGACCTCCGTGCTTCCGGATCGACTCGTCGACGTGACCCCGAAGGACACGCTTTTCGTCATTTCCCATCGCCGCTATGCCACGCTGACGCACAAGGTGGCCGAGACCTTTGCAGACGCCGGCGTCAGGATCATCCTGCTCACGGACAGCGAGTTCTCCCCCCTGAGCTCCCTGGCTCACCTTCAGCTCGTCGTCCCTTCCGAAGGCCTTTCCATTTTCCAGAGCTACTGTGCCGCGTCGGCGCTGCTCGAATCCCTGGTCATCGCAGCCCTCCAGTTTTGCGACGAAAGGATTTTCGATCGGTCCGAGAAGGCGGAGAAGCTCTACGAGCATTTCGACACCTTTTCCGCAGGGAAGAGGACGACCCCTTCCAGGGCGGAGAAGCTCAGGGAAAGGATCAAAGGGCAAAGCAGGAAAACAGGGAAGGGAGAAAAGACCGGCGCATGAGGATAGAACGAGTCGACCTCATCTTCGTGCGCATGCCCCTCGTTTCCCCTTTCGAGACCAGCAACAACCGCGTCTCCGAGCTCGACAAGCTGCTCCTCAAGGTCTACACCCCGGAATGGAGTGTCTATTCCGAGTGCACGGCCGACCCCAGACCGTTCTACTCCTATGAAACGGTTGGAACCGCTGCGTTGATCCTGAAAGAGGTTTTGCTCCCCGAGATTTTGGGCAAGAACCTGGAAGGTCCGGCGACTTACGTGAAAATGACCGCCCGCTTCCGGGGTCACCCCATGGCCAAAGCCGTCGTGGAAAATGCCCTGTGGGTGCTCTCGGCCCTGGGGCAGGGGAAACCTCTCGCGGTCATCCTCGGGGGACAAAAGCGGAGCATTGCAGCGGGGGTTTCCATCGGCATTCAGGATACGACGCAGGATCTGAATCGGACGATCGCCACCTATCTGGATGAAGGTTATCGGAGAGTCAAGATCAAACCGGGGAAAGATCTTTCCGTCGTGGAAGCGGTGCGCAGGAGTCACCCCTCTCTCCCGCTGATGGTCGATGCCAACGGCGCCTATCGCCTGTCCGACAGCGCGCTTTTCGAAGCCATGGACGGCTGGGGCCTGATGATGATCGAGCAACCCCTCGCTCCCGACGATGTCGTGGAGCATGCCAAGCTTCAGGCCCGTGTAAAGACGCCGTTGTGCCTCGATGAGTCCATTCAAAATCCCTATTTCGCGCAGGTTGCCGCCGAGCTCGGGGCCTGCAGGATCATCAACATCAAGCAGGGCCGGGTCGGGGGCCTGTCGGCAGCCAAAGAGATCCATGATGTCGCCCAGGCGAATCGGATGGGGGTGTGGTGCGGGGGGATGCTGGAGACAGGGATCGGCAGGGCGGTGAACGTGGCGCTTGCCTCCCTGCCCAATTTTGTATACCCCAACGATATTTCGGCCTCGAAGCGGTACTGGGAGAGAGACATCATCGATCCGCCTTTTTACCTCAACCCTGATGGGACCCTCGATGTTCCCTCGGCAGCGGGCCTCGGCGTCACCGTGGACGAAAGGGCACTGGCCCGTGTCACCCTGGCGCGTGAAGTGATCCGTTTGTAATCTCAGCCCCTTCCTCCCGTCGAGGGTTACCTGTTGGTCAAAAAAAGAAAAAAATTTTCTTGACATTAATTTTCTTATTTGCTAGCAGATAGCCTAACAATTTTCATAAAAACAAAAAAAGGTATAAAATATACTATAATTATTTTACTTTATTTGTATTGTTGGGTCAGCATATTGTCAAAATGCAAAGTGAGGAGATCCGTTGGCTGAGGAGCTCGACACTCTCGACAAAGAACTCATTCGTCTTCTCTGCAAAGACGGACAAGCCCCCGTGGCGGATCTGGCGAAGCGGCTTTCTGTTACGACACCGACTGTACGCACCAGAGTCAAGCGATTGATCAAGTCAGGACTCCTCAGAATTGCCGGAAGCATCAATACCCAGAATCATCCCGAACTGATTTCCGCCCTCGTTGCCATGAAGGTACAGTCTTTCGGCAAGCTCGAGGAAGTGCTGCAGAAACTGGAAAGCATCGATCAGGTCATTTGGGCGGGGGTCGTCACGGGACGGTACGACATCTTTGCCGAGGTGGTGGTGGCGGGTGGCATCGCGGAACTGCACGCGCTCATTACCAATATCATCCCCCGCGTGGGCAAGGTGGTCCAAACGGAAACCTTTGTCCTCACGAGGTCGGCAAAGAAGTGGATATCGATGCCTCAAGGGATGAAAGAGTGGTAAGAGGGTTGCGTGGAAGAAAGAGAATGGGTGGCGTAGCAGGAGAGGCACGCGGAGGTTCAACGCTTTGAGGATTGCCGTATTAGGAGGGCTTGGGCTTCAAGGCAGGGCGGCTCTTGTCGCACTCAGCCGTAGGCGTTCAGTCGACCAAATTATCTGCGCGGACCTTGGCACGGAGATCCCGGAGAAGGTGCGTTTCATGGTGGACCTCAAAAAAACAAGGTTCGAGAAGATGGACGCCTCTTCAAAGGACGATCTCGTGGTCCTTCTCAAGGAGGACGTGGACGTGGCTCTCGAATTCCTGCCGGTGCCCCTCCTGCCAAAGGCTTATGAAGCAGCCATCGAGGCGGGGGTCGGACTCGTGGGCACGAGCTACGGCCAGACCATCCGCCACCTTCATGATCGCGCGCTCGACGCGCGCGTTTCTCTCATGCCGGAGTGCGGACTGGACCCGGGGATCGACCTGGTCGTGTGCGGCCACGCGGTAAAAGAGTTCGACGAACTGCACGTGCTGAATTCTTACTGCGGAGGCATTCCCGAGAAAAAGGCCTGTGACAATCCCCTGAAATACAAAATCTCTTGGAACTGGGATCTGGTCCTCCGCGCTCAGAAGCGGCCGGCGGTCCTGATCAAAGGCGGACGGAGGGTGGAAATCGCCGCGGCGGATCAGCATGACAACGATATGATCGGGGCCATCGATTTTCCCGGTTTGGGTGAGCTGGAGTCCATACCGAACGGAGATGCCGCTTTTTACACCGACCTTCTCGGCGTGACGCGGACCATCCGGGAGACCGGCCGTTACGCGCTGCGCTGGCCCGGTTGGTGCGCCTTCTGGGCGCCCTTGAAAAAGCTGGGTTTCCTGTCCGATGAGCCCTTGGACATTGGAGGCTGCCCGGTAACCCCCCACCAATTCGTGGTTCAGCTTACAGAGCCGCAACTGCAATTCCGCGACGACGAGAAAGACCTGGTGGTGATGCGCAACCTGTTCCGAGGTCTCAAGGGCGGCAGGCGGAAAACAATCATCACGGACTTGTTCGTCGAACGGGATCTCGGCACAGGCCTCCTTGCCATGAACCTGAGCGTCGCCTATCCTGCAACCATCGTGGCATGCATGATCGGGAACGGGCAGATTGCAAAGAAAGGAGTTCTTTCGCCTATGACAGACATCCCCTACGACATTTTTATGATGGAGCTCTCTCGTTGTGGAATCGTGGTCAACGAACAAATCCATTATGAAGACCCGCAAATCATGGAGCTTCATTCTTAGGGTTCGGGAGTGGTAGAGATGGAGACCCGACAATACATAGAGCTGGAAGAGAAATACGGCGCGCACAACTACAAGCCCCTCGACGTGGTTCTGAGCAGGGGGCAGGGGGTGTGGGTTTGGGATGTGGAGGGGAAAAAGTATCTCGACTGTCTCGCCTCCTACTCGGCCGTGAACCAGGGACACTGCCACCCCAGGATCATGGAAACCATGATCGAGCAGTGCCGAAAGCTCACCCTGACCTCCCGGGCTTTTCGAAACGATCAGCTGGGACTTCTCTACGAGGAGCTGTGTCAACTCACCAACTCCCACAAGGTCCTCCCCATGAACAGCGGCGCCGAGGCCGTGGAAACCGTGATCAAGGCGGTGCGCAAGTGGGGCTACAAGGTGAAAGGGGTGCCCAAAGATCAGGCCGAGATCATCGCCTGCGAGAACAATTTCCACGGCCGCACCATCACCCTCGTGGGATTCAGCACGGAAGAGCACTACCGCGAGGGTTTCGGCCCCTTCACGCCCGGGTTCAAGATCGTCCCCTTTGGCGATGCCGAAGCCCTGGAATCGGCCATCACGCCGAATACGGTGGGTTTCCTCGTGGAGCCGATTCAAGGGGAAGCGGGGATCATCCTCCCGCCCGAGGGGTACCTGAGAAAAGCCAAGTCCATCTGCGAGAAGAACCAGGTGGTCCTGATCCTGGACGAGATTCAGACCGGTCTGGGCCGCACCGGCAAGCTTCTGGCGGAGCAGCACGAAGGGATCGAGGCGGACATCAGCCTGATCGGCAAAGCCCTTTCCGGCGGCTTTTACCCCATATCCGTCGTCCTGTCCAACACGGAAGTCCTGGGCGTGCTTCGGCCGGGAGAGCACGGCAGCACCTTCGGAGGCAATCCGCTCGCCTGTGCTGTGGCGAGAACCGCTCTCAGAGTGCTCATCGAAGAGGGGATGATCGACAATTCCGCGGCCATGGGGGCCTATTTCCTGGGTGAGCTGAAGAAAATCAGGAGTCCCCTCATCAAGGAGGTGCGCGGCAGGGGTCTGATGATCGGCGTGGAGCTCTTTCCGGAAGCAGGAGGGGCCCGTGTTTACTGCGAGAAACTCATGAGTTTTGGGATCCTTTGCAAGGAAACCCATGATCACATCATCCGCTTTGCCCCGCCCCTCATCATTACGAGGGAAGAAATCGACTGGGCATTGGAGAGGATCGAAAAGGTTTTGGCGAAGCACTGAACACATCGAGAACCATCAACAGGAGGAGGTATTGCCGTGCTCCTCGGCTCCACCGGCGAGACCGATGCCAAGAAAGCCTTCCCGAACGCAGAACTCAAATCGTACAAGGGCGGCGGTCCGCTCCTGATCGATGCGGTGCTCAAGTGCCATGCGGACATCGGTGTCAACGACGGTTCAGCCGTGACCGGGCAGATGGCGAGCTTTCCGCCGAACAGCATCCGGATCTTTGAGGGCATGCTTTCCAAGTCGCCTCTTTCCTTTGCAGTGCGATATGATTCCACGGACCTCCTTGAGTGGATCAATCTTTTCTTCCTTCACATCAGCCTCGATGGAAGACTGGAGCAGAACCTCAACTACTGGGTCAACACCATGGACTGGAAGAAAGACCACTGAGAACTGAGAAAGGAATAGGCGCCCGGGAACAGGGTATTTGGATCCCTCTTGGTGGGTGGGCAGAGACCCCCTTCAGGTGGGTAAAGTCCACCCCTATATCAGGGTGGTCAAATCTTGATCCAGTCCCATGCCGGGATCTTTGCCAAAGGGTGAAAACGGATAGGTTAGGATCATGCTGGAGACCTTCAATTTCAGAGTCATCATCGAATACCTGCCCCTCTACTGGAAATGCTTTCTTGCGACCCTCTGGCTTTCCGGCGGGAGTTTGCTGGGCGCGCTTGTCGTGGGGGTCATTGCCTGCGCCATGCGCCTCAGCGAGTCGCGAATCATCTCGAGGGTGGCGGGCGTATATATCGAGAGCATCCGTTCGACCCCGTTGCTGGCCCAGCTCTACTTCTTCTATTTCGGTCTGCCCTCACTTGGCCTTCGCATGCCGGAAGAGGCGACAGGAATTCTCGCCCTCACGCTGAACAGCGGCGCTTACATGGCTGAAATCATCCGGGCCGGGGTTCAGTCCATTGCCTACGGCCAAATCGAAGCGGCCATGTCCTCGGGCTTGAGCTACCTTCAACGCATGCGGTACATCGTTCTTCCGCAGGCTCTGGGGGTGTCCATTCCTCCCATGCTTGGCCAGGCCATTGTTCTGGTCAAAGACTCGGCGCTTCTCTCTCTGATTTCAATCGTCGAGTTGACCCGGGCAGGGCAGATATTGACTTCGGAGCGATTCATGCCGGCTGAGGGCTTCTTGACCACGGCGGTTTTCTACCTGATTATCTATTACATTCTTAAAGCATTTTCTCACTGGTCACAGAAACGCCTCATTTTTCGTGGGGCCTAAAGAGGGGGCTTAGAAAAGACATGTGGGGTCTTTATTTCGAGCAGCTGGTCCAGAGCATCCCCTTCTTCTTGAAGGGGCTCTGGATGACTGTGGCCGTATCCGGATTGAGCCTGGTCGCCGGGACCGTCCTCGGCTTTGTGTGGGGAGTCATCCGCGCAGGCAGGGGCAAGGTGCTGAAGCGAATCATCGGGGCCTGGGTGGACCTCATTCGCGGAACCCCTTTCCTGGTGCAGGTTTTCATCTTTTTTTTCATCCTGCCTGAGGCAGGGATCCAGCTTGAAGCTTTTCCTGCGTCAGTGATCGCCCTCACGAACCTCTCCGCCTGCTTCATCTGTGAAATAGTGGCGGGGGGCATTCAGTCGATCCCCTCAGGGCAGAGAGAAGCGGCTACGGCGTCGGGTCTATCGTCCTATCATCAGCTGAGATACATCATTCTACCTCAAGCCATGCGCACCATCCTGCCGCCTCTCGTGGGGCAGTATGTGTTGCTCATTAAAGACTCCTCCGTGGTGTCGGCCATCGGTGTCACCGATGTGACAAGGGTCGGATGGTTGACCGTCCAAAGGATCCCGGAGGGGATCATGGTGTTCGGATTGGTGGGGATCCTGTATTTCTTGATTTGCTATCCGCTGATCCAGCTTTCGAACTCGCTGGAGAAGCGGATGACCGTGGTGACAACCAAGCTGTAAGGGGAGCGCACTCATGATCCGGTTTTCGAAGATCAACAAATGGTTTGGTGATCTGCATGTCTTGAAGGACATTAACCTGAACGTCGAAGCAGGGGAGGTAGTTGTGGTATGCGGGCCGAGCGGCTCGGGGAAGAGCACCTTGATCCGTTGCATCAACCGCCTGGAACCCATTCAGCAGGGCGAACTTGTCGTGGACAATATGAAAGTCCACGACAAAAAAACCAACATGACCAGAATAAGGGCCGAGATCGGCTTTGTGTTCCAGCAATTCAACCTATATCCCCACATGACGGCCTTGGGAAACGTCACCATTGCTCCCGTAAAAGTGCGTAAAATGAAGAAGAATGAAGCGGAAAAATTGGGCCGGGAGATTCTGGAACGAGTCGGTCTGGGCGCCAAGGCGGATAGCTACCCGGCCCAGCTGTCCGGGGGACAGCAGCAGCGGGTTGCGATTGCTCGGGGACTTTGCATGCGGCCCAAAATAATGCTCTTCGACGAGCCCACGTCCGCGCTGGACCCGGAAATGATCAATGAGGTTCTGGACGTCATGCGGGACCTGGCCAAGGAAGGCATGACCATGATGGTGGTGACCCATGAGATGGGGTTTGCCCGGGAAGTGGCCAACCGGGTCGTCTTCATGGACGAGGGGCAGATCATCGAAGTGGCTCCTCCCAATGACTTCTTCAAGAATCCCAGGACCGAGCGGGCCAAGCTGTTCCTGAGCAAGATTCTGACCCACTAGGAGACAGCCGATTGGATTTGAACTGTAGCCTAAGCGGGCCCCTATCAGGGAGGGAATTCCTGGGATAGTCGGAAATGCTGTCGGGGGAATGGGTAAGGAAAACACACGAGCCGAGTCCACAAGACATGGAAGGGAGGTTTTCATGATTGATACCATTGCCGTTATCGGCGCCGGCAACGGGGGGAAAGCGAGTGCTGTTGATCTCACCCTCCAGGGCAAGCGCGTCCGCCTCTTCGAATTCCCCGAGTTCAAGAGCAATATCGAAGGACTTGTCGAGCACCCCACCCTGACGGCCACCGGGGCTGTGGCCGGAGAGGGTCGCCTTGATCTTGTGACCACGGATCTTTCGGAAGCCGTGTCCGGTGCGGACACGATCATGGTCTGCACTCAGGCGCTGGTTCATGACCGGACAGCGCAGGATCTGGCTCGCCTGGTTGAACCCCATCAACTCGTGATCCTCAACCCGGGTTCCACGGGTGGGGCCCTGCTCTTTGCAAAGAGGTTTCGGGACTCGGGGCTTAAAAAACTCCCCACCTTGGTCGAACTGGCGACGTTGACCTATGGTTGCCGGGGGCGAGGGTCCACCGTCCATATTCCGGTCAAGGTGAACCGCGTCCTTTACGGCACTCTTCCGGCCGGAGCGGCGGCGCGGGTGGGGCCTGGACTTGAAGCCCTCTACCCGGGCTTGCGCCGCGGTGCGAGCGTTCTGGAGGCAGGACTGAACAATGCCAATCCCGTCATCCACCCTCCCATCACGATGCTCAATTCGGCGCTTATCGAGCGAGAGGGGGACCGGAGGTTCTTTTACGGCGACGGCGTCTCCCCTGCAGTGGCGCGGCTCATCAGGAAACTGGACGGAGAAAGGATGGCCCTTCTGCGCGCCCTCGGTTACCCCGCGCAACCGGACCCCGTGACCTCCGTGGAACAGGGGTACGCGACCAGCACGGATTACCACGACTGTTACAGGCACGGCCCGGGATTCGCAGAGTTCCGCTTCCCGAACACCCTCGACAATCGCTACTTCCACGAAGACATCGGCATGGGTCTCGTGCTGTTCAGCTCTCTCGGAAAGATGCTCAAGGTGCCCACGCCCGCGTGCGAAGCGGTGATCAGAATGGGAGAGATTTTGATGGACAAGGACTATTCCGTAAAAGGACTCCGCACTGCCGAATCCCTCGGGATTGCCGGGCTGACTCTCAAAGAGTTACACGTTTACCTGGAAACAGGGGAAATGCCCCTCCACTGACACCTGGCTCGCTCCCTCAGCCTTCCCCTCTCCCCCGAATGCGGGGTAAAGAAATGGGGTCAAACGGAACCGAATGCCATGGTTGCGGCTTCCGCCGACCCGTGAGCGCCGAAGCTTCGGCGGAGGTGTTTGACGCGCTGCGTTTTTCGCGTGCTCTGCGAAGAAGCCTAGCGCAGGACAGCGGCCAGCTCTGCCGCCTTCGGGAAAAGCCCGAAGATCCCGCCGGTGTGCAGAAAAATGATCTGATCTCCGAAGACCCTTGCATCCCGGCGAAGCTCCTGAACCATGCCGAAGAAGGCTTTGCCTGTGTAAACGGGGTCGAGAAAAAGGCCTTCGGTTGAGGCCAGTTCGACGATAAGGGAGAGCTCCTCCGGTCGTGACTGGGCATAGCCCAGCCCCACATAGCCGTCCAGGATCTCGATGTCCGACTCCCGGGAAAAAGAGATGTCGAGCCTGTAGCGAGAGATGCAGTCTTCGCAGATTTTTCCGATCGCTTTGACGAAGTAATCCCGGTCGTCGCAAACATTGATCCCAACGATTCTTGCGTTCAGACCCAGAAGCTTTGTCCCCAGAATCAACCCTGCCGTGGTGCCTCCGGATCCAGCGGCGTGGAGGATCGTCGTCCGTCGGCTGCTGCCGCGGGGGAGTTTCTTGATGTCCTGCTTCAGTTCGGCGGCGGCGTGAATGTAGCCCCAGGCACCGAGGGCATTGGATGCGCCCTCGGGGATCACGTAGGGTTTCGAGCCTGCCCGGCGAAGGCGGTCAGCTTCTCGGGCAAAGATCTCCTCTCGCCTTTTGTATTGCTCCGGCGTAATCCACACGATATCACTCCCTGCCAGCCGATCCAGCAGAAGGTTACCTTCAAGCGCAGGCGGGTTGAAGGGGTCCGGGGTTCTGAGAATGAGACGAGAGCGCAGCCCCAGCCTTGCCGCTGCCACGGCGGTAGCGCGGCTGTGGTTGGATTGGGCGCCGCCGCAAGTGAGCACGATGTCTGCTGTTTGATTCAGGGCATCGGCAAGCACGAATTCGAGCTTGCGAACCTTGTTCCCTGTCAGTTCCACGCCGGTGAGGTCGTCCCGTTTGACGTAGAGATCAACCCCGAGCTTCCCGCTCATTGGTTTGAGCGGCTCAAGAGGAGTGGGAATGTTCGCCAACGGGATGCGGGGCGGATAGGGAATAGAGGCGGCTTTGGACGTCATGGCAGAACCTCGCGGAGCAAGATTTTTAGGTCTAGCATCATATAGAAAAATGGAATAGGAATAAAGAGGTTTGGAGCCAGAATTGAGCAACATGAAGTGAGGACTGCCGGTTATGTTTCTTGGACCTGATGATGTGGACCATCATCAGGACGACTACCTCGGCCTGCTGAAGAGCCGCGGGATCGACATCGTCATTGACTTGAGCGTCAATGAAACCAGAGCCATGCTTGTCGCATCGGACAGGGCAGGGGTCACCGGGAGCTGCCTGCAGGTCGCGGCTGGGCTTCATGCCGCTTTCCGGACGGTCGTTGAGGACCCCTTGGAAAAACGGGTGTACTTCGTTGAAGACCTGCTCGGAACAACCTGCGAGCGCCTCATGATGGCCAACCTTCCCATGCAGCACGTGGTGGTTTCGAAGAAGCAAACTGCTGTCGGCTGAAGCCGACAGCTTGAGGGACAGAGGCAAAAAGGCACACAGGGACAATAGGGATAGGGCAGAAAGGGTTTTCTGCTTTGTGCCTTTGCATCTTTGTCCCTTTGCCTCTTTCTTGTGGTGAATCCTAGCTTTTGGCCAGCAGGGCAGGCGGGAAGTACAAAGAAAACACGGTTCCTGCTGATTGATGACAGTCCTGAGTTCCCGAGCAGAACGGGCACTGGCTGATCCTGCCGGGGCAGACATCCGTGTCCTTGAGCAGGTGCTTGCACCTCGCAGAGGCCATGTCGATCTGGAAATGGTAGCGTTCGGAGAAGATCTTCATTCTGAGAAGATCGGCTCCTTTCCCGCCGGCATTGAAATCAAAGGGCCTTTTCGACGAGTAGGCCATGGTGTTCTGGGTGTGAAAGAAGCCTTCAAAGATCCTTTTCTGCGCCTCTTGGGGGATGCCGACCCCATAATCGTGAACCAGGAGCAAAGCCCCTTCGCCCTTGGCCTGAACCGCAATCTCTATCCTCCCTTCATCCGGCGTGTTTTCAACGGCATTCTTGATCAGCCCGTCGATCACCTTCTGAAGGACCTCCTGAGGGATAAAGATAGGCGGTGCAGGGTCAATCTGAGTGAGGATCTCCACCTGGCGATGGGAAAAAGAGGGGCGCAGGGTTTCTAACCTGTCTTTCAGCACCCGATCCAGCTGAAGGTTCACAGGGGTGGATTCCTTGGGGCCGAAAAGGTCGTCGATCTTTTTCCGAAGCCGTTCGACCCCCTTGTCATTGCCCGTCTCCTGGGCCAGGAGAACAGCCAGTTCGTCGGAGCACTGATCGAGCAGGAGGGACAGCATTCCATAGGGTTTGCACTGGCGATCCTCCATGATGTCTTCCACCTGAATCTGAATGGCCTCCATGCGATCGAGGTTTCTCTGAGCCATGTCCACAAAGGGTTTCCAGGTGGCTTCCGGCAAGGTCTCCATCTTTCTCCTGAGCACGGCGAGGGCGCCTGAAAGAATGGAGACGGGCGTCCTCAGCTCGTGGGAGAGGTGATTGATCGCCTTGTCCTTGGCCCGGTTGAGGCTGGTTACCTCGTCGTATGCTTTCTTGAGCTCCGCGGAAACCCGGGCGTTCTCGATGGAGAGGGCTACTGTTCCTGCGATCATTTCGAGCAGGTCGACATCGGCCTGGACAAAGTCTCCCTCTTTTTTGTTGATCGCGCAAAGCACCCCTCTGATTTGCTCATGGCCTCTGAGAGGCACGAGAGCGAGGTTCCGGGTCTTAAAACCGAGCTTCTTATCCCTCTGTTCATGGATATGTCGATCTGTGGAGGTATCGGACACTATCATGGGTTCCCCTGTCTTGATCACTCTGCCTGCCAGAAGCTGATCCATGGGGAAACGAGCCTCTTTTACTCTTCTCTCTATGTCGGAGGTGTCATAGGCCGCCCCCAGGATAAAGAATTCCTTCTTTTCTTCGTCGAGCAGGATGGTCACACACCCTTCGGTGTTGAGAAGTCTTTTCACCTCTCCGTTGACGTAGTCGAGAAGATCTTCGAGATTTGGATATCTTGGCAGAGCCAGGCTGATGTGAAGCATGGCTTCGTTGATCCGTGCGATTTGCTTCTCCTGCGTGATATCGCGGAATATGGCGATGACGCCGGAAGGTTCTTCCCCCGATTCCGAGAAGACTGCGGCCCGGATGGCGACATCCAGTATTCGTTCCTCTTTGGTCAGTCTCCGCGACTCGTGGCGGACCAGGATCTTGTCCCTGTAGAGGCGTTTTAGATTCTCGACGGTTTCCCGTTTGGCCTCTTCAGGCACGAAGGGTATTTTCCTGCCCTCGAGGTCATCGAGCGTCCACCCGAGAACTTTGGTGAAGCCGGGATTGAGGTAAATGGGGAACCCTTCCATGGTAAAGACACCGATGGGGTAGGGGACGAAGTCCAGAAGGGTTCTAAAACGTCTCTCCGAATTGCGGAGAGCCTCTTCGGCCAGCCGGCGTTTGGAAACGTCCTGGAACGTTTCGATAGCTCCCACGATCTCGCCGGTTTCATCGATCAAAGGAGCTGCGGTGAAAAACAGCCACTGGCCGTTTTCTCCGAGGCTCGAGAAAAAGAGTTCCGCTTCGTACCCTCCTTCCACAAGCACGGACTTTCGACATCGTTTTCCGAAATGCTTGAGGATTTCTTCTGCAGGAATACGGTCGACGATGTAGTCGACCATGGCGGGGCTGGGCTCTTTGTAAAAGGTCATCCACTGGTTGCTCGTGCCCACCATTTGGTACGCAGGAATTCCCCTTAGCTTTTCGTAAGCCTTGTTACAGTGGGTGATGACGTGGTTCTTGTCGATCACAAGGGCGGGAATGGCGCTGCTCTGGATAATGAGGGAAAGCCTCTTCTCGACCTGCTTCAGAGTCTCCACCTCCCTCCGACATTCGGAGAGTTCTCTTTCCAGCAGGCTCACTTGGCTTGCGAGATGCTCAGGGGGTTGCTTGGTCGTCACTTCTTCACCCCTCCCGGCTCGGCGAGCGAGGCGGGCGGAAAAAAGATCGTGAAGGCGGTCCCGCCGGACGCGTGGCAGTTCTCAATCCTGGAGCAATGAGGACATTGACTGATCCTGCCCGGGCACACGTCTGTGTCTTTGGCAAGGAATCGGCACCTGGAGGAGACCATGTCCATCTTGAAGTTGTATCTCTCGGAAAAAATTCTCATGCGCAAAAGGTCTGCGCCTTTGCCGCCGGCATTGAAGTCGAAGGGCCTCTTGGAAGAATAGGCCATGGTATCCTGGGTTGTGAAGAATCCCTCGAAGATCCTTCTCTGGGCATCTTCCGTGATGCCGACCCCATAGTCCCTGACGACGAGTTCCGCCCCCTCGGTTTTCTTCCTCACATGGATTTCGATTTTCCCTTCATCCGGTGTGTTCTCGATGGCATTCCTCACCAAACCGTCGATCACTTTATTCAACACATCGGGGGGAAGAAAGATTGCGGGTGTCGGCTCAAAACGGGTGGTCAGGTCCAATTCCCTGTGAGCGAAGTGAGGCTTGAGCTGCTCGATCCTTTCCTTGACCTCCTGTTCCAGCTTGAGCTCTTTTGAAGCCGTTTCTTTCACAGTGAACAGGTCATCCACCCGCTTTCGGATCTTCTGGATCACGGCTTTCTCTCCGCACTCCTCAGCCAGGAGGGTCTCCAGTTCGTCGCCGCACTGCTCGATCATGGAGGTGAGAAGTCCCCGGGTCCTGTACTGCTTGTTCTCCATGATGTCCTGCACCTGGTACTGGATGTCCACCACGCGATCGAGATTTCTCTGCAGCCTTTCGAGGGTGGGTTTCCAGGTCTCCTGGGGAAGGGCCGCGAGCCTGCGGGTCAGAATGTTGAGGGACCCGGACAGAATGGCCACGGGCGTTCGCAGTTCGTGCGACAAATGATTGATCACTTTGTCCTTGGCGCGGTTGAGGCTCGTCACTTCCCGGTAGGCGTTTTTCAGTTCATGGGAAAATCTCGCGTTTTCCAGGGAGAGCGCCACGGTTCCGGCGATCATGCTGAGCATCTCAATGTCCGTCTGGTCAAAGAGGCCCTCTTTCTTGTTGATGGCGCACAGAGCACCGATCATGCGATCGCTGCTCTTCAAGGGCACGAGGGCCAGGTTCCTGGTCTTGTACCCCAGCCTCCTGTCCCTCTCTTCGTGGAGCGATCGGTGCGTGGAGGTGTCGTTCACGATCATCGGTTCCCCTGTGCGGATCACCTCTCCGGCCACGAGCTCGTTCATGGAAAACCGGATCTCCCTGGCCCTTTTTTCGGTGTCCATGTCGTCGTAGGCAGCGCCGAGGATGAAGAGATCCCCTTTGATTTCGTCATGGAGGATCGTGAGGGAGCCTTCGGTGCCCAGAAGCGCTTTGACCTCGCTGTTGATGTAGTAGAGGAGATCCTGCAGGTCCGGGTACTCGGGCAGGGCCATGCTGATTCGGAGCATGGCTTCGTTGTTCCGGGCGATTCTTTTTTCCTGCGTCACATCCCGAAGGATCACCAGCTCGCCCTCCGGCTCGGCTTGGGACACGGAGAAGACCGCCGCTCGCAGAATGACATCGAGGATGCGGCCGTCCTTGGTCATCCGTTTGGTCTCTTCCCGGAGGATCACCTTGTTCTCAAAGAGCTGCTTGATCTCCCGGGTCGTTTCACGCTCCATGCCGGGTGGCACATAGGGAATCGTTCGACCTTCCAGTTCGTCCAGGCCCCAGCCGAAAACCTCTGAGAAGGCCGGGTTCAGATAAGAGACCTTCCCCTCCAGGGTGAACACCACGATCGGATAAGGAGCGAAATCAAGGAGCGTCCTGTACCTCTTTTCAGAATCCCTGAGAGCCTCCTCCGCTCGCCTCCGTTCGGTGACATCCTGTAATGTCTCGATGGCGCCTGTGATTTTCTTGTCGCCATCCATCAAGGGCGCTGCCGTGAAGAAAAGCCACTTTCCTCCGCTGCCCAGGTCCGGGAAGAAATCCTCCACTTCATAGGCTCCGTCTATGACGCGGGACTTCCTGCACCGGTCTCCATAGCACTGCCTCATGTCTTCTTCGGAGGCTCCGTCCACAATGAAGTCGGCCATCACGGGCCTTTCTGAAGTGTAAAAAGCCATCCACTGAGCTCTCGCTCCTATGATCTGGCCGGCGCGGATTCCCGTCAGGTTCTCGAAAGCCCTGTTGCAATGGACCATGGTGTGGTCGGCGTTGATGACAAAGGTGGGGATGGAGGTTCCATGAACCATTTGAGAGAGTCTCTTCTCGCTCTCCAGGAGAGCCGCTTCCATCTCTCTGTTTTCCGTGACGTCCTGCAGGGTTTCGATGGCGCCGATGAGGTTCGCTTCCGCATCCCGAAGGGGCGCCGCCGTAATGAACAGCCACTTCCCTTTTTCTCCCATCCTTGGGAAAAAGGCCTCGGCTTCGTAAGCTCCTTTGATGACTTTGGACTTTCGACATTTCCTGCCGTAATACCAGACCATTTCTTCTTCAGGAGCCTGGTCCACAATGAAGTCGGCCATGTACGGCCGGGCCGAGGCGGCGGCATCCAACCACTCTTTGCTCCCGAGGATCTGATCGGCTGAAACTCCAATGAGGTTCTCAAACGCCTTGTTGCAGTAAGTGATGGTGTGATCCATGTTGATGACGAAGGTGGGTATAGGGCTTCCCTGGATCATTTGGGGCAAAAATCGCTCTTTTTCTCCAAGGGCCTGTTCTGCGACTCCGGCTTTGGCCGCCTCTTTTTCAAGCTCATGGATTCTCCTTTCCAGTTCCTCATAGGTCGGCTTGATGGCCATGATGAAAAACCTCCGAGTCCAATGAATAAACCAAGTGCGGTAGGGCGTCAAAAACAACCATATTACAGGAGAATCGAAATCTCAATCCCCAATCAGCCGGAAACCTGGCATGGCATTAGCTACAGCCCTTCCTGCCTCAGAGGCGGACCGGATTTCCCTGTTGAATCCCAAGCGGCACTTGGTGTTATAATTACTGTCAATGACTGAGCAGAGAGGACCACATGATATCTGGAGAGACAGACAGGATGCTCATTGGATTGGCGAAGATCGAGACGGGACTCTCCAGGGTCTATGAGAAGCTCTCCGGGAAAACCCGCCGGGGTCAAAGCCGACACCCGGAAGCACAAGATGGTCTTGATCGATTACGCAAGAGGCATCAAGGAGTTCTGCCGCCCCTGCTCCACCCTCAACTCTTATTGGGGTGAAGGGTTGACAGATTGTTGGAATGCCCTTAAGCTGTCTAAACGATTTTTGCCATTCTGGGTTCACACCTAGAACCTGCGGAAATGGATTTTCACTCAGAAGGAGGTCAGCCATGAAGGATGCGTTGAGGGTGGTTCTCGTCGTGCTGTTTGTCGTTTCGTTCTTCCCCGCAGCGGCATGGGCAGGCGCGGAAATGGGCCAGGTCCCGTCCAAAGTGGATTTGAAAGATCCTTTGGGCGGCCGTCTTGACGGCAAACCCTGGAGCAGCGATGAACTCAAGGGGAAAGTCCATGTGCTCTTCTATGTGGACCCGGATGAAAAGGACACGAACAACGACGCGAGCGAAGCCATTGACAAGGAGAAGTTCCCGGCAGAGAAGTTTCAGTCCGTGGCGATCATCAATATGGCCGCGACCTTCATGCCCAATTTCCTGATTTCCTCCTCTGTCAAGGAAAAGCAGGAGAAGTACCCCAGGACCCTGTACTTGCGCGACTACAAGAAAGTGCTTGTTCAGGAATGGAAGCTGGCGGATGACAGCAGCGATATTCTTGCTTTCGACAAGTCAGGCAAGATCATCTTCCGAAAAGACGGCAAGCTGTCCCCGGAGGAGATTCAGAAACTCATCAAGGCGATCAAGGATAACCTGTAGAGAACGTGAAGGGCAGCCAAGGCTGTGCCCTTCACGGTTTTTATGCCTTCTCGGTTTGCCTGTGAATCCAGGCTCCCTGAATCACTCCAGGATTTCTCCAGATAACTTCTGCAGTATCCGATACTCTATGCTGTCGAAGGAGTAAAAAGGCTTGACGGTTGTCAAGGCCTTATGCTCCAGGATCTGTCCGGTTTCGGTATCCAGCAGAGCGTACCCATGCAGGGAGAATCTGTATCTTCTCTCCTTTCTGGATGTGCAGACAAAGTCCTCTTCCATCACGGCCACAATCACCTTGCGACCTTTGAAGGAGCCGAACCCTCTCGTCGCATAACCGATTTTTTCCTTTGGAGGAGAGCACTGTGGAGCGCCCCACAGGTTCTCATAAGCCTGGAGTGCGGCGCTCATATCCGTCTCTAAAAGAAGACTTCCCTCTTGGACCGGAGAGACGGGGAGCACCGCGGAAAAGCTCCTGAACTGTGACCCGACCAGGACCCTGATCTGCTCAAAGAGGCGCTTTTCTTCCGGGGAACTGACTTTCATCCCGACGGGTGCGATTTCAAAGTCTTTGGTGGCCCCCTGCTTGTCCCTGCGAGCCCTGAATTCCATAAGTGGAGAATTGCCGGTGCTGATCTTTTCCTCCCCCATCACGGCGTTTTCAAGGCTAAATCCCCATAAAAGGGAGTCTCCCGCAGCCGATACCCTGAGCCGGCCGTAAAGCTCTCCGGAGAAAAATTCATCCTTGTCTCTTACGTTGGTGTGGATTCCGAGTTGGGCGGACAGCTTCACCGCCACAGGCCGATATTCGAGAGGAACAGGCGTTTGGATCGATGAAAAGCGGCCTTCGTACATGGGCAAGGTCTTGCTCGAAAGCTCTTCCTGCATGGGCGGGATCGTCTCTGCACAGGCGCTAATAAACAAAAAAGCAACGATGATGCAGTATGTTCTGGCGATCATAGGTTGTACCGATGGGGTTATCTCATTTGGGTTCAGCGCTCGACATCAGGGTCCTCAAGACATCCTCTTTCCCGATAATCCCTACAAGCTTTTTCCCTTCCACCACAGGAAGGGTGTGGAAATTCTTGTCCACCATGAGAGTCGCTATCTCCTCGATGCTGGTTTCAGTCTGAACCGTGACCGGGTAAGGAGTCATAGAGTCAGCGACCGTGGTGGCTGCGATCTTCTGAAAAGCTTTTTCGAAGTGCTTGGCCGATCGCAAAGGAATAAAACCATCCAGGAGAGTGAATAGGGAGGGGATGGGGAGTTCCTTCTGCTGGGCAATCAAGTCACTCTGGCAAAGGATCCCCACAAGCCGTCCTGAGTCCACGACCGGAACCCCATTGATCCCTTTTTCAAGAAGGATTTCTGCCGCTTTTGTGATTTCCGTCTTCGGGGACACGGTAATGAGCTCTTTCGTCATGATGTCCTTGGCCTTGATCATTTCTCCAACTCCCTGCGCCGGAGCGCGAAAGAAATGAAGCTCTCCGCAGCAAACTGCGGGGTATCAGAGCGGAATTGCGCCGAAGCCAACCCGCCTTCGCTCTTAGAGCTACGGCGCGGTTCACCTCGCCATTTTATCGGGCCGAAGCCTTGGCGAAGGCCGATCATCCCTGAATCAAGCTACAAGGTATTCCGGCGAAGGCGAATAAAAGGGGCTCCACCATAGCTTTATTAATCGTCTCGGAATAGTATTGACTATGCGCTCCCCCTCACCCTGCCCTCTCCCCCAGGCTTGGGGGAGAGGGCAGGGTGAGGGGGCGTCGCGATGTAAAGACAATTGTGGGACCATTAATAAAAGACATTATGCGACAAAAGTCGGAATTTCACAAGACTTGATTAGCGCTCATGCCCCTGATACAAAAGGAAAAGGGCAGGGCGGACCGGAACGCCGTGGAGGAGGTTGATGGCTAAGATCGGAATCGCTCTTGGCGGAGGCGGAGCCAAAGGATTGGCCCATATTCCCATTCTTGAAGTGTTTGAGGAATTGGGGATCCGACCGGTGTGTGTGGCGGGCACCAGTATCGGTGCCATTCTCGGGGTGCTTTACTGCTCAGGCATCCCGCCGAGCCAAACCCGTCGCGAACTGACGGAGGCCAGCCTTTCCGGGGAGGAGAGGTTGAGAGATCTCTTGGGCAAGCGTGAGATTCTCAAATGGCTCGACTTCGCTCGGTTTCAATTCGATGGAAGCGCGTTGTTGAGAAGTGACAGGGTCATGGACATCCTCTTCAGGGATCTGGAACCCCGCCGATTCGAGGACCTTCACACGCCCTTGAAGGTCGTTGCCACGGATTTCTGGGCGCGTGAACCCGTTGTCCTGGATCGGGGTGAACTCATCCCTGCGCTGAAAGCCTCCATGGCTGTGCCCGGGGTTTTCCCACCTGTGGAGATCGAGGGTCGTTTGTTGGTCGACGGCGGCATGGTCAATCCCATCCCTTATGATCTGCTGCCTCAGCAGTGTGACATCACCATCGCCGTTGATGTAGCCGGAAGGCGGACGTCTTCTTCGGACGCGACCCCCTCCATGGCAGACCTCGTTTTCAATGCTTTCCAGATCGCCGCGCGGAGCATCGTGCAGGAGAAATTGTGCCGCGTGAAGCCGGACATCTATGTTGAGCCGGACATTGAGGACATCCGGCTCCTTGAATTTTACAAAGCGGCACAGGTGTTTCGTCAGGCTCAGCCTGCGAAAGAGCAGTTCAAGCGCGAACTGGAATTGAAGTTGGCGAGGTTTTGACGATGAAGCCCTTGGCTTTGGAAGAGAGTGAGGTTCTTTTCGGGTCGGATCCCCTTCAGGGGATCGTGGCGGTTGAACCTTCAGGGGACAAGACTATGCGCCTTTTTCTGAGGCACGGGAAAAAACGGGTCGCCCAGGAGGAGCCGTTCGTCTCCTTCATCCTGGTGGAGGATGAAAAGCTCATGAAGGGTTTCAAGAGCCCCTACAGGGCCGAACATCTCTCTGCAGCCAACGAATACAGGGTTCTCGCGCTCTTCGAGGGCTGGGAGGCGTGTCAGAAGGCGAGAGACCATCTTCAGAAACGAACCGGGGAGAGTGCCTCATCGCCTCAAGCGCCCTACCTCTATGTTGCCGATCCGGTCCACCAGTTTCTGCTTCTCACCGGCAAAACGCTTTTCAAAGGGCTTGCTTTCAAAGACCTTCACCGGATGGCTCTCGATATTGAAACCGCCTGCGCTCCCGGATTTGAATTCTCCAACCCGGAAAGAGAGGAGGACAGGATTCTCTCCATCGCTCTGATGGACAATCAGGGCTATTGCGAAGTGATCTTCGGAAAGGACATGGAAGAGAAGAAAATGCTTGCCTCCCTTGGCGAGAGGATCACCCGGCTCGACCCGGACGTGATCGAGGGACACAACCTCTTCAACTTCGATCTCGAGTACCTCAGGGCAAGGGCGAAGCGGCACGGGGTCCCTTTGGCGTGGGGCAGGGACGGGAGTTCCCCGCGTATCCGGCGGTCCCGGTTCACGGTGGCGGAGAGAATTATCGATTTCACACGCATGGACATTTTCGGCAGGCACGTGGTGGACACTCTGTTTTTGCTCCAGTACTACGATGTCACGGCGCGGGAAATGGAAAGCTATGGTCTCAAAGCGGCCGCTCAACACTTCGGCCTGGCAGAGGAAGGCCGCACCTACATCGAAGGGAAGGACATCCAGTGGTTCTTCGACCATGACCCGGAGTCGCTCAAAAAATACAACCTCGAAGACGCGAAGGAGACCCTCGCCCTGTCGGAATTGCTGGGGTATCCCTTTTTCCTGCAAGCCAGGATCTTCCCTTACTCCTACCAGAACATTTTTGTCCGCGGAAACGCCACCAAGATCGATGCCCTTTTCCTTAGAGAGTACTTGAAGCAGCGTGCTTCCGTCCCTAGGCCCAAAGGCGGCGGGGAGTTTGAAGGAGGCTACACCGATGTGTTTGTGACGGGGGTAGTGCATCATGTGGTCCACTGCGATGTGGCTTCCCTCTATCCCTCGATTATGCTTGCCTACGGCCTCAAGCCTGCGGGCGATACCCTCAATGTCTTTCTTCCCCTGCTTCGTGATTTGAGAGAGTTCCGCCTTGAAGCAAAGAGTCGGGCCAAGGAGGCTGAAGCCCCCCATGAACACGACTACTACGAGGCGCTGCAGCAGACCTTCAAGATCCTGATCAATTCCTTTTACGGCTACCTCGGCACGGAGCTTCATCATTTCGCGGACCAGGA
This sequence comes from uncultured Desulfobacteraceae bacterium, assembly GCA_964580575.1. Classification (GTDB taxonomy): domain Bacteria; phylum Desulfobacterota; class DSM-4660; order Desulfatiglandales; family HGW-15; genus CAVPDE01. The sequence continues at coordinate 37,542 of CAZOLJ010000015.1, forward strand.
GCTGGCCGCTGAGGTGACCCGCAAGGGGAGGGAGATTATTCACAACATGATCGAGTGGCTCAGAAAAGAAGGCGCAACTCCCGTGGAGATCGACACAGACGGCATTTACTTCCTCCCACCGGAGCGCGTGAAAACGGAAAAGCAGGAGAAGGAACTGGTGGCACGCCTCAACGAGAGCCTGGCAGAAGGAATTGAAGTCAGCATGGACGGGCGGTACAAGGCCATGTTCTCCTACAAGAGGAAGAATTATGCCCTTCTCGACGAGAAGGGCGGCCTGATGATCAAAGGGAGCGCTCTTCGATCAAGGGGGATGGAGAAATACCTCAGGGAATTCCTCTCGGAAATGATTCGTTTGCTCCTGGAAGGCAGGGCAGGGGAGATCGAGGGGTTGCTGAAAAAGGCCATGGCCAGGCTCGAACACCATCAGTTCCCCATTTCCGAGTTAGCGAAAACAGAGGCCCTCAGTGAGTCGCCGGTCATTTACAAAGAGAAAGTGAAGCAGGGAAAACGAAACCCCGCAGCACTCTATGAACTGGCCCTTGCCTCGGGACGTTCGTACCGGGCCGGCGACCAGCTTTCCTATTACGTGACAGGGGAGACCAAGAAAGTGAAGGTCTACGAAAACAGCAAGCTGGCTTCCCAATATAATCCTGCGAGCCCCGATGAAAACGTTTCCTACTACCAGGACAAGCTGCTCGCTTTCATCGAGAAGTTCAAGGAGTTCCTGCCCAAGGGGGAAACGTCGTTAACCAAGGAACCCAAGAAAGCGAAGAAGCCCCGCACTAAAGCCCAGGGCACGTGAGGGGCAAGGAGGAACGCCAGTATCACTTTGGCTTTTGTCGACTTGGCCAATCTCTCCATGGGCAGGACCCTGAATAGCGCTTCTCCAAGATCCTTGTGCCCGTGCAGCGAGCTGCTTAAGGTCGCCACCCGCCGTGCTCATTCCCCCAGATAATCGATAAGGAGGATCCAGAGCCTCTCCCACCCTTCCCTGTCGACAACCGGCATGAAAAGCCCCGTTTGAAAGGAATAATCGCCGCAGAAGCTCGCAATCTCAGGGTGTTTCCTCTTCACGTCCTCCCAGATCACGCCGGCACGCTCCGAGTGAGTCAAAGCTCCAATGGCGTCGAGCACAGACACCTTCCCATCAGGGGTGAATCTCACGGGATCGCCGTCAAAATTCACAACAAGATTTTGCTCCATCGCTAGGTCTCCTTCACGGCTGGCCGTTGTCAAGATGTTGCCGGATGTCCCATCTTCGGCAATGGGAACCCTTCGGCTTCAATCTCATCGTACAAAAGGAACCTTGCCGAGACATTTCCTGAACATTACAGTTTGGTTAGGTTTTCGAAGACCCGATCGGCTTGCCTCGGAAGGAATGGGCGGTAGCAAGTCGCAGAAAAACCGTTAGTAAGTGAAGGGATGGACTCGCAAGAAGTCGCGTTCACCCTTCGATACCCTGGTCGCCTTTTACCAGCCTCAGGCTGGCTGGCGCCGCCGAAGGCGGGTAAACCTCAGGGTGAACGGCTATGGCTGCGTGTAAGTACTTGAATCTCCGTTCATGGTGAGCGGTTCGACTTCGCTCACCGCCCTGAGCAGGTCGAAGGGGTATCGAACCATGAACGGAAAAGCGATTTTTGACCTTTTGCGAGACCGTCAAAGTATGACGGCAAAGACAAATCCAGGCAGCGATCACAGAGGCTTCATGACGATCTTTCGGGCCCTGGCGCACAGGAACTGCCGGCTTTTTTTCAGCGGCCAGAGTATCTCTTTGGTGGGCACATGGATGCAACAGATCGCGACGAGCTGGCTCGTGTTTGACCTGACCCACTCGGCATTCCTGTTAGGGATCGTGAACTTTGCCAGCCGAACATCGGACAGGGTTGGCGCCTTTTCCGGAGTGACTGGCGGGAGGGCGCCTTCTTTTCACGGTTTATCTATGGGGGAAACCCCTGGCCCCAAGCGAATGCGAGGGGAACAGCGGGAGGGGGCAAGACTCCCCCGTAAATAAGCCGTAGAAAAGACCAGCCCGGGAGCCCTTGGAACGCAGGAAAAGGTGCCAGCCCTGTCCAGAGTGCTCGGTCCCATGCAAACACTTATGAACGTTACTGATCGATGGAATCAACACAAGTTTTCCTGGTGGGACGCCTTGATCCTTTCTGCCGCACAAGTGGGTGAATGCCGTTATCTCCTTTCAGAGGACCTCCAGGAAAATCAGGAGCTCGGAAACCTTAGGGTCGTCAATCCTTTCCGAAAAACCCCGGCCTCCCTCCATCCCTGAACACCGCGTGAGACCATGAGCTAATGAGCTATGCTTTTTGATTCCCTTTCCAGAGAGGAGACATGCTCCGGAGTCTCTCGATTATGGGCGGGAGCTTCTGAAGCGCATAATCAATTTCTTCTTCCTGGTTGTAGATGCTCAAGCTGAACCGGATTGATCCTTGGGCCGTGGTTGGCGTGAGTCCCATGGCCAAGAGCACATGGGAGGGTTCGAGAGAGCCGGAAGAACAGGCAGAGCCTGTGGAGGCGCAAATTCCTTCAGCGTCCAGGGAAAGAAGTATGGATTCACCTTCCACAAACTCAAAACTGATGTTGCTGGTATTCGGCAGACGGGGCACCGCACTCCCATTCGCCCTGGTGTGCGGGATGTTCTCAAGGATTTCTTTTTCGAGTTTATCCCGCAACCCCTTCACCCTTGTGTTTTCCTCATCCAGGCGGAGAGCAGCCAATTCGCAGGCCTTCCCGAGCCCGATGATGGCGGGCGTGTTCTCGGTTCCCGCGCGGCGATTCCTTTCCTGGTGCCCGCCGATGACGTAGGGTTTGAATTTCAATCCTGTTCGGGTAAAGAGCACCCCGATCCCCTTGGGAGAGTGGAGCTTGTGACCCGAAAGGGATAGCATGTCTACGGCGCTGTTGTGAAGGTTGATCGGGATTTTCCCCAAAGCCTGAACCGCATCCGTGTGAAAAAGGATATCCTTTTCCCTGGCCATTTCCGCCGCCTTTTCGATGGGGAAGATGACGCCTGTCTCATTGTTGGCCCACATCAGACTCACAATGGCCGTATCCGGGGTGAGACTCCTGGCGTAAAGCTCCATGTCCAGTTCTCCCTGGCTGTTCACAGGGACTTCGGTCACACGGTAACCCTGTTTTGCAAGGTGCTGGCAGAGAGACCTTATCGCAGGGTGTTCCACCGGGCTGGTGACGATATGGCGTTTTTCCGGATAAGCGGCAAGGGCCGATCGAACCGCGGCATTGTCGCTTTCGGTTCCGCCACTCGTGAATATGATTTCCCCGGGCCTGGCTCCCAGAAGGCCTGCCACCTGCTCGCGAGCCTCTGCGACTTTTTCCGCGACTTGCCCGCCAAAGGAATGGGCGCTCGAAGGGTTCCCGTAAAGCTCGTGAAAATAGGGAAGGATCGTATCAAGGACTTCAGGCGCTACCTGAGTCGTTGCATTGTTGTCGAGATAAATCGTTTTCATTCGTGTATCCTTCCAAGAAAAAAACCGCACTAACATACTCTTTTTCCCGCAGCCGCTTCAACATAATCATTTTCAAGCTCTTGGGCAAACTCATCCTGCTATTGACATTTCTTCCATAACCTACTATTGAGTCTCAATTATTCTCGCTAGGATCAGGTTCAAGGGATCGAGGAGTTTTATTTGGGTGTCCTGTTCTTCTATCAACTGAATAATGGTCTTATGAGAAGTCAGAAGAATTCGTTCCGCTCATGGTTCGATACCTCACCATGAACGGAAACCCAAATACTCACGCCACACATCGCCCGTTCGCCCTGAGGTATCGAAGGGTGAAAGGGACGTTCTGCATAAACATTGAGGAGAGGAGATTATTATGAAAGTTCCCCAGTACGTCACGGTTGAAGAAGTCAAAAGGGTATGCAAAGAACTCAGGATCAGCGATTGGACAAAGAAGAAAGCTCCGAAGGTGTCACCAAGGGAAGCAAAGGTGGTATTGTCCGAAGTCAACAAGGAAAAGATGAAGATCGATTATAAAGACTTTGGCGAAGGACTTCAAGTGGAGCTTGAACATGGCATGACTTTCAAAGACGCCAATGTGACCAATAACCACCCGGTCCTCACCGGGCTCATTGTGCTGGCCCATTTCAAAGAATCTCTGGACTACTACAAGCTCCTGGAGGTCGCTGAACTCGAGGGGGACCTGGTGAAGGCCGTTGCCAGAGGCAATGCGGAAAAGATCAAGAACTACTATAAGAGATTGGCTGCGGCAAGGATCACTCTGAGCCAGGCGGAGCTGAAGCGAATCGGGAAATAAAAGACCCCCTTTCCCCTCTCCCCCACGTCGCGGGAGAGGGGATGGGTGAGGGGGCTGAATGGCAACGGATCAAACGCTTTCGTATTCGGCGGGGGAAAGCCATGACTCTTGAAGTGGATCGGAAAGCCTTTCGAGATCTCAGCTACGGTCTTTACATTGTTACATCCTTCAAAGGGGAAAGGCTCAACGGGCAGATCGTGAACACGGTGATCCAGGTAACCTCTGAGCCGCCCCGGGTCGCCGTGATCATCAACAAGAAGAACCTGACCCATGAGTTCATTGTGAAAAGCCAGGTTTTTGCCGTGTCCGTGCTTGAAGAATCGGCGCCCATGGCTTTCTTCGGGCCTTTCGGTTTCAGGTCAGGCCGTGACCTGGACAAACTCGCCAAGGTGAGCTTCAAGAAGGGAAGCACGGGTTGTCCGCTCATTACCGAGCACTCTCTTTCCGTCATGGAGGCGGAGGTGATCGATCGGATCGACCTTGGCTCGCACAGCATCTTTGTCGCCGACGTGATCAGCTCGGAAGTGCTGAAACCCGGTCGGCCCATGACTTACCACTACTACCACGAGCAACTCAAGGGCAAGTCGCCTAAGAATGCTCCGACCTTTGAGCCTCCTGCGGGCAAAGGTCAGTGAAACCTGAATCCACCGTCTAATTCCTGAAACCTGAGCCAAGAGCACGTTACCAGGAATTCTTGATCACCAGCAAGGCGTCAGATGCAAGGCGCCGAGGAGCGATGACTGAGGCGTATGGAGCAATACGCCGCAAGAAGGAGCGAGCGAAGGCAACGCCGCAGAGGATGCCTTGATGGTGAATCAGGGTGAAACCTCTTGACTTCACGAGTTAGCATCTGCTAAAAATCGCCATGCTTCAAAAAGCAAGGAAGCTTTTTGAACAACATCTCCCTTACACAGTTCTTCTCTAAACGAAAAAGCGTGTGATTTAGGCGGAATGGTCGGGCCTCTCCCAGGGGCAAAACCGTGCTCCTTACGTGCAGCTCCGGCCATGTGTCCTTTTTTAACCTTTCTGCTAGGGAAGGAAAAATGGCAGACTTCGCCGTCCTATCCTTGTGTGTCAGGATCTGGGACTCCCAGGTCTCGAAGCACATCGTTTCATCGTCAATGGTCGGGCCTTTCAAAACCAAACAAAACAGAAGAGGAGGTCGCATCATGAAAAGAACTATTCGAGTGGTGGCTTTGGTGTTTCTGTTTGCCGGGTGTCTTTTGTTCATGCAGCCCCAGGATGGGTTCTGTGCCGATCCCATCATCGTGGGGGTGCCGACCTCCTTGTACACCCCTTTTGGCAGCTATGGCCTCAAAGCGGTGAACCTCGCTGTGGAGGAAATCAACGCAAAGGGAGGAGTCAATGTGGGAGGCCAGAAAAGACCCATGAAGGTCGTAGTTTCGGATACCCGCGGCGGTGAGCCGGGCGTCCCGGTTCACGATGCGCTCATGGCCTACGAGAAATTGCTCACCGAGCAAAAGCCCCATGCCATTGTGATCGGTGCCTTTCGCTCCGAAGTGTTAATCGCCGCTATGGACCTGGTTGCCAAGTACAAAGTTCCGCAGCTCGGAACCATCGCCCAGACCCCCGTTTTCCAGGCGCAGTTCAGGAAGGACCCGGTGAAATATAAATACCTTTTTAGGGCAACGACGGATGCGCTGATCGACGCTGGGTACATTGCCCACACCCTTGACATGCTTAAAAAGGACTTCGGCCTGGATAAAATTCTTCACATTTACCAGGACACGGCGTGGGCCAAGGGATTTGCAGGAATGTTGCAGAAGCACTGCAAAGAGACAGGCTGGACCGAGGTCGGGTACGAAGCGTATGCAGACGGAGCCTCGGATTTCTCCCCTGCATTGAGCAAGGCGAAGGAGGGCAAAGCCCAGGTGATCGGGATGGTGTGGGATGTTCCCCTGGGCGCAGGGGTTTTTGCCAAACAATATGTGGCCATGAAAGTGCCCTCCCTTCTCGTGGGCTTCATCCCGCCCATGGGCTCGCCCATGGCGCCTAAAGCTGTAGGACCTGATGTAGAGTACAGCATGACTGTGGAATTCCCGGTCGGGGCTAGCCTTGCTCTCGCCAAACTCCCGAAGACAGGCGAATTCCTGGACAAGTTCAAAAAGAAATATGGGGAACTGCCCGAACCTCCTGCGGTGAATTCCTCCGCCTATGACTCCGTCTTTGTTCTGGCTTCCGCCATCGAGCGGGCCGGAAGCCTGGATCCCGACAAGCTTGTAGAAGCCCTGGAGAAGACCGATTATGCGGGCGTCTCGGGAAGAATCAAGTTCAACCAGGACCACATCATGGTCTTTGGCGAAAAGAGTGCCGATGAGACCGGCGTGTGTGTGGTTTTCCAGTGGCAAAAGGGCAAGGATGGGGTCTTGAAGAGGGTTCCCGTGTACCCCGAATTTCTTGCTGAAGGAAAGATCATGTTGCCTCCCTGGATGAAAAAGTAAAGGACGGTACACGGTACAGGGTGCACGGTCTGCGGCAAATACGGGTGTTGGGGTGAATGGTTTTGACCGTGCGCCGTGGGCCCTGTGCCCTGCGCCTTCTTCAGTGCACCTTGAACCACTTGGATTCGGTTTATGAGCCTTTTGATTTACGGCCTGATCAACAGCGTGATTCTCGCCCTGTATACTGTAGGGTTCAGCCTCTGTTACGGGATCAGCGGAATAGCGAACTTTTCCCACGGAGCTCTCTACATTCTGAGCGGATTCACCGCGTGGAACCTGCTTAACCTGGCAGGACTGCCCTTTTACCTGTCCGCAACTTGTGCGGTTCTGATCACGGCGCTGCTGGGATTCCTTTTTTACTGGGTGCTCCTCCTGCGCATCCGCGGGATACCTCTGGCGGAACTGATCGTCACGTTTGCAGCGGGAGTGGCTATTTTGGAACTCCTCATGTGGAAAGGCTTCTACGGGATGCGTTACAGCCTCCCCATTTTTCTGCGAGGCGGGTTGGATATCGGGGAGGTGTCGATTGACTATCAGCGCCTTTTCGTGCTTATCACCGGCGTCGCCTTGGTGGTCCTGCTTTGGCTCTTTGTGCACCATACCCGGATCGGTCTCGCCTTCAGAGCCATGGCGCAGAACGAACGCACCGCTTTGTCCGTGGGAATAGAGTCGGATTGGATCGGCTCCTTGAGCATGGCCTTGGGCGGAGCCCTGGCTGCGTTAGCCGCCATGGTCGTCTTGCCTTTGGGCATGATGGAATCCTCCATCGGGCTGGAAGTGCTGATCTACGCTCTTGCCGTGGCCATCGTCGGCGGTTTGGAAAGCACCCTGGGCATGGTGGTGGGGAGTTTCATCATCGGTTTCGGACAGATCGCTGCAGCCAGGTACATCGGGGCCAAGTGGATGATCATTGCACCCCTGGCGGCGATCGTCCTGGTGCTGGTGATCAAGCCTTCAGGGCTTTTCGGGAAATACAAGGAACTGGAAGAAAGGGTCTAGCTTGGCAGAGACAACGGTTCAACATCGCAGGAAAAGGCTGGACAGAGGGATCAAAGCCAGAACCGACACGATCTTTGTCATCGCTTCCATGAGAGATACGCTTTATCTCCTCCTCCCCAGGGTCTTGCCGGTCGTCGCGCTGCTCATCTTCCCGCTCTTTTTCACAGGATACTGGGGCAAGGTCCTGGTCTTTGCATGCATGTACGGTCTCCTCGCCTTGAGCTGGGATTTCATGGCGTCCTGCGGTCTTTTTTCCCTGGGTCAGGCCCTTTTCTTCGGTATGGGGGCGTACATTGCCGGAACGTTGAACCACTATTTTCACATCCCTCCGATCATCACCGTGCCGGTTGCGACCCTGGGCAGCGGTCTCTTGTGCGCGCTTCTCCTTGGCCCTGTGGTGAGGCTGAAGGGAGTCTACTTTGCCATGATCACCCTCATGCTCCCTCTCCTCTTGAAAAAAATGATCGACACAACGGGCATCTTCGGCGGCACCCACGGCCTTTCCGCCCTGTCCCCCTTCCCGAGTGAACTCCTGGCAACCTATCTCGCTGTGGTGGGTTTTCTCGCGTGTCTTTTCCTTTTCAGGCGGGTGATCAATTCCGACTACGGCCTGGTCTTGAGGGCGATCCGGGACGACGATCGGGCCGTGATGAGCGGGGCGATCAACATCTACTGGCGGAAGATCCAGGCGGTCTTCATCTCCGGGGCGGTGGGCGGTTTTGCCGGGGCCCTGATGACCCACCATTACCAGTTCCTCGGGATGTCGGCTTTTGCCCTGGACTATTCCATTCTGCCCGTGGCTGCCGTGGCGCTTGGCGGCCAGGGAACGTTTGCAGGAGCCGCCATCGGGAGCCTGATCCTTGTGCCCCTGTCCGAGTCCCTCCGGGCTCTGGGCGGGCTGAGGATGGCCATCTACTGCGGGATCCTGATTGTGAGCATCATCGGTCTTCCGGAGGGGATCTTCCATTACATGGCGAGAAAGTATCATCAGTTCGAGAAGACGGTCGAGGTGAAGTGAGCATGGAACCAGAGCCCCTTCTGAAGGTGAATGGTCTTAAGAAAAGCTTCGGAGGTGTTCTCGCCGCCTATGACCTGAGCTTCGATCTGAAACGGGGGGAGTTTGTGGGAGTCATCGGGCCCAACGGTTCAGGAAAGACAACCCTGGTCAACCTGATCACGGGATTCGTGAAACCCGATTCAGGGGAGGTTCTGTTCAAAGGGAAGAATATCACCGGCAAGATGCCTTACACCATTGCCGGGCTGGGAATCTCCCGCACCTTCCAGATGGTGAGGCTCTTCTACAATCTCCCGGCCTACAAAAACCTCATCATTCCCCTTTGCTCGTCCAGATCCAAGAAACTCTGGGGGGGCAAATACGGCGAACGGGACGACGTGGCCATTGACCTGCTGGACGACATGGGATTTGAAAGAGACTCCCAGGTCCCTTACAAGACTGCAGGCAGTCTTCCTCACGGATACTTGAAGCGGCTGGATCTGGCGCGGGCGCTTGCCTTGCGGCCGGAGGTGCTCATTCTGGATGAGCTTTTCTCCGGCATGTCCATGTCGGAAGTGGCGAGCACCTTGCCTCTCATAGAGAAATTCAACGAAGAGGGCCTCAGCATTATCATGATCGAACACCGGCTCAAAGAGCTCTTTCGAGTAGTGGACCGGGTCCTCGTCCTCAACTACGGGATGAAGATTGCTGACGGCGCCCCTTCGGAGGTCATGGAGAGAGAAGAAGTCAAAAAGGCTTATCTGGGTATTCATATTGACCTTGTGTGACATGGCCGGGTAATGAAAAACGCCCATCTGTCGAGCTGAGGGTTGGTATAAAAGTGGCTGCAATGCTCGAAGCAAAAAATCTCATGGTGTTTTTCGAAAACGCCCTTGCGTTGAACGATTTCTCGCTTGAAGTCAGGGAAGGAGAAATCGTTGCTGTTCTGGGGTCCAACAGTGCGGGCAAGACGACCCTGATGAACACGATATCCGGCCTCATCGTGGACATGGAGAAAAAAGAAAGACGAAGAGGCGGCTTGAGAATAACGGTGATAGGAGAAGTTCGCTATGAGGGAGAGGAAATCCTTCACCTGAAGCCGAGCGCGAGAGTCAGGAAGGGCATTGTGCTCAGCCAGGAGAGACATCCTATTTTTCGTGACAGCGACGTTTATGAGAATCTGAAAATTGCAGGGTATCTCCATCCTGGCAGAGAGGTCAAAGGAAGGGTCGAGACGGTTTTCGGACTTTTCCCGATTCTCAAACACCTCAAGAAACGCAAAGCCGGGTTGCTCAGCGGAGGGGAGCAGCAGATGCTGGCCATCGGGATTGCCCTTGTGGCAGGACCGAGATTGCTTCTGATGGATGAACCGCTCCTGGGGTTGAGTCCCCTGCTTCAAGCAGAACTCGCCCGAGCCGTTCGAGACATTCGAGGAAGAGGCATCACCATCCTGTTGACCGAGCAATTCGCGAGACCGATCATGCCGATTATCGACCGGGGATACGTGATCGAGAACGGGTTGCTCGTCCTGGAAGGGACCAGAGAAGAACTGATGGACAACCCGGAAGTGCGTTCTGCGTATATGGGAGTGTAAGCGTCAATGACGGAACCACGGACAGAGACCATCTACGGCTCATTTGAGGAGACGGCACAGCGCTTTCCCGGCCGCGTGGCCATGATCTATCTGGATGAGAGGATTCGCTATCAGTCTCTGAAGGACATGGTTCTCCGCCTCTCCGCCTCCTTGCTCCGGCTGGGCATCCGGGAAGGGGACCGGGTGGTGCTCTACCTTTTCAACATGCCTCAGACCATCATCGCCTGGCTGGCCCTTGATCGACTGGGCGCGATCGTGGTGCCTGTCGCCCCGGTTTACTCTTCGCAGGATCTGCGCTATCTCGTCAATGATGCCGGTGCGGAAACCATCTTTTGTATGGACAGCAATTTCAACTATGTGAACGAGATTCTCGGTAAAACTCCTCTTCAAAGAGTGATCGTCACCAATATGCTGGACCTGGTGAGCGGGTGGAAGCGCCTTGTGGCCAGAGGGTTTGACCGGGTGTCCTGGGGAAGTCTCCCTGCGGGGAAACACATTTCCCATTTCAAGGCACTGCTGAACAAGGGCCGGCCCTCCGAGCTTCCTCCCTTTCAAGGAAAGGGCGGCGAGAGGACGGCGTTGGTGCTTTACACAGGAGGAACAACGGGTTTTCCCAAGGGCGTCCCTCTGTCCGAAGGGCTTTTCCTTTACCGCGTGCGCGAGTGGAGGAGGGCCAGTGAGGCCGCCGTCCCCAAAGGAGAGTGCGTCGCGGCGCTTGCCGCCCCGTTGTACCACATCATTGGAGAGATGGACGCCATGGCTCCCCTGATCATCGGGGGAGAGACACTTCTCATGTTCCCGAGAGTGGTGCTGGATGCTCTGATGGACCACATCCAGCGCTACAGGGTGACCACTATGTTCGCTGTCCCCGCACTCTACAGGATGATCCTCGAGCATGATCGCGTGGACTTCTATGACCTGTCTTCCCTCCGGTATTGTGGGACAGGGGGTGACGTGCTGCCGCCGGAGGTCGGCATTCGATGGCTCAATAAATTCAAAACGCCTCTTTACCAGGGATACGGAACCACCGAGTTCTGCGGCGCCATCTGCATGTCTTATGCTGAGGAGGGGATTCCGCCTGTAGGCTCGGCAGGCAGGATGCTCCCGGAAAGCCGGTGGAAACTCGTGGACCCGGATTCCCTCGAACCCATGCCCCCGGGAGAGCCGGGTGAACTCCTGGGCACCTCCCCGCACGCGGTAAAGGGATATTGGAACAAGCCCCAGGAGACTAAGGAGTGCTTCATCGAAATCGACGGAGAGATCTGGTACAGAACCAAGGACATCGTCCGAATCGACGAGAAGAACCGGTTGTTCTACCTGGATCGATCGGTCGATATGATCAAGCACAAGGGTTACCGAATCGCCGCTGCGGAAATCGAAAGGGTGCTTCAGGAACACCACGCGGTTCTGTCTGCTTGTGCGGTCGGTGTTCCTGATGAAAAGATGGGAGAACGAATTAAGGCCTTTGTCGTCCTCAAGACCGATTCAAGGGGCGTGAGCGGCTATGAACTCACGAAATGGTGCCGAGAGAGACTGGCCCCCTACAAGGTCCCCCACTACATCGAGTTCAGAGACATGCTCCCCAAATCCAAAGTGGGAAAGATGTTGAGACGTGAGATAAGAGATGAGGAGAGGAGGAAGCAGACGGCCTGATGGCCCCTGCCGATGTCTAAATAAGTCCAATCCTGTATTCTTCCTCTCACAGCTTCTGAACGAGAATCAAAAGTAATTTTCCTATCTCTGCCGGGAAATCCAAAGCATTCAGAGCAGTTTCAAGTGTCGGCTCCAACTTAGAGTCTGCGGCATGCCTCTTGCTTTTCCAATGCGCTTTCTTCGCCCCATCTTTGGTCCATGCCGCCAATGAGCTCCGACGTTCCTGACGGTTCATTCCTTGACTTCCCAGACGCTTATCTGCTAACAAAAAGAAATCTGTTTCGTAGCGGGACTATTGCGAATATCTGGTCTTTGTCTCCCCTTTGAAAAAGGGGGGAGGGGATTCGGAAAAGCCGGATCATGATCATCATAAGCAAAGGAGGGAAACAAATCATGGAAGACGGAGAAAGGAAACTCTCGGAACAGGAATTCGTCATCAGGGCGATCAGGAAACTTCGTAAACCTCCTTACAAAGGCATCCACTCCGTTTACAGTGGATTCAACAAGGCTTTCAAGGATTACTTCAATGCCAATCCTGTGGAGGCGACCACAAGGCTGGCCCAGGAGGGCAAAATTGTGACCCGGCCCGTGAAGGGGGGCGTGATGCTGTACGTGCCCGAAGAAGCCCCGGCATCCCGGGGAACGGAAGATGTGCTGGGCAAGATTCTCGGAGACGATTAGACCAAGCGGATTTTGACCGGACCAATGGACGGGCCTCGGGTGGGGGAAGGGTGAAGATCTATGGAGCATTTTGCCCTGTGCGCAGCCGCCGGTCTGGTGGTGGGCGGGATCATTGCATGGCTCCTTGCGAAAGAACGAACCCGAAAGGAGCTTGCCGGTGCCCTTGAAGCAACCTTCTCTCGCGCGGGCGCGGCGGAAGGCAAAGCCTCTGCTCTGGATGCGACTCTCGCTGAACTTCGAAAACAGATGGAAGAGCAACACTCCAGGGCAGAAGAGGATCTCCGGTCCCTGAGAGAACGCTTTGCCGGGGAACATGAAGCGCGGGTCAAGGCCGAAACGGAGCGCAAGGAGGTCCTCGATCGTCTGGAAGAAGAGAAACAACTCCTTGCCCAAGCCCGGGAGAAGCTGACGGACGCTTTTAAGGCCTTGGCTGGAGACGCCCTCAGCAGCAGCAACGAGCAGTTTCTGAATCTCGCAAGGGGGGCTTTTGAAAAGATCCTCGCGGAAGCCAAGGGCGATCTTGGCAAGAAGCAGGAAGCCATCAACGGCCTGGTGAGACCCCTCTCCGAATCGCTCAAGCAGTTTGAAGAACACGTCCGGCAGCTCGAAAAGAGCCGCCAGGCGGCCTACACGAGTGTCGAGGAGCAGCTCAAAACACTTTTCTCGACCCAGCAGCAGCTTCAAAAAGAAACGAGAAACCTGGTCACGGCCTTGCGGACCCCGCACATCAGAGGCCGATGGGGTGAGATCACTCTTCGCAAAGTCGTCGAGCTGGCAGGGATGTCGGAGCATTGTGACTTCACCGAACAGGTATCGGCGACCTCTGAAGAGGGTCGCATCCAACCGGACCTGATCGTCCATCTCCCTTCGGAGCGGGAGATCGTGGTGGACGCGAAAGTGGCTCTGGACGCGTATCTCAATGCGCTCTCCGCGGAGAATGAAGAACAGCGCACTGCCTATCTCGAAAACCATGCGAGACAGATAAGGAGTCACATGAGTCGCCTCGGAGGCAAGGCGTACTGGCAGCAGTTCAAGAGGGCGCCTGAGTTTGTGGTCATGTTCATCCCCGGAGAGTCTTTTCTTGCCGTGGCTGCACAGGTTGACCAGACGCTCATTGAAGACGGCATGAAGGTCGGCGTCATTATTGCGACCCCGACGACTCTCATCAGCCTGCTCAAAGCCGTGGCTTACGGGTGGCGCCAGGAGCAGATCGCCAAGAGCGCTCAATTGATCAGCGATCTCGGCAAGCAGTTGCACGAAAGAATGCGCGTGATGGCAGAACACATCGCAGGCATTGGAAGAGGCCTTGAAAAGGCCAGTGAGGCCTACAACAGTGCGGTGGGGTCTCTGGAGTCAAGGGTGCTGCCTGCGGCGCGGAAGTTCAAAGACCTGGGCGCGGTGTCGGGTGCTGAAATCCCTGTTCTCAGCCCCGTTGAGAGCACCCCGCGCAGCCTGCAGCCTCCTGAACCGAACGAAATCGGTGACAAGGACGAATGAAAAACGGTATTCACCATGGAGGCACAGAGCACACAGAGAAAAGCGTTTTCATTTGCCGGGAGATACCGGCGAATGAAAAGGTTTTGTGCTGATACCAATGTTCACAGGCTGGTGGGGATAACGTGTCACGCATTTACCAGAGGGTCTATTTTCGCCTGTCGGTATCTCCCGATAGGCGAAAAAAAAGAGGTCCTCCTCTGTGCCCTCCGGTGATAATGTTTTTTGGGGCAGGCATGAAAGAAGAAATCAAGAAAAGGATTCTGGACGCTCTCGGCAAGATCCCGGAGGGATACCTCAGTGATCTGGTGATCAAAGAAACGATCCGGTGTGTTCTCTTCGGCTGGCTCAAGGAGCAAGGCCTGATCCCGGTGCCTGCTTTTCGCAATCCCCGCTATCCCGAAGGGCCTGCGGACATCGTGGGAACCAAGCCGGGGCCGGTGATCGAAATCGCTTTTCGATCCAATCCCGCGATCGAGCTGGAAGACGTCAAGAGCCTGGACAGGGTGCCTGCCGAGAAGAAGTTCGTGATCACTTTCTCCAAGCTCCAGAAAAAAGTCGAGATGAGCACCTTTTATCTGAAGCCGGGGGTTGAACACATTCATCTGTATTGAACAGAGTGTAGGCACAAAGGTGCAGAGGCACAGAGGCACAAAGGGAGAAGGAGAATGGTTCTTCTGCTTAGTGCCTTTGCCCCTCTGTCCCTTTGTCCCTCAAGCTGTCGGCTTCAGCCGACAGCGGTTTACTCCCGGGCCACTCCTCTGAGGATGGACAGATTGCTTAGGGCCTTGCCTGCGCCGACCGCGACGGCCGACAGGGGGTCCTCTGAAATGTGGATGGGAAGCTTGGTTTCGTTGCGGAGCAGTTCATCCAGATCCCTCAGCAGTGCCCCGCCTCCGGTGAGCATAATGCCGCTGTCCACGAGGTCCGCAGCCAGTTCAGGGGGAATCTGTTCGAGGGCTGCGTGAACGGTTTCCACAATGGTGTTGAGTTGGTCGGAAATTGCCTCCCTGACTTCGTCCGAATCAATGGTCAGGATCTTCGGAATTCCGGTCACCAGGTCTCTTCCTTTCACTTCCAAGGTGTCGATTTGTTCGCGCGGGAAGGCATTGCCCACGGTGGTCTTGATGATTTCCGCGGTGCTGGCTCCGATGAGGAGATGATATTTTCTGCGGATATAATCCACAATGGTTTCATCCATCCGGTCACCGGCCACCCTCACCGACTTGCTGTAGACAATTCCTCCCAGGGAGATCACTGCAACTTCCGTGGTGCCTCCGCCGATGTCCACCACCATGTTCCCTCTGGGCTCGGTCACGGGCATTCCTGCGCCAATGGCCGCAGCCATGGGTTCCTCAATAAAAAAGACCTCTCGTGCTCCGGCGGACTCAGCCGATTCCCGAACCGCCCGTTTCTCCACCTGGGTAATGCCGCTGGGCACTCCGATGATGATTCTGGGCCGGACAAGCCTGCTCCGTTTGTGCACTTTCCTGATGAAGTAGCGAAGCATGGCTTCCGTTATTTCGAAATCGGCGATGACGCCTTCTTTCATGGGGCGGATGGCCACGATGTTTCCGGGAGTTCGGCCAAGCATGAGTTTGGCTTCCTTGCCCACCGCCAGGACTTTCTTGGCCGCTCCTCTCTCCCCTCCCTTTACAGCGACAACCGATGGTTCATTCAAGACAATGCCCTTGCCCTTCACGTAGACCAGGGTGTTGGCCGTGCCCAGGTCAATGGCCAAGTCATGAGAGAAAAGAGATGAAATCGGACCGAATACCATTTGGTTTTTCTGCCCTCCCGCTCAAATAAAGCATCTCTACCCTGAAAGGCAAAAAAAATAAAGCTCTAATTTTGTCGGAGCTTGACACAGGGGGAGGGCTCAGGCACCATATCCCAGTCCCTTCGAGCCTGTTTCTCCGGTCAGGGGCGAGAGTTGTTCCATCATGAGGGAGGAGGAGCCGGACTGAAGAGTGGGGAGAGATAAGGGAACGTGCAATCTCGTGGACCGACCGGGCCCCGTGACAAAGAGGGTGTTCTTTAGGCGGGGTGCAGGTCTCTGCGTTGCGCTGTTGTTCCTTGTCGGGGGTGGGTGTGCCACTAAACCCCCAAGCCCTCCAAAGCCGCCTCCTGCACTGCCCGGCAAAGAAGTCCCTCGCATGGGGTACTCGATTCAGGTCGGGGCCTTCACCACCGTGGACAACGCGATTCGCCTCACCGAGTCCCTGGAAAGGCAGGGCATGAGCGCCTACTACTTTCACCACAAGTCTGGCCTGTTCAAAGTCCGTTTCGGTGATTATGCTACTCGAGAGGCCGCCCGCATGAAGGCGGAAGCTCTGGTGCAAGCCGGCGTTTTCACCGAGTACTACATCGTGAGCCCTGAAGACTATGCGCTGGCAAGGGTCAGGCTCTACGGGGAATCCACGGTGAGGAACGAAATTGTGGAAACGGCCGAGAGGTTTATCGGCCTCCCTTACCAGTGGGGCGGGTCTTCGGCTGAAGAAGGTTTTGACTGCAGCGGACTCACGATGGCGGTCTATCAATTGAACGGCCTTAACCTGCCCCGTTCTTCAAGGGACCAGTACTCCATCGGCGACCCGGTTGGAAGGACTGAGCTCGCAAAGGGCGATCTGGTCTTTTTTGCCACAAAGGGCCGGGAAAAAGTCTCCCACGTCGGAGTGTATGCCGGTGATGACCGGTTCATTCACGCTCCCGGAAAAGGCAAGACCATCAGGGTGGATTCTCTTGCAGGCAGGTACTTCGTGGCCCGGTATATGGGTGCGAGAAAATATCTTTAGAGTCATGTTTCAAGAAGGAGGTCCGACCATGCATCCTTTCGAACAGCTTTATGAGTTTTCAGCTTCAGTCGGTGCCCTGGAGGGGTTCGTCTATAAGAGGCCTGATGTGGAAGCGGCCACGATAGAGAAATGGGTTGAGAACCTGGAAAAAGCCTATAAGCTGCTTCCGGAAGAGGTTCTGAAAGAAATTCAACCGGCTCTGGATGGAACTCTGGGAAGGGCGGTGAAGTCGGTCAGCACGGTGCTTGGAGACCGGCACGTTCTGGTTGCGAAATTGAAGGCCATGGTGAAAGGACCCCTTCCTTCCTCGGCGGACGATTTCCGGAAAAAGAAATGGTTTCAGAAGCAGGGTTAGAATCTTAGATCGTAACTTCTCTGCTACTTGCGGAGAAGTTGGAGGTTGGAGGTCAGAGGTTGGAGGCAAGAACGGTTTTGCCTCAAACCTCAAGCGAAGCGATCCTCAAGCCTCAAACAGCAGGCCAGATTTTGGTTGCGGCCAAAGGCCTGCATTGGGGGTTGAAGGAACTCCATGTTGTTTCTGAAAAATAGTACCGGAAAAGCCGGGGATGGCGGCATGGCGTTGGAGGGGCTTATTTTTGACCTGGACGGGACGCTCATCGACTCCGTTGGGACTTATTACATCATGATGGAGTCGGTATTTGAAAGGCTCCATTGGCCCCGGGTGTCCAGAGAGGTGATGCGAAAAGCAATAAAAGACGGCGGGTTCGACTGGGACTTGGTTCTGCCGACCGGGGCCGGGCGCACGACCGAGGAGCTGATTGCCTCAGCCAGGGAAGTCATCACAGAGATGTATCCTCGCGTATTCGAAGACGACGTGGACTTGGTGCCTGGAGCGGAGCACCTTCTTAAAAAGCTTCATGATCGCAGCGTGAAACTGGGGCTGGTGACTTCCACTCTTGGAAGGTTCATCGAGTTCAAACTCATCCCGTTGAAAAAATGCGGGCTCCGCGACCTGTTTCAATCGGTCATCACCCTTGACGACGTGAAAAACAGAAAACCCTCCGGAGACCCTTTGGTGGAGTGCGCGAAGAGGCTCGGGGAGCACCCCGAAAAATGCGCTTACGTGGGGGATGCGACCGTAGACATCGTGGCTGGCAAGGCTGCGGGGATGAAGACCATCGCCGTGTTGACCGGGGTGGATGATTACGAGGCGCTTAAAGCAGAGGACCCCGATATGATCCTCGAGAGCGTCTCTCAGTTGACGGAACGACTGAGCGAGTGAAACAGGAGATCTTATGCTTCAAAAGTTCTGGATTCATGAGTTGACCCGGCCGGCCTTCGCGGAATGGCTGGAGAGCGAAAAATCACCGGTCGTGATTATCGGCCTCGGCAGCGTGGAGCAGCACGGCCCTCACCTTCCCCTGGGCACGGACAGCCTGACGGCATGGGAACACGTTCACGAAGTCGCGAGGCGATCGAACAGCGTCTGCCTTCTCCCGTGCTTTCCGGGGTACTCTCCGCATCACATGGGTTTCCCGGGAACCATCACCTTCAGCGAAGGAACCCTTGTTGCGGTGTTGATGGACACCATCGGAAGCCTTGCCCGTCACGGGATCAAGCATTTCCTGATCATGAACGTCCACGGGGGAAACACGAACATCGTCAATTTGGCCGCCCAGTTGGCAAAGAGAGAATTCAAAGTGATGGTGGCCGCTCCGACCGGTCCGAGTGACACCGAGCTCGGCAGGCTTCATGCGGACAAGCAGAAGAGACACTGGGATGTGCACAGCGGGCCCACGGAGACAGGGACCGCGCTTCATCTTTTCCCAGAGCTGGTGGAGATGGAAAGGATCGAGGGGTGGGAAGCGACGCTGAAACTCGATCCCAAGCTCATGGCGTTTTTGGATCCTGACCGAAAGGATTTCGAAATGGTGAACCAGGTTTTTCGGGCCTGCGTCGAGCCCGACACGGATGATTTCACGTCCAGCGGCGTCTGGGGAAAGAATGATCCCCGGGAGGCGGACCCTGAAGAGGCCAAGGCGCGGTTTGAAGAGAAGGTCACCTTCCTGGTGGAGTTCATCAAAGTCTGGAAGACCATTCCCATTCCTCCTGCCTTCGAAAATTAGCCGGTTGCTGAAAAGCGCCCATCTACGGCGTTGCCCAGCCGGAGGCTGACAAGCCTCATCCCTTCCCGTGTCAAGCACGGGACAGGCTTGTTGCGACGCACTGGACTGTACGACTCACTCCTCGGCCCGCCGGAGGCGGATAAGGATTGTTGGGCGCCTTGTTTCTGAGCGTTTTTGAGCAACCGGCGGAGAAGGACCTTTGCACCGTCCTGCTGAAAGGGAAAGACGTTAATCTTATGAAGAAGCATCTTGCTGAAATCATCATCCCCAAAGAAGCAGCCGTGTTCTTTCTGGACGAGCACGGCTACTGGCGCCACAAGGAACAGGGAAAATTCGAGCACAGGAAGATCATCAATTACTTCCACTCCTGCATTCGAAAAGACGAAAACGGGTATCACCTCAGACAAAGGCTTGGCGATCGTGTTGAAAAAGTCTACTTCCACTACGAAGACACAGCGTTGTTTGTCATTGATGTGATCAAAGCGGAAGAGATTCACCTGTTGTTGAACACACAGAAAAAGATCAAGCTCAGACCCAAGAAGCTTTTCGTGATTGACGACAATCTCTATGTGAACTCGGGACAGCACAGGATCAAGTTCACGGATAACAGCCTTGTCCGACTCTGGGATCTGCTGAGTTACGAGGGAGATGACTATTTCATCACCGTGAAGGGGCAGCGCCACAAGATCAGGCAGATGGAGAAGGAAACCCTCGGATATGAAGTTTGATGGGTTCGTAAAAAGCCCCAAGGTCGTCACTCCCGCGGAGGCGGGAGTCCAGAAGAGTTTGCTAGGACTGGATTCCCGTCTTCGCGGGAATGACAGAAAAGGGCATTTCCTGACTTCTTGCGAAACCAGCAGCTTTCACCTCCCAAAAACGTCGCTGAAGATGATGAACAGATTTCTGCTGCTCTGTACCTGTGTAATGCTTCTTTTTGCCTCGGGGTGCGCCCGCAGTTCACCCCTGATGAGCCCGATCTTGAAGAGATCTGATCCTTTCTCGGATAACATCAAGGACTACCAAAGCCTGACCCTCACGAAACCGGAACCAGTGAACTCCGGCGTTCGGCTGGTTGCGGGCGATGCCTTTACCCTGCTGCCCCGGGAGACACGCACCAGAGAAACCCTGAGGTACAGAATAGGGGATGAACCCGCTGTGGCCGGCGGAAAGTATCACCACATTGCCGGGTCCTCGGGATATCTTTTTTTGAGCGTCGAGCCCTCCCAGCAAGTGAAGTCCTTCAAACCCATGGACGTGGAAATCCTCGTGTGGAAGAGAGCCGACTGGCTCCAGATCGCCGCCTTCTTCGAGACCATGAAAAAAGACCACCCGAACAGTCCTTCAGTGGCGGTAGCTCATCATGAGGCGAACCTTCGGTATGAAGCTGACGCGGCCTTCAGAAAGACCTCGGAACGCATAGAGGAGGCCAGGAAGCAGTGGGAGGAGGAGAAAGAGAAGACCGCGGTGCTTTCCAAGCAACTGGAGGACAAGGAGAAAAGGGAAAGAGCCTTGATGGGAAAACTCGCAGAGGGAGCCAAGATCCCGCCGGTGATCCTGGTGGTTTCGCCCAGAGAGGGGTGGGAAACCGAGGCGACCGCCGTGGCGCTCTCAGGAGTGATCCAGGATGACCAGGGGCTGGAGGCTCTGGAGATATCGATCAATGACGAAAAGCTCAAGACCTATTGGGTAGGAGTGGACCCCTCATCAGGGCAGGAGGCGGCAAAGCGGCTGGAATTCCAGGAAAGGGTCCCGCTTCGAACGGGAGAGAATCGAATCAAGATAAACGCTGTGGATGTGGAAGGTTTTTTTGCAGAAAAAATAATCAGCGTGCGAAGTGTCGAGAAGAAGAGGAATGTTTGGGCCGTGGTCATCGGCGTCAACAGCTATCCCAATGTGAGGCGGCTGAAGTACGCGGTGAACGATGCCATGGTCTTTTCCAATCATCTGGTAGAGTACAACCAGGTCCCGAAAGAGAATGTGGTCCTGCTCCTTGACGAGGAGGCCAATCTGACCCGTCTCAGAAGTGCCCTGGGCGTCTATTTGAAGAATAAGGCTTCTAAGGAGGATATGGTCATCATTTATTTTGCAGGTCACGGCGCGACAGAGCGGGAGGCGACCAGCCCTGACGGGGACGGACTGGAAAAGTATCTACTGCCTTACGATGTTGACCCCAAGGAACTCTACGCGACGGCTCTGCCTATGGAAGAGATCTCCCGCCTCTTCAGCCGAATCCGATCGGATCGGCTGGTTTTCATTGTGGACACCTGCTACAGTGGGGCGAGCGGGGGCAGAACGATCAGCGTGGCGGACCTCAGGGCCGGCATCTCGGACGGCTTTCTGGACCGAATCACGGGCGGCAAAGGGAAGATCATCCTGACCGCAAGCGGTGCCAACGAAGTCAGCGCCGAGAGCGATGAACTTCAGCACGGCATCTTCACCCACTTCCTCATCAAGGGGCTTCAGGGACAGGCCGATTCGGACGGCGACGGACTGATCACCGTGGATGAAGTGTACACCTACGTCTCCAAGCAGGTCCCTCAAGCGACCAACCAGGAGCAGCATCCGGTCAAGAAAGGGATCGTCGAGGGCCCCCTAATCCTGAGCATCGTGCGATGAGCAGTCCGGATGCCGCTGTTTAAATGAATCTGACCAGAGGGACCGGTGAGACTTCTTTAGGGGTCATCTCTGAGCTACGCTCGCGCCATTCTTCTGATATCGATGGAGTTTGCATGGTGAAGGTCCTGGAGGCGGTGCGGCAGGGAAGGGCTAGTGCGGATTCGCGCCTTTGCGAGAGCGATCTTTTTTCTCAGGCGGCATGGAGTTCGGCAAGGGAAGTAACTTCCCGCTCGATCCTACTGGAAAGCGATTCCTCTGCAACAGTGAGGTCGTAATGGGTTTGCAGATTCATCCAGCTCTGTGCGTCGGTTCCAAAAAATCGGGCCAGACGCAACGCCGTATCCGCGGTAATCGCCCTTTTTCCTGCGACGATTTCTCCGATTCGGCGTTGGGGCACGCCAATGGACTTGGCAAGCCGATATTGAGTGATGTTCATGGGCTTGAGGAAATCCTCCAGCAAAATTTCACCGGGATGCACCGGCGGCATATTTCTCTTCATCAGGGTACTCCTTCAATGGTAATCGGTAATTTCAACATCATGGGCATGGCCGTCTTGCCAATGAAAGCAGGTCCTCCATCGGTCATTGATCCTGATGCTCCATTGGCCTTCTCTATCGCCGGAAAGCTTCTCCAGTCGGTTTCCCCCCGGCGGGACTCGCAGAAAGGTCAGTGTCGCTGCGCCGTGGATCTGTGTCAGCTTGCGCAAGGCCACCCTCTGTATTTCCTTCGGAAAGCGGGCGGCCAATCGGCCATGAAAGATTTTCTCTGTCTCTTTGCAGCGAAACGACTTGATCATCGCCAGATACTAACAAGCGGCATTAGTATTGTCAAGCATTAGTATCCCCCCGTTTTCTAGACAGCTGGCGGTCATTATGCATGCTTTGGACAACCTTTTGGCGACGATCCACCAACCAGGAACAGCATCCGGTCAAGACAGGGATCGTCGAAGGTCCCCTGGTCCTGAGCATCGTGCGATGAAGATCCTAAAACTGATTCTCGGCCTGATCGCGGCACCGGCAGTGGTCGTCTCCGGCTTTATTTGGGGATATGCACCTCTTCGAGACGGGCGACTGGAGCTGAAGAACACCAGGTTCACGCTGGATTTTCGTCTTGATTCTCCAACGTTTTTCAATTAGTCTAACAAAATATAGAAAGACCTTCCAACACCCGTTGCGATAGGAGAGCGGCGTCAAATTCAAGAATAGGGAAGGGTCAAGGGTGGATTTGAGTTTGCGTACTCGGGGAACGAGAATGGGAGGATGGAACAATGGAAAAAGTAACTGTTGATGTCAGTGAGGCGCAGACCCACCTTAAAGAGCTTGTAGATCGGGTCAACGCCGGAGCCCAGGTCATCCTCAGCGAAAATGAAAAACCGATCGCTCGGATTGTGCCTGTTTCGGAGAAAATTGCGGGACTGCACGCCGGTTCGATCTGGACAAGCGAAGACTTCGACGAAGCGCTGGCCGATACCTTTTGGACGCAAGGGAAATGAGACTCCTTCTGGACACTCACGTATTCATCTGGTGGGATAGTGAACCTGGGAAGCTATCGCCCCAGGCCTTGGGGTTGTGCCAGGATCCCAGCAATGAACTCATTCTGAGCGTAGTCAGCCTCTGGGAAATCCAAATCAAGTCTCAAATGAATAAAGTCAGACTCCGCCTCCCGCTTTCCGACCTCGTTCAAGGCCAGCAAGAAACCAATGGTATGACCATTCTCCCTCTCACCGCCTTCCACGTTTACGGCTTGGATGGCCTGCCTTCCTACCACAAGGATCCATTCGATCGAATGCTTATTGTCCAGGCAAGAGTCGAAAAGCCGAGTCTTGTGAGTAGCGATGGGATAAGCAGGAGATATCCGATAGAGGTTGTCTGGTAGCCCGAACCATTTCGCCGTCGAGACGTCGCCCGGAAGCTTTTAAATAAGGTCATCCTTCAGGGACACGGTTCAATGCGTGGAAGAAAATCTCCGAGAAATACTTGAGAGTCACGTATTTCGAGGCAGAAGAGGAAACGATTGTTTTGACCGCCGTAAAGAGGAAAAAGGGATGGAGGTGATCAGAATTGAGAATTGAATATGATAAGGATGCGGACGCCTTGTATATCCAGCTAAGAGAAGCGTACGTGGAAGACAATGTTGACATTGAAGAAGCCATCACAGTGGACCTTGATGAAAACAGGCATGTCGTGGGGATTGAAATCCTGGATGCCAGCAGGAAACTTTCTCTTAGCGATATGGTCAACATTTCCATCGAGAATCTCCCTCTCGAAAACGTTGTCTAGGGTACGAGAACCGCGGACTGTTACGATTCTTTGGCGCGGGTCAGCTTGGCGATTTTGCGGAAATGATGGCCGTAAATCGCGAAGGTCACCGAGAGCGGTAATAACCGGGGCCGGCGAAAAAAAGTCCACAACAGGATCTTCCAGTACTGGAATCGCTCTCTGCCGAGAATCCCCAGGCGGATGATGGAACGAAAGAATCCCACCAGAGCGTGAAAATTCATGGGGGTTGTGATCTTCGGCGCTTTGTACTCCCTGAGAAAGGTCATGGCCCGCTTATAATAGGGCTTGGGCGAATAAATATGCTGAAGGATACTTCGGTATCCTTCACGCAACGCAGCGTTGCCCATCTTGGAAAGGATGTTGGTTGAGCCGTCCACGTTGTCTCCGGACATAAGGCCGATCAGTCGGCCCTCCCGTCTCATGCGCTCATAGAGTTTGGTCCCCGGGGGAGCGTTCAACAGTCCGACCATGGCCGTCACGATTCCGCTTTTCTGGATGAACTCGATCTGCCGCTGAAAGATGGAGGGGGTGTCGTTGTCGAATCCTACAATGAAGCCTCCCTGCACTTGAAGCCCGGCCCGCTGCATAAGCTTCACGCTCTCGATCAGGTCCCGGTTCTTGTTCTGCTGTTTGTTGCACTCCGCGAGACTCTCTTCACTGGGCGTTTCGATGCCGATGAAGACCGAGTCAAACCCGGCCTTGACCATCATCTCCATGAGAATTTGGTCATCGGCCAGATTGACCGAGGCTTCTGTGTTGAAGGGGATCCCTCTCTTCCCTTGTTGCCACTGAATGAGAGCAGGAAGAAGGTGGGCCTTGAGATAGGCCTTGTTCCCTATAAAGTTGTCGTCCACAAAAAACACAGGGCCCCGCCAGCCCAGATTGTAAACCCCGTCCAGTTCCGTAATAATCTGTTCAGCCGTTTTGGTGCGCGACCGGTGCCCGAACAATGCGGTCACGTTGCAGAACTCACAGTTGAAAGGACACCCCCGCGAAAACTGGAGGCTCATGGAAGCGTAGTGTTTCAAATTCATCAACTCCCACATGGGAGCAGACGTTTCTTGAATATCACAAAAATCCGATGTCTCGTAGAGGGGCTTAGCACAACCCTTTTGCATGTCTTCCAGAAAAGGCGGAAGGGTCAATTCAGCTTCATTGAGCACGAAGTGGTCCACCTCAGCGAACTGACCGTGTTCGCTGGTGAAGAGCGGTCCTCCTGCGATGATTTTGAGGCCCGCACGCTTGCAGCGGGCAATGACCTCGCGCGCCGATTCTCGTTGCACCACCATGGCGCTGATGAAGGCGCAATCCGCCCAGGCCAGATCTTCTTCAGTGAGCTTGGCCACATTCAGATCCACCAACTTCAAGGACCATTCCTTGGGCAGCATCGAGGCGATGGTCAATAAGCCCAGCGGAGGAAATGCCGCTTTCTTGTGAATGAATTTCAGCGCGTGCTTGAAGCTCCAGAAGGTGTCGGGGTACTGCGGATAAATCAGAAGGGTTCGCATGAATTTCTATTCCTCTATCGCTCTCCGGTCTTGCAGCCGGCCTTTACAGTTATGTTGAAGCGTTGAATGATACCTATTGAGCAGGGATTGTGTGACGAGTGTAGAAACTTTTCCTTTTACCGGGGACAAGAAGAGACGGAGTTCTCGAAGAGAAAACCTATCACTGACGGAACACCAACCGGTCTGAATGTCAAAAGAGGGCACCCTATCTCGATGCGACAGGGTGCCCTTTTTCAGTTTAGGTCAGCCGTTAAACCGGTGTGACGTTGGCTGCGGCCGGGCCTTTTTTCCCTTGCTCAATGTCAAAGGTGACTTGGTCGCCTTCTCTGAGCGACTTAAAGCCGGTTCCCTTGATCGCTGAATGATGAACAAATACGTCAGGACCGCCTTCTTGAGCAATAAACCCAAAGCCCTTCTGGTCATTAAACCACTTTACTGTTCCATTGGCCATAGTGACAACCTCCTTTCAAAAGATTCTAATAGTTTCTAACTTCAGGCTGCCACTCTTGACAAATGGATTTTCCCTCAGAAGGAAACCGGCCCGCGTACAGCGCCAAGCCTTCTTAGTGATAAGGTAAATTTTAAGCTTCTTTTAATCAAAGTCAAGCTATTTAAAATTTACTTGTGGAAGATACCTTTTGCCCGAAATCCGCAATTGCTTGATGTTTGGTGTTTGTTTGGGTAAAAGGGAAGCGGTGCTTTGCTTGATTTCCGCAAAGAAGAGAAAGCCTATCTCACAACCCTAAAGGCGAAAGGAGTGAGTCATGGAATTCGGTTTGCCCCGTGTCAGTGAAATGATGGTCAAGTCGGCCAGGGATTTCTGCTCCCGCGAAGTGCCGCGCATCGATGCGTACATGATGGAGCACGACGATTATCCCCAGGATATGCTGCAAACCTTTGCCAAGGCCAGAATGCTGGGCCTTGTCGTTCCAAAGGAGGTTGGGGGTGTTGGAACCACCAACCTGAATTTCATTCTCCTGTGCGAAGAGCTGGGCCGCACAGGCTCCACGTCGTTTCTCCCCATGATGATGAACAACAGTGTTGCAGAGACCATCCACTTCTTCGGATCTGAGGAGGTGAAGAAAAAATTCATCCCACCTCTTTGCGACGGGACCGCCTGGGCCACGACCGCGTTTACGGAGCCGGGAACCGGGTCCGATCCCCGGGCCCTCACGTCTACGGCTGAGGTCGACGGGGACGGCTTTGTGCTGAACGGCACCAAGCGCTTCATCAGCATGGGCAACAAACCCGGATATGGGATCTACTATGTCAGGGACGCCACCCTCCAGGCTGAGAAGAAGGATGTGACTGCCTTTGTGGTGGACAAGAAATCCGAAGGGTACTCGTGTTCCGGACACTATAGGATGATGGGCCTTGAAGGATCGGACACGTGCGACGTGTTTCTGAAGAATGTCCGCGTGCCCAAGGCGAATATCCTGGGGACTCCGGGCGACGGATTCAGAATTCTGCTCCGGTGGATCGCAGGGGAGAGGATTCAGCAGGGAGCTTGCATGGTCGGCACAGGGCAGGCGGCTTTGGATGAATCCATCAAATACTGCAAGGAAAGAGTGGTCGGAAAGACCCCCATCGGTTACATGCAAGGATTCACGTGGATGCTGGCGGAAATGAAGTCAAAGCTGGAGGCCTGCCGGTTGCTGGCTCTGAGGGCGGCCTGGAAGTGGGACGAAGGCCAACCGTTTGAGACGGATTCCTCGGAGTTGAAAGTCTTCACCACACCCACGATCCAGGAAATCACGAGAATGGCCGTTCAAATCCACGGGTCCTATGGTTACAGCAAAGAGTACAAGGTGGAAAGGCTGCATCGGCTGGCCATGCACCAGGGAGTGGTCGCCTCGAGCCTGGAGATCAACAAAACCATAGCGGGCATGGCTCTCTTGCGGTGAACAAAGAAAGGGACAAAGGAAGACAGGGACAAAGATACAAAGGGTAAAGGAAAAAGGAAAAGACAGAAGACCTTTATCCTTTTACCTTTTTCCTTCATTTGCTTTGTGCCTTTGTCCCTTAGCTTAAGCTGATAGCGGTTGACTTCATAAAGAGATGGCTATGAATACCATTGTCTGTATCAAGCAAGTTCCCAATGTGAAAGAGGTGAAGTGGGATCCCGTCACAGGATCCCTGATCCGCAAAGGCATTCCCAGCATCATCAACCCCAATGACCGCAATGCGATAGAAACGGCGCTCCAGATGAAGGAACAGCACGGCGGCGAAGTGACCGTCCTTTCCATGGGGCCTTCCCAGGTGGAAGAGGCTCTGCGCGAAGCCCTGGCCATGGGCGCGGACAAGGCCGTTCAGCTCACAGGCAAGGATTTTGCCGGCTCGGACACCTGGGCGACGAGTTACACGCTGGGCCTGGCCATACAGAAGATCGGAAACTGGGACCTGATCCTCTGCGGCAAAGAGGCCATGGACGGGATGACCGCGCAGGTGGGTCCCCAGATAGCCGAATTTCTGGGAATCCCCCAGCTGACCTATGCCATTTCCCTGGAGGTCGCGGACGGAACAGTCAGGATCAAGCAGAAACTGGGAAAGGTACAAAGGGTCTTGGAGGCCTCTCTTCCGGCTCTTGTCACTGTGGAAAGAGAGATCAATGAGCCCAGGATAGCGCCTATGGACAGCATCATGGAAGCCTATGAGAAAGAAATCCCGGTCTGGGGTCCTGAGGATCTGGGCGGAGAGGCCGAGCGATTCGGGCTGGAGGGATCTCCCACGCGGTTGAGAAAGGTATTCTCTCCCAAGGTGCTCAAGGGAAAGGTGCAGATGCTCCCGGGAGGACCCAAAGAGGCTGCGCTCGAACTGATACGGGTGCTTAAGGAAAAATACATTCTGTAACAATTTCAAAAAGCTATAATGTTAATTTTCTGTCGAGGGTGAGGGATATGGCAATTGACATCAACGAGTATCGAGGGTGCTGGGTGTTTGTGGAGCAGAACCACGGGAAACCTGCGCGGGTGTCGCTGGAGCTGTTGGGCAAGGGGAAGGAACTGGCTGAGAAGCTGGGCGTAGACTTGACGGCGATCGTACTGGGTGATGCGCTGAGTTCACTGCCGCAGGAGCTCATTGCCTATGGGGCGGAAAAGGTCCTGGTGGCTGAGGACCCGGTGTTGAAGGAGTACCGGACGGAGCTCTATGCAGATGTCATTGCAGGCGCAGTGCTCGACAGGAAACCTGAGGTGCTCATTGTCGGAGCCACACCGATCGGCAGGGACCTGGCTCCGAGATTATCTTTTCGCCTGAACGCCGGGTGCACGGCCGACTGCACGGGTCTGGATATCGATCAGGAAAACCGGCTCTTTGTCTCAACACGACCTGCGTTCGGAGGCAACGTGGTGGCCACGATCATCTGTCCGAACCACAGGCCGCAGATGGCCACGGTGAGGCCCGGGGTCATGCCCCTGCCGGAGAAGGACACGGCTAGGAGCGGGGAGGTGGTGTGGCTCAAGGTTCAGATGAAAGAGCAGGATATGAAGGTGAAGATCCTTGAGCGTGTCGAGGCAGCAAGCGAAGGGGTCGGCATTGAAGAGGCGGAGCGTGTGATATGCCTGGGCATGGGAGGTGCAGACGCAGAAACCTTTGCCATGGTCGAGGAACTCGCGGATCTTCTTGATGCGGAGGTCGCGGCGACCCGTCTGGCGGTAGAAGCAGGATGGCTTGCCCACGATTCACAGGTGGGTCAGACAGGCAAAACCATCCGGCCTGATCTTTACGTGGCCTGCGGGATATCCGGAGCCGTGCAGCACACTGCCGGCATGACCGGATCGAAGCTGGTGGTCGCCATCAACAAGGACTCGAGGGCGGAGATTTTCAACTACGCAGATTACGGCATTGTCGGAGATTTGAGCAAAGTGCTGCCCGCCATCATCGAGGAGCTCAAGACCCTGCGAGGGTAGCCTATGCACTCGCCTTCAGAATCCATTAATGCCTACATTCGAGCGAAGGACCAGAATCGTCCTTATCTGATGAGACGCGCCTTCACACCAGAAACCACTCTTAAGATGAACGTGAAGACAGGGGCGATCTCCTTTCCACCCCTCTCGAATGGAATCGATTCTATCACGGAGGTTCTGGTCCGCCGGTTCGCGCAATCTTATGAGAATGTATTGACCTTTTGCATAGGAGACCCGCCCGAGGATGATGCCGGTCGTTTCTCGTGCACCTGGATGGTCGGAATGTCAGAGAGAGAAACCGGCGCCGTCCGCGTGGGATGCGGCCGCTATGACTGGCGGTTCCAGAGCAGTGAGCCGTTCTTAACCAATGATCTCACGATCACCATTGAATCTATGCAGATCCTTGCTCCGAGCACCTTGGAGGTCATTATGGATTGGCTTTCCGGTTTGCCCTACCCGTGGTGCCCTGCTCAGACAGCAGTGACAAGTGCACCGGAAGTTGAGGGTCTTGCCGTGATCCTCGATTACATTGGACAAAATCTCGTCTGATCGTCCCTCAACCTGTCGGCTTCAGCACAAGGCGGTTGACTCCAGAACTGGACGGCCTCAGCGTGCACGAGATTCCGGTGTCGAGCGGCCGGCCAGAAAATCCTCTATTTCCTGTTGGTTCTGTGCGACCACCTTGGTGGCGGCCGTCATAAGAAGTTGCCGATCGCACTCTGAAGTCAGCTTGAAACGGGTCGGGATCTCTGCGATGCGCTCCACCACGGCGGTCGGCGAATCCAGCGGAGGTGACTCTTCACGGCAAACCTGGGGCAGATCGCTGAGGTCGTCCTTCCACTGTGCGTCGGTGTGACGCAGAACGATCATGCGAACGGTTTGGTTGTCAGGGAACACTCCCTCGATCTGCATGCTGCGATAGAACAAGCCCATATAAGCGGTGGCACGTTCCTCCATGATGCCGGGGATTCGAGAAAAGTCGTAACTGCCCAGGGTCCACGGCTCAGGGCGTTTGGTCAGTTTCCGGTAACCCACGGTGAAGGGGTAGGAACTGTCAAAGGCGATAATCAAGGCTCGACGAGACTTCTTAGCTTGAAGCTGCTTCAGAAAGAGGAAAAGCAGCGACTCGGTTCCGGAGTTTTCATAGAGCCCGCCGTCGCCGGTGTGCCAGTAGAGATCTTCCTCCCCCACGCCAAAGGTAATCGGCCCCACGAGTGGGGGAAACGAGGCCGAGGCGGTGACCGCGCCTGCCAGTTTCACGGGGCACGGGTCCATCTTGAGGTCAAGCGGGGTCAGCGGGAGAACCGCTTCCCAGCGGCGCAAAAGCATCGGAGGGTACTCGGCGGACATCCCGCGCTTGGCCAGCGATTGATGCAGGTCCCCGAAAAAATCGTAGCGAAAGGTCTCAGGGGGCAGGGTGGTTATCGCCAACCGCCGGCCGTTGTTGTAAAGCGTGGTGTTGATGATCAGCCGCGGACTGTCCCCCCGCGCTTCCCGAGCACTCAGGTCCCCGACGGTGACCGGGCCCAGCAGCCGTTCTGTAAACAGTTCGGTCAGGGACTGGGCAGCCAAGGCCGGGTTGAGGATCCAGCGAAAACTTCCTATCTGTCGCCAGAGAAGAGCGCTCTCGAAATCTTGACTCACCGTGTCCTTGTAGCCGGCAAAGAAGGTCTTGTAGTCGTCCGTGAGCGCCCCGTCCGGCCCCAGGACGGTCGTCTCCTTCAGGGGCTTTTTCATGGCATAGTAGCCGGCCGCCACGCTGCCTCCGGAGACGCTGGAGAGGTGTGTGATCTGATCCAGCACTGAACCTCCTCCGGGGGCGCGAACCTGGGCGAGCGCCTCCAGGCATGATGCCCCGAAGAGGGCCGCACGGCTACCCCCGCCCGATAAGGCTACGCCCACGACCAGATCCCGCTCAGGCGCAGGCATGACGCAGGTCGTCTGGGGGCCGGCCGCAGGGGCTCGGTACGCAACAGCCGAGACACACCCTGTTGCCAGGAGCGCGCACGCCAGCCCCAGCGCCATTCCACGAAGCAGACTCCAACTGCTAACCCCGCGAACTCTCAGAGTCCTCAGGTTCCTCGTCAAGGATACCACTTGCTGTCCTCTCATCTTTCACCTCCTGTCGGATCGGCGGCGAGATTTCATGTCCTGAATCTGGCCTACTTCCTCTGATCTGTCAATAGACAGGATTCAGGTGGCTGCCGC
>CAZOLJ010000016.1:0-2381 GCA_964580575.1 uncultured Desulfobacteraceae bacterium
TCTCCCCTCTGATGCCGATATCGGCCTTGTGCACGCCGGTAGCCGGATCAACCACGCTACCGCCTTTAATCAGCAGATCATATCCAGGCATGTTCAGACCTCCTTGCCCAAAGTTGTATTATAATTATAACAATCAATCCTATTCGTCAAGGCCATTTTTTATGAATGCATAAAAAAGATGAACTCGTAAAAAGCCAGAAACACTCTATTTAGTCATTCCCGCGGAGGCGGGAATCCAGTCTTTCTGAGGTGTTCTGGACTTCCGCCGGAGTCTACCCCCGCGAAGGCGGAGGCGGGAGTGACGACCTGGGAGGCTTTTTACAAACGCATCAAAAAAAGAATGCCTGAGGGTAAATTCTTGACAAGGCGATTAGTTTATTGCATTTTTTGTATTATGTTAATCCTAATATAAGGATACAAGAAAATGGTAAGTTTTGAAGAACTGCTCGCATCCTCTGCAAAAGCGCACGGCCATTTGTGCCCTGGGCAGGCGGTGGGCGTGAGAATGGCCATGCTCGGGTGCCGACTCATCGGGCTGGAAGACCCCACCGAACACCATCAGATCAAGAAACTCCTAATCTATGTTGAAATGGATCGGTGCGCTGCAGACGCCATCGCGCATGCCACCGGTGTGAAGCTGGGGCGCCGGTCCCTGAAGTTCACGGACTACGGGATCATGGCCGCCACCTTTGTAAACCTGGAGACAGGTTCAGCCTTTCGAGTCCTTTCCACAGAAGAAGCGCGCGACCTTATCCCGCTTTACGCGCCCGGCGTCAAAGGAAAAGCTTCGCAGCAACTCGAAGCCTATCAGCGCATGCCGGACAGCGTTCTATTTCGCGTTCAGCAGGTTCGAGTTCCCGTCAAAGACTGTGATCTGCCGGGGCCGACCCGCTACAAGGCGGTCTGCTTCCGGTGCGGGCAGGTCGTGAGAGACCGGCGTGAAGTTCTGGTGAATGGAGAAGTGCTCTGCAAACCCTGTGCGCACGGAGCCTACTTCAAAGAGGCAAAAGAAATCACGTGGCCTGAAATGAACTGGACTCCCGCCTCCAGCGGGGTTTTCCGAGAGCCGCACCGCAAGCGGCATCTGCTCGATCCGGCGGAGATCAAAGAGAAGAGAGGGATCCTTCACTCGAACGCGGAAATCCCTCCCCACTGATGGGCCACGAAACGATAACGGCTCTTGAGCCTTGATGCTCTTCCGATAAAGGAGATTTCGGTTGATCAAGAAAATCAAAGTCCAGGACGCTGTGGGCACCAAGCTTGCTCACGATATCACGGAAATACGCCCCGGTGAATTCAAAGGCCCCGCCTTCCGGAAAGATCACACCGTGTGCGACGGCGATATCTGTCACCTCCAAAACTTGGGAAAAGATCATCTCTATGTCCTCGATCTCGAACAGGACGAAATCCACGAAAACGAAGCCGCTCTCATCCTCGGTGAGGCTCTTTCCGGCGATGGGGTGAGATGTGAAGGGGCGCCAAAAGAAGGAAAAGTGCGACTCCTCGCAGAGAGAGACGGGCTTCTCATGGTGGACACTGCCGCACTGGCCGCTTTCAACATGGTCGAGGAAGTCATGTGCGCGACTCTTCACCGGCACACTCTGGTCAAAGCCGGCGAAATGGTCGCCGCCACCCGGGCCATTCCTCTGGCCATGAAGCGGGTACCCATTGAGCGAGCTGCAGCGATAGCAAAACAAAACGGCGGGGCGCTCTCCGTCAAGCCCCTGCGCAAGGCCAAGGTCGGGCTGATCATCACAGGTAATGAAATCTATCACGGGCGCATCAAGGATCGTTTCGGTCCTGTCCTCACGGAAAAAGTCGCAACCCTGGGATCAGAGGTCGTGGGCGTGGATTTCGCAGCCGATGATTCGGAAATGATCGGCAAGGCCATTCGGAGCCACCTGAGCAAGGGCTGCGATCTCCTGGTGCTCAGCGGAGGCATGAGCGTTGATCCCGATGATGTGACACGGCACGGCATTCGGCTGGGCGGAGCTACGGAAGTCCATTACGGCTCTGCGGTTCTTCCCGGGGCCATGTTTCTGGTCGCCTACATCGGCGATTTGCCCATTTTGGGAGTGCCGGCCTGCGCTCTTTACCACAAGACCACCATCCTGGATCTCGTTCTGCCCAGGGTTCTCGCCGGAGAGCATGTGACCAAGACGGAACTCGCTTTTCTCGGCCACGGCGGTTTGTGTCGCGACTGCGAGGAATGCATCTATCCCCACTGCCCCTTTGGAAAAGGCTCCTAGAAGACTCCTGACCGGATCGGGATTGTGGTCGCTGGCGATTCCTCCAGCGCTTGAAGCTTTCCTGCCATGTAATTCAAGGAGTAAGCAGGAAAAAGACTGCCTACTGCTTTCTGCTTACTGCCTACTGGATCC
>CAZOLJ010000016.1:2481-68676 GCA_964580575.1 uncultured Desulfobacteraceae bacterium
GGAGTAAGCAGGAAAAAGACTGCCTACTGCTTTCTGCTTACTGCCTACTGGATCCCAAGGGTCAAAGAATTCCTTGACCGGAGAATCCAAGATATATTAGACTATTATGCAACTTGAAACAGATGTCGAATCATGTCGGCCCGCAGCTTTGCGGTTGGCGGGTATCTTTTTGAAGGAGGCGATGAGCCTTGGAGCAGAGCAAAGACGTTTATAGAAAAGATTATCGAGGGGTGAAGATCAAAACCACGGATGGGATCACATGGGAAGGGAAAGTCAACATCGGCATCAAAGCAAGGGTGGCCGATCTTTTCACAAAGACCGATGACCCTTTCATTGTCGTGTCCGATGTTGAGCGAAAAGACGGCACCAAGACCGTGCTCTTTGTGAACAAAAACAACATCGTTTGGGTCGAGCCCGAAGACCACTGAGTCCGCGCCCGTTCATTTCTTCCAGGAAAGCAGAATGCCGCATTGAGCGGCATTCTGCTTTCCTTCAGATCTTACGCCAGTCTATTCAGAACCGAGCCCTTCCTTCACCTTGCCGGAGAACGCGATCCCTCCTTTCGCTTGCAAGGAGGCATCGCATCTCCATGGGCCAATTTAACTTTTCTTGGACGTCACCGTTTGAAAGGAGGAAATCTGCTGCTTGATCTTGCGGCTCTTGCACTTCGGACATTCCATTTTCTTCTTCTCGTACTCTGAAATGGACAGGACCAGGGTAAAACGCTTTCTGCAATTCTCACATTTGAATTCGTAATTAGGCATGGCAACGCTCCTTTCTCCTCAACCTTCGCACCGAGCAGATCAAATCCCCCTCGCCCTGCTAAATCCCCTTTTTGCGGGGTCCGCCCCAGGCGAAATTTAACAGGGTGAGCCCCCCTTTTCTAAAGGAGGGATGGGGGGATTTTGAATGATCAAGTAAAATGACAATTCATTCGGTGCGTTCGTATTAGTACATATCCTCAGAAGGCATTGGAGGCATTGCAGGAGCCTTCTTCTTTTCCGGTTTTTCAGCAACCATGGCCTCGGTCGTCAGGAGCAGACCTGCGACAGAGGCTGCGTTCTGAAGAGCAAACCGGGCCACCTTGGTCGGGTCAATGATTCCGGCTTCCAAGAGATCTTCGTACTTCCCGCTCTCCGCATTGAATCCGAAGTTGCCCTTACCTTCCGCCACCTTCTGAACGACCACTGAGCCCTCAAAACCCGCGTTGTTGGCAATCTGCCTCATGGGCTCTTCCATGGCCCGCCGGATGATGTTGACCCCCATCTTTTCCTCGCCCGTCAGGTCCAGCTTATCCAGAGCCTTGAGCACGCGCAGGAACGCCACGCCGCCACCGGGAACAATACCCTCTTCCACTGCGGCCCGGGTGGCATTGAGCGCGTCTTCCACGCGGTCTTTCTTTTCCTTCATTTCAAGTTCGGTGGCTGCGCCTACATTGATCACGGCGACTCCACCGATCAGTTTCGCAAGGCGCTCCTGCAGCTTCTCCCGATCGTAATCGCTCGTCGTCTCGTCAATCTGGGCCCTGATCTGTTTCACCCTGCCTTCCAGAGCCTTTCGGCTGCCTCCCCCGTCCACGATGGTCGTGTTGTCCTTGTCCAGCGTCACTCTCTTCGCTGTCCCGAGATCATTGAGGGTCACGTTTTCGAGCTTCAAACCCAGATCCTCGCTGATGACCTGGCCGCCCGCCAGAACCGCGATGTCTTCCAGCATGGCTTTTCGCCGGTCCCCAAACCCGGGGGCCTTGGCAGCCGCCACCTTGAGCGTCCCTCTCAGCTTGTTCACGACCAGGGTCGCCAGGGCTTCGCCTTCCACTTCTTCTGCAATGATGAGAAGCGGCCGTCCCATTTTCGCGATCTGCTCCAGGATGGGAATCAAGTCCTTCATCACGCTGATCTTCTTCTCGTTGAGCAGAATGTAAGGATCTTCCAGATGAACTTCCATCTTTTCAGGGTCCGTCACAAAGTAGGGAGACAGGTACCCGCGATCAAACTGCATTCCTTCGACGATCTCCAGGGTGGTCTCCATACCCTTTGCTTCTTCAACCGTGATCACGCCTTCTTTTCCAACCTTCTCCATGGCCTCTGCAATGATGTCTCCGATGGTGCGGTCATTGTTTGCGGAGACCGTACCGACCTGGGCGATTTCTTTCTTCTCTTTAGTCGGTTTGGAGATCTTCCTCAGCTCTTCCACCACGATCTCGACCGCCTTTTCCAGTCCTCGCTTCAGAGCCATGGGATTGGCTCCCGCAGCGACCAGTTTGCTCCCCTCACGATAAATGCTCTGGGCTAGAATCGTCGCTGTGGTTGTCCCGTCGCCTGCGACATCCGAAGTCTTGGAGGCTACCTCTTTGACCATCTTCGCGCCCATGTTCTCGAACTTGTCTTCCAACTCGATTTCCTTGGCGACCGTGACACCGTCTTTGGTCGACTTCGGGGATCCCCAGCTCTTTTCGATTAGAACGTTTCGGCCTTTGGGTCCAAGGGTCACCTTGACCGCATCCGCCAGGGTGTCCACACCCAACATCATCTTCTCACGCGCACTCATGCCGTATTTGATTTCTTTGCCTGCCATCGCTCTTTCCTCCTCGCGTTACTTCTCGATAATTGCCAGAATATCGTCTTCTTTCATGATCAGATGCTCAACGCCGTCAATCTTGATTTCGGTCCCTGAGTACTTCCCGAACAACACCTTGTCCCCGGCTTTGACATCCAGAGCGATTTTCTTCCCTTCATCATTCACCTTTCCGGGACCCACTGCAACCACTTTGCCCTCTTGGGGCTTTTCCTTCGCTGTGTCGGGAATGATAATACCTCCAGAGGTCTTCTCCTCTTCCCCAATCCGCAGCACCAACACTCTGTCATTCAACGGCTTCACTTTCATATTCCATTAACCTCCCTTTAAGAAATTAAGATAATCGGCTACACCTGTATAAAGGTGCGCAGCAGACCAAAAGTAACTGACTGATATTATTGGCCTTACATAGATAGGCACAGAAATTTTAAGCACCTTCGGAGTTTTGTCAAGACGGGATATTGAATTTATTCCGAAGAGTCATGCAAGAAGCATCTTTACCTTGCCCCTGACCAAATCGCACCTTCCTCGGCCAGGATCTCATAGGTCGCTTCGAGCATGCTGTCTGAGAATTGCTTGGGCGCAGGGATTTTCTTACCGCAGTGTGGGCAGCGGCTCGGTGGGTCATTGCCTTCACCGCCCGGAGAGCCCACACAGGTGCAAAGTTCGTCTGCTTCAGTCATGATCGTCGTCCTCCAAGACCGGACAGTACCACAGGAATGTATGATTTCTCCACTTTTCTTTGCCCTTGACCTCCCTTCTGCTTTCCTGTATTCTCCTTTTGA
Source organism: uncultured Desulfobacteraceae bacterium (assembly GCA_964580575.1). Taxonomy (GTDB): domain Bacteria; phylum Desulfobacterota; class DSM-4660; order Desulfatiglandales; family HGW-15; genus CAVPDE01. The sequence continues at coordinate 5,841 of CAZOLJ010000016.1, forward strand.
CCTACCTGGCCAACTCGGCCTTAACATGAACCCTTACAGAAGGAGGTATGACATGGCAAACAGCACGTACAAAATCATCGAACTGGTAGGAACGAGCGCAAAGTCATGGGAAGATGCGGCAAAGGGTGCCGTAGAGACAGCGGCCAAAAGCGTCAAGGAACTGCGTGTCGCAGAAGTCACGAAGATGGACATGACGATTGAAAACGGCAAAGTCACAGCCTATCGGGCGAGGATCACGGTTTCCTTCAAGTACGTCAGAGCGGATTAACAGACTCAGAGAAACACTCAATCAAAAAAGCAGGGGGAGTTGTTCCTCCTGCTTTTCTTGTCTTTAGTTGGTTGTAAACCCGGCCGGGAGTTTTTTCTCATCTTTCACGGCCGGGCCTTCCGGTAATTCTTTTCCCTCTCGTTGATCCCTGTTGAGAATCGTGTGATCTTCGACCCTGTCCTTTGCATGAAACACCAAGCCCAGCTCCCTGGCCTTTTCCTTGTAAGACCCGGAAGCAAGACGCAACTCTCCTAAGGGTTCAACGATGATCGCCGATTCGCCTGTGACAGGGCACTTGCATTCACAGTATCCGCATCCATTGCACTTGTCCTCATCGATCACCGGCACGGTAATGGGGTGTCCTGTCACGAACTGGGAAACGATCGCATTGTAAGGGCAGATCTCATCGCAGATGAGACACTTCTTGTCCTGCTCCCAGGCAATGCACCGTGTCTTATCGATTCTGGCTGTACCCACTTTAGCGAATGGTTTCTCTTCAAGCGTGAGTGGCCTGATCGCGGCCGTAGGGCACACCTCGCCGCAGAGGTTGCACCCCTGCTCGCAGCCCGCCAGTCTCGCAGTGATTCTAGGCGTCCACATCCCCGAGAGGCCTGCCTCAAACCACACGGGCTGCAGCGTGTTGGTGAGGCATCCCTTGATGCACTCCCCGCACCGCACGCACCGCGCCTGGAACTCCGTTTCAGGGAGAGCTCCAGGCGGCCTGACGAGACCGGCAGATCTCAATGCCCGCGGAGTTTCGCCGCCGTGGAGATGATGAAGATTGGTCATGGTCAAGGCTGCAGCGGCCAGGCCTGTAGCCCCTGCACCCAGGACTCTGCGGCGATCCAGATTCACTTCCGGCGAGAGACGAGGGACCTTGGCGCCCGCTTTGAAAGCGATCGCTTTCTCAGGGCAAACCTCCTGGCACTTGAGGCAGGTGATGCACTCCGAATGGGCCGACTTAACGAAATCTGAACCAATGGCGCCCATGGGGCAAGCGCGCACGCACCGGCCGCAGCTCGTGCATTTTTCCGAAACCGCCCTTCGAAAAAGGGGCCTCAGGGAGAACAGAGCGAAAATAGCGCCCGCAGGACAAAGGTTGCGGCACCAGAATCGCGGCTGGATCATGCCGAGCAGCAGGAGGCTCAGGACCATAAAAGCCACAAAGAGGTTCGTGTTGAAGAGAGGAACGGAGGAGCGCACATAGGAAAGGCTATCAAGGCCCAGGGGAGGGAAGAGCGGCCGCAAAAGATCGAGAAAGAGATTCGCGATCATCAAACCCATGGGATACAAAACAAAGGAGTAGAACCGCGTCATGAGGGACAGGGGCGAAAAAAGAAAGATCCAGGAGATGCCTACCAACGCAGAGCCTGCTAGGGCAATGAGGATGAAATATTTCAAGCTCCTGAACCGGCCTGCCCCCTCAAAGTTGTTCTCGCCTTTGAGTTTTCCCCTTTTGCCGTTGACCCAATCCCAGAAGTCAATGGTAGCGCCCATGGGACAGATATAGCCGCAGAAAAAGCGGCCAAGGAAAAGGGCCAATGCCAGGACCACGAAGGCCCAGGCTGCTTTCGGGATAAAAGCACGGGCAACCGACATGGATCCCAGCGAGATCAACGGATCCAGGCGGAGAAACAGATCCACCTCGAACCATGCGGGAAGAGGGTAGGCTGCAAGCCACAGCAGAAACAAGAACAGGAAGAAAAGGGGAATCTGGAGGAGGCGCTGGAACCTCATCAGGCGCTGACCTCTTTGACCGTCTGAGAGGAAATATCCATGTTGCCCAGTCCCCTCTGGTTGGCGATCTGGATATGCTTGACCTGGTGGCCTTTGAACTTCCGGCCATACCAGGTTCCCAGCTCCACGGCCATGGAATCGGCAGCGACCATGTCCATGGAAGCAATAATCTTGTTCATGGGAATCACTTTGCCCGGTCCGCTAGGCCCTCCTTCAGAGAGAATACGCGACGCATCGATGACGGTCAGCTTGGGCTTGAGCACGGTGCAGAGGTCCACGACCGCCACGTCGATATCCAGGTTCAGGTGAAAATCCTTGCGGTCGTAAATCAACCCCATCATTCCCTTCAGTGCCATGCTGACCCCTGTAGCGCTGTGCGACTTGGCCACTGGAGCCGCAATCAGGACATTGGCCTCCAGCACTTTTTTCATGACCATGGTCGAAGTCAGCGCTTTCCCATCCGGGATTTTGACTTCCTCATAGAAGCTCTTGTTCGTCGGTCCTTGCACCTGCGTGTGAGGCAAGTCCTCGCAGGCTTTTCTCACACCTGATCGCACCAGACAAAGCTCCGCGCTTCTGAGAGGATTGTCCAGGACCAGCACGGAAGATGCCCCGGCCTCCACGCACAGGGCGGTCAGCTCTCGCACGACATCCGGGTGAGTGGTGCTTCCCCAGTCCGGAGGATTGGGAAAGCTCATGTTCGGCTTGATCACCACCTTGTCTCCCTTCTTGACAAAGCGTCCCATGCCCCCAAAAGCATTAACTGCCGCCCTCGTGGCCGGACCCGGCCCACCGTTGGCTACGACGATGTTTGGCTCTCTCTCAGAGGCGTAAACGCGTTCGATCATTGCCGGCAGAGTGCAACTCGCAGCGCCGACCGCCGCGTATTGAGCGGATCTTTTCAGAAATTCCCTTCGGTTCATGACCTCACATTTTCCCTTTCAGCATGATATCGATGTAAGAATATAGTGTTTTTTCTGTGGGATTCAAATCAGGAAACCTCGGACACAGCATGACAGCTACGCCCGGAAAAAGAGCAATGAGCCTCCCTTGTCCGGCGCCCTCAGGATATGGACTTCCCATTTTCCCTGATGAATAGGCGGGATTTCCCTAGAAGGCCTTGCAGCTCACATCAACAGCTGTCAAGGCGTCAAAGAAAAAAGCACCCTTGCGAGGTGCCCTCAAAAGACTGGTGCTACACTTTGCTTACATTCTTCGCTTGTGGGCCCCGATCGGTGTCTTCCACCTCGAAGCTCACTTTGTCCCCCTCAGTAAGACTCTTGTAGCCTTGCATGTTGATGGAAGAGAAATGAACAAACAGATCCTGCCCCTCTTCCCTCTTGATGAAACCGTACCCCTTGTTCGCATTAAACCACTTCACAACTCCCTCTGCCAAAGCCCCAGACCCCCTTTCCAGGTTCAGACAGTAGTCCCGAGCGTCCGGTCGTCACCTTAGCAAAGGCATAAGGCCCTTCAAAAGGAAGGCCGACCCATTGTGAGCGCCGGGCCCTATTTGAGGAAAAATCTACGATATCGCGCCGCCAAAGGTCAAGCGAAAAATGAAACATTATTAGCAACTTCGTAACAGTTTAGTTCTTTGAAATGGATGGCGCAGGCCATGGGGGTCCCTCTAAAAACAGAAAGGAACTTCTTCAAGGATCAATGTTCAATGGGCAATGACCAATGTCAATTCGCTCCTTTGGTCGATATCCTTTCTATCTTTGCAGTCTTTTTGACTTCCTTCAGATACTCATTCACCTTTTCTGTAAGCTTTTGATTCGCCAGGTGCTGTCGGATCCTTTCTTCCACATCTTTGAAGGGAACGGCCTTCTCAGGTGTTTTCTCGTAGACCTTGATGAGCTGCAATCCCAGCTCGCTCTCCACAACACCGCTCACCTCGCCAGGCTTCAGGGAGAAGGCTGCTTCATCAAAGGCTTTAGACATCCTTCCTCTCGGGACAATCCCCAGATCCCCACCCTGGACCGCACTCGCGCTCTGGGACAAATCCTTGGCCAAGACGGCAAAATCTTCTCCCTTTTGTACCCTTTTCTGGATATTTTCCATTTTCTTCCTTGCTTCCTGCTTTTTAGCCGCCTCGGCCTTGGGATCGACCTTAATCAGGATCTCGCTCACTCGGATCACTTCAGGCTGTGTAAAATACTGCGGATTCCCGTCGTAAAAGGCCTTTGCTTCCGCTTCCGTCACATCCAGCTTCCCCCCGAATTCCTTGTCCACAAATTGCTGGACAGCCAGGTTCACCTTTATTCTTGATTTCACCGTATCTTCCGTGAGCTGATCTTCCGCCATGCTCTCCTTGAACGCCTGTTCATTGGGATACTGCTGCTTGAGCCGGTCGAACTGTTCATTCACCTCAGCATCCTTGATGGAAATGCCTTTTTTCCGGCTCTGTTGATAGAGGAGTTCCCGGTCGATCAAGTTCTCCAAAACCATCTTCCTCGCTTCCACCATCATGTCAGGCCGAATGACCTGGCCTGTGGCTGCGAGCATACGCTGCTGCTGATAGAGGAGGTTCCGATTGACCTCCTCCTCCTGGATCACCACGCCGTTGACAATGGCCGCTTTTCCTGCTGTGGATGTCTGTTGCTCAGCCTTCTGAGCATGGAGTGTTCCGGCCACGGTGACCAACAGAGATAACGACAATAGAATAAAAAGTACTTTTGCTTTCATAAAGTTCTAAACGCATTCCTTTCTTTCTTGACGGCTTCTCAAGAAGCCCAAAAAATGTTTTTTGAGTCATTCCGGCGAATCCCGGATCGTGGTCCGGGACAGGCGCCGGAATCCATTCTCTTCTTAGACTTTCAAGGTGCCTAGACTCCAATGCTTGTCCGCCTCAGGCGGGTTCACCGGAGTGACGACCTTATATGAAACCCTCTTTGTCAACTGGCAGCGAGATTTTGGGCCAGCTCGGTCGCCTCTTTCACGATGCGGTCGAAGAGTTCTTTGATGGTGGGAATATCGTGGACCAGGCCGACCCCTTGGCCACAGGGCAGGATTCCGGCATTCACATCTCCCGTGTCGTACATACGTTTGGCATTAGCACCGGACGCCACTTTAAGGATCTCCATAACGTCCGCCCGCGCATCCTCCAATTCCACGCACTTCTTTGCCGCTGCATTGATGAACGCCCTGTGCGTGGCTCCGAGGGATCTCAGAATCAGCATGGTGTCCAGTTCGCTTGCCGCCACCAGCGTCTCTTTCACCTTGATGTGGATGGGCGCTTCCTGGGTGGCGAGGAGCCGGGTGCCGATGATGACCCCTTGCGCTCCAAGCGCAAGGGTAGCCAGGAACCCCCTGCCCTCCGATATGCCTCCGCCGCCGATCACAGGCACCTTGACGGCTTCCACGATTCTTGGAACAAGCACCATGGTCCCGATGTCCAGCTTCCCGGTGGCCCCGCCGTTTTCATACCCCACCACGGTGATGAAATCCGCGCCCATGTCCTGAACTTTGAGCGCATAACGGAGACCGACGCACTTGTGGATCCAGGTCATTCCCGCTTGCTTGAACCGGCTACAGAGATCTTCGGGCGCATGGTGACCGGAGGTCTCTACGATCTTCACTCCCTTGTGGATCATCACGTCCAGGTACTCGTTATTGTCAATGGGAACCATCGTGGGGAAGAAGTTGAGATTCACCGCAAAGGGTTTGTCCGTCAGGTCCATGAGGCGGTCCACCGCCTGTGCGAAGGTATCCGCGCTCTTGTAGAGGGCGGAGGCCAGCACCCCAAGACCCCCTGCATTGGATATGGCTGCCGTGAACTCAGGTGTCGTGACCCACATCATGGTTCCGCCCACAATCGGATATTGGAGGCCCAACTTCTCGGTCACTTTGGTCTTAAACATGGTGTAACTCCCAGGAGAAGATTCTCGTTTCGCGAAGAGAATAGGCGGGAAGCATTTGTGGTGTCAAGCATTTACCACCCCATTCCCATGAAGCCTTCTTTGAATCGGAAGGCTTCATGGGGATGGATTACCGGGCTCTTGCTACTGCTTTTTGAACGGAAAGCCCTTCAGAATATCTTTGGCCTTGTCTTGCGTCGTCGTTTGCCCCCCCTGGGAAGCATCCTTGGGCGCGAGCAGCCGATCCTGGATGGCCTTCTCGGCGATTCCCTTCATGTCCGGCGCAAAACTCGGTGAACTAAATGTCCCAGTGACCAGGATGGGAACCGTAATGCCTTCCCGCTGCTTGGTGTCGGCCTGACCTTTTAGAGATCCGACCACCTTGGTTTCAACCCTCATGTCGAGCGACTCGTCCACGAGGTTCGCCTTGCCTGTTGCCAGGACCCGAAGGAGCGGCGAATTCATGGTCGTGCCTGTCGTGTTCACAAGGCCTTTGGTGATGGTGAAAGGAGCGTTGAGTTCGGAGAAGTCGGTCTTGGGCTTCTGTTCCCCTTCTTTGGCCAGTCCAAAAGCGGCTTTCGCGTCCCGGGCTATGCCGGCCAGGTCTATCCCCTTGAGCGCTCCGTCTGTGAACAGGAACTGGCCTTTGCCGTCCAGAGTCCTCTTGATGAGTTCCGGATCGTCTCCCTCCATGTGGATGGACGCGTCGGCATTTGCCGTTCCTTCGAGAAAATCCTTTTTCAAGACATCTCGCAGAAGCGGCCCTGCCTGCACACCCTTGGTCTGAAAATCCACTGTGGTCTTGGGCACGTCCTGACGCACATCCAGAGCGGTTTTTGCTGTTACCCCTCCCTGGTAGACCTTGGCCGTCAGAGGATCAACACGGAAGATACCGTTCTTTCCGGTCACCTTCAGGTTCACATCCTCGACCTTGGCTCCCATGGCCGTGAGCATCCCGACTTTAACCGTTCCATTGACGACCATTTTTCTGAGGGGCGCGTAGTCCGCTTTTTTCGAAGCAGCCGGGGCCGCCTTTGCTTTTTCCTCCTTGGCCGCGCCTTGGGGAGAGGGAGGAGGCAGGTAGCGATCCACGTTGATTCTGTCCAGGTTGAGGTCAAAGGCCACATCCGGCTTGGAGAAGTCCTTGGCGTTGAGAGAGAAATTCAGCTTCGATTCATCCAGGTCCAGCGCTCCCTGTGAGAGAGACACCCGGTCAGGGCTTCCCTTTAACGTCGCTTTTAAAGCCACCTTGGTCAGGGCTTCAGGATCGCTTGTGTTTACAGGAAAAGGCTTCCCCAGGGCAGAAAAAACCTTGCGTGGAGAAAAAGGATTCACCTGAAGGCCAAGATCAAATTGCTGGGTAGCGGTCACCACATCTCCTTTCAAGTTCACATTCACCTCTTTGAAGGCCTTTACCGTCACATCCACAGGGATTTTCGCCACTTTAAAATCTCTGCCCACAGGACCCAGCAATCCTTCAACGGACAGAGGCTGATTGTCCAGAAGGGCCGTGAGCATCAAACGAATCGGCCGGTCCAGGGACACGTCTTGGAGGGTCAGCGTCAGCCCGGAAATCTCCGTTTTCTCTCCTGTCCCATGGTCCAGGTAGAGAAAAGAGGCGTTCTTGACAGCGAACTCACCCACCTCGAGCGCCGTGAAAGGGAAGGCGCCTTCTGCTTTTTCTTCCGGTTTTCTGGTCGTGTCTTTAGGAGGAGAAGGAGGAGCTTTGTCCGGAGTTTTCCCAATGCCTTCCCAGTTTCCACGGCCCTCCTTGTTCTTTTCCAGGTTCAGCTTGAGGCCGTCCACCACGAACCGCTTGACCTGAACATCTTTGGAAATCAGAGGAAGAAGCTTCACCTCCACATCGAAGGATTTGACGGAGAGCATGTCCTTTTCCTTGTAGCCAGGAGGGTTTCCCAGATGAATGTCGGACAGTCCGATCACCGCCCACGGAAACAAGGAGAGACGAAGATCCCCTCCGATCGTTAAAGGCCGTCCCGCGGCTTGGCTGGCTTGTTTCTCGATCTCCGGCTTGTATTTCTGGATATCAATAAACTGAGGAACAATGAGCAACAGGGCGATAACCAGAACAACGAGCCCCACAACAATACCGACAATCCATTTGACGGCCTTCATAGTTCACCTCCCGGAAGTAAATCATGAACCAATATAAGTCCATTCCTTCTCCATGGCAAGAAACCCTATTTTCAGTGAGAGACCAACGGGTTTCTTTTATGATTGATTGGTGAGAGCAAGTTTTGTAGACTATCTGATCAAGTGAGTTTACGGAAAGGACCCTGATCAATTGTGGAGAGCACTATCAAAGGAAAGGAGACGCGAAAATGGCATTTACCAGTGTGAAAGACGTTTTCAGCGGCATGCAGGCGAGCTTTAAACCCGCTGCGGCCAAGGGGATGAACGCAGTCTTCCAGTTCGAGATCACAGGGGAAGGCGGCGGCTCGTGGAATGCGGCCATCAAGGACGGCACCTGTCAGGTGGCGGAAGGGAAAAACGCTTCGCCCACCGTGACCCTGACCATGGCGAGCGACACGTGGCTCGGCATCGTCAACAAACAGGTCAATCCGATCCAGGCTTTCATGGGCGGCAAGCTCAAACTCACCGGCAACATGATGCTCGCCCAAAAGATGCAGGACCTCTTTCTTTAGGTCGTGACACAAGGGTCATAGCAGATTCGTCATCATACTCCTGAAGATGCCTGATCAAATCCCCCCCGCCCCCCTTTGCTAAAGGGGGGAAATGGGGGGATTTTTCTTGGCTCGCCAAAATGACAGTTCTTCCAGTGCAACAGCATTGCCTATCGTCAAATGAAGATGAGTGAATACAACCGGGATCAGTGGAATCCCTTCTGATGGTGCAGCGCTATCTCGAAGGGCCTTCTGCTTCTTAAAGAGAAAAAAATTCACCTGGCCGGACAAGCCCGTCCTCTTTGATGACCTGGAAGAGCTTCTTCTGCAGGCAGGCCTCAAAAGCCCCTTGATGTACTGTCACCTGAGCCCCGGTCTTCTCCGGGTCAAGGCCCAACGAAAAAGAGGTCGATAGGGGCAGGGTCCCCATCGGCTACGCAGGGATATCGGATGAACGAGCGAGGTTCCGAGAGATATTCTGCCCCATCGAGCAGGACCACGGCTCACGTTTCCCGGACGACCGGCCGTGCGACCAGGCCCTGCACCGGCTTTCCGGAGAGCCGGTACCGGAAGGAAAGCCCGTCTATCTCGGCAACGCCCGTTTGCCCCTACGCTTCGTAATCATCCCCGGGGTATTGGAAGAATGCGTTGCGGACTTTATCCAGCCGTTTTCCGATGCCCGGCCTCATCTCGACTCGCTCAGTTTCAAAACCGATTTCATCATGGTCAGCGGGCTTGGCGGAAGTGCCCAAAATGCGGCTTAGATTCGCGAAGCCGCGGCCGGCATAGCGTTGACGCCCGACGAGAGGATTGTTTTCATCGGGTACTCCAAAGGGGCGACGGATGTTCTGGAAGCCCTGGCTCGCTACCCGGAGGTCACCAACCGCACGGCCGCTGTGGCCACTTTGGCAGGCGTCGTCAGCGGGACTCCGATTGCCGATGACCTCCCGGAAGTTCTGAAGAACTTTGCAGATCAGATGTTCCAAGGTAAATGCCTACCGGGAGAAGGCCGGGCGTTCGAAAGCTTGAGCCGCAAGGAGCGCCTGGCATGGCTTTCAGCCAACAGGCTTCCTTCCTCCGTGCGATACTATTCTCTGGCTGCCTTTACAGATCGTGAAAACATTTCGCTTCTCCTGCGTCCAAGCTACGACAATCTCTCGCTCAATGACCCCCTTAACGACGGCCAAGTGATCTTCCATGACGCTCTTGTTCCAGAGGGAGCGCTCCTCGGGTATCTGAACGCCGATCATTGGGCGGTGGCTGTGCCTTTCAACAGAGACCACCCGACGCTGGCCAGGGTCTTCATTACACGTAACTCCTTCCCCCGGGAGGTTCTGCTTGAAGCCATCGCTCGTTTACTTGTTTCGACCGCGTGTGCTTTCCTGTCATGCCCGCGCAGGCGGGCATCCAGTCTTCCGAGAGCTGTCTGCCTTCGCGGGAAGGACCGCCGAATAGCAAGAGAACTTATTGGTCGCGGTAGGGATGCGAGTTACCCCGCACCCTGTCTGAGGCAGACAAGGATGCACAGATCTTTGGAGCCAGCGCACAACTTACAGGAGATGTTTTGAAGACGTATTCCTTCATGATCACAGCCATGATCTTAATGAGTGCGGGGGCAACCTACGGCCAAGATCAGATTGAGAAAGAGAAGATTCAACATTTAATCAATTCCGTCGAAAAGATGGAGGGGGCAAGTTTCATAAGAAACGGTTCAGAGCACAGTGGGACAGAAGCGGCAAATCACTTGCGCATGAAGCTTGAAAAGGCAGGAGATAGGATCAAAACGGCATAGGATTAGGTTCCATAATGGTAAAACAATCAAGGCGGAGGAATATTTCAGGGAAAAACCGTTGAGTTTCAAGCCGGGCATGAAGTAAAGATGTCCAACCCTACTCCTTTCGCCGGACCACAGCGCTCATCTCCCCTTTCTTCAATTTTCGTTTGAAAACCGAAACAACGGTGGATAACTTGATGTGCATCTAATCCTCTTGCACGCAGGAGTTTCAAGTTGATCAAACGCATTCTGACTGAGTTCCAAACATGCTTCTTTTTATGGCCCATCAATCTTCTGTTCACCTTGACCTTGCTGGCTCTCGCCTCGTCCTGTTCGCTCAATCTGTCTCCTTTTGATGAAGCCGCATGGCGATCGCAGGTTCGATCGGTTGATCCCGCTTTGGTGTATGCTCCTCACTTCAAGGATGATCGCTTTTTCAACCCCTGGATGCCTCAAGAGGATAAGGGGCTTTTCAGCCTGCTCCGGTGGTGGATCACGGCTCCGCTGGAGTACACGGAAGAGGAGAAGACATACCTTCCCCGCGTCTTGGACAAGGCGAAAGAGCGGATTCTCGCCATGCCCCAGGGCGACTTTATCATGTGGGTCGGGCATGCCACCTTTCTGATCCGCCTCAACGGGGAGTACTGGCTCACAGACCCCATATTTTCCGAAAGAGCTGTCGTAGTGAAGCGAAGGACCCCTCCCGGGATCACTGCAGAAGATCTGAAAGAAGTGGCTCCCAACCTCAGCGTGATCATCACCCACAACCACTACGACCACCTCGACGCAGGCAGCATCGAGGATCTTCCTGAGAACACGAAAATGTTCGTTCCCCTCGGACTCAAAGAGTATGTCCAGGACTTGGGCAAGAACGACGTGACGGAGATGGACTGGTGGCAGGAAATTTATTGCAGGAACGGCATCACCCTGGTCTGCCTCCCCATGCAGCACTGGTCAAGGCGATTCGGACAAGGCTCTCGCGAGACCCTGTGGTCGAGCTACCTGCTGATCACCCCGAAGGTCACGATTTATCTGGGAGGGGACACGGGATACTTCATCGGGTACAAGGAAATCGGAAAACGTTATCCCAAAATCGACTACGCCCTTCTCCCCACGACCGCCTACCACCCGCGCTGGTTCATGCACTACACCCACATGAACGTGGATGAGGCTATCGAGGCCTTCAACGATCTGAATGCGCGTTACATGATCCCGCAGCAGTGGGGCACCTTTCACCTCGGCGACGAACCGCCGGGCTATTCGATCCTCGATCTCAGAAAGAAAATCGCCGACCGCCGGCTCGATGCGTCCCGATTCAAAATCCTGGACATCGGAGAAATTCTTCCCATAGGCCGGTAACGGCTCGACGTGGATCTTTTTGCAACAGGCCAGCCGCGCTCGCTGCTCGTCAATGGGTTCGCCCCGAGATCTTTTACTGGCGGACACACGCCGGAGCGGAAGTCGACCTTTTGATCGTCGAAGGGCGACGAATCCTGCCGGTTGAGATCAATCTGGGAGCCGCCGTGGATCATTACGCAGTGGCCGGACTTAAGCAGTGCATAAAGGATCTCGGACTCCGCCGAGGGTGGGTGATCCCATCGGCAAGAGACCGACAGCGGCTCTCTGCGGGTATCGAAATCATCCCCTGGAATGGCGTCGCATCCGGCCGAATCGAATTGTTCTGATCTATGAGAAGAGGGTTGCCCTTCCCCGTGGAAATCCCGAATGATGAGACCTTGAAAACCGTTAAGGATAGCGAAGCCTGCAAAGGGCTGGTGAAGCGTAAAGACGCCGATGATATGTTCAGGAGATTGGGTGTCTGATAGAAAGAAGATTGGCGATGCATCCTCAAGGGAGGTCCGCTTTTGACCGGTGGGCGGAGCCATTTCTTATCGGCGATGACCGGCAGTTTCCAAGACCGGAGGGAATGCCACATTGAGTCTGACTGATTACTGATCTTTCGTCTTGATGAATCCCGGATCATCTTCGAACGCACCGGCACCCATTCGGATTTGATCGAGTAAGAAAAGAGACGCGCGACTAGAAGACGTTAATCCCGCCGCGAGGCAAACCATACAAAGCCCAGTCTTTGCGGTGAGTCTATGTCCCGCACACGCCGCAATGGATGCAATCCCCCACACGACAGATGTCCGGCTCAGCTCCTTATTAGCGCGAGTTTGTATGACCTATCACCCTTTTTCTTGGCGCTGCGCAGGAGGGGTTGAAACGGCTATGCAGTATGTATACAGGTGACATACTTCTTATATGTCTTATGGAGATGGCCATGAGGAAAACAACCGTCCATATTGATGAATCCTTGCTCGCAGAGGCCATAAAGGCCATCGGCGCGAAAACCCAAAGAGAAGCGATCGAGGCCGGGCTGAAATATCTTGTTCAGCGGAAAAACAGGGAAGCGCAGAGGCCTTACCATACCCTCCACGGATGTTCTGATAGCGAGCTGCGCCCTTCAAGCGGGGGTTGATCTTCTCCACGCAGATGCGCACTTCGACCTAATGGAAAAACCGCTCGGTCTCCGATGCGAGCGCTATGTTCAGGTTCTTAAGAAAGCCTTGTCATGAAAACGCTGTCCTTGCGGTCTCGTTCTTTTTCTGCCACCACCGACCTATACCGGCAAAAACAAACATCCCCAGCATGATGGGGTGGCCGTTTTCTTGACATACAAGAGCAGATTGCCCTAGACTCCCGCCCATCTGAAGCAGGTTCACCTCACCTCACCAATCACTCCCAGAGATTTGTAACTCTTGACTCTGATGCGAAAGTGAGGGAGAATTTTAGATGTGTATGCACTCCAGCCTATTAGTGGGAAATCAATGATCAAACTGCTTATCAAGACAGGGAAGAAAAAAGGGCAATCCTACTCTATTACCGATCATGCCGTCTTTATCGGTCGCGATTCGTCCAACACCATTAAGCTGCCTGACAAACAGGTCTCCAGAAAACACGCCTCCATCACCCCTCACGGCACTGAGTATTTCATTGAAGACCTCGGATCGAGGAACGGTACCCTGGTGAATGATCATCCTGTGCAGCGGCAGGTCCTGAAACGTGGGGATGAAATAAAGATAGGCAGTACTTTTTTGGAGTTAACCGCTTTCGTGGAGAAAGAGGAGCTTTCTGAACACTTGAAAGACTCTGTACCCCAGGGACTGCCGACCTCCGATCTTGAACCAATAAATGGATTGACCGTGGAAATAGCCCTCCCTCCGCAGGGACTGGACTCGGTTATCGCTTCTCCGCATGAGGCGGAGTTTTCAAGCCTGCAAAAAGCCTATCTCAGGTTGTCCCTTATGTACCGGTTGATCAATGATCTGGTAACCGTTACCGATCTCAGAGAGCTCATGAATCGAACGGCGGAAAGGATGCTTGAACTCATAAAGGCGGACCGGGCTCTGATCATGCTGGTCGATGATCAAAGCGGAGAGCTTCTGCCGCAGGCGACTCGTCAGCGCAACGGGCTGAAACAAGGCGATGAAATCACTTTCTCAAAAACGATTGCCAGGAGGGTGTTTGAAACAGGGGAGTCGATTCTCACTTCGGACGCCATGAAGGATGGGCGTTTTCGGAGTTCGGACAGCATTGTTCTCAACCGGATTCGATCCACCCTTTGTGTTCCCATCAAAACGAAAGACTCTATTCTGGGCATCATTCACTTGGATACCCTGGGAAAGGTGATGGGTTTCACTCGAGAAGACCTGGAATTGCTCGCTGCAATGGGTCACCAGATCGGTATTGCGGTTGACAACGCAACGCTTGTGACTGACTTAAGAAAAGCGAACGTGGAACTCAAAGAAAAGCAGGCCCAGCTGATCGAGGCAGAGAAGCTCTCCCTCCTTGGAAAAATCGCGGGAGGGGTGGCGCATGAGATCAATAACCCGATCATGTCCGTCCTCGGGTTCACGGGAATGGCCTCCACAAAAATAAAGGAAGGGTTTCATGGGCCGGACAATAAGGAGGAGTGCCTCCACTATTTGAATGTGGTGCAAGAAGAAGCCCAACGCTGTATTCAGATTGTGGAAAGCATCTCGCAATTCTACCGTCGCAGGCAGACCGTTATGGCTCCAGTGGACCTCAATGCCGTGGTTGAAGCTGCTCTGAATGTTGCCAGCCTTCATATGAACCAGGGCCACATCAAGATCGTCAGGGAGTTAAGACCCGGCCTCCCGCAAATTCTGGCCAGCCGGGCGCTTATTCAACAGGTTATTGTGAACCTTGTTATGAATGCAAGAGATGCCATGGAACACCAGGGGACATTAACCATTTCAACAGATCATGAAAATGATCCCTGGGTAACGCTCAGAATTTCAGACACCGGCTGCGGGATCCAGCCCGATGATATTCAGAAGGTATTCTTACCCCTTTTCACTACAAAAACAGGGGGAAGAGGCACGGGCCTGGGACTTTCGATAAGTCAGGACATCATCAAAAGCCACAAAGGCACCCTTGAGGTCGATAGCGTCCTTGGGAAAGGGACGACCTTTACCATTAGGCTCCCGTCAGTGAGTGAATCCTCATCGCCGCCCCACAGGCAACCTGGGTATCCATTTATGGACTTGCTCGACAAGGTATAAAAGAGAAGTGACGAGATGGTCATTCGCAAGTTCGGTGACGACTGCATCCTTATTCCTAGCCGTCAAGGAGCAGGCGACCGGGAAAGCATCTACCGCCCCGGATGGCTAAGACACAGTCCCTATACACCGAGCCCCATACCGATTATTCGAGATCACAGGACGCCTGTGCCGTCGGCCGGGAGGCTGCCCGGTTGCTGGGCCTCGATTAGCGGCATAACGGATCCTTGATATGAAGAAGGGGCAACAGCAGGTTTTTTTCAGGCCAGACCGTGAATGGTCTTAAACCTGTTTACCATTTCCTTCAAATCGGAGATTAGGGTTTCATAAAAGATCTTGGCGTTGGGCATTCGCTCTTTGTTGAAATTGGTTGCCACGCCTGCGACCTTTAATGATACAGGGATTCCATGAACCTTAACAGGTCGGGTGTTGAGCGATCTCAGATGTCTTCGAAGGGCTTGCTTGGCTTCAACCGCCCGTGTCATGGGTAACAGCGCCACAAAGGTATTCTTTTCCGGAAATGCCGGCACATCCGCATTTCTGACCTCGACCGCCAGTTTTCGCAGAACTGCATCAATCAGCTCTTGAGGGGTAATGGGGCCCCCATGAGGCTTTCCTTTGGGGGTGGCCGAGACTACGGATAATGCCAGCGTGGCGAAGGGCAGGTCATAACGAGATGCCCTGGCTATCTCTTTTCCCAGGAAGAACATGAAACCTGACAGGTCCAGGATACCGGCGAGTTTGAGTTTGCTTGCCTTTTGATCTTGTTTGGCCGCTCTTTGGGTCGTGATTTCATCTAATAGGCTCTTGAAATCGTTTTCGTCAAGATTCGAGGATTGGACTTTTTGACGGACCACCCTCAAGATTTCTTTCAATTCTTCATTTTCTCCCGAGCCTTGCTCCAGGACCTCCAGGACAGTAACCTCTCCTGCGCTCACCTTTTGTTCAGGATACCTGTCCCCCAAAGATCCGGCCCATTTCTCTTTGAGTTTTTCAAATATCTCGTCTATCCGTTTGTTGATGCCTTGCTCAAGCTTTTCCAGGACGTCGTTCTTGGCGTCCCTGTTTTTTAGCCTATTAAGGATTTGGGACTCAATTTGGTTCATGACCTTTCGCAGGTGTTGCTCTCCGGCAGCGGGATCGGCCTTGGGGATATCATGGGAGAGTTTTGTTCCGATCCTTTCAACGTAGTTCACCAATAGATCGGTCAGGATGTGATCATCTCCGGTGCCTTTTTGAATCTCGGCAGCCAAAAAAATGAGTTCTGCGGCCTGGACCGGGTTGTTCTTGACTTGCCCTATGAGGTCTGAGCCGTCCAGACCCACCTCTTCAGCGCTTTTTCGGAGGATCCTTGACAGTTCTTCATCCTGAAGCTCATTACTAAGGGCCTGAACCAGGTTTAAGTAATCGGAAAGGGGCATCCCTTCTTCCAAAAGGGCTTGTTTTATCTTGGGCAGGACTCGCTTCAGCTCGTTTGAATCCGGGATCAGTCTTTTCATGATGTGGGCCAGGCGTGGAACTGAAATCTGGCCGGATTGGTACTCGTCCTTTATCAGTGCGATAAGGACGTTGTCAGTGATCTCGTTGGCCTTATCCAGGATCTGTTGTTCATTGGGGTAGGTTATGCCCAAGGATTTTTGAAGTTCCATGCCGTTAATGAGCTGTCTTTTCATGGAAAAAACAGCTGCGGCAATCTCCGTCATTTCGGCGCCACCGCCTTTCCCCTTGCCCAGACCCCCGCCTGTTCCCCCGCCTTCACCTTCTCCAAAACTGTCTCCGATGCCAGCGCCAGCACCGGACACCGGAACTTGGGCACGGGTATGGGCTGAGTCTCGATCCAGCCCGGAAAGGTGTTCCCTGACCACCCCTTCCATCATTTGAAGCTGGTGAACGAGGACCAAACCGGGTTGTTTGTCCTGAGCATCGCTCTGTTTAACGGCCTCCAGGTCAGTGGCAATCATATTCTCTGACATGGTCTCAGGATGTTCCGTGATGTTTTTTATGGTCAGGGTCTTCTCAAATTCCTCCATCAATACGCTTTCCAGAACCATGTCTATGAACCTGGTTCTTGACATGGTTTGGCCGTCGTCATCCACGCTTAGTGATATTCTTTTTAGGGTATCGCGCGAAATGATCTCCTCGTCGGTGGAGACCTTCTTAAAAAACACGTGATTTATTCTGATGTTGTTGAGGCCACGGGCCGCCATTTCTTTTTTCATGATATCGGCATTGGGATACTTGTTCAGTGCGGAAAATATCCCCAAAAAGGTCAAGGTCTCCTTTTTGTCAAGTCCTTGATGAAATGAAATAGACTGAATGCCAGCCTTTTTGAAATGAAAGACCATCTTGCTGGTATTAATGCGAGGATCAAGGGGCTCTTCATCAACAAAAAACTGTTCCTGATTCATGATGAAGACAACAGGGGAATGAACCTTAAGTGTGTCCTGGGCAATCGGCAGGAATTCATTGACCGCCTGAATACAACTTGGATGATTGGCCTCATACAGATTGGAGCGGCTGAACAGGAGGGAAAAACACCGACCAAAGAGCGCCAGTTTTTTTGGCTGTATTTTTGTTTCAGGCATATTGAAACTTACTCCTGCAGGCTGCAACAAAGAGATTTTGTCGGCAAGGCGGGCCGCCACCTCAAGGCTTCGCCTCCGGGTCCCCAAGCTGTCTGCGTTATCGGCCGGAATTCCTTGTGCGGCGTACTGGAAGCACGCCTCCGCGGATGACTTCCTCTGGCCTTGCCAAACTCATTTTCTTGAAGTCTACATGTCTCTTGTTAACGGCCTGTTTTTATGTGCCTTTCACGATATGCTTCAAGGGAGTTTAAGAACTCCCGACAAGTAGCGTATCTCTTTTCCGGCTCGAATGAAACCGCCTTTAAGGCAATTTTTTCCAGTTCTGGATGGACCATCGGATTGATCTCCGACGGCTTGCGCTGGAAAAGATGATCCTTCATTTCGAGTTTCATTCTCAGCAGGTCATAAGCCGAGCTCCATGCCGGAAAAGGCAGGTCGGATACGAGCATTTCAAACATCATCACGCCTGTGGAGTAAATATCTGACCTGGCATCAATCGGCCGGTTTAGAATTTGTTCCGGCGGCATGTATATCGGCGTCCCATGGATAGTCCCTTTTTCATTTTCAGGATCACGAGAAAGCTTGGCAATGCCGAAATCAACAACAATCGGTCTTTTGGAATGAGTTTCCACTAGAATATTGCCGGGCTTGATGTCCCGATGAATCAGGTTCTGGCTGTGTGCATAATCGAGTGCATCCAGGACCTTGATCAGGATATCGGTCGTCGCTTTGATAGGCAAAGTTCGTTTTGACGGCAAAACGTGTCTTCGCGCGGCGTTGAGATATTCAGCAAGAGATCTGCCTTGAACCAGTTGCATGGCGAAGAAGAGGAAATCCGAGGTCTCTCCGACCTCATAGATTTGGATGATATTCGGATGAGATAATATGGCGACGGATTCCGCCTCCTGTTGGAATCGTTCAGAGGTCTCAGGCGTTAAAAGGGATTTGGGCAGAACCTTGAGTGCAATTCGGCGTTTCAGTGTTCTTTGGAAGCCGATAAAAACCACCGCATTACCCCCTCGGGCAAGTTCCTTCAAGATCGTAACAGTACCAACCTCCTTGCCGATTAGGTGATCAAGATCTAATTCTTTTAAGGATGTCATGCCGTCTCGGAAAGCATCTTATGCGTAAGTCTTTTCAGCTCCGGTAGCGGACATTCATTCAATGAGATGTTTGCGGAGCATTTCTAGAACAAACTATTTTTTCATGGTCGCGCTGTGAAGTCACGCGAAATCTCATGATGGGTCGTCTTCAGAAGTGATATATTTATGCCTTCTGCCCAGACATATGCTTCCGCTTCTTGATAGGGGCCTTACCTCACCTTGATTCAAAACAGCCGATACGTCTTTGAAACGGGGTGGTGTATCGCAGCACCTTTCTTTTTCAATCAGCGTTATGTATTGCTAATCGATCTTCAGAAGCACCCCTTGCTCGCTTTCAACTTCGTATCAAGCTTGCATTCGGGCGATTAATCTGAAGGTTCAACCTTTGACGGTATACTCGAATCGAAAGGGACCCATGAGAATTGCAGGGGAAGATCTCGGTCTTTGCACCTCATTCCAGTCATCTCTCTTACGCACAGACGCCGCAGCGGATGCAATCCCCCACTCGACAGATGTCCGACTCCTCTCCCTTGAGGGCCAGCTTGTATTCCTTGACCAGGTGTTCCTTGTAGATTCCGTGATCGATGAAATCCCACGGAAGGTTTTCGTCGAGTGTCTTGGGCCGGTAGACGAAGAAATCCGGGTTGACCTCGCTGTGCAGGAACGCTTTTGACCAGTCCTCGCCATGAACATGGGAGAGGAGGAGCATGGATCCCACTCGTCTGTCTCCTAGGGACAAGAGCGCCTGCACATAAGCCCACTTAGGCAAATCGAAACTCACCTTAATGCCGCCTTCTCGGCCAATGGCCTTCTTCAACCATTTCTGTTTCTCCTTGAGGCTTTGCACCGTGTCCATGGGGAACCATTGAAAGGGAGTGAAGGGCTTGGGGATGAAGCAGTTGATGCTCAGCTTGATTTGCCTGATCCTTCCCCTGATGGCGGCCTCCTTGACGAGGTGGTGCTTGATGGTTTTGACCAGATCCAGCACTTCGCTCACATCCTCCTGGGTCTCGGTGGGAAGACCAACGAGAAAGTAGAGTCTCAAACTGAAGTCTCCTGCGGCCCCGATGACGCGCACCGCATCGACGATTTGTTCTCTGCTCAAGTGTTTGTTAATCACTTTTCGCAACCGCTGAGACCCTGCTTCCGGAGCAACCGCCAAGGTTCTCTGCCCTGCGTCTCTCAGATGTTCCACAAGGGTTTGAGTGAGGGAGTCGGCCCGAAGAGATGACACGGAAAAGCGGCCTCCCTCCCTGAGAAGGAGACCCGTGATCTCCTCAATGCCGGGGATATCGGAAACACATGCGCTCAGGAGGCCGACGGAGCGTTCCCTTTCCAGGACATCGCTCACTGTTTTGAGGAGGGCGGATTTTTCGTGGATTCTGGGAGGACGGTAAACATAGCCGGCGGCACAGAACCGGCAGGACCGAGTGCAGCCTCTCCCGAGTTCGATGAGCACGCGGTCGGGAAATTCCGATTCGGGCGTGAGCAGGGTGGAGGTTCTGACCGGCATGTCGGCAAGCTTGGGCCGGAGCACCTCGATCTTTTCCGGCGCTGCAGGGTCCAGCGATTCTCTGGTTTGAATCGTTCCGTCCTTGTGATAGCTGATGCGGTAAAGAGAAGGGACGTAGAGGGATTTCACAGCCCCGGCAAGGACCTTGAGCGCCTCTTGCCGCTCAACGGAATGACTCCTGATCTCTCGGAAGGCCACCAGAAAATCTTCCAGGGTGGCTTCGGCTTCCCCCAGAAGAAAAAAATCGAAAAAAGGAGCGAGCGGCTCCGGGTTGAGAAAGGTCGTGATGCCGCCCGCCATGACAAAAGGGTGGAATTCCTTGCGGTCTTCCGAGAGATAAGGGATTTTGCCGAGGGACAGGATTCTCAGGATGTTGGGATAGTCGTTTTCAAAGGAAAGAGAGAAGGCAACAAGGTCGAACCGCAGGAGCGGGGAAAAGGACTCCAGGGAGAGAAGCCCTTTTCCCGCTTCCACGCAGAGGGACATTTCTTTGCCTTCGGGGAGGAAGACACGTTCTGCAACCACATCCTCTCTTCGATTGAGAAGAGAGTAAACGACCTGCAATCCAAGGTTCGACATGCCGATGCGATAGGCGTTGGGGTAAACGAGAGCTACCGAGATCCGGCCGCCCCAATCCTTTCGTACTGCCCCCTTTTCCAGGGCAAGCCTTTCCACGTCTCCATCACCTTCGATCAATCCGCCTTTGCTCTCAGAAAGGTGGGATAATCCAGATTCTCTTTAAAGAAACCCTTCTTGAAAAAACTCCTCTTGGGCTGGGGCTCCTCCTTTTCCCTGTGAAGGGTTGTGGAAGACCCTCCCGGCCCTACCCGCTGAAACGTCGGGACATCCAGGTTTTCGCCGTTCAGTCCCCGCACGGTCCAGGGGTCTTTGGCGTCGTCAGGCGTGACGTCGCGGAGCTTGACGACCTTTTCCTTCTTCTCCGGTTCCTTGTCAATGCCCGTGGCGATCACTGTGATCTGGACCTCATCGCCCATGTTGTCATCGAAGACCACGCCCCAGAAGATCTCCGCCTCACCGTCCACTTCGCCTTTGATGAAGTTGGAGGCCTCGTCGATCTCCTCCATGGTCATGTCCGACGGCCCGGTGATGTTCATGAGAAGACCCCTGGCGCCATGGACGGAAATGTCTTCGAGAAGTGGGCTGTTGAT
The DNA here is from genome assembly GCA_964580575.1 of uncultured Desulfobacteraceae bacterium. GTDB lineage: Bacteria > Desulfobacterota > DSM-4660 > Desulfatiglandales > HGW-15 > CAVPDE01. The sequence goes on from CAZOLJ010000016.1 coordinate 27,081, forward strand.
CGCCTGCTTGGCCGCTTCCGTGGCTCGGTTCTCTCCTTTGGCTTTGCCGGTTCCCATAATGGCGGTCCCCATCTGCTCCATCACTTTCTTGACATCCGCAAAATCCAGATTGATGAAGCCGCTGCTCATGATGAGGTCGGAAATCCCTTTGACCGCGTTGAGGAGCACCTCGTCCGCTCGGACAATGAGTTCCCTGAAGGTGCTGCTCTTGGTTCCAACAGCCTTGAGCCGCTCATTGGGAATGATGATCAGGGTGTCCACTTCCTTCTTGAGCTTGTCGATCCCCTCCAGGGCACGCCTCATGCGTTTGTCCCCTTCGAACTTGAAGGGCTTGGTCACCACCGCCACGGTGAGGGAGCCTTCCTCCTTGCTCTCCCGAGCCACCACAGGGCAGGCCCCGGTCCCGGTGCCGCCGCCCATTCCTGCGGTGATGAAGACCATGTCCGCGCCCTTGATCGCCTCTTTGATCTCGTTGGTGTTTTCTTCGGCCGCCTGGCGGCCGATCTCCGGATCAGCCCCTGCGCCCAGGCCCTTGGTAACCGATACCCCGAGCTGGATCTTGTGGGAACAGCTCGATCGATCGAGGGCCTGGATATCGGTGTTGGCGGTGAAGAATTCCACCCCACGGAGCTTGGCCGCAATCATGTTGTTGATGGCATTGCCGCCGGCCCCTCCCACGCCGACCACTTTGATCCTGGCTGCGTAACCTTCTTTTTCTTCTACGAATTGAAATTTCATGAATGTCCCTCCTTCGTTCTCCCCCTTTGACGTTTTAGACAACCTCTTTGAACCACCTTTTCATTCGTTCCATGACCTTTGCAAAAATGTTGCTGTCCCTGATTCTGAATTTCTTTCCCTCCTTTGCTCTTTTCGCGCCGTAAAGCACCAGGCCCACGGCGGTGGCATACATGGGCTTGTTGACGATCTCCACCAATCCGCTGATTCCCTGAGGATACCCCGTTCGAGCCGGGACATTGAAGATCTGCTCGGCCAACTCAGGTACCCCGGGCAGCTCCGCAGACCCTCCGGTGATGACCACTCCCGAATTGATCATGGTGTCATACCCGGCTCGAACCAGTTCTTCCTGCACCAGGGTGAACACCTCTTCCACTCTCGGTTCCAGGATCTCGCCGAGAATCTGTCTGGAGAGCACTCTCGGCTTTCTCCCTCCCACTCCGGGGACCTCGATCGTCTCCTCCTTGCCGATCATCGAGGACAGCGCGCAGCCGTACTTGACCTTGATCTTTTCCGCTTCCACCTTGGGGGTTCTCAAACCGATGGAAATGTCGTAGGTCAGGTTGTCGCCTCCCAGAGCCAGCACCGAGGTGTGCTTGATCGTGCCGCGAGAGAAAACCGCCACATCCGTGGTTCCTCCCCCGAAATCCACGAGCGCGACCCCCAGGTTGCGCTCCTCGTCCGAAAGCACCGCCTCATTGGAAGCGAGGGATTCGAGCACAATGTCGCACACGTCCAGACCTGCCCGGTTGGCGCACTTGATGATGTTCTGGGCCGACGTCACGGCCCCGGTGACGATGTGGATCTTGGCTTCCAGTCGGACGCCCGCCATGCCCAGGGGGTCCAGGATGCCGTCCTGTTCGTCCACGATGAATTCCTGAGTCAGCACATGGATGACCTCGCGGTCCATGGGAATCGCCACGGCGCTGGCCGCTTCGATCACCCGGTCAATGTCCTTTGCCGTCACCTCCCTTTCCTTGAGCGCAATCACGCCTTGGCTGTTGAAGCCTTTGATGTGGCCGCCGGCGATTCCTGCATACACCGAACTGATTTCACATCCGGCCATGGTCTCCGCCTCTTCAATGGCCTCTTTGATGGAGTTGACCGTCTTTTCAATGTTCACCACCACACCCTTTCGAAGACCCTCGGAGGGGTGGCTTCCGATGCCGATAATCTCGATCCCGTCATGCCGGAGTTCCCCCACCACGGCGCAGACCTTGGTAGTACCGATGTCGAGACCTACAATGATTTCACCAGCCATTGTCTTATCCTCTTAAATCCCTAACCCTCATATCCTGCTCAGGCCTTTGGCCGCATCCCGCACAGAATCAGTAGGCAGTAGGGAGTAGGCAGTAAGCAGAAAAAGATGCTGCCTGCTGCATACTACTTACTCCCTACTGAACACAGCCACTTTGGAAACACCCCCTTCTGGGACGGCCCCGAAAGCATGCTGCTAGGATGCGAACGCATCGCAGACAACTCTACCCTTTCTTGAACGACACCACGGCGCCTTCGCCGTAATTGAGATGAATGGCCTTCACCGTGTGGATCCGGCCCGTGCTGTTCAGGTGCTCCACGACCCTCTTGAGTTCCTCCATCTTCGACTCCAAGTTCTGCGCCCTCAGCTTGACCGCTGCAGGCAGAAAAGAGAAATAGAGGGAAACATCCCCGTCTTTCTTCACATGGATTTCAGAAAGCTCCTTCAGAGACCAGGGATCCTTCTGGGTCTCAAGGAACTGGAGAACCTGCATGGAGAGACCGAGCTGCTTTTGCCTGTGCGTCTCGTCGGCTGAGACACCCGTGACAATCGGGAAGTCCACGGCCTCGTTCGGGCCCACCTCTTTGAACACCTTCCCGAATCGGTTCATGTAGCAGAGCTTTTCCGCAACCACAAGGGCCCGGGGCTCTTCCTTCTCCACGCGGATCAAAAGGCCATGGGGAAACTGTTTCTCCACCTCCACCGTCCTGACCCAAGGGTGCTTTTCGAGTTTCTTCTGCACCTCATCCACGTCGATCGCCAGGAGACTGAGCTCAAGATTTAAACCGGACATCTCTTGGAGCTCTTTTGTCATTGCCTCATCCCCACCTACGATCTCCACCTGTTCCAAACGAATGTACGGGGAAGTCAGGAGATAGCTGTAAAGAAACACAAAGAGAACGCTGATCCCTGCCAAGCCTGTCAGCAGCGCCGAGATCTTCAAACACCAAGACCCTACAGAACGGGTTTTTCTCCAGAGTTCCGAGTACCGGCCCCCGTTCTTTCTCTTCACGCGCTGCTGTTTGAGGACGGTGTTCCGTTTCATGGATTTCCCGACCCATTAGTCCCCGACCACCTTGATTTCAGGTTCCAGGTCAATGCCCGTTTGCTCTCTCACCCGTTGCCGCGCCGTTTCCATGAGGGCGAGGATGTCCTCCGCACTGGCTCCTCCCACGTTCACGATGACATTGGCGTGCTTGTCGGAGATCATGGCGCCCCCCACTCTCTTCCCTTTCAGGCCCACACTCTCGATGAGCCTTCCCGCAGAGTCCTGCGGAGGGTTCTTGAAAACAGAGCCGGCGCTCGGGTAATCCAGAGGCTGGCCGGCTTTCCGTCTCTCCAGATAGTTCAGAATCCTTTCGCCTATGGCTTCCGGACGATCCGGGGTCCCCTTGAACTGAGCCTTCACCACCACGGATCCGAGGGGAAGGAAAGCTCTTCTGTACCCGAACTGGAGTTCTAAACGGTTCATGATCACACTTTCCCCATCCGCGGTGAGGATCTCCACCCCCGTCACCACGTCGCCTGCGCTCTTTCCCCAGGCTCCGGCGTTCATGGCCACGGCTCCGCCCACCGTGCCCGGGATACCGGCAAGGAATTCCAGACCGGCCAACCCCTTCTTTTGGCTGAAACGCACCAGCTCTGCGAGACCCAGACCCGCTCCGGCGTGGATCGTGCCCTCCTTTTCTTCAACTCCTTCCAGTTCACCCTTGAGAAGAAGGGCAAGGCCTTTGAGACCCCTGTCTTTCACCAGGAGGTTGCTGCCCTTGCCTACCATCAAATAAGGGAGGTTTTCTTTGCTCGCAAAGGAAAGCACCTCCTTCAGCTGCAAAAGGTCCTTCACCGCACACAGAGCCTCGGCCTTTCCTCCGACGCGAAAGGTGGTGTAGGGCCCCATGGGGCAGCCGAAATGGACGTCGTTGTCTAGGACCCTGGTCAATTCTCTTTTCTGCCTCTCATCCATGAATTCACAAAACCGAACCCTGCGTCATCGTTGAACCAGTTCATCGAGCAAACGCTCTCCCACGTGATAAATGTCTCCTGCCCCCAGCGTCATCACCACATCCCCTTTTTGGACACGCTCCGCAAGAACCCGCACGATTTCCGCCTGATCGCGGCAGAGAACCACGTCCCTGTGGCCATGGTCCTTGATTCCCTGGCTCAGCATCTGACTGTCCACGCCTACGATCGGTTTTTCTCCGGCCCCATAGAGGGGCGCGAGGATCAAGACGTCCGCCTGATTGAAGCACGTCATAAAACGGTCATAGAGCAAATGGGTTCTGGTGTAGCGGTGGGGCTGGAACACCACGACGAGCCTTCGGTCCGGCCAGCAGTCTTTGGCCGTCAGGAGTGTGGCCGCGATCTCCGTGGGATGATGGCCGTAGTCATCCAACACCAGGACTCCCTTTTTGTCTCCCTTGATCTCAAAACGCCGGGCCAGCCCGCCCAGATGACGCAATCCCTTTCGAATGTCCTCCATGGGCACATCGAGTTCGAGACCCACCCCTATCGCTGCAAGGGCGTTGAGAACATTGTGATTTCCGGGCCTGCCCACCACCACCTCCCCGAGGGAGGCATTGTGATAGAGGACTTCCAAGCGGCTCTCCAGTTCGCCCCGGACCACGTCTCTGGCCCTCAAGTCCGCCTGGGAACTCATCCCGTAGGTGAGGTACCGCTTCTTGAGAAGAGGAATGACCCCCTGGATTTCTTCATTGTCGAGACAGAGCACGGCCAACCCGTAAAAGGGAATCTTGTTGATGAAGTCCACAAAGGCCTTTCGAATCGCCTCAATGCTCCCGTAGTGGTCCAGGTGCTCGTAGTCGATGTTGGTGACCACCGCGATGGTGGGCGAAAGGATCATGAAAGACCCGTCACTCTCATCGGACTCGGCGACCAGGATGTCCCCCTGGCCTAGCTTTGCATTGGACCCTCCCCAGATGTCGAGCCTGCCGCCGATCACCACCGTGGGGTCCAGCTTCCCGCACGTCAGGATCGAAGCGATCATGGAGGTGGTCGTTGTTTTCCCGTGGGCCCCTGCCACGGAGATGCCGTATTTCAGGCGCATGAGCTCTGCCAGCATCTCCGCTCGCGGAATCACGGGAATGGACTTCTCCTTGGCCTCCAGGACTTCCGGGTTGTCCGTGGCTACGGCGGATGAGTACACCACCACGTCCGCCCCTTCGATGTGCTCTCTCTTGTGGCCCGCGAAGATCTTCCCGCCCAGCGCTGCCAGGCGCGCGGTGACCGGTGACGCCTTGACATCCGACCCGCTCACCCCATACCCGAGATTGAGAAGGAGTTCGGCAATGCCGCTCATCCCGATGCCGCCGATGCCCACGAAATGAATGTGCTTTGTCTTTCCGAAAATCTTCATGATCGAATCATCTCCAGGAGCAGATCGGCAATTCTCTGAGCTGCATCGTGTTTTGAAACGCTCCTGGCCGCCTGTCCCATTTTTTCAAGAGCAGCCCGGTCCTCCATGAGTTTCGCAAGCCGCTCGGCCAGGACCTCTCCGGTCAGGTTTTCCTGCAGGATCATCTCGGCTGCGCCTGCCTCCACAAGAAACTGCCCATTGGTCTCCTGATGCCTGTTCGCCGCAAAAGGATAGGGAATCAGCAGGGAGGGTTTCCCCATGGCCGCCATCTCGAAGACCGCGCCGGCTCCCGCCCTGCTCACCACCAGGTCCGCTTCCCTGTAAACCCCGGCCATGTCCTGAATGAAAGGCCTCACCTCAGCCTCGATCCCCCTTTCTTTGTAAAGGGCGGCCGTTCTCTCGTAATCGAGTTCGCCTGTTTGATGAATGGCCCGGCAGGGTCTGTTTCTCTTTTTCAGCAGGGCCAGGGCATCCACAAAGGCGTCATTGATGGCTCTGGCGCCCTGACTCCCTCCCACCACGGCCACGGTGAAGGGCTTGCCGTTTCCTGAGAGCCGTCTTTCCGAGGGCACGAATTCCGCACGAATCGGATTCCCCGTGAGGTGAATCGATCCGCTGGAGAAATGTTTCCGGCTTTCTTCAAAGGAGATGAACACCCGGTTCACCACCCGGCAGAGCAGCCGGTTCGTCACACCCGGGAAAGAGTTCTGCTCATGAATGGCCGACGGAACGCCCATCACCCTGGCGGCGAGGCAAACGGGACCGGCCGAGTATCCTCCCACGCCCAGCACCAGGTGGGGCGAAAACTCCCGGATGATCCACAGGGACTCCAGAAGACTCCAGGGAAGCTTCAGCGCCACCCAAGCCCCTTTGAGCAGGCCTCTGCCTTTCATCCCTTCAACGGCAATGGAAGCCTGACGAAACCCTGCTTTTCTCAACACCTCGGATTCTATCTTGCGTTTGCCCGTCACAAAAAGGATCTCCGCTCCTTCAAACCTTCTGCCTACCTCTTTGGCCACAGCCACTCCCGGAAACAGGTGCCCCCCTGTGCCTCCTCCTGCCACCATCATCCGAATCGTCTTTTTCGGCTCCTGCTCCAGAGTCCTTATCTCCTTGAAGAGATGTTCAGAAGAATACCGACGCTCACGAGGCTGATCACCAGCGAGGACCCCCCGTAACTGATGAAGGGGAGCGTCAGCCCCTTGGTCGGCAAAAGGCCCATGACCACGCCCATGTTGATCATCACCTGAAGGCCCAGGAACGAGGTGATGCCGAGAGCGAGGTAACTGCTGTAGAGATCAGGGGCATGGAGCGCCACCTGGATTCCCCGAATCACCAGAAGGCCGAAGAGGATCACGATCACTGCAAGACCCACGAGACCCAGTTCTTCCGCCACGATGGAGAGGATGAAGTCCGTGTGGGGCTCGGGAAGGTAGAAAAGCTTCTGTTTGCTGTTTCCAAGGCCCACGCCCAGGACCCCCCCTGAGCCGATGGCCAGGAAGGAATGAATGATTTGAAACCCAAGCCCCTGCGGGTCATCCCACGGGTTCAGGAAAGCCCACCACCGTTTGAGCCGATAGTCCACTCGGTGAACCAGCCACAAGACCGCCGGCAAAGACAGCAGCATGAGGCCGACGAGGTGAAGCACTTTGACTCCGCCCACAAAGAGGAGAATCACCAGCCAGCATCCGATGATGACGGCCGTCCCCAGGTCAGGCTGGAGCAGGATGAGCCCCATGAAGGCCCCTGCAACGACCAAATGAGGCACCAGCCCGTTCGAAAAAGAACTCATGGCCGGGCCTTTCTTGGCGATGGAGTAAGCCACATAAAAAGCGAGCGCCAGTTTGGCGAGTTCCGAAGGCTGAAAGGAAAAACCGGCGATGCGGAACCACCGGGAAGCGCCGCCGATCTTGGCCCCCACTCCCGGCACCAGGAGGAGGAGCAAGAGAAAGAGGCTGATGCCGAGAAGCGGATAGACCAGGCGCGGATAAACCGTGCTCGGAATGTTTTTTGTGAAGATCATGAAACAAACACCGACCAGGCAGAACATGCCCTGCCGCTTGAGAAAATAGTAGCTGTCCCCCATCCGGTGCTCGGCGAGGAAAGAGCTTGCGCTGTAGATGGCCACAAGCCCTAACCCGAGGAGAAGCAGCGTGGGAACCAGGAGCAGGTAGTCATACTCGAAATATTTTTTCTTCGTCTCATCCATGCTGCAGCCCTTCGACCGCTTTCTTGAACACCCTGCCTCTGTGGCCGTAGTCCGTGAACATGTCAAAGCTGGAACAGGCCGGAGCCAGAAGCACCACGTCATGGGGCTTTGCCACGGAAAAGGCCTTGGTCACGGCATCGTCCATGCTATCCGCTGTGGCATAAGGGATCTGGTCTTCAAAGGCCTCGGCCATGATCTGCTTCGATTCTCCCATGAGAAACGCTTTTTTCACCCTTCCCTTGGCCACCCGCACCAGGGGCGCGTAGTTGCCCCCTTTGTGACGACCCCCGGCGATCAGGATAATGGGACGATCAAAACTGGCGAGGGATCGGATGGCCGCGTCCACGTTCGTCGCTTTGGAGTCGTCGTAGAAGTCCACTTCCCTGATACGGCCCGCAAGCTCCAGGCGATGGGAAAGACCCTGGAACTGGTCCATGGTGTGCTGAATCACCGGAGGCTCCGCATTCAGAGCCAGACCGGCGAGAGCTGCCGCCATCATGTTCTCCACATTGTGCTTTCCCGGAAGGGGGCATTTCTGAAGATCAAAGACATGGCTTTCCTTACCCGGCAAACCGGCTCTGATCCCTTTTCCCTCCACAAAAGCCTGCCGAAGATCTTTCTTCTTCAAACCGTACCGCAAAACGGAAACGTCCTTGGGGGGCGCAAAGGAGGACAGGACGTCATCGTCATCGTTCAGGATCGCGAAATCTCCTCCGCCCTGATTCTTGAAAATCTTCAGTTTGGATTGAACGTAAGTCTCGTAATTCGGATACCGGTCCAGATGGTCCGGAGAAATATTGAGCAGGAGCGCGACCAGAGGACTGAAGCCCTCCATCGTGTCGAGCTGAAAGCTGCTCACCTCCACCACCGCCACATCCGCCTTCGAACCGGCGGCCGCGTAATCGATGAGCGGGGTCCCGAGGTTTCCTCCTACAAACACCTTGTGCCCCGCATTCTGCAGCAGCGCCCCAAGAAAGGCCGTGACCGTGGACTTGCCGTTCGTGCCCGTGACCGCCACGATCGGTGTGTTCATGATCTGCACCGCCAGGTCCATCTCTCCTGTCACAGGGATTCCTTTTTCTTTTGCAGCCGCAAGGGGCGCAAGATCCATTGGCACTCCGGGGCTCACGATGATCCGCTCGGAACGGATGAAGGTGTTCATGGTGTGCCCGCCTGTCTCCAGCGTGACGCCCATGGACCTCATTTCCTTAACCACACCCGGTTCCAGGTCCGCCTCCTTCTTCACGTCGCTGACCGTGACTCTGGCCCCTTCCCGCACCAGATACCGGACTGCGGAAAGGCCGGATTGACCAAGACCGACGACAAGAACCTGTTTATTCTTCAAACGCAGGGGCATGCCCGATCTTCCTTTTGATCAAAGGCTATAGAGAATTGGAGGAGTAATGGAGTGCTGCAGTACTGCATAGCCATCAGACCTGTATCTGTGCTCTTTCTTTACCATCACTCCATTACTCCATTACTCCAACACTCCATTTCCTCCTCACCTCAACTTCAGCGTGCTGATGGACAAGAGCGCCAGCACAATGGCAATGATCCAGAAACGAACCGTCACCTTGGATTCCGGCCACCCCTTGAGTTCGAAGTGGTGGTGCAGAGGAGCCATTCGAAAAATCCTCTTGCCCCCGGTCATCTTGAAGTAGGCTACTTGGAAAATGACCGAAAGGGTTTCCACCACAAAAATCCCTCCCACCAAAATGAGCACAATCTCCTGCTTGGTCATGACCGCTACGGTTCCCAGCACCGCCCCGAGCGGCAAGGACCCCACATCGCCCATGAAAAGATCAGCCGGGTGCGCGTTGTACCACAGAAAACCGAGCCCCGCGCCCACCACGGCTCCGCACAGCACCGAGAGTTCCCCTGTCCCGGCCACATAAGGAATTCCGAGGTAATTGGCTATTCTCACGTGTCCTGACAGGTAGGCGAAGATGAGATAGCTTGCAAAGGCGATGATGATGGGTCCCATGGCAAGACCGTCAAGACCGTCCGTGAGGTTCACGGCGTTGGATGCGCCGACAATGATAAAAACGGCCAGCAGGATATAGAAAATCCCCACGTCCGGGGTAATGTTCTTGAAAAAGGGAAAATTCAGGTGACTGTCAAAGCCAGGGGAAAGGTAAAGGCTCACCGCCACCGCTAGGGCCGCAAGAATCTGAAGGGTAAACTTCGCCTTTCCGCTCAAGCCCTTGTTGCTTTTGCGAACTGTTTTCAGGTAATCGTCCGCAAACCCGATGGCCCCAAAAGAGCAAAGAACAAAGAGCACCAGCCACACATAGAGGTTGTTGAGGTCGCCCCAGAGAAGCGTGGTCACGACGACCACAGGGAGGAGGAGGCAGCCTCCCATGGTAGGAGTGCCTGCTTTGCCCTGGTGGTTTGCCGGACCGTCCTCGCGGATGTGCTGGCCCACCTGCATCTCCCTGAGTTTGCGGATAACCCAATCGCCGCAAACAAAAAGGATGACGAGCGCAAAGAGAGTCGCCAGGATCGTTCTGAACGTGATGTAGCGAAAAACGTTCAGCCACGAAATCTCCGTGTGGAAGAAGTAAATCAGTTTATAGAGCATGGAGGTTCATCCTCTCTCAGATTTCTTCCCGCTCTTCACGCCTTTTCCCTGAGCCTGTCGGCCACCCGCTCAAGGCCTATCCTGCGGGAGGCTTTTAAGAACACCAGGTCTCCCGGTTTCATGACTTTCACTATCCTTGCACCCATCTCCTTGTGATCCTTGACGCGGATCGTTCTTTCCCGGGGGAAACCCTTGTCCAAGGCCCCCCGAATCATCTCAGGCGCATGGTCGCCCAAGGCCACCAACCAATCCGCTCCTGCTTCCGCGACCATTTCCCCTGCTTCCACGTGCCCTGCTTCGGTCTCCTCACCCAACTCCAGCATTTCTCCGAGCCCCACAATCACCTTTCTGTCTTTCGGCGCAAGCGCCTTAAGGGATTCCAGGGAGAGCCGCAGAGAAGAAGGGTTCGAGTTGTAGGTGTCATCGATGAGGAGACTTCCGTTTGCAAGGGGCGTGACCTTGAAACGGCCCTTGACCCCTTCAAATCGACTCAGGCCCTCTTGAATCCGATCCTTGGAAATGTCCAACGATAGCGCTATGGCAGCGGCTGCAAGCGCGTTGTGCACATTGTGAAACCCCGGCACTCCCAGCCTCACGGAAAAGGACTTTCCTTTCCAGTGAACGTCAAAGGAGAATCCCCTCCGGCCCAGATTTCGAATTTTCTCGGCCCGTACCGTGTTCTGCAGACCCAGACCGAAAGTGACGGGCTTCTTGCGAAAAGTCGCTGCCGCATGCATCAGGATCCGGTCATCCCCGTTCAGAATGGCCAAAGCACGCGGAGCCATCTTGTCCAGGAGTTCGACCTTGGCCCTCGCCACTCCCTCGACACTCCCCACACCCTCGAGATGGGCTCGTCCCACATTGGTGATGAGCCCGATGTCCGGGTCCGCGATCTCCGTGAGCCGGCCGATTTCACCCGGTCGATTCATGCCCATTTCAAGAACCGCGTAGCAATGGCTCTCGTCCAGCAGGAACAGGCTGAGAGGCAGTCCGATCAGGTTGTTGAAGTTCCCTTCGTTTTTCAACGTAAGCCCTTCAAGAGAAAGGATGGCGTGAGTCATCTCCTTGGTCGTTGTCTTGCCGCCGCTCCCGGTAATGGCCGTCACACGGGCGTCAAACCGGCGTCTCCACCGCCTTGCCAGGTCGCCAAGAGCTTTGAGGGTGTCCGGCACACCGATGATGCTCGCACGAGTGTTCGCAGGAAGGTCGGCGGTCCGGTCTTTATTCACAACGACAGCGACTGCTCCTTTCTTGATCGCCTCCTTCACAAAGTCGTGGCCGTCAAAGGTTTCCCCCCTGAGAGCCCAGAAGAGCTGGCCCTCTCCAACGGTTCGCGAATCCGTGCTGATTCCGGAAAAGGATCGGTCCCGTGATCCCCTGAGGAGTTCTCCCTTGATGGGGGAAAGGATTTTCCCGGCGGTCATCTGAACCCGGTTCTCCTGCATTCACACGCCCTCCGAAGCGGCCCTGGCCGCCTCTTCCTGATCACTGAAAGGTCTCCTTTCGGAACCGATGATCTGATAGTCCTCGTGGCCTTTGCCCGCGATGAGCACCACGTCGGCCTCCTCGGCCATGGCCACCGCCTTTCGAATCGCCTCTCTGCGGTCCACTTCGAGAAAATATCCTTTGCCGGGACGGGTATTCCCTCCTCCTTTCCTGAGGCCTGAATCGAGCATGCCCTTCTCGATCTCCTTCACAATCGAAAGAGGGTCCTCGCTTCGGGGGTTGTCCGAGGTGATGAAAGCCACATCGCTGTGCTCACCGGCTAGGCGGCCCATGTCGTATCGTTTGCCCCGGTCCCGGTCCCCGCCGCAACCGAACACGGTGATCAGCCGGCCTTTCACATGCGGCTTGAGGGAGGTCATGGCCTTGAGCAGGGCGTCCGGCTTGTGGGAATAGTCCACCACAAGGGTCAATCCTCTTCTGTTCTCCACCCGTTCCAGTCTGCCCGGGATGGACTGAAGGGCTTCGATGCCACGAACCACGGCTTCCAAGGGAAGGTTCAAGGCAAGGCCTGCGCCCGCTGCAGCCAGGATGTTGTAAACATTGAAATCGCCGATCAGGGACGATCGCACCGACGCTTCGCCTGCAGGGGTTCTGAGGCGGAACGTGAGTCCCTTTCCGTCCATCAGAACGGCGTCGGCATTGACCTGACATTCTTTTCCAAGCCCGTAGGTGAGGATCTTGGCTCGAGTCATGGCCACGAGATCCTTTCCCCTGGGATCGTCGAGGTTGATGACCGCAGCCGGCCTCCTTCCTGAGGGGTCGGCCCGGAGCCCCGTGAAAAGGCGGCTCTTGGCTGCAAAGTACTCGTCCATGGTTTTGTGATAATCGAGGTGGTCCCTGGAAAGGTTGGTAAACACCGCCACGCTGAAGGGGCAGTCCTGGGTTCTTCCCTGGTCCAGGGCGTGGGAGGAGACCTCCGTGACAATGTGCGTGACGCCATGGTCGACCATCTCCCGGCTCAAGCGGATCAGGTCAAGAGATTCCGGAGTGGTCACAGGGGCAGGGAGCTCTTTGTCCGAGTAACGGTAGTTCACCGTGCCCAGCACGCCGGGCTCTGCGCCTGCAGCCTTGACGATGGATTCCAGAAGATAGGTCGTCGTGGTCTTGCCGCTGGTCCCCGTGATGCCGATGAGGGTGGTGTTTTTGAACGGGTTGTTGTAATAAGCCAGGGCGAGTTTGGAAAGAGCCTTCCTCGAGTCGGGAACCAGGAGGGTTGCGACCTTTGCTTCGCAACCGGTGAGCGTCTCGACGGCAACAGCTCCTGCGCCCTTCTCAACCGCTCTCTCCACAAACTCGTGGCCGTCCGAATGGTGTCCGCGAAGGGCCACAAAGAGGTCGCCGGGCTTGACCTGGCGAGAGTCATAAGCCAAGCCTTGAATCTCCAGGGCAGGATCACCCCGGAGTTCGAAGTGCGACAGTGCTTCTAGGATTTGGCCCAGTTTCATATTCTTAAGAATCCCGAACCCTCAGCCTTTGGCCGGCTCATTGAACAATTCACATTGCCCAATGATGTCAAGACGGTGGCCTGAAACTCACGCTCACCTGTGTCACTTTGTTCAGAGGGGAACCCGGCTCAGGGTTTTGCGCAACCGCCAGCCCTGTCCCGTCCAACGAAACTTTCACGCCCAGCGACCTCCCGCCTTTCAGAACCTCGCGCATGGTCTGGCCTCTGAAATCCGGGAGCAGACCCGTGCCTTCCTGAGAGACCTCCACGTGAAGCGGTGAACCGTTGTTTCGCGAGTTACCCGATTCCACCCCTTCCTCCGCCCTCACCATTCTCACATCCGGAAGGACCCGGAGGTGATTGAGGCTCCAGGCACCGATCTCCCTGAACACCGGAGCAGCCACCAGGCCTCCGTACTTCTTGGCCTCCGGTTCGTCCAAGAGCACCAGAATGGCCAGCCGTGGATTCTCCACTGGGGCATAGCCCACGAAAAGGGTCACATAGTTTCTGGCGGAATAGCGTTTGGTCATCGGATCGACTTTTTGGGATGTCCCGGTTTTCCCGGCAACCCGGTATCCCTTGATCGCCGCAAGAGAGCCTGTTCCGCCTTTTTCCTTGACCACCGATTCAAGGATTTGGGTCGCCTTTTTTGCCGTTTCAGGGGACATCGCTTTTCGCACCACCTGGGGATGGTTCTCTTTGACTATCTTGCCCTGCTGGTCTTTGACCGCTTTGACCACATAAGGCCGCATGAGTTTACCCCCATTGGCGATCGCTCCCATGGCCATCACCAGCTGGAGGGAGTTCGCGGTCATGCCTTGCCCGAAAAAAGAAGTCGCTTTTTCAATTTCCTTGGCGTCCTTGACCGGTCTCAGGAATCCTTCCTGTTCCCCGGGAAGGTCGATCTCTGTTTTGTCCCCAAACCCGAACTTTTCGAGATACTCGTGAAACTTCTTGTAGCCGATTCTCTGGCCTATCTTGACCGCACCGATGTTGCTTGAAAAGGTGATGATCTCGGACACGCTGAGCATTCCATGCCCTTTCCGGTCGTGGTCATGGATGGTGTTGGTGCCGAGCTTGTATTCCCCGTTCTCGCAGAAGAACTTCGTCTCCGGTGAAACCAGATAGCTGTCGAGCGCTGCGGCAAGCAGGTACGCTTTGATCGTGGATCCCGGTTCGTAACTGTCCGTGACCGCCCGGTTCCTCCATTGGTTGGGCTGGTGGGTCCGGAACACGTTGGGATTGAAAAGGGGAACCACGGCCATGGCCAGGATCTCTCCCGTGTCCACCTCCACCACAATGGCGTGACCGTTTTTCGCCCTGGTCTCCTCCATGGTTTTCTTGAGCGCCTGCTCCGCCGCGTACTGGATGTCCTTGTCGATGGTGAGAACCAGGTCTCGGATTTCACTCTCCTCCGGTGCGGGCCGGTTCACGTAAAAAGGCCTGCCCAGCGCATCTCTCATCTGGATCAGGGTGTAGTCCGGGCCCTTGAGCATCTTGTCGTATTTCTTTTCAAGCCCTTCCAGACCTTGATTGTCTTCGCCTGCGAACCCCAGGACATGGCCTGCGATCTCTTTGCCGGGATAGTATCTTCTCGTTTCCGCAGTGAAGCCCACTCCCTCGATGCCCAGCGCTTTCACCTGCCGGATCTTTTCAGGGGCCACCTTTCGATCGATCCACACAAAGGGCCGCTGGCTCTTGAGAAGGCTCAGCAGGGCGTTCTCCTTCATGTCCAGAATCTTGGAGAGAAGCTTTGCCGCCTGCGCCTTGTTCTGGACATGGTGAGGATGCACATAGATGGACTCCACTTCAACGCTCACCGCCAGCTCGTGCCCTTCCCTGTCGTAGATGGTTCCCCGCTTGGGCGGCAGCTTGACAATGCCCCGGTAACCGGCCAACGCAATGCGCGCCAGTTTGTCCCTCTCGATGACCTGCAGCTGAGTCGCCCTGGCCAGAATCATGCTGAGCCCGCACAGGAAGAAGACGGCCACGATAGTGATTCTGACCCGGATCCATTTCTTCTCGGTGATCTTCATGGCAGAACAACAATCTGTTCCGGCGCAGCGGCCTTGAGTCCCAAGGCGCGGGCAGCCCCCTCCAGGTATTGAGGCGACTTCAAGGTGGCCAGCTCGATCCTCAGTTTCTTGTTCAATTCCATGAGCCGGATCTCCTCGTGTTTCAACCGGCTCACGTCGTACCCGATCTGGGTTCCCTCGAAATTGGACCACACGTAACCGATGCCGCTCCCCATGAAGAGGAGGAGCAGAAAAGCCACGAGCGCAATCTGGCGGCCGCTCAAGCGAAAACGCCGCTTCGGTGCCTTCGCGTTTTTCACCCGGATGCCGGTGCCGGCGTTTCTCCGGTTTTCAATTTCCGAGACCCTGATGACTCGTATCATAGGTCGGGATCCTTTCCGCGGCTCTCAGAACGGCGCTCCGCGCTCTGGGGTTTTCTTCGATTTCTTTAGGGTCGGGCCGGACCCCCTTCTTGTGGAGCCTTCTGAAAAGGGGTTCCTTTCCGCAGCCACACTGAGGCAAGGTCGGGGGGCACTGGCAACCCTTTTCCCAATCCATCATGGCCTGCTTCACCATTCGGTCTTCGAGAGAATGGTAAGACAGGATGACCAGCCTGCCGCTCCCGGCCAGGAGAGCGGGACTCTTGTCCAGAAACGAGGCCAAATGCTCCAGTTCTTTGTTGACGGCGATTCTCAGGGCCTGGAATGTTCGAGTCGCCGCATGCTTCGCCCCTGCTCGGCGGGGTCTCGGAACAACCGACTCGATCAGATGAGCAAGATGAAGGGAGGAAAGAATGGGCTTTGTTTTTCTTTCTTGACCGATGCGTCGCGCAATGGCCCTGGCTCTTCTCTCTTCGCCGTATTGCCGCAAAATCTCTTCGAGTTCTTTTTCGGACACATGTTGGATCAGGTGCTCGGCCGTGACGCCTGCATCCGGATCCATTCTCATATCGAGCGGTTCATCCCGATAAAAGCTGAATCCCCTTCCTGATTGTTCGAGTTGAAAACCGGACATTCCAAGATCCAGCAGGATGCCATGCGCTTTTCCCCATCCCAGGTCCCTGAGGACCTGATCCGCCGACTCGTAACTCCCCTTGATGAATCGAACCCTTTCTCCAAGAAAGCGCAGTCTCTCTTTTGAAATCCGGATGGCTTCTGAATCTCTGTCCAGACAGAGAAGCTGTCCTCGTCCCCCGATTCTTTTTCCGATCGCCTCGCTGTGTCCCCCGCTTCCGACCGTGCCGTCTATATAGGTGCCGTCAGGATCGGTGATCAGGTCCTCCAGGACCTCTTGCACCAGGACAGGCCGGTGAGGGTATTCCAATTCCCCTCCTCAAATTCCAAGCCCATGCAGGGCCTGGCTGACCTGTGGAAAATCTCTTTTTGCCCTCTCAAACTCTTCTTCCCATCGCTCCCTGTCCCAGATTTCGAAGAGTTTCAACCCTCCCACGAGGACCACTTCTTTCTTCAGTCCTGAAATCTCACGCAAATCCGGAGGGATGGTAATGCGACCCTGCTTGACAACACACTCCTGCGCTCCGGAAATGAAATACCGGAGGTACGTGTTTACTGCGTGGTCCAGTTGAGGCATCCTTGCCGCGTTCTCTTCAATGATTTTCCATTCATCCTGGGCAAAAGCCCATAAGCAATTGTCATGATTAGTTAAAACAAGAGTATGGTTCGACTTGGTCTGGAGCACTTCCCGGAACCTTGCGGGAATGGCAAGCCTTCCTTTTTCGTCCAGAAAATGTTTTGATCGACCTCTGAACATGCTCCACTCCCAAAATTTCATGCCACTTTATTCCACTTTGTGACACTTTAATGCCAAACGAGTTTTCTTGTCAATAAGAAAATTGAGTGAATAAAGTATTTTAATCGCTTTTTGAAGATTCTCGACGAGGCTCAGTTACGGGCGGTTGAATTCTAGAAAACAGTAGACCTGTGAGGCAAGGTAAAGGAAAGTGAAGAAAAGGTTGAGCACCAGACCCGAGTAAGCGTAATCCTTGTCCCCTTTTTCTTCGATGAGGGCGATGGATTTCACTGATAGGAACACACCTGCGGCAAGCAGGACAGGGATAATACCCAGAAAGGAGATGAGAAAGCGATAGGACTCATAATCCCCTTTGCCAAAAAGCACGTAAAACGATGCGAATCCTGCACAGAGGAAAGGCATGAGAAACCCTGCAATCGCAGCGTGATTCGTTTTTCTGAAATGTAGGAATTTCATGGCCCACAACCGAAGGGGAATTTGCTTTTAGAATACTTTGGAATCGCTCACTTGTAAAGCGGGGCAAGAGAAATTGCTTGCATCAGGGGGAGTGAGTTCCTAATATTAACCTGGTTCTTCGAAGGGTTAATTTGGATTGGCCACAGTAAAATAACCGCTTCGGAGCTTGATTTATGTGAGGACCATTTGAACTTTGAAACCTTGATGGACTCGTAAGAAGTCGTCACCCCGGTGAAAACCGGGGTCCAGGGAGTTCATAACGCTCAGATACAAGGCGCCCGACAATCTTTATCCGCCTCCGGCGGGCCGAGGAATGAGGCGTACAACCCAGTGCGTCGCAGTGACGAGGGATGAGGGCAACGCCGTAGATGGGCGTTTTTCAGCAACCTGTTAGAATTCGCCCTCCAGGAGGTTTCACCATGGCAGAGCTGATCATATGGAAAAACCAGGAGATTGACAGGCTCAAAAAAGACATGGATCGCCTTCTCAGCCGGTTTCGGGACGACTTCTGTTCGCCCCTGTTGCTGAAGCGTTTTCGGGAGGAGCCCTATCTGGAACTCACCGAGACCGAAGACGACCTCCTCCTCAAGTCGGAGATTCCTGACCTTAAGCCCAAGGATCTGGACATCACCATCAGCGACGACTTGCTCACCATCAAGGCGGAAGTCAAAGAGGAAGGCTTTTCCGAGGGCGAAGGGTTCCGCGAGAGAACACGATCGTGCAGTTACTTTTCTCGAACCGTCCAACTCCCTTGCAAGGTTCACGTGGACGAGGTTCGAGCCTCTTACCGGGCCGGCATACTGAACATTGTCCTGCCCAAGTGCAAACCTGAGACGGCCCGCGAGATCAAGATCAAGGTGACGTAAGCCGTCCTTTCCATGGCTTGCTTTTTGCTGTGCTTGCTGCTCTAGCCTTACGACGTGGAGGAGGTTGAGGACCATGGCCGCCAAGAAATCCGAGAAAGAAGTCGCTCTTGAGAAGTTGAGATGGAGACTGGATCCTGCCACGCTCCCTTTCAAAACAACGGAAGACCTATCCCCTCTGAAAGAAATCATCGGACAGGACAGAGGGGTGGAAGCGTTTAAGTTCGGCATGGGGATCAACAAGCCCGGCTACAATGTCTTCGTCACAGGCCTTGCCAACACCGGAAGGCTTTCCACGGTCCGCAAGCTGCTCGAAGACATTTCCAAGAGAGACGGCAGAGTGCCGGAAGATCTATGCTACGTCAATAATTTCAAGAACACGGAAGCTCCCATCCTTCTCCGGCTGAAGGCGGGAATGGGTCAGAAATTCAAGAAGGAGGTCCGCGAGTTCATCGACGTCTTGAAGAAAGAAGTGCCTCAGCTCTTTGAGAGCCAGGAGTATTTGAATCGCAAAAAGGAAATCATGATCGAGTACGAGAAGAAGGGCAAGAGCTTCTTCAAGGACCTGGACAAAAAGGTGCGGGAGGAGGGCTTCGCCCTCGTGGACATCCAGATGGGCCAGATCAAGAGACCCGAAGTCATGCCCCTGGTGGATGGGAATCCGACGCACATTGATCAACTGGAAGGCCTGGTGGAAAAGGGACGTTTCCCCAAGGAGGAGTATGCCGTCCTCAAGGAAAAACAAGCGAAACTCCGGGAAGAAATCGACCAGATTTTCCTGGAGCTGAGGGACCTCCAAAAAGATGTGCAACAGACCATCGAGAAAATGGACCGCGTCATGTTCATGAAGGTGGCCACGGATCTCTCCGGGCCCCTGAAAGAGAAACACCCGACCAAGGAAGTGGAAAAACATCTGACCGACATGCTGGAGGACATGACCGAGAACCTGCAGATCTTCGGGTCTCAGCTTCAGCCGCAGGTCCCGGGCATGCCCTTTCTGCTGTCTGAAGGTGACGCGTTTCAGCCCTATCAGGTCAACCTGATCGTGGACAATGAAGAGCAGAAAGGGCCTCCGGTGATTGTCGAAACTTATCCCACCTACCGAAATCTTTTCGGAAGCATCGAGAGAGTGGTGGACCGGAGCGGCGTGTGGCGAACGGATTTCAGCAAGATCAAAGCCGGTTCTATTATTCGCGCCAACGGAGGGTACCTTGTTCTGAACCTTCTCGACGCCCTTGTCGAACCGGGCGTGTGGCCTGCTCTCAAGCGAGCCTTGAAGACCAAGAAAATGGAGATTCAGACCTACGACCCCTTTTATCTCTTCACGACAACGGGCCTCAAGCCTGAACCGATCGACATGGACATGAAGGTCGTGGTCATTGCGGACGAAACCATTTACCAACTCCTCCATGCTTACGATGAGGACACGGCCAAGATCTTCAAGGTCCGGGCGGATTTTGACACGTCCATGAACAAGAACGAAAAATCCGTTCTCCAGTTTGCCGAGTTCATCCGGAGAAAAGCGGATGAAGACAAGTTAAAGCCCTTTGACAGGAGCGCCCTGGCTGCGCTGGTCGAGCAGGCGGTCAGGATGACCGGACGGCAGGAAAAAATCTCCACCAGTTTCCCGATCATCACGGATCTCCTTCGCGAAGCCGATTACTGGGCAGGGGAGGACAACTCCCCGCAGGTCCAGGAGAATCATGTGGACAAAGCGATTGAGACGAGAATTTACCGTTCCAGCCTTATCGAAGAGCACATCCAGGAGATGATCGACCGCGGGACCCTGCTCATCGATGTGGACGGCGAAGTCGTCGGCCAAGTGAACGGGCTTGCCGTGTACAGCCTGGGCGATTACATGTTCGGCAAGCCTTCCCGCATCACGGCAACAACCTCCATGGGCCGCGCCGGAATCATCAATATCGAGCGCGAAGCGGACATGTCCGGAAGCACCCACAACAAAGGCATGCTCATCCTGAGCGGGTATCTGAGGAAGAAATTTGCTCAGGACAAGCCGCTCACCATGAGTGCTAGCATTGCCTTTGAGCAGTCCTACAGCGGCGTGGACGGAGACAGCGCTTCCTCCACGGAGATCTATGCTCTCCTCTCGAGCCTCTCCGGAGTTCCCATCAAGCAGTGCATCGCGGTGACCGGCTCCGTGAATCAAAAGGGCGAGGTCCAGGCCATCGGAGGCGTCAACTACAAGATCGAAGGGTTCTTCGAATGCTGCCGCAAAAAGGGGCTCACCGGCACCCAGGGCGTGATGATTCCCGAGAGCAACGTTCAGGACCTCATGCTTCGCAAGAACGTGGTGGATGCCGTGAAAAAAGGCAGGTTTCACATCTACTCGGTGAAGACCATTGACGAGGGCATCGAGATTCTCACGGGAAAACCTGGAGGGGAACTCCAGGCAGACGGCACCTATCCTGAAGGATCGATCAATTACCTTGTGAACGAAAAGCTGAAATCCCTGGCCGAAGGGCTGAAGAAATTCGGGGAAGAAGAAGAGGCAGCGGCCGCACCTGAGGACAAAGGAAAAGGGAAAAGCCGGAAAGGCAAGAAATAGGCTATGATCCCGGCCGAGCCGCCTTTGGAGGCACCTGTTGACGCAAAGGTTGACTGGGCCAATGACTGCTTTGACCGGGAAAGAAGCCGGCTCCTTGAAGATCGACGCCTTGCGGACCTTCTTGAAGCTCTGAAGAATGCCGTCGATCGATCCCGCGACGAGATGCTCCGAACAGGGATCGTGGATCTTTGCAGGGAATGTGAAGAAAAAGAAGGGGGCTCCTGCTGCGGAGCCGGCCTGGAGAAATATTACAGCGCCAAGCTTCTCCTCATCAACCGCCTGCTGGGTGTGACCCTCCCCAGCCAAAGGGAAAAACCTTCCAGCTGCTTTTTCCTATCCTCCTCAGGATGCAGGCTCGTGGCGAGACACGTGTTCTGCATCAACTTCGTCTGCAACAAAATCACATCGAGAATCGAGCCGGACCAATTGGCTAGCTTGCGGAAAGCAGAGGGTGAGGAGATCCTTTTCCTCTTTCAGGTAAATGAAAAGCTAAAAAAGCTGACTTAACGATAGATTCCTGCGGTGAGAAAGGGCTTCAACTTCCTTTTATGGTTGGGGTGGACAAAACTCTCGAGCGAATGCTCCTTCAAGTCGCCGAGTTCTACGACGGTCGAAAAGTGGGTGACGTGGGGCACCTGGGTTTCCGGAGATCGAGCGACCTGTCCAGAGTTCTCTCTTCCCTTAGGGTGATGATCGGACAGGGTCTCTTTGTGCCGGGAGCCTTCCGGTTCCTTGACCTGGGGTGCGCGGACGGAAGAGTGAATGTGTTGCTGAGTAACCTGGCGAAGATCTCGGTCGGGATCGAACTCGACGAGTGGACCCTGGACGACTACCAGCCCCTGAGACAAGCGCTGGATGATCTGCTTACGGAAAGTGGACTGCGCCTGCCTGAGAAGAACATCTTTCTGTTTCACGGGGACTCCATGGACGAATCGCTTCATGACCGGATTCATCACGACACCGGGATCCGATTTGACCAGTTCGACGTGTTTTACACCTACCTCGCGATGATGGAGGAGTTCGCGGAACTCATTGTGCGAAAAGCCAGGCCAGGAGCGCTCTTCATGGTTTACGGCCTGGAAAAGATCCTTCCTCGGTTTCCCGGCCTTCGACTGCTCACGCCGGACAGACCCCTGGAAGGCATCGTCGCCCTCTACCGGAAGCTCTAACTCCCTTTAATGATTCACGCCGGAGAATGCTTCTTGAGCCACTCGCGCAGCGCTGCGTCGACGCGTGTTTGCCAGCCGTCACCGCTTTCGCGGAATCGCTCCACCACTTCCCGCGACAGCCGGATACTGATGCGCTCCTTGGTCGGCGCTTTCTGTGGGCCACGCACGCCTAACTTCTTTCTCAGGGTTGGGGGCAGCACCTCGAGAGGTTCGTTACTCATGGTGCGCCCGGAGCAAAGGCACAGCCAGCGGCGTTTCCAGACCTCAACGACAGTCACTGCAAAGTCCTTCATTGTTCTTACCCATCGCTTGTATCTGCCGTGGGCATGAAAACACCCTGAGTTGCTCAGGCACTTGTCACAAACGGTGGGCTTCCTCGGTGCATGAAAGGCTTCAGTGTTTTTGCTGCCTGTCGTACCAAGCAAAACTTGGGCAGGCCCCACGTGAGTTGCTTCCCGCCATCTCACCATCCACGCCGAGCAGTTTCCAACGGTTATACCCTCCTGCATCCGTGCCAGGCGGAGTCAAAAACCAATTGAGGAGCACGCGGAAGTCTGCTATATGCTTCGTTTTGAGAAGAACGGAAAGTGCTTCCAAAAGGGGGACCTGCCAATGGAGCAGAGACTTCATGCGAACCCTTCATGGCTCCTGAGATTCCTCGCACCCGCGATGGTCGTTGCAACGGCCTTTCTCTCAACAGGCTGCGAGAGCAAGAAGGAGGCGTCGGCACCACCGCCGCCTGTTGTGACGACGATGGACATCGTCCAGAGGGACGTGCCTGTTTCCTTCGAGTACGTGGCTCAGACTCAGAGCTCACACCTGGTCAACATTCAGGCGCGTGTGAGCGGATTCCTGGACAAGCACCTGTATACCGAGGGCGCGGTGGTGAAGGAAGGGCAGGTCCTTTTTCAGATGGACGCCAAACCGTTCCAGGTCCAGCTCGATCAGGCCATGGCCGCTCTTGCCAAACAGGAGGCGGCGCTCGAAACAGCCCGCCTGAACCTTGAACGGACCAAACCGCTCACCGAACAGAACGCGCTGTCACAAAAGGACCTCGACGACGCCACAGGTCAGTACCAGTCGGCTTCGGCCGCCACCGAGCAGGCCAAGGCCCAGGTCGAGTCCGCAAAGCTGAATCTGTCCTACACGACGATCACTTCCCCTGTGACCGGTCTCAGCAGTTCGGCCCGGCAGACCGACGGCACCTACATCAATCCACAGAACAGCCTCCTGACGACGGTTTCGGTGCTCGACCCGATATGGGTGAACTTCAGCATCTCGGAGAACGAGATGTACAAATACCGGGAGCAGACGGCAAAAGGGCTGCTCCGCTCCCCCAACTACAAGGATTTTGAAGTCGAGATCATCCTTGTTGACGGTTCGATCTATCCCTATAAAGGACAAATGACTTTTGCGGAACCCTCGTACAACGCCCAGACCGGAACGTTTCTCGTTCGCGCCACCGTGAATAATCCTGAGGGGTTCCTGCGTCCGAACCAGTATGTCCGTGCCCGCGTGAAAGGCTCTGTCCGCCCCAACGCCATCCTGGTGCCTCAACGGGCCGTGCAGCAGGGATCCAGGGGCCACTTTGTCTGGGTCGTGGGCAAGGAAAGCAAAGCAGAGCAGCGACCCGTGGGCGTTGGCGATTGGCAGGGAGACGACTGGTTCATCTACGAAGGGTTGAAGAGCGGCGAAAAGCTGGTGGTAGACGGTGCTCTCACTCTCCGCCCCGGCATGACCGTCACTGTGAAAAAACCAAACTGAAGCCTTCGCCCAGAGGCGAGGGGTTTTCTCCGAATTCCCGAGGGAGACATTAGAGGAGACCTGATTCGTGTTCTCCAAATTCTTCATTGAGCGTCCCATCTTCGCCACGGTCATCGCGATCATCCTCTGCCTTGCCGGCTTTGTGGCCATGACGGCCCTTCCGGTGGAGCAGTACCCTACGATCACGCCCGTGCAGGTCACGGTATCGGCAACCTATCCCGGCGCGGATTCTCAGACCCTTGCCGATTCGGTCGCAGCGCCCATCGAGGCTCAGATCAACGGCGTGGACAACATGCTCTACATGTCTTCCACGAGTTCCTCGAACGGCCAATTGTCGCTCACCGTCTACTTTGCCCTGAACACGGACCCGGACATCGCGCAGGTCCAGGTGCAGAACCGGGTCAACCTTGCAGCGCCCCAGCTGCCCGAGGCCGTGGTGCAGCAGGGGGTGTCGGTGCAGAAAAAGGCTTCCTCCATCATGATGATGATCGGCATCTTCGGGGACGGGGAACGCTACAGCAGCGACTACATTGCCAATTACGCCAATGTCTATGTTCTTGATGCGATCAAGCGTGTGCCGGGAGCCGGTCAGGCCCAGATCATGGGGGTGCCGGACCAGGCCATGCGCATCTGGATGAACCCGGACCGCATGGCCTCGCTCGGGATCACCACCAGCGACATTCAGCAGGCTATCGCGAGCCAGAACGCCCTGTACGGAGCCGGCCAGATCGGCCAGCAGCCCACTTCCAGACCCGTGCAAATGACCTTTCCGGTGGTCACCCAGCGGCCCTTTACTGAGCCTTCACAGTACGAAAACATCATTTTGCGCGCCAGCCAGGAAGTGAGCGGGATCGTCCGCTTGAAGGACGTGGCGCGTGCCGAGGTCGGCCTGCGGCAGTACATCATCGACAGCAAGCTGAACGGCACTCCCGCCACCTTTATTGCGGTCTACCAGCAGCCCGGCGCCAACGGACTCCAGGTGTCGGACGCTGTCAAGAAGACCCTGGAGGAAATGAAGCCCCGCTTCCCGAGCGGGCTCGACTACAAGATCTCTCTGGACACCAATGACTTCGTGCGCCTCTCCATCCAAGAGGTGGTCAAAACCCTGTTCGAGGCCATCCTGCTCGTGGTCGTCATTGTGTACCTCTTCCTCCAGAGCTTCCGCACCACCATCATCTGCACCGCAGCGATCGTCGTCGCCCTGGTCAGCACCTTCACCGGCATGCTGGCCCTGGGATTTTCCATCAACCTGCTCACGCTCTTCGGCCTGGTGCTCGCCATCGGCATGGTGGTGGACGACGCGATCGTGGTGGTGGAAAATGTGGAGCGCAACATGGTCCGCTTCCATCTCTCTCCGAAGGAAGCAACCGTCAAAGCCATGGGAGAGATCTCGGGCTCCCTCGTCGCGGTTGTGCTGGTGATGGCTTCCGTGTTCATCCCTGCCGCCTTTCTTCCTGGCACGACCGGGCAACTCTACAAGCAGTTTGCCATCACCATCGTCATTTCCGTGGCGGTCTCCGGATTCGTGGCCTTGACCCTCACGCCGGCCATGTGCGGTGTTTTGCTGAAGCACACCCAGCCTCCGACGCGCGGATTTTTCGCCTGGTTCAACCGTCAGGTGGATGCCCTGACCCGGGGCTTTGGCCACGCCGTGACCTTTGTGATCAGACGGATGCTCTTGGCCTTTGTCATTCTGGCGGCACTCGTTTACACGATCATCCACCTCTTCGAAGTGCTCCCCACGAGCTTCGTGCCCAATGAAGACCAGGGGTATGTCATGGCTGCGATCATCATGCCCGATGCCGCAAGCCTCAACCGGACCCAGGCCGTGGCTGAGCGCGTGGAGGGTATCTTCGAGAAGATCCCGGGCGTGGACACTCGCACCCAGCTCACCGGCTACAGCCTGCTCGACAGCGGGTTCAAGACCAATGCAGGAACCTTTTTTGTGACGTTGAAACCCTTTGACGAGCGCTACTCGTCGACCCAACAGGCGCGTGCCGAGAACGCCCGCGCCGTGATGACCAACCTGAACAGGGAAGCGGCGACCATCCGCGAAGGAATGGTGATCCCGGTGGCTCCGCCGGCGATACCAGGCATCGGCACCATGGGCGGTTTTGAATTCTGGATCCAGGACACAGGGGCAGGAGCGCCTGCAAGACTGGACGAGATCACTCGCCAATTCCTTGCTAAGGCTCGCCAGCGTCCGGAGCTCACCGGCTTAAACAGTACCTTCCGCGCCACCACCCAACAGTTGAGTGCCGACGTGGATCGAGAGAAGGCCAGCCTTCTGGGCGTGCCCGTGACGGACGTGTACAGCGCCATTCAAGCCCAGTTCGGGTCCCTCACGGTCAGCCAGTACAACGAGTTTAGCCGGGTCTGGTGGGTCATTCTCCAGTCCGAGCCGAAGTACCGTCAAGACCCAGGAGACCTGGCGCGACTTTACACGCGGTCGAATCAGGGCGAGGTGGTTCCCCTCTCGGCCCTGGTCACGACGCGATGGGTGACCGGCCCTGACCTGCTGCCCCATTTCAACGGCTTCCCCGCCGCAAAGGTGAACGGCAATGCCGCTTCCGGGTACAGCTCGGGCCAGGCGATCTCAGCAATGGAAGCGGTGGCCCAAGAGGTGCTCCCCCATGGCTACACTTTCGCCTGGTCCGGCCTTGCCTTTGAAGAAAAGAAATCCGGCGGCACTTCCATGATGGCTTTCGTGTTCGGCCTCATCATCGTCTTCCTCGTCCTGGCCGCCCAGTACGAGTCCTGGACCCTGCCGGGTTCCGTGATGATGGCCGTGCCCTTCGGGGTTCTCGGCGCCCTCACCGCGAACTGGCTCCGGGGCCTTGAGAACGACGTCTACTTCCAGATCGGCCTTCTCGTGCTGATCGGTCTTGGAGCGAAGAACGCGATCCTGAGGGTCTCCTTTGCTGTGGAACTGCGCAAGCAGGGCAAGTCGATCATGGAAGCCACGATCGAGGCGGGCGAGCAGAGGCTGAGGCCGATCATCATGACGTCGCTCGCCTTCGCCTTTGGCGTGCTGCCCCTGGCCATCGCCATGGGCGCAGGAGCCAATGCCCGCCATTCCATCGGCACAGGCATCATCGGCGGCATGATCGGAGAGACCACCTTGGCCATGCTCTATGTTCCGCTCTTGTTCTACCTCTTTGACCGGCTCAGCGAGCGCTCCAAGGCAAAGAAAGAAGCGAAATCCGCTACGGGCACTCCTGCTGACGGGAGCGCGGCGCAGAAGGCGCCGCAGCGACAGGCGGAGGACCACGGACATGCGTAGATTCATCGTTCTCGCATTCGCTGTCTTGCACGCCGGCTGCATGGTCGGCCCGGATTACTTGCGACCTGTCGTCGATCTGCCGGCCGCCTTCAGGTATGAGGACAGGGACACCAAAGAGCCCGCAAACACCGAGTGGTGGAAGCAGTTCCAGGATCCGGTGCTCGATGCGCTGATCGACGAGGCGCTCGCCAACAACAGGAACATCAAGATCGCAACCGCAAACGTGGAACGGGCTGCGGGAGTGCTGGTACAGGCCCGGTCGCCGCTTTTTCCCCAGATCGGATACGGCGGCAGCGCGGCAAGAGACCGAGCCAGCGAGGCCGGAAGCGTCCCTGTGCCTTCGATCCTGCCGAATCCCCAGACTTCCTACCAGATTCTTGCGAGCGCGAGCTGGGAGATCGATTTGTGGGGCCGCATCCGGCGGCTCTCCGAGTCTGCCCAGGCGGAACTCTTTGCAACAGAGGAGGCGTGGCACGGTGTGATTCTGTCCCTTGTTGCCTCTGTGGCGGCCAACTATA
The DNA here is from genome assembly GCA_964580575.1 of uncultured Desulfobacteraceae bacterium. Lineage (GTDB taxonomy): Bacteria > Desulfobacterota > DSM-4660 > Desulfatiglandales > HGW-15 > CAVPDE01. The sequence goes on from CAZOLJ010000016.1 coordinate 54,591, forward strand.
TCCAGCTGCTCGGCCTCGACGAGCAGCTCATTGTGTCGAAACGGACTCTGGCAACCTATGCCGAATCGGTCAAGCTTTTTGAGCTGCGGTTCAAATACGGCCAGGTGTCGAAAATGACCGTTGAGCAGGCCCGTTCTCAGTACGAAACGGCCGCAGCCGGAATCCCCCAGATCGAATCGCAGATCGCGCAGACCGAGAACGCCCTGGCGATCCTGCTCGGGCGCAACCCGGGGCCTGTCCGGCGCGGCAAGACGATCCATCAGTTGGGTCTCCCTGCTGTACCCGCCGGTCTGCCTTCAGACGTCCTTGCCAACCGACCCGATATCCGTCAAGCAGAACAGAATCTCATCGCAGCCAACGCCCAGATCGGAGCAGCCAAAGCTCTCTACTACCCGACCATCTCCCTCACCGGTGCTTACGGCTATGCAAGCTCAGATCTCTCCAACCTTTTCCAGGGTTCGGCCCGCGTCTGGAGTTATGCCGGGTCTTTTGCCGGACCGATCTTCACGGGAGGCGCCATTACCAGCCAGGTCAAACAGTCAGAGGCAGCCCGGAACGCGGCGCTCTTCAGCTACGAACTGACGATCCAGAGTGCTTTTGCCGATGCGGAAAACACATTGGTCGCCCGCAGCAAGCTCCTTGAGCAGGTCCAGGCCCAAGAACGCCTCGTCCGAGCGAACAGCGAATACGTGCGCCTGGCGCGTCTCCAGTTTGACGGGGGGTATTCGCCCTATTCCACGGTGCTCCAGGCCGAGCAGCAGCTTTTCCCTTCAGAACTTAATCTTGTTCAGTCACGTGCTGCGCTCTTCAATTCACTCGTGAACATCTACAAGGCCATGGGCGGAGGCTGGCAGGTCGTTTCTGAAGAGATACCGGATCTTCCCTCAAAGTGGTAGGCACCCTCAATTGCGGTAAGGCTAAGCGCAAGGTAGGGCACTTCACAGGAGCTTGCACATGCCATGGGTATTGTTGAACACTTGCCGGCAAATAGAACTCAGATGAGAGAAGCAATTGGTATGCTTGAATCGACCTCCCACCTGATGACGCAATAAGCTACTCTCACTAATCGTAACCAAGCCCACAGCTCCATATTTTGGAGGCCTACCTCCCCCATTTCGATGAAATGGGTGACCTTTTGTGCTTTGGCATTTTATTGGGTACAATTCATAGGGAATCCACTTGACCTTTTGAAGAATTTCACTCACTATTCTAGTTGAATTATCCTACCGAATAACTTTCACTCAAACCCTTTTTCGAGGAACTTATGAAGTGGGCCTGCCTCAAGTATCCGAGCCTTTGCCCCCCTGGGGTTTTGGCCTGAGGGGGGGCGAGAACAATATCACTTCCAATCAATCATAAAGGCAAATCCATCAATAGATGAACACGCGAGGCTATAACCCATTCGCCAGTAGCCAAGGCGACTGCCTCTATAGATCGGAGGAGCTATTCTGGTTCTCCTTTTCTGGCAAGGTGGAACTCCGCAAATTATTTAATACGTTTCGAGCGAGCAGTTCGGAAGCGGAACTGTTCATGCATGTGCAGGTACGAAAACCTAAGGACGCATTGCTTTTCTCTAGCATAGTCCGCGGCGAAGGGATCGAGTCCGGCGTTGGTTTGCGTAGTGGAGCCACCGCCATGAAGGCGCTCGAAGCAGCGCTGCAGGATGGAGTACGGAAACTGATGGCGGATGTGCGACTTGCTGACGCCCTGCTTGCTGCTGCTAAGCGATGAAGGGAAGTTTTCACCCCTGACGATCTCAAAAACGAGGTCTCCGAGCTTTTGCTGAGCGAGTAAAGGTATCAGAAAGCCGATTAGAATACACTACCTATTCAGAGGACTAACGATAAAAGGAGGGCTTGTGATGAGTGAGAAGGTAATGAAGGTCATTGCGGTGAGCACAGAGGTGCCAGACCAGGTGGGTATGGCGGCGGGCATGGCCGCCGCTCTGCGCGAGCGGCGCATCGGGCTGAAGGCCGTCTGGTCCCGGTCATCGGACTCGGGCATGACTACGGTGATCAGCATCCCGGAGAAGATCGAAGAACTGCGCGCGCTGGCCGCCGAGGAGCGTCGAAGCATTGAGGAGATCCCGATGGTGTGGCTGGAGGGGCCGGATGAGATCGGAGCATTGTATCCGTTCCTGGCCAAGGTCGGCGAAGCCCGCATCAACATCCAGGCGATGATATCACTTGCGGTTGCCGGCAGCTTCGCTGGGGTATTCGAGTTCGCCGATGAGGCCGCGGTAGACCGCGTCGTTGCCTTGTTGGAAGGGGAGAGGATGCCTTCTAAGGCATAGGAGGGGGGATTGAGCGGCAACTGAAGGGGACAGGATCGTAGGCGCCGATAGCCGAACAAGGCGGTGAACCTGATCGCCGGATCGGGCGGATTATGAGAGCAACTTGACATTTTTCAGATGTTCAATGAGAATTTCTCATTACCGTATTAAAGCACGTTCACTCCGAGCTTTTTCGATGAAGCCATGAAGTTGGCCTATCTCAATACGCCCGACCTCTGCCTCCACAGGGCTTTAGCCCGAACGGAAAAACAGCTTACCCCACTTAAAACATCGCATTTCGGGTACCGCAGAAAGCATGGAACAATCATGGTGGGTGAAACGGCGCCGCTTAGGGATGCTCAAAGGAGGTGATGAGGAACGAAATAACTGTCCCAAATAGAGCTCTGTGTGTTGTTTGCACCAACTTGCAGCCCAACGCCACTCGGTCCGCCTCGGTCCCTTCTCCCCAATAACCTGTCCAGCCTGTTCCGGCTCCATGAGAACCCTGTACACCCGAACAGGCTTCTCAATATTCTTGCTCGCCTGCCCATCCAGATAAAGGGTATCCCTCTCACTGCCTGTGGAGGATCAGAACGCCTACCCCAATTTCAAAGCAACCTGCTGGAGTCTCTTGTCGAGTGTCCAGAGTTGGAGTCCACTCAAAAGCGCGGAAGCAAGTAAATGCATGTCAACAAAGCCGAGCCCCTTGGCCATCAAGCGATTGTCTTCTATGAAACGCAGGACTTCGCCATGTTCCGCAGAAACAGCCATCGGAAGGGCTTGGAGGAGCGCCAGGATTTCAGTCCTCTTCTTGAGGTTGCCGCATGCGAGTTCACCCACAATGAAGGGGTGACACATGACATGGCCGTCCTCCAACAAGTCTTCAAGGACAGGCTCGCCATCCCGGAGATGCTTTACCCATACCGAAGTGTCAACGAGAACCATTCTTTACCCCCGGGCCTCTCCTGCGGGGGACCGTTCTCAGCTTTCTCTCGGTTCCCCCAAGCTTGGCCAGCCTCCTGCTGCTTTCCCTGGCAATGAGCGCTTCAAGTCCAAGACGGACCAAATGGGTCTTCTCATGAATGCCAGTCATTTCTTTTGCCTTATGGATGAGCTTTTCTTCTATATTCAGAGTTGTTCTCATAAAGACCTCCCGTTCGTACGCGCGATCATATGCATAAGTCTGCATGATAGATATGCCTTTGTCAAGAGGTTCCCAAGCGCTTTCCTCCTAGGGATCTGAGAAGCGATTAGGGCCTCAAGTCAACGGTGGTAAAAACCGGTCCTGGCTTTCACTTAACGATAAGGCTTCGATCGTGGTGCTAGTGAATCGTCCATTTGAAAGGAGCGATTTCAAATCTTGTCTATCGAGCACGCCGGTGGCGAGGCCCAAAGGATTTCACAAAAGCTATCCCTATTGTCCGCTGCTTCTGGGGCTTGAACTTTCCGGAATGTAAGAAGGCTAGTTGGTTTCGCGGCAGGCATAATCTATTAGGAATGTTCTCCCATGCGTGTTGAAATGCTGTTCAGAAACAGGAGGGGACATTGCGGCGGCGTATGGCCTGCTGCTTGGTTTCGATGACCGGATCGAACTTCTTTTCTCTTGGAATCCGCTCGATGCGAATTCTCTCATCCCTCCAGGAGATTCGAACCGTCCGGTAGGGGGAGCAGAGGATGGCGCTGTTCAAGGGCAGTCGCCGGTAGGTGAAATTGAACATTTGTTCCCTCGACCAACGCTTGGGATAATAATGCAGAGGATCGAACTCGAAGTACCCCTGCTTCAGGAGGCCGTCGACCAGCACGTGGCGCGGAGGAGAAACAATCGCCTTCTTCAGTCTTTTCTCGATCATGGCCTTTGAGGGGCGGCTCAAGTCATCGCCTACGACCTGTGTGGGATACTCATCCCCCGGTGGATCGTTGCCGAAATTTCTCTTCACCGTGGCCAGATCTTTCAAAATGAGACGCGCATCCCAGAAGTCTAAGTCCGTGAAGATGTGGTAATCGTTCGTCGCCTTGCTGGGATGGCAGTGAATGATTTTGGCCATAGAATTCCTCACCCCCTCTTTTGAGACTAACATAAGGCTGAATAGGTTTCCTGTCAAAGAGAGGAGAGGGGTCTAATGGGTGCCCTTAGGGCCGAGGGTAAAGAGTCTTTTATAGCCTGAGGTTTTGTTCTCAATCTCGACCTGGATGATCCCTTCTTCGTTGTACTCGTAGGCTTCTGTCACTTCCTGTGAAGAAACACCGGCGTACTTTTCTATGGAGATCTTGGGGAGATCCTTCCTGTCTCGAAGCTTCGGGTCATAAGGGAAGTAGACATCCTGCCACAGTGCAATATCCCCCTCCGGCTCTTCAGCCTTTCCGAGGGAACTGCATTCCAGGTATCGCAGAAGCCCGATGTTGTGCACAGGATGGTACGTTCGAGTGACCCGGAGCCGGCCGGTTTCCGAATCGACCTGCCGGTCCTTGAGGAAAATGGGATCGAAGACCTTGTCTTTGCCTCTTTCCCGCCAGATGCCGAAATGGCGGGAAACGGATTCCCTCACGTTGATGTTCGCTTTGGGATCGCCTGCAATGCTCAGCCCTATGGCCGTGGAGGCATGGGGAAGCGAAGAGATCTTCACCTTGCTCGGATAAGCCTCACGGAGCTTGCGCGACACAGGGGGGAAAGAAACCGATCCTCCCACGAGATACACCGCGGCGACGCTCCGGCCGTCTTCCGGTTTCTCATCAATGTTTCGCAGGAGATTTCGGAGGATGCTCAGACTTCTGTCGATGAGCGGTCCGCAGTGTTCATAGACCAGCCCCGTGTCAAGGACCACCGGTTTCTGATCTTGCAGAACCGTGCCGGGGTCCACGACCATCTTCTTCGTATTCGATTTCAAGCCTTCCTTTCGTTCCCTGCATTCTTCCAGAAGCCGAGCGGCGTTGCTCGGGGTGAGGCTCTCCGGCCCAAGACCCATCTGCTCGAGCGCCAAGCTCAGGATGATCTCGTCGAAGTCATCTCCTCCCAGTTTCCCAATGCCTTCATGGGCGACGACATCATGGTTCTGCTCCGCAATACCCACCACAGAGGTGTCAAACGTTCCTCCTCCGAGATCGTACACGGCAACATATCGCTTGGGGCTCCTGGGGCCCAAATTGCGCAAATATCGATGAAGAAACTCCACAGCGGCAGCCGAAGGTTCGTTCATCGCTCCCAGCACGGTAAAGCCGGCTCTCCTGAAAGCTTCCAATGTGATGTAGCGCTGATTGCTGTTGGCATTGGCCGGGCTGGCCACCATCACCTCAATGGCCTCCTTCTTTTTCAAGGCGATGTTCCCATGCTGGAGGATCATCTGCCGCACATGAGTCAGGAAAAGAGTGACCAATTCAAGCATGGTGATGGAGAAATCAGGCCCAAGGTCCACGGGGTCTTCAGCCCGGAGATGCCCTGCCAGGCGTTTCATGGAGCGGAGGAGATGGGTGTCGGGCTGGTTGAGTCGCTCCACGGCATCCCACCCAAAGTGAAGGATTCCGTCTTTGACCGCCGCCAACGTGGGAATGTACTCTTTCACCTCTCCTTCCCACGAGAAGGTGCACACCGGGTAGTTGCCCTCTTCCTGAGCGGCTACCACGGTGCGCGTCGTACCAAAGTCAATGCCGAGTCTCATAGGTGAAAGTTTTCCTCGTCTTCCCCCTCCCCCAACCTTTCCCCCCAAGGGGGGAACTTCGACGGAGGTACATTCATGGTCTCTTACGACTTTAAAAATACTGACACCTCTTTGTGGGATTTGCAAGACCCCAATTGAGGAATTCTGGAATTGCGAATTGAAGAATTGAAAAATTCCAGAATTCCCGAATCTACAGGTGTTTGGCGTATTCCAGCAGCGCCTTGTTCGTTCGCAGATTAAAGGCGGGTTGAAAGAGCTCCTTGCCGGATCTCTGGAAGGGGATGTAGACGAGAACGAGGCTTTTCGCCTTGATCTCGACCGTATCAAGGACCTGCAGCATCTTGGGCGGCTTGATAAAGCTGGCCAAGTTGATTTTCAGGCTTTCCACGGCATCCTGAAAAGGCATGGTCACCGGAAGCACCTCTCCCTGGGGAAGTTGAGTCGCATACTCCTTCGGGGGTTGAGAGAGAGTCAGGTTGCGGGAAAAGAAAAGGAAATCCTGAGGTCTGATTTTGAAGGCAGGGGTCCAGAAGCGGAAGGGCTTCTCCTCCCAGCCTTCCTGAACGACTTTGGCCATGTTGGCTGTTTTCACGAGATCCGCGTAGGAGCTGAGCCTGATCCCCGAAACATCCGCCCGGATGCGGTAGAAAGGGAAGTAAATGGAATCCCGTGTCTCCGAAGGAAACACGCCGAATTCCAGCTTGGCAAAACCTTTTCCTTTGTTCATCCAGAGAGAATTGCAGTTCTTGCACGAAAGGGCCAGGGCGTTTTTTTCTCCCTCCAGGTCCCATCCGCAGTTGGGGCAAAGGGAGGGAATGAACTCGATCCGCCAGTCCGGTTTGCCTCCCTCCATCGTCAAAATGTCAAAGCCTTCGGGCAGAGCGGATGAAACCGGCCGGTTGAGGACCGCATCGAATACTTTGTCGGTTACGTAAAAGGGAGAGTAAATCTGACTCAGGGTGTCGCCGATAACGGCTTTGGCGAACATGGGCTCCTGTGTGGACGAAGTGAACGTCTCTTCGGCAAGCCGCAAAAGATCTTTGGACGACACCTTTGGTTTCAGAAAAACTCCTTCATTTTCAGGCGAGACAAAGCGAAGCTTCAAGGTCTGGCTCCGAAGGCCCAGAGAAACAGGGAACAAAGGGGATGACACGGCTTGCCGGCTCACATCAACGATTCTGGGTTTTATGCCTCCCGGAAGGGAGACGAAAAAGCTTCCTTTGAAACGCCAGTAGGGGAGAAAAACCAAAGACTTTCCGGCAAGCGCCTCATGGGGGAGCATATACCGGAAATAGTCCTGAGTCACCAGGTAGGACTTCACCCTACAAAAGGGGCAGGTGAAGAGTCGCTCCGTCTCCTCCAGGGTAGCCGGAGCGCCGCACTGAGGACATTGGTGTTCAATAAGCAAGCGCGAAACATTCATCGTTAAAGATATCTCGTGTGGTGCCTTTCTCTGTCCGTTGGAACAAGTGGCACACGGTGCACGGTGCAAGGTTCAAGGGAGAGCGTGCGTTTTAAGAGGGCCCCCCATCCGTGGTTCCGTGTACCTTGAACCGTGCACCTTGTCCCTTCTTATACCAGCTTCTCTCCGCACTGGTTGCAGAAGATCGATTCCGCCAGATTCTGGTACTTGCACGTGGAGCAGACCTTAGGTCCCACCTTCTCTTCCACCGCATGCCCGCAGCGGGAGCAGAACTTGGCTGTGGGGGGCAGATTTTTGCCGCACTTTTCGCACTGCTCGAAAATGAGCTGCTGGTGCCCGCACTGCGGACAAAATCTCGACTCCACCGGGATCGAATGCTGGCACTCTGCGCACGGGACGGTTTGGGCTGCCTGGCCTTGCTGCGCTCCGGACCCGCCGAAATACTGAGCAAACATGGCAGGCATCATGACGCCCATGCCCATGCCCATGCCCGAGCCCGCTCCCTCCGCCTCCGAAGCCTTTTCCATGGCCATGGCCGCCTTCATCTGCAAGAGCTTGTTCATGTCTTTGAAAACACCCATGCGCGAGCGATCATCAATGGCCTGCTGCACCTCGGGCGGGGGCGTAATGGCATTGGTGTAGAGGTGGGTCAGACCCAGCCCGAAATGACTGAAGTCCTCCTTGAGCCTTTGCACAAGCGCCTGAGAGAGCTGATCGTACTTGGAGGGAAGGTTCAGGATCGTGTCGATGGTTTCGCCCATGAAGTCATTGAATCTGGAGACGATGACCCGGTTGAGATACTCCTCGACCTCCTCGGTGGTGTAGACGCCCTGAGTGCCCACCAGACGGTTGATGAAGAGCACGGGCTGCAGGACCTGAAGGTTGAAAACCCCGAAGGCGCGAAGCCGGATCAGGCCGAGTTCCGAGTCCTTGAAAGCAACAGGGTCCCTGGTTCCCCACTTGAGATTGGGGAACACCTTCATGTTGACCATGTAGACTTCAGCCCTGAGCGGACTCGTCATGCCCCATGGGATGCTGACAATCTTGGTCAGCACGGGGATGTTGGCGGTCTTCAATGTGTGCCGCCCGGGTCCAAAGGCCTCCATGGCTTTGCCTTTGTAGAAGAACACCCCGGTCTGGCTTTCTCTCACCGTGAGCTGCGCGCCGTACTTGATCTCCCCTGACCCTTTCTCCGGTATCCGATGAACGAGTTCTTTGCCTGTCTCGTCAAACCACTCGATAACCTCAAGAAAGATCACGTTGTCTTTGGCCATCCTGTTTTCCCCCTTTGGATTATGGCAACGCCGTAAATGGGCGTTTTTCAGCAACCTGCTTGGGCACAAAAAAAAGGCCTTCCTGCGATAGGCCCTTCTAATTTCAAGCAAATCATAGAACAAAAGGGGGGTCTAAGTCAATGGAAAAACCCGGGGAGAATCTGCGAGGTGTTTCAGTGTTGATTTCTTGAGCCTTGTCGATTATCGTGACGGGATGGAGAAGTCAGGAGACACCGTGGATGTCATCCCCATGATCGGCAGGGAGAACCTCCGGTGGCTTGTCGCAGAGTTTTGCCGGGAAACAAGACTCAAGGATCTTCCGAAAGATATTCTTGAGCGGGCAAGCTCCGTGGATATCACACGCCGTGACTACAGCCGCGACCAGAATGCCGTCACCGCCATTGCTCTGATCACCTTTGCTTACCAGCTCGGAGGAAAACGTCAGGAGCCGCGTTACGGATCCAATGATCTTCTGCTTCTGAAGGTTCTTGCCAGGAGAGAGAAACGTCGAAGAGCCGAGAATAAGCCGTACGATCAGCCAGGATTGGATCTGCCCCTTTTCGAAATCTTCTCAGGCGATGTGGGTGAAGCCATCCGGGCCACCAAATTCATCACCAATCCCCTCTGAAAGAGATTTTTGACAAGACCCCGGGCCTTTGGTAAGTTGGCAGCACGGAGTTGCTCCAACAACGCTAACTGGTCAAGGGAATTGCCCAATGGCTCCATTCGAGTTCATCAGCCAAAGAAACCGCGAGAGATACTTCAAGATTGTTGGCCCTGTCGCCGATTTGTTTGCTCGAGCGGGGATCCATCCCAACGTTCTGTCCATTGCCGGGCTTCTCCTGAGCATTGCGGCCGGGCTGATCTACTGCCACGGCAGTTTTTTCTGGGCCGCATGGGTGGTCGTACTGGCTGGGGTCTGTGATACTCTGGATGGAAGAATTGCAAGGCAGACAAACAAGAAGAGTGATTTCGGCGCCTTTTTCGACAGCACCCTGGATCGCTACAGCGACATGTTTCTTTTCATCGGGCTGGCCTACTACTTTGCCGGCGGCCGCCCCTTTTTGATGCCTCTTCCGGCGGAAGGCAACCAGGAACTCAGTCCATGGACCGTAACCGCGATCATCTTTGCCATCGCAGGGTCCTTCATGGTGAGTTACACAAGGGCCCGGGCAGAGGGGTTGGGGATGGAATGCAAAGCAGGCATGATGCAGCGGCCTGAACGGATAACTCTTTTGGTGATTGGATCCTTGCTGGGCGCCATTCCTATAATAGGTATCCTCCTCCTTAAAGTGGTCCTTCTGGCCCTTGCCCTATCCACCAACCTCACGGCTGCCTACAGGATCGTGTTTATAAAGAACCGCATGGTCAGCGATGATCAGGCCAAGTGAAGACTCAACGACCTTGCCCGCATCGAAAGGTTCTCCAGGACTATTTCGAGCCATGGACTTCAAGAGACTGAGGCCCTTTGTTGTTCTACCCACCCTCCTTTTCCTTCTTTTTGTTTCCCTTGTCCTTTTCGCCAATTCTCTCATCCAAAAACCCTCTGTGCACAAGGCTTTTCTGGACCACCTCTACGCGCTGACAGGGTACGAAATAAGCCTTGATGAGATTGAACTCTATTTGTGGAAAGGCCTCGGGATAAAGGTTTACAATTTCGAAGCCCGCCAAAAGGACGGGTTCGGAAACATCCGTGCGTCGGAGGCCATCGTCTTTGTAGACGCGCTGCAGCTCGTGAGAGGTCGTGTGGTACCGAAGAGACTCCACGTGGAAAGACCGGTCATCGATCTCGCTCCTCCGGAGGAGTCCGACCGCAAAGAAGGCAAACTTGAAGAGAGTTTTTTGTCTTTTCTTATCCTCCCCGGATTTGACTCCCTGACCATGGAAAAGGGTTCTTTGTTCATCAAGCGTTTTCCCATTCGATTTGTGAACCTGAGCCTTAAAGTGAAAAACGCTGAGCTAGGGACCCTAAACGTGAAGAGCCGGGGTGAGGCCAGACTCAGAAGGGAGAGCACCTCCTTCCGCCTCCAAGGGGCAATCACTCAGGGTCAAACGCAAGACAAGAGACCTTCTGTGGATTTATTCTTTGAGACAGGGAAAGTGCCTCTTCGGTGGATCCCTTTTCCAGAGGAGGTTCCTGTAAGAAACGGCGTGTGTGAGGCTCAGCTGAGGATAGAGTCAAAGGACCGTGAGGCTACCAAGGTCGGCGGCAAGATCCTTGTCGATTCTGCCCGGTTTTCAGTCAGAAAAGAAGGGCGAACAAAGGACTATTCCATCAAATCCATGACCTTCGACTTTCGCTCCTTTTTGGAGAGGGGAGAAATCTATGTCCCTTATCTTAATTTCAAAACGCCCGATGCCGGCTTTTCCATGAACCTGCGGCTTGACCTCCGGGAAAAAGAAAACCCTTATCTTCGCCTGGAAGCCCAAAGCCTCCTCATGACTTATTCCACCGTACAGACCTTGTTTCCTGCTCCGCTCGTTGCCTCCTGGGTGGAAAGAGATCTTTTCCCGCTCCTGCGCTCAGGGGATGTTCTTCTGGAGTCTTTCCTGATTGATGGAAAAGTCCTGCAGCTCAAGAAATTGGAGTTGCCTGAAAACCAGGGCGCCCTCGCCATGGGTTTTGATTGCAAGAACTTCACGGTTCATGGGGATCGACTCAGGGAGCCTTTAAGGGATGTGTCCGCAAAGGTCACCTTGAAGGATGGAGTGCTCCTCGTATCCGCGTTGAAAGGAGTTTCAGGCAAATCAGAGATCCAGGAAGGCCTTCTGAAAGTTCGGGATATCTTCCTTCCGCACCCTGTTTTTGAACCGCGGGTGCGAGGCATTTTTGATTTGGAGGATCTGCTGCATCAGTTTAGGGCCGATTTCCTCCCTGCCCGATTGAAAGAGACGGTTGACAACCTGGAGTCTGCATCAGGCACCGTGGAGGGGCAGGCCGCCTTCAGGTACGAAACCTCCATGGAGACCCCGGAGATAACAGAAGCGGACCTCCTCATCAGGAAGGGCACCTTCAAACAGAAGCAATGGCCTTTCTCTTTGGTTCTAAAGGAAGGTCACCTCAAGATCGGAGAGCAGGGTCGTTTCCAGGGGTCCGGATCATGGGGTGCATCTTCTTTCGAGGGTGAAGGGGCCTTTTTCATGAAGGGGCTGAGCATTGATCCTCAATGGATAAAGGTTGTTGCCCGTCTCGAGGTGGGCCAGCTTTGGTCTGTGACATCCCCAGGCCGGCACCCTGCGCTGTTCAAAGGCTCGGCTCTTTGCCGGAGTTCGATAACAAGAGATGCGGATCTGTGGTCCGTCCAGGGGACGGCAGATATCGGTGACCTGTCTGTTGATCACGAGCTCTTTGTTATAGACCCCCCAGGCGAAACCGACCGGGCGACTTTTGATTTTGACTTCATCCCGGAAAAACAGATTCGCATTAAGCAACTCCTGTGGGAGCCTGGAAAATCTCGCTTGAACCTCTCCGGTGACTATCCTCTTTCCCCGGAGGGCGACATCACGCTCCAGTGTTCGGCTCCGACCTTGTCCCTGGACGATCTCGGGCTCCAGTTAAAGCCATGCGGTTTTGTCGCTCGTGGATCTTTAGAGGGCAAGCTTCAAGCTAAAATCCCCAGAAAGGATTTTTCCGCTGGAGCGGTGTCAGGAGAGATGAAAGGCGAGAACCTATCCTTCCCTTTGACCTCTCTTCCCTCTCCGGTCCGCGAGTGCGATTTCAGTGCCTTGCTTTCAGATGATAAGATCGTGATCCCTTCCTTCAGCCTGAGGACAGGAGAAAGCGCTCTCAAGGGCAAGGGAGAACTCAGGGGGTGGAAGGGCCTCAGGGGAGCCTTGACAGTGACTTCGAGTCCTCTCCATCTCTCGGATTTCATTCCTCCAGGTAAAGAAGGTCCACAAAAGAAAAAGCCTTCTTCTTTTGCCGAAAACACAAACATCCGGGTGAGCCTGGATGCCCAGCCGGCGCAATGGAAAAAAATAGTCACTGAAAAGCTAACAGCGGAACTCCTATTCAGGAGAGGAGACTTCCACATCATCCGTTCCCAAATCCAGATGGACCGGGGTTCCCTTGAAGCCACGGGCTACGTGAAAGAGGACGCAATGGCTTTCGCCGGTCACGTGGAGTTTAAAGATCAACCCATGGAAGCTTTGCTCAAACGCCTCGGGATTGAATCTTTTTATGAGGGGAGTTTGACCATGGAGGCGCAGCTCTACACTGAGGGAAAAGAGTTGAGGGATCTGATTCCCCACCTCGATGGGGGCACCAATGTGCTTATCGAAAAGGGAGTCCTAAGGAAGTCCAATGTTTTCCTGAAGATCCTCGAATTCTTGAGCCTTCAGAACATATTCACGAAGAGGCCGCCTGACATCTCCAAAGAGGGTCTTTACTTCGAAAGCCTGGGAGGGCACGGGCATATTGAAAAAGGAGTTGTGCGCACTGAAAACACCCAAATGAAAAGCCCTGTCCTCAATGCGGTTGCCGCCGGAAGTGCGGACCTAGGGCAAGGCCTGGCCGATTTTGATCTCGGGGTTCAGCCGCTTGGGACCATGGATACGGTCGTGAGCAACATCCCTATCCTGGGCCACATCCTCACAGGGGACAACAAGTCCCTGATCACCTACTATTTCGAAGTCAAGGGACCTATTCTCAATCCGCAAGTCGAGCATGTCCCGTTCAAAACCCTGGGAGAGGGGGTCACCGGCATTATGAAAAGGCTATTTCTCTCACCCGTCAAGCTTTTTGAGGACGTCTCGCAGGGTGTAAGAAAGCTTCCCCCCACTGAGAATGGAGAATTACCGTCCAGCCAACACACCGGCCACTGAAGAAACGAATAGGATCAGTCAGAGGGTTGTTGAGAGAGAGGTTGCCGGATAGGTTCCAGAGGGGTGGCTTCCTCTTTGGGAATTCGGGCCAGGAAGTCTCTCAGGCCAGGCTTCATGAAAACCTGGCTGAGGTCAAAGCGGTTTACGGCCAAGGCCAGGGCTTCGATTTTGTCTCTGTTGGCCGCTTTCGAATTGACGAGCAGAAGATATTGCCCTTTCAGGCGGCACAATCCCCCTTGGGTAAAGGCGCCCTCCCTCTTGAGCATTTCGTAACGCACCTCGATGCCAAGGCCGCGCGCTAGATCTTCGAGTTGACCCAGAAGCGAACGCTCATCCAAAAGAAGAATCCTCCTTTTTCATGGTTCAGAGCCGAATGCGCGGACAATTCACCGAACCGGCTTACCGCAGGATGGACAGTAGCGAAAAGATGCATCCATTGGTCGGCCACAGGCCGGACAGCACGGTGGTCCCTTTTGGGACGGTTCAAACCAGGGTTGACCCGTTTCAGTGAAAACGCCCGCACAGCTCCGGCATTCTAAGAACGGGCTTCCCCTCTTCACCGGGCCTCACTTTTCTGCCGAGTCTCTTGCATTTTCTTTCCCCTTGTCAATAGGGAATTGCTTTTAAGAAAACGATAATT
>CAZOLJ010000017.1:0-53526 GCA_964580575.1 uncultured Desulfobacteraceae bacterium
GCTCAGGATCAGCTACAAGGCGCTCTTCAACAAGCTCAACGGGTTGGGCATCGGATGGGAAGAGCGGGAACCGCAGCGTGGAGCATGGAGCAGAGAGCAAAAAACAAACCAAGAATAATCACGAATACACGAAAGTACGAAAACGCGAAAGAAGAGGGATTTACATAGAAAGACAGATCCTTTTTGCGTTTTCCAAGTTCGTGCTTTCGTGATTGCGCTTTTGAAAGAAATTGAACTTTGGATTTGGCCTCAAGGAGGATCTGACATGATCAAAACAAAGTGCAGAACAAGCATTTGGGTTAGCACTATGCTAACGATCTTATTACTGGTAAGTGAGGCTTCCTCGCAGGCACCTGCACAGGACAATTCCTACCGGATCGGGCCGAACGACGTCCTCAACATCTTCGTCTGGAAAGAAGCGGAGCTCACCCGCGACGTGACCGTCATGCCGGACGGCAAGATCACCTATCCCCTGATCGGCGAAATCATGGCCCAGGGCCAGACCGCGTCAGAGCTCAAGAAAGCCATCGCAGACAAGCTTCAGAGCTTTGTCACCGCCCCTGAGGTGACGGTCATCGTCAAAGAGAGCAGAAGCCAGGTGGTGTACGCCATAGGGAAGCTGACGCGCCCGGGTCCCATTGCTTTAGCTCCCGGCATGACCGTGATGCAGGCTCTTTCCGCAGCCGGCGGCTTTGCCGAGTGGGCGGATCCCAAAAACATTCTCATCGTAAGGAAGGAAGGGGGCAAGGAGACCCAGCTGCGGTTCAACTACAAGGAGTTCACATCGGGCGAGAAGCTGGAGCAGAACATCCTGCTCAAACCCGGCGACACGCTCGTAGTACCATGATTGACCACAGAATCACGGAAGAAAATTAGAGATGAGGCGCCATAGGGATCTTGCAGACCTGGAGCTTTTGGGCGAAAAACCCTGATGCAACCCCTTATCACGAGAACACGAAAGAGGAGGGGTGCTTTCGTGATTAAGTTCTTGACAAGGTTTGGTTTTCGGGCTTTGACCTTTGCCATTAGGAGCGTGAGCCATGCAATTACTAAAAAGAGACAGCTTGGTACATACGCTTTTATCAGTTACGCTGGTATGTGTCCCATTCGTAGCTGGGGCTCATGCTCAGACTAGGATTGAAGTGACTCCTATGATCACGGTCGCTGAAACCTACGACGACAACATATTCCTCACAAAGAATAACAAAGTCAGCGACTACATCACTGTGGTGACGCCAAGCGTTGCCTTGGGACTTGTCCGCGAGCACACCAATCTTCAGGTGAGGTACGCGCCAAGCTTCAACAGGTATGCGGACCGCGACGACCAGAATAACACATCACATTCCGCAGGATTGGTCTTTGGCCAGGATTTGGTTCAGGGTCTCCGCTTCAACCTGACGGGCACCTACCTCCAGTCCAACGATCCTCTGGAAGATCCTCAAAACGTTCAGGGCCTGAGGCAGACTAGAAGCGAATACTGGACAAACACCACCGATGCGAATCTGAGTTACATCTTCGGCGCCGAGAACCGGGTAAACGTGGGATACAGGCATAATTACTACAAAAACGATCAAATCACCCTCGATGACAGTAAAATCCAAAATCCTTATGCCAATCTGACCTATTGGTTTGACGTGCAAAACGGCGGCGAGGTGACCTACGGCTACACGGACGCAGAGTACACGCGGGACGATAACCTTCTTGCTGAGAGTGATTACACGTCAAACTCTGCAGGGATACGTTACCTGCGCCGGTTTACACCCAACTCAACAGGCTATGTCGGTTACAACTACACGACTTACGATTACGAGCGGATTCTTCCACAGGATTTCGATGTCCACAACGGCTTGGTTGGCGTGGACCATTCGTTTTCTCCTGAGTACTCGGTCTCTGCGAGCCTGGGATACTTCATCCGAGTCAAAGAGATAACCGACAATGAAGACGGCCCAACCTACACCGCTTCATTGACCCGCAACTTCGCTAGAGGAAATATCACAGTGGGTGGAAACGGCGGCTGGTCCTACGAAAACCTGCAACAGGGCGCGGGATTGACGAGCGGTTTCAGCAAATACTATGGAGGGTACGTCAACGGCAGGTATGAGATTCTAGAGCGCGTGAACCTTTATGCCGGCTTGTCCTACAGGCATGACAAATACACACTCGACAGTGCTGATTTCTTTAGGGGCAATTGTGGTGTAAGATGGGACTTCCTCCGATATTTCTTTGTGGCCCTGGATTACAGCTACATCGACAGGAGTTCAGATCTCGGATTCGACGAATATACGGGCAACAGGATCATGCTGACCGTTGGAGCAAGCAAGCTGTATCAATGGTAGAAGAGAGAAGACAAGGAGACAGAATACAGGAGACAACATTAAAAGCCAAAACACTATCACGAAAAAACGAAGGGACGAAATCATGAAAGAAAAGGGTTTACTTAAACACCCTTGCCCTTTTTCGTGTTTTCCAAATTTCGTGCTTTCGTGATGGGCAGTTGAATTTCAATGCTCTCTTTTGTTTTCTTGTTTTTAGAGGTTCGTGATGGAAACTCATGAAATCACCAAGTACCTGGAGATTGTGCAAAGGCGCAAGTACTGGATCATCATTCCTTTCCTGGTATCGATCCTCGCTGGCTTGGCCTACACCCTAGTCGCGCCAAAGGTCTATGAAGCGCAGACCCTGATCCTGGTACAATCACAGAGTGTGCCCCAGGATTTTGTACGATCCATTGTAACGGACGCCATCGAGGACAGGCTCAGGACAATTTCACAGCAGGTGACAAGCCGCACTAATCTGGAGGCAGTCATTCGCGATCACCGATTGTCGCAGGAAATGGGTCATTCTACAGGGCTCGATCAAGTCGTGGAAGCAGTAAGAAAAAGAATCAAAATCGATGTCAGCAGAGGCACGTCAGGCAGGGGAGGCACGGGTGCGTTCGCTCTTTCTTTTCGAGGACCGGATCCGAAAAAAGTGATGCAGGTTACGAATACTTTGGCTTCGAACTTCATATCACAGAACCTCGAAATCAGGGAATCTCAAGTCCTGGGTACTTCTGCGTTCTTGGCAGATGAACTCGACTCCGTCAGAAAACGTTTGCTGGCAAAGGAGGAGGAGCTCAAAGGATACCGGGAACGATACATGGGAGGACTTCCCGATCAGTTGAACGCCAATCTGGCCATGCTTCAAAGGCTTCAGTCGCAGGCCGATCAGCTCAGCAAGAATCTTGCGGATGCGGAGAACCGAAAAATCCTTGTTCAGCAGACGGTTGAGGAGGCGCGAAAGGGAAGACAGGCAGTGGTCTCTCCCTCTGCCCAGGGATCGGAAATGAGGGACCTCACGTCCCTGAGAAATGAGCTGGCTGCCCTCGAAGCCAAGTACACCAGCAGTCATCCGGATGTGGTGAGGTTAAAGAAAACGATCGAGACTCTGGAGGCTTCAGAGTCAAAACAGTCGCCTGATTCAGCAGGAAAAACAGTAGGCCTGTCGAGAGCGGAGCAGACGCTTGTACAGCAGCTGAGGGACATTGAACTGGACATTGCGAGCGCCAAAGTGGAGATGAGAAAAGTCCAGGGAGAAATGACAGTATATCAGAAGAGAGTGGAGGACACACCGAAGAGGGAACAGGAGCTGTTCTCTATCCAGCGGGACTACGAGAATTTGAAATCGCTGTACGACTCCCTCCTAAAGAGAAAACTGGAGGCCGACATAGCCGTTAGCATGGAGAAAAAGCAGAAGGGTGAACAGTTCAGAGTCATTGATCCTGCTAAGATCCCCACTTACCCGGTGGATCCTGATATCAGAAAAATCTTCCTCATGGTTCTAGCCTTGGGACTTGGGGTGGGGGGAGGGCTGGTCTATCTGGTGGAGATGATGGACACATCGTACCGGAGCCCTGATGAGATACAGAAAGATCTCAAACTTCCCATCCTGGTGAGCATTCCGTACCGGCACACAGAACAGGAGATCACATGGCGAAAGAGGAAGGAGGTTCTCAAGGCAGCGGGTGTGGCGGCAGGCTTTGTGGTTTCGGTTGTGGCGATCGTGGTCGGTACGAAGGGTTTTGATGCAACGATTCAGTACATGAAGGAACTGGCCGGCCTGTAACCCTAATGATATCACCCCAGACACAAAAGGAAACAACTGAAGAAAGGACCTATCACGAAAACACGAAGGTACGAAGGCACGAAAGAAGATGGTTTGATAAACCCCCTTGCCCTTTTTCGTGTTTTCCGATTTTCGTGCTTTCGTGGTGAATGGTTTAGGCCCTTAGGGTTTTTAAATTACCCACATGTTGTCAGTACGCATGTTGAGCAGTGAGGTTGAGTTTTGCAAGGAGCTTGAGCATTTCATTTCGCAGGGTGTCGTATGAGGTATCTATTTGGTTGCGGCCAAAGGCCCGCATTGGGCACTTGAGGATGAAAGCTTTTGAGTGCAAGAAATGTGGAGAGTGCTGTTACGGCGAAGGCGGCATTCTTCTTCAATCGGAGGAAATCGAAAAGATCGCCGATTTCCTCGGCCTGACCGCCGAGTCCTTCATCGCTCTCCACGGTGAGGAAAGACATGGCCGGCTCTATATCCGAAGCGCTTCGAGCGGCTACTGCACTTTTTTCGATCAGGATCAGCAGTGCCTTATCCACCCGGTCAAACCGGGACCGTGCTCGCTGTGGCCCTTTTACCCTGCCCTTGTGAAAGACAGAGCGACGTGGAATCATGCCAAAGAAGCGTGTCCCGGCATCAATCCTGAGGCTTCTTTTCAGGGTTTTGTGAAGGAATCCAAAGAATGAAAGCCCTGAAAAGCCTGATCGATTTGATCTACCCGCCGCGATGTCTTGTCTGCCAGGCGTTCCTGCAGGACCAGAATACCCTGCAGGGCGATCAGAACCTTCCCTTTTGCCAGGATTGCTTCAAGGGCTTCACGGAGATCGAGTCCCCGATTTGTTCCTTGTGCGGAAGGCCCTTTTCTGGCGGGACAGAGCGGGATCGCGTCTGTGAAGATTGCCTCAGGAAGAGGCCCTCTTATGACATTGCACGGGCCCCTTATCTTTACGCCGGGGCCTTGATGACGGCGATCCACGAGCTGAAATACGCTCAGAGGACTCACCTGGCCGATTCCCTGGGGTCCCTTCTTGCCTCCTTTGCACAAACCCGGATCGGAGAACTGAAAGGATCCTTGATCATGCCCGTTCCTCTTCATCCCAGACGCTTGAGAGCCAGGGGCTTCAACCAGAGTCTCCTTCTTGCAAGGGTCGTGGCATCAAAAACAGACTCTGACTTGGATTTCCTCTCCCTCAGAAGAACGAAGTTCACAAAACCTCAGACCGGGCTGAGCAGTGAAGAAAGAAAGAAAAATGTGCGAAAAGCCTTTGAAGTCGTGAAACCCCAGGCTGTCAAAGGGAGAACGATTCTGCTGGTGGATGATGTGGCGACTACGGGCAGCACGCTGAACGAGTGTGCCAAAGCACTGAAGCGGGCCCGCGCCGACGGAGTCCTTTGTCTGGTCCTGGCCCGAACCTCAACCGCATAACCTTTGCGCCCTCTGCGGTAAGATGCCTTCGAGACAGGTGAAGAACATGGAAGAATACAGAAAGAAGGTCAAAGACCTCTCGGACCTCGAGAAGGAGATCAAGGCGCTCAAGGCTCATGGAAAGCACATCGTCTTCACCAACGGCTGCTTCGATCTGCTCCACCCCGGGCACATGCGCTACCTTTATGCCGCCCGGCAGATGGGCGACTATCTTGTCGTTGCAGTGAACACGGATCGCTCCGTGAGAATCATCAAGGGCGCGAACAGGCCTATCCAGTCCCAGGACGAAAGGACGGAGCTCGTAGCCGCTTTGAGCTTTGTGGATGCGGTGGTTCTCTTCGATGAGGACAATCCTCTGAAGGTGATCAAGCAATTGGTTCCGAATGTTCTCGTCAAAGGAGGAGATTGGACCGAGGACAAGATCATCGGAGCGGAGGTGGTCAAGAAGGCGGGCGGAGTGGTCAAGAGCCTTCCTTTCGTGGCAGGCTACTCGACGAGCGCCATTATCGAAAGAATAAGGGATAAACGTTAATAAGGGGTTGTCAGCCGTCGGCGGTCAGGGTGCGAGGATTCCAGATATGTTTGATGTTACAGCAGTTCGTAAGCAGTTCCCCTCCTTGTCACAAACTCAAAATGGGAAACCGGTCGTTTACTTTGACAACCCGGGCGGCACCCAGGTGCCGCAGACGGTCATCGACGCCATGGTCCACTACCTCCAGCAAGACAATGCGAACCATGGCGGCGCCTTCCCAACCAGTCGCCGCAGCGACGCTATGCTGGAGGAGGCTCATCAGGCCATAGCCGACATGCTCGGCGCCGCTTCCCGTAACGAAGTCGCCTTCGGCCCCAACATGACGACTCTGACTATGGGCTTGAGCCGTGCCCTGGCCCAATGGATAAAGCCGGGCGACGAAGTGATCGTCACCCGTCTGGATCATGACGCCAACATCAGTCCATGGATGCTTCTTGCCCGTGACACGGGTGCCACCCTTCGTTGGGTGGATTTTCGCCACGAAGACTGTTCCCTCAACCTGGACGACATGGAAAGGCAGCTCTCTAAAAAAACCAAGATCGTCGCATGCGGCCTGGCCTCCAATGCCGTGGGAACGATCAATGACGTGGAGATGATTTCAAAAATGGCCCATGCCTTCGGCGCTCTTCTTTTTGTGGACGCTGTTCAGTATGCACCCCACGGCCCCATAGACGTTCAGGGCCTGGACTGTGACTTTCTGGTCTGTTCCGCTTACAAGTTCTTCGGTCCTCACGAAGGTGTTCTCTACGGCAAGTACGATCTTCTCGACCGTTTGCCGGCCTACAAGGTGAGGCCTGCCGACAATCGGCCGCCCCACAAATTCGAGACAGGCACACAGAACCACGAAGGCATTGCCGGAACTCTTGCAGCCGTGGAATACCTTGTTTCCCTTTCCGGAGACAGGGGAACGCGTCGGGAGCGAATCCTCTCGAGCCTGAAACTGATCCAGGACTATGAGCGCGGTCTTGTGACCCATTTGATCAACGGTCTCCAGCGGATCAAGGGGCTCCGGATCTACGGCATCACCGATCCGGGTCGCTTTGACCAGCGCGTGCCTACTGTGGCTTTTCGTATCGAGGGCTTTGCCCCGCGCCGGATCGCCGACGCCCTTGGAGAACGCGGAATCTTTGTTTGGGACGGCAACTACTACGCTCTTGCCGTGACGGAACGGCTGGATGTGGAAGACAAGGGCGGCATGATCCGCGTGGGCCTGGTGCATTACAACACGATTGAAGAAGGGGATCGACTGCTAGAAGAACTGCATCGACTCACAAAATCTTGAAGCGCGAAGGCCCGGTCTAAGGAATGAGGGTAACTCCCTGTTCTTTAAAGTGTGGATCAAAGCCGAACACTGCTCTAATTCCCAAATTCCGCATGACCTCGAAACTCACGCAGTCCACGAGGCTTAGCCCTCGGCTGTCCGCTGCGAGCAACGCGGAGACACCCGAGCGATGCTGCTCAGGAGGGACGGAATTGTTATGGTCGCTAATCGTGCCAGTAGAGGGGGCCGTATTCACTCATGGCCTGCTTGACACGCTTGACATACTCCTGGGTTTGCCTGATGGGAGGGACCTGATACCCTGCTTCAACGACTTTTGTCGGTCCTGCGTTGTACGCTGCGAGAGAAAGGTCCAGGTTCTGATCGAAGCGCCGAAGAAGCGATTTCATGACCGTCAGGCCGATTCGAATATTCACGTCCGGATCGAACAGTCTCTCCGCCGTCACTTCATATTCTTCCCATGCCACATGCGGCATGACCTGAAGCACCCCGATGGCTCCTTTTGGTGAAACGGCCTTGTGGTCGAATTTGGATTCAACTTTGGCCATGCTGAGCGCAAGCCGCGGTGCAACACCTAGCTCACGCGCGATCTTCCTGAGCCGCCTTTCGATCAGTGCCCGGTTCGCCGCCTCCAGATCTTGTAACGCATCACTGCCTCCCTGCCCGTCCGAGGGTGAACCGCCTATTCCATAAAGGACCCTCGGATTGTAAAGCACCGCTAGGCTGCCCAGCTCGCGGTCAAGAGACTCCAGGATTGCGTGCATCTCGCGGACCAGGGAGCGGTAGCTCTCACGCGCCGGCCGCGGGGACTGGGACCCATCGGTTGGTGCGGAGGGAATGAGCGCATGGACACCGTCATAGGCTTCCTGGAGCTTTTCCCCGATTTCTCCTTTCCCGTCATACTCCGGCAAGCCCCCAAGATCGTGAGCGACCTGAATGATTTCTTCCGTCATGCGCCGGAGGGTCTCTTTTTGTTCCGCATTTTCCTTCCCGAGGCGCTCGAACTCACGCCACGGCCCTCTCACGGTCCGATAATCTGCCACAATGTAGGATACGATGCCGAACCACAAAACGACACAGCAGATCCCGAAGACCATGAGGGGCTTTGGAATGGCCAGCCTCTTCAGAGTCCCTGCTCCGCCGGGCATCAATAAAATTTGAAGCTTTTTTGCCGTCACCGCACACTCTCTCGTGCCATTTCGGGATGCAGGTGTTTGGCCGCACCCAAATTCGAATCTCGAAATTCGAAACAAATTCAAAATTCCAATGCTCCAATGTTCAAAACAAAAACCCAGTGGCACACGGTTTTGGTCATTCGAATTTGGATCATTGGATATTGTTTCGGATTTCGAGCTTCGGATTTCGGATTTTCACCTTCCCCGCAAGAAATCCAGAAATCACAGCTAACGCTCTCATGCCCTTTAGCAGCAAAATCTCTGCCACGCCCATCCACCCGTTCAGCTCGCAGGAAATTCGAAGCCGAGATGAAACCAGGCGGAGGCCGTGTCTCCGAAATAGATTCGCAATTAGAGTCGCCCGATGAAATAGGCGAAACGGTATACTAGAACTTCACGGGGAAGTATTACTACGCTGAGGGTAGTATTTATGACATGTTTCGGTGAGGAAATCAAGCCCTTTTTTCAAAAACTTTCTTGATCAGAAATCTCCAATGCTTTCAAAGTGGAGCCCCAAGGGCAGGAGACCGTGGCTTCCTGCGAAGGCGGGTTATTTAAGCGTGTCCCCGTTTTGTTTTCTTCTCATCGCGTTCTTTCTGTTTACAGATGAAATCTCGAAGAGCCGCGTGGAGCGTCTCGGCGGCAAGGGTGGCGACGGGCTCTTCTTCTCTTGGAAGGCCGCCCAAGCGTTCGAGGATGCTTTGGTCCGTGATCTGCAGGATCTCTTCCGGGCTTTTGTGTAAAGCCATCTCCGCGGCATAGGAGCCGCAGACTGCGCCGGCCCCGCACCCTGCGGTTCGGAAGGAGGCGTGGCTCACGCGCTCACCGTCAAACTGCAAAAACAATTCCACCGAGTCCCCGCAGCTGCTTCTCAGGCACGCATAACCATCGGGGTTGGCCAGGGTTCCTTCGTAGAGCGGGTTCCTCCATCGATCGAACGCTTTTTCCCCATAGGCTCGTTTTGTTTCTTCAAGAATGTCTTTCTTGAGTTCTTCGATGAAGCCGCGGAGGTTGGTGGGGGCTGTCGTGTCTGACACGTTGATCTCCTTCAGTGGATGTACTGCCTGGCATACTTGCGCACGTAGTGACCCTCGAGAACGTGGAACTGCCGGATCCTCTTGAGCGTAACCGGAGAAAAGCTCCCGATGGGCGTGTAAATGATCTTCTTTCCCTGCCGGGCCGCGAGGCTCTGACACCGGCCCGAGGGCGGCGTCGCAGCGACGTAGACCACATGCTTCTCAAGGCTGTAATCAAGGGCAGCCATGAGAAGCCTTTCCGGCTTGTTTCTCGCCACGTCGAAATAGGAATCCTTCCAGATGTCGTAGACCCTCAAAGGGGGATAGGTCAGCATAAACCCTCCGTGCTGGCACCTTGAAATCCCCGGGCCGTCCATCACCTCCCCCGCAGGCGTGCTGTAAAAGGCCATGTCCGATTCCTGCTCGTGCTCGCCAAGCCAGGTGACTTTCCACGGGTAATTCTCCTTGCCCACCTTGTCCGGGGAATCCGGATCGAAGATCACGACGACCGATCCGACCTTCCCGCGGAAAGGCGTTCCCTCTTTGACATAGACCTCTCCCTTGAGCCAGTTCCGGATGGTCTCCCGGATGTCAATGCCTTCCATCATGGAGCTCACAAAGGGAACAATCCGTGAATGCTCTTCGGTCTTAATCCTGAGAGCCTTCTCCTGCAGATAGCGGCCGTATCCCTCGATCACCACATCTTCCGGCGGATAGGAGCAGATGAAGAACTTGTCGAAAGTCTTTTCCCATTCTCCGGGCTTTTTCTCGCGGATCTTCTTTTTCACCGGCACAGAAACAAGACGCCTCCGAAAAGTCTTGAGCCTTCTGTGAAAACGTATCCTCTTCTGATCCAGAAAGAGCTCCTCCCCGCTCAGCCGGATGACCGGCAGCTCGGGTTTCTCAGTCTGCCACGGGTACTCGCTTCCCCTCTCCCACAGCTCATAGGCAAAGTTGTCGTCTGCGGCTCCCCGAGCGGCAACAACGAGCTGATAGAAGTTAGGCACGAGAGCCCCTGTGATGAAAGCGTAGTTCCTCGCGAACTTGTGAAGCACCTTGACCTGGCTGTGGGTCAACTCTTCCTTGCTGTTCTTCCAGTGGCTGCGTCGGGCTTCCTCGATGAGCTGATGGTGAATCCTCATCCGATCCGGCTCCTCCCCGCCTCCCTCGGCCCTGAAGCGTTCGTAATGGGCGATCAGGAAAGGCATTTCCTCCAGCACTTCGCGGATCGATTCCTCGTGAAGGTGCGCAAGGCCCGCTCCTTCGCGATGCCTTCGGCCGATCACCTCGGTCTGAAGCCGCTCCAGCATCCGCAGAAGACCGGGCAGGTGGTACAGCCCGCAAACAAAGAGAATCCTGCCCCCGGTCTCGCTGAGTTTCTGAAGATGATAGGCCATGGTTTTCTCGCGGAGCGTGTCCTGGGGCGGGATCATCTCCTCCTGGATCGTCTCAAGGTAGGCTTTGCAGTAAAGGAAGTGACCGATTCTTCGAACCGCATAGGCATCGGGCATGGGCGAGCGGTCGATCGGGTATCCCTCCGTGTCCCGGTCAACGAAGTGGATCTCCAATTTCTTTTCGGCGGCAAGCCTCAGGGCCTCCACCTGCCCATCGGTAGGCTCAAGGAGCAGATAAACAAGCGCTCCATCGGTCTCCTGGTAGTAGACAGCAGAAAGAAGAGGAAGTCTTGCGATCCCTTTCAGGATCAAGTCTCCCAGGGTCGCCGGGTACTCCACTGCCACGCAGTCGGGCTTGAACTCCTCGAACTGGCGCCTCACTTCCAGCGCGAATTCCATCCGGTTGTGAAGAATGGGAAGGATCCGGATGTTTTTCCACTCGATTCTATTCTTCTTCGTCGTCTTCATCGACGTCCAGGGATTCCGCGAAATAGCGCGCCGCATTTTGATCCAGAATCATCGAAGCCGCCTCTTTCATATAATCGAGGACTCTCGCTCTGCGCTCCTCGCTCGTCAGGCGCTCCCCCTTTTCCACGAGCCGCTTGAGAGCGTATCGCGCAATGTTGATGCCGTCTCTCACGCTGTAGCGCTCCTCCATCTCGTGGGCATCCTGGAGGAAGTCCACCACGTACTCCAGGATCTCCTCTTCAGCAAAGGGCAGGTTCGTTTTCAAGATCAGGAGTTCTTCATCTCTTTCAGGAAAATCGATGAAAATCTGAGGCTGAAGCCGGGAATGAATGTACTCCGGAAGCTCA
This sequence comes from uncultured Desulfobacteraceae bacterium, assembly GCA_964580575.1. Lineage (GTDB taxonomy): Bacteria > Desulfobacterota > DSM-4660 > Desulfatiglandales > HGW-15 > CAVPDE01. Next base: position 11,736 of record CAZOLJ010000017.1, read on the forward strand.
AAGGTGCTGGCATCATCGTTCATGGTGGTGCAAAGCCTAAAATCGGGGTGTGCCTTGATTTTGATGCCCGCCACAATGGACTCCACGTATCGCCGGTTGTCCATGAGCGGAGCCAGGGATGCCCAGCTCTTTTCGCTCATCCTGTTTCCTTCATCGATGAGCGCGATCCCTCCTTTGATCATGGCTGAGACAATGGGGCTGGCCATGTACTTGATCTTTCCCGCGTCCGAAATCACCGGGGTGACGATGAGATCTTCGGGTCTCGTGTCCATGGTCGCCTGATAAATGTAGACCGGTCGTCCCAGGACCCGGCCTGCGTGGTAGGCCAGGGTCGTTTTTCCCACGCCCGGTTTTCCCACAAGGCGCGGGTTCAAGGGGATGTCGTCATCCCCGATGACCATCCAGGCGGCAAGGACCTGGCTGACCAGTTCCTGCTGACCGACCCAGACCATCGGCACATTATCCGGTTGCGTCAGATGGAGCTCTACTCCATCGATCGTCTCTTTTTCCATAACTCCAATCTCCTCTGAACTGCCCCATCATAACCCCCTTCGGAGGGAATGACAAGACGAGCTCCGGAGTTGGGATTTAATCACTGAATTCTCGTTGTGGTCGGAGAAAGACAGTGGTAAATTCGAAAACACGATTTAGTTTGATCCAGTTTCCGGGAGGCAAGCAAGGATGAAGTGGATGCAGTTTCTGACTCCGGTTGCCGGCATAGACGCCGAAGAGGCACGGGCGTACATCAAGGAGCACAAGGTAGGAACGTACACCCTCCTCGATGTCCGTCAGCCTTCAGAGTACGAAAAGGGACGGATTCCCGCTGCCAAGCTCATCCCCCTGCCTGAGCTTGCGGGTCGATTGGGAGAGCTTGACCCTCGTAAGCCGGTCATCGCCTACTGAGCCATGGGAGGCCGCAGCAGTGCTGCTGCGCAGTTCCTTGCAGGCCAGGGCTTTGAGGAGGTCTATAACCTGAAAGGCGGAATTGCGGCCTGGCAGGGTTTCAACGCTTTCGGTCCTGCGGAGAGGGGCCTGACCCCTCTGAAAGGAGATGAATCTCCTCATGAGGTGATCGTTCTCGCCTATGGCATGGAACAGGGGCTGGCCGATTTTTATTCAAGCGTGTCGGGCATGACCGTGGATCAGAAAGCCGGCGAAACCCTGGGAAAGCTCATCCGCATCGAGGAAAAACACAAAGACAAGCTCTTCGCGCTGTATCAGGCGCTTGAACCGGCGACCCAGGACAGGGGTCTCTTTGAAAAGCGGAGTGTCTCAGGCGTCATGGAGGGGGGTTTTACAGGGGAAGAGTTTCTGGAGAAAAACAGGCCGTTGCTGGACACGGTTGAAAATCTTCTCAGCCTGGCCATGATGCTGGAGGCACAAGCCCTGGATCTCTACATGAGGTACGCTCAGAAGCTTCAGGACGCTCAAAGCCGGTCTGTTCTGCATGACATTGCTGAAGAAGAAAAGGGCCATCTGGCCACCCTCGGCGCTCTTGTGGAAGCGAGGGGCTGAGAACCGAAAAGGAGGACACTGATGGAAGACAAAGTGAAGATTTACAGCTTGAGCACCTGCAGTCACTGCAAATCAACCAAGAAACTCCTGGATGAGTGCTCCGTGAAATATGAATTCACCGATGTGGATATGCTTCAGGGGGATGAAAGGACCGCTATCCTGGATGATGTGCGAAAATTGAACCCCCGGTGCTCTTTTCCCACCATCATCATCAACGACAAGGTGATCGTCGGCTTCAAAGAGCTGGAGATCAAGGAGGCGCTCGGTCTGTCATGAACGAGGTAAACAAGCTGTACGAGAGCTTGAGGAAGCTTCAGGAGCCGAAGGGGTACTATTTCAACAAGGACCGCGAGATGGTTGACGGTCTTCTCGCAGGCCTCCTGGAGAACAAAAAGCGCTACGGATACATGTGCTGTCCCTGCCGATTGTCCTCAGGAGATCGGACCAAGGATCAGGACATCATCTGCCCGTGCGTGTACCGCGTTCCGGACGTTAAGGAATTCGGGAGCTGCTATTGTAGCCTCTATGTGTCCCAGGAGTGGAACGAGGGAAATCTTCCTCACGACTATGTGCCGGAGCGGCGGCCTCCTGAGAAAATGTTCGCATAGACTAAACAGGCTGAACCTTCTCAAGAGCAACTTCACTTCACCCCCACCTCGCCTCCCCCATCAAGGGGGGAGGAACATATCCGTGATCCATCAGAATTCCCCTCCTTGGTGGGAGGGGTTAGGGGAGGGGGAAACCAATGCGTAACGGAAAGTGGTCGGCTTGATTCAGGGGTGAGCTCTATGAAAATGAGAAAGGTCCATCTTTATCAGTGCCCTTGCGGGTACCAGTATGAACCGGAAAAAGGGGATCCGGAATGCGGGTGGAAGCCGGGAACTGCTTTTGACAAGCTTCCGGACCAATGCACCTGCCCGCGCTGTCAGAGGGCAAAGCTCCATTTCCGGGAAAAGAAATTCGCCGTGCCGGTGACGGAATGAATACAGAAAGGAATCGGATCATGAACAAGCAGACGGAAAAAGTGCTGGACGGTCTCAAGACCGCCATGGAAGCGGAACTCACGGGTCATCAATTCTACAAGGCTGCGTCAAAAAACACCAGAGACCCCAAGGGGAAGGAAACCTTCTCCCGGATGGCCGACGAAGAGATGGGACACTTCAACACCCTGCGGCACCAGTACCAGTCCATTCTTAAGAACGGAGAGTATGATTTCACGAAAAAACTTCCTAAAAGCCACAAGAAAGGCGGATCAAGCCCTATCTTCAGCAAGGAGATTCAGAACAGGATCAAGACCAGCCACTTCGAAGTGAGCGCCCTGACCATCGGCATGAAATTGGAGATGGAGGCTGCGGGCTTTTACCGCAAGTGCGCGGCAAAAGCAGAGACTCCCGCGGCAAAGAAGTTCTACACGGAACTGGCGGAGTGGGAGCAGGGCCACTACGATTCATTCAAGAACCAGCTCGACCTGCTCAAGGAAGAATACTTCGCGGCAAATCGTTTTGTGCCGATGTAGACGAGCACTGCCTCCACCCTCACCCCGACCCTCTCCCGTCAAGGGAGAGGGAGGCAGAAAGGAATAGAGCGCCGTCACGACGTGCCGCTCTCCCGTCCGATCAATCGCCGGGCGTAGAAAAGCGTAAACAGGGCGGCGCTCCAGGTCACCCCGAAGATTCCCCACCAGAGACCGGTCAGTCCTGCCTCGAACACGTGAACGAGAGACCAGAAAAGGATCGCGGGTGCCACGATTTGCCTGTACAACCCGATCCACAAGGCATACAGGGGTCTCTTCATACCCTGGAGTGCAGCTACGTGGGCAAAGAGAACCACGTAGGCGTAGAAAACCAGAGCATCGATCCTGAGATAGGTCGCTCCCATCCGGATCACCGAAGGGTCGTCTGTGAAAAAAGTCATGAGGTAATCCGCACCTATCAAGACCAGAACGGTGCCGATCCCCATGAGAACGGCTCCATAGGAAAGGGCAATGTCGAGGGTCTGCTTGATCCGGCCGAATAGCCGGGCGCCGTTGTTCTGAGCGACCAGCGTGAGGGTCGAGATGTTGAGGCCGATGCTCGGAACCAGAACGATCTGTTCCACTCGCATGGCACTGCCGTAGGCGGCAACCGCTTCTTTGCCGAAGAGGCTCACGAAGTAGGTGATCACGAAAATCCCCATTCCCACGGTGAGCATGTTGGCACTGGCCGGGAACCCCTGACGGGCAATTTCCCTGAACGGTCCAAGCCTCGGCAAAGCATTCGCCAGATCCTGCCTGGAGACAAGGCCGGTCTGCAAAACCTTGTAGCCCAAATACACACATCCGATCGCCTGCGATACGAGCGTGGCCAGGGCAATGCCCACAACCCCCATGGCCGGAACCCCAAGACCGCCGTAAATGAACCACGGATCAAGCCCGATGTTGAGAAAGAAACCCACGATCAGGATATTTCGAAAGGGTTTGGTTTCCCCCTGGCCGTTCAGGACGGCGTTGAACATGTAGAGGACCAGGAAGAGGACGGTCCCCAAAAAAAGCGTGTTCATGTAGTCCAGCACCATGGAGAGATACTCTCCGGTGGCGCCCAGGATTTTGAAAAGAAACGGGGAAATCAGCAACCCTAAAACCGTCAGAGCCAGCGCGGTCAGGATTCCGAAAGAAATCGCCTGTGCTGCGTAGAGCCTTGCCTCCTCGCGCTTTCCCGCTCCGAGCGCGTTTGCGATCAGGGCGGTTGCGCCTGTGGAGACCCCTGTTCCCGTGGCAATGATGATGAAGAAAACAGGGAGAGACAGAGAGAGGGAAGCAAGGGCCTGGGTGGAAATGAGGCCCGCAAAATAAGTGTCCACCACGTTGTACATGGTGTTGAAAAAGTACCCGATGCTGGCCGGAACAGCGATCCGCCGCACAAGCTGAGGAATGGGCTCCGTGGTCAATGCGCTCTGCTGCGGCATCAGGCTTCGCTTCTCCGAAGATAGATCTCCCAACGCCCGATGGCCAGGGAAAGGGCAAGGGTCAGGAGGAGATAGAGCGCCGTGATGACGATCCAGACTTCGAAAATGAGGTACGTGGCGGACATGAGTTCCATGCCCTGGAAGGTCAGTTCCGGAATGGAGATGACGGAAACAATGGCCGAGTCCTTGATCGTTGAAATGAATTGGCCGGCCAGGGGAGGAAGAATCCTCTGGGCCGCCAGAGGCAGGATCACGTAGCGCAGCTGCTGCCATCGCGAAAGACCGAGCGCATAGGCCGCCTCCCAGGTCCCCTTCTCAATCGATTGGATACCGGCCCTCACGATCTCCGTGATGTAAGCGCCTTCAAAAAGGGCGAGCGTGATGAGGGCGGAGACAAAGGCTGAAAACATGGACGGGGGGGCCAGGAACAACGCGACGGCATCCTGAAAACCTTGGGAGCGGGAAGAGAGAAAAGAGTCAATGCCCAAAAAGGACATGACCTGCCCGCTCAGAAAGTAGTAGAAAATGAAAATCAGCACCAGGGGCGGCACATTGCGGACCAGTTCCACATAGGTCCGCCCGATGAGCCGGCTGAAAAGGTTGTGGCTCACGCGGCAGAGCCCCATGACCAGACCGATAAGGGTGGCAAGGAAAGTCCCCCACAGGCTCAAGCGAATTGTGTTGTAGAGCCCGAGGAGCAGAACATTGGGCACCCAGCCCCCGGTCTCTTGATCAAACCGCAGAAGAAACTGGGGCACGGATTCCCAGTCCCACTTGTAATGAAGGTAGACGGTGATCCGGTGGGCGGCATAACCCAACGCGACCAGAATGACGCAGGCCAGGAGGAGATCAAAAAGCCGGATTTTCGCTTTTTTCTTGATCAAGGGGCATCCATCACGGAAAAGGCGCTGAGGCCCGAATCAGGCCCGCAGCGCCGCTTTAGACTCACTTCACGAGGCTTTCCCAGTCCGTCGTTTCAAACCAGTAGTGTTTGCGTTCGGCCAGCCATCCGTCCGCCTGCCTGACCGTGATCCAGTTGTTGAAGTAATTGAGGGTGTCCACATCCCCCTTCTTGAGAGCGAATCCGATCGGTTCCTTGGTAAAGGTCTCCTTCAAGGGCAGGAACAGCTTGTCCGGATACTTCAAGGCCTGGTAGGCCGGCATGGGTGCAGACGCAATGACTGCGTGGGCCTTGCCGTTGAGAAGTTCCTGGATGGCCTTGGACTCGTCATCGAACTTGGTCAGCTGCGCCTTGGGCATGAATTTTTGGGCAGCGGCCACAGGGGTGGCGCCCAGCCGGACCGCAAGGGTCACTTCAGGCCGGTTGAAATCCTGCAGGGTTTTGAAGTTGCCGGCCAGCTCCTTGTTCGCCACCAGGGACATGCCGCTCGTGTCATAGGGGATGGTGAAGTTCACTTTCAGATTGCGCGACGGGAGAATCCCCATGCCGCCGATGATCACGTCGAATTTGCCCGACAAAAGCGCCGGGATGATGCCGTCCCAGTTCGTGGGAACGAATTCCACTTTCACCCCCATGTCCTCGGCTAAACGCTTAGCGACATCGATCTCAAAGCCCACGAGATTGCCGGTCTTGTCTTTCATGGCCCAGGGCTGGAACGTAGACATCCCTACTTTCAGTGTTTTTCTTTTGAGGGCCTGCTCCAGCGTGCTTTCGCCGGTTAGCTTCTGCTGAACTTCTCCGGCAAACGCCGGTCCCATGAGCATCAACACCGCGACGATAAGCGCCAAACCCATCATTCTTTTTTTCATCTTCGACCTCCTCTCTGTTGTTTCTTTCGGTTAATCCCAAATCCCCTCTGTCTCCCCTTTAGAAAAGGGGAGGACCTTACTCTGGATTCCCGCTCCTTCCAATCTTCCAGCATTCCATCATTCCGGTGCGCTCACAGCACCTGGCTCAGGAAAAGCCTCGTCCTCTCTTCTTTCGGGTTGGTGAAAAACCGCTCTGTGGGCCCTTCCTCGATGATCCGCCCGCCTTCCATGAACACCATCCGCTCGCTCACTTCCCTGGCAAAGCCCATCTCGTGGGTCACCACCACCATGGTCATTCCCTCCCTCGCAAGTTGCTTCATGACCGCCAGCACCTCTCCCGTCATTTCAGGGTCCAGGGCGCTTGTGGCTTCGTCAAAGAGCATGACCTTGGGCATCATGGCCAGAGCCCTTGCGATTGCGACCCGCTGCTGCTGGCCTCCACTCAGGTGATTTGGAAAAATGTTGGCCTTTTCGGGAATGCCCACTTTGTTGAGCAACGCCTTGGAAAACTCCATGGCCTCTTTCCTGGTCTTCTTCCTCACCAGGACTTGGGCCAGGTTCAAATTCTCAAGCACCGTCAGGTGGGGGAAAAGGTTGAAAGACTGAAAAACCATCCCCACTTCTTTACGAATTTCCAGCCGGTTCTGCTTGTCCTCATCCAGCGGGATACCGTCTATCATGATTGACCCGCTGTCGACTTCTTCGAGCCCGTTCAAGCACCTCAGAAAAGTCGATTTTCCGGACCCTGACGGGCCGATCACCACCAGCACTTCCTTCCGGCGTACTCGAATGGAGAAATCGGAAAGCGCGCACACCCCCCCGGGAAAAGTCTTGAAGACGTTATCCACAACAATGATCTCTTCTCCGGGAACGTTCTTGTCCAAGCCCTCACCTCCTACCCGGTCTCGCCCAATCGCCTCTCCATCATGCTCACCACGATGGAAAGGCTCACGGTGACGAGAAGGTAGATCGCTGCAATGGTAAACCAGATCTCAAAAGCAAGAAATGTCTCTGATATGATCTCCCGGCCTCTCATCGTAAGATCATAGACTGCGATGGTGCTGACGAGAGCGGAGTCTTTGACAAGGGATATGGCCTGGCTCGTGAGAGGAGGAAGGATGCGGCGAATGGCCTGGGGCAGGATGATCCGCCGGTACGCGTCGAAGGAACTGAGACCGAGGCTGTGCGCAGCCTCCCACTGGCCTTTGTGAATCGAAACGATGCCGGCCCTGAAAATCTCCGACGCATAGGCTCCTTCGAACAGGCTCAGCGCAAGCACGGCAGAAGCGAAGCGGCCGAGATCAAAGATCGGTGCCATGACAAAGTAAATGAAAAACAGCTGGACCAGGAGAGGCGTATTCCGGATCAACTCCAGATACACACGGGCGACCGTCCTGGCCAAATACGAATCCGACAGGCGGCACAGGGCGCTGATCAATCCGAAGCTGAATGCAAGAACGAGACTGACCCCTGTGATCTCAAAGGTGACCATAAGCCCGTCGATCAGAGGGCCGGCAAGCCACCTTCCCTCCTCATGGGTCAGGATATACTGGGGCACCCGATACCACTGCCAGTTGTAGCCCAGTTTCGCGGTCCCTGTACCCGTGATCCAGGTGAGAACCGCTATGACCAGAAGGAAAGCCCCGACGTCTACGAGGGGCGATCGTTTAGAGTATCGGCCAGCTCTGATAGAAGATCCTTTCATACCTAAAGGGCGAGCATTAAAGGCTGAAGTCTATTTTGGTTTTCCAGCTGAAAGAGTGTGAGATTTGCTCCGAGCCCCTTGACAGGAGGCTTTTCCACTTTTATCATTCATACATTCACGAGGCCTTTCAGGGCCTCAATTCGGTAATCTTATCCATGGGCCCCTTGCGGGCATACCGCAAAACGATGTTCTATTTTAAGCATCTTTTGTTTCTTCGCTAGGGTGAATAGGGAATACTTCAAGGAGGAGGTTGGGCTATGGCTAAATATGTGTGTTCCGTGTGCGGTTATGTGTATGATCCTGCAGTAGGTGATCCTGACAATGGCGTGAAGGCTGGAACTTCTTTTGAAAAGCTGCCCGGGGATTGGGTATGCCCCGTGTGCGGGGCTTCCAAGGACCAGTTTGAAAAGGAAGCTTGATTCCTTTTCAGCACCTTGTGACCTCAATTGAAACTTTGCCGTCAAGGTTCTTTTCCCTATTCCTGTCTCGGGCACAAGGACCCTTGAGTTGAAGGACCGCGGTCGCAGCCTCAAGAAAAAGCTTTTCGATCTTTTGAGTCAGGACGATTTGGACAAGGCCCTTGTGGAGATAGGCCGATTTCCCCCCCGGCAGATCATAAACCCCCTTTTGTCTTTTATCCAGAGCGGCAATGAAAAGGTGAAATGGGGGGCTGTCAAGGCAGCGGGACAAGTTGTCAGTCGACTGGCTGAGAGCGATCTGGAAGCCGCCAGGGTGATCATGCGACGTCTCATGTGGACCCTAAACGATGAGTCAGGAGGAATCGGGTGGGGATCTCCTGAGGCCATGGGAGAAATTCTGGCCGCTCACAGCGGGCTTGCCCAGGAGTACGCTGTTATTCTGCTGTCCTACGCGAGAGAGGACGGGAACTATCTTGAGCACGAGGGGCTGCAGCGAGGCCTGCTGTGGGGAATCGGCAGGCTCTCCGAGAAAAGACCGGAATTGGTCAAAGGAGCTTCAGCGTTTCTTTTACCCTACCTGGAGTCACAAGATGAAGTGATCCGGGGTGTGGCGGTACGCATCATGGGTCTTCTCCAAGTGAAAGAAGCGCAACCAGTGCTTCGTAAGTTGACGCAAGATGAATCAGAGCTGGTCCTCCTGGTCGAAAAAGATCTCACCAAGGTCCGGGTGAAAGACCTTGCGGAAGAGGCATTGAGAGCGATGGGGTGAACGCTCCAGGGTTTGATGCTCTTGCGACGAGTCGCAAAAGACTCTTTTCTGTCATTCCGGCAAAAGTCCCTCGACAGGCTCGGGACCCTGAGCTTGTCGAACGGGCCGGAATCCAGGCTCTTCGAGCACTTGCATAATGCCTGGACCCCGGTTCTTGTCCGCCCTCCAGAGGCGGGTAAACCTCTGGCGGGTTCACCGGGGTGACGACTTATTGCGAATCCATCAGGTTGTGGAAAGGGACGGAAAACCATGAAATCTTTGCTGGTTGCCTTCGTGGCGGTGTTTTTCTTTTCGGCTCAAGCGTTAGGAACTGAAGGTCCGGTCAGTGAAGAATCCGCTGCCTGCATTGAATGTCACAGCACCTTTAACCCGGGCATCGTTTCAGCGTGGAAGAAAAGCCGCATGTCCAGGGTGATTCCCAGGGCGGCCAAAAGCGTGGCGGCTAAACAGAGAAGAGTTTCTTTTGAGCAGATCCCGGAGAATCTTGCCAACGTGGTGGTGGGATGTGCCGAGTGTCACACCCTCAATCCTGAAAAGCACAAGGACAGCTTCGATCACAACGGGTACAAAGTCCACGTGGTCGTCACCCCCCAGGATTGTGCGACATGCCACCCTGTTGAGGTGACCCAGTTCGGAAAGAACCTCATGTCCGAGGCTCACGGCAATCTTGAAAACAACCCTGTCTACCAGAGCCTGGTCAAATCGGTCACCGGTATTCAGTCCTTCAAGGACATGGCCACAACCCTCAGGGACCCGGATGAATTGACCCTTTCGGATGCCTGCAGACAGTGCCACGGAACGGTCGTTGACGTGAAGGGATTCGCGACCAGGGAGACGGATCAGGGAGACATGTCCTTTCCTGTGCTCACGGGATGGCCCAACCAGGGCGTCGGCCGAATCAACCCTGACGGAAGCAAGGGGTCCTGCAGCGCCTGCCACACGCGGCACCAGTTTGCGATTGAAATGGCGCGAAAGCCTTACACCTGTTCCCAGTGCCACAAAGGCCCGGACGTCCCTGCCTTTAAAGTCTATGAAGTGAGCAAGCACGGGAATATTTATTCGGCTCTCGGTCACGGCTGGAACTATGACCATGTTCCCTGGAGCATCGGCAAGGATATCGCTGCGCCCACCTGTGCCACCTGCCATGTCAGCATGGTCAGCAGCGGCGGCGAGATCATTGCGGAGAGGACTCACCAGATGAACGATCGCCTTCCATGGCGCATTTTCGGCCCGATCTATGCCCACCCTCACCCCAAGTCACCGGATACCACGGTGATCAGGAACAAAGCGGGCCTTCCGCTTCCCACGGAGCTGACAGGAGAACCGGCCGCCGAATACTTGATCGGCAGCGAAGAGCAAACCGAGAGAAGAAAAACCATGCAGAAGGTGTGTCTGTCCTGCCACAGTCAGACCTGGGTAGAGGGTCATTTCGAGCGATTCGAAAACACGATCCAGAAAACCAATGAGATGACGCTGGCCGCTACGAACGTGCTCCTCTCGGCCTGGAAAAAAGGGGCCGCCTCTCAGAAAGACGGCCTTTTCAACGAAGCGATCGAGAAGCAGTGGGTGGAGCAGTGGCTCTTCTATGCCAACTCCACGCGATTTTCTTCCGCCATGGCCGGGGCCGACTACGGGGTTTTTGCGAATGGGCGATGGTTTATGGCCAAAAATATGCAGGAAATGGTGGACTGGCTCAAGTTCAAACTGAAGGCTAAAGAGCCCCCAAAACAGTGAGGGTGCAGGTCTTCCCTCGCTTTCTGAACCTCAAACAGGAGTTTTGAAATGGAAAAGCAACATAAGTTTTCCATCTGGTATGTGCTGCTGGGTATCTGGGTCGTTCTCCTGATCCAGAACTATCTCGGTTCAGCGCTTGCCATTAAGACCATCCCCTACAGCGAGTTCCTGACCCTGGTCAAGGAAAACCGGGTTGCAGAGGTGGCGATCTCCGCCAACCAGATCCAGGGCAAGATGAAGGTCGACGACAAGGATCCGAACAAGACAGAGCTCTTCAAGACCTTGCGCGTGGACCCGGAGATATCCGCCCTTCTCGAACAGCACAGCGTCACCTTCAAAGGCCAGGTGGAATCCACGATTTTGCGGGATTTGTTTTCCTGGATCTTTCCCCTCGTCCTCTTTTTCGGCGTCTGGTACTTCCTCATGAAGCGCATGGCAGGGCAGCAGGCAGGGTTCATGACGCTGGGCAAAAACAAGGCAAAAATCTACATGCAAAACGAGCTCGACGTCACCTTCAATGACGTGGCCGGTGTGGACGAGGCAAAGCAGGAACTGGTGGAGGTGATCGATTTTCTGAAAGAACCCGGAAGGTTCACGCAGCTGGGCGGCAAAATGCCCAAGGGCATTTTGCTCGTCGGTCCTCCCGGGACAGGCAAGACCCTTTTGGCCAAGGCCGTGGCAGGGGAAAGCCAAGTGCCTTTCTTCAGCATGAGCGGTTCCGAGTTTGTGGAGATGTTTGTGGGTCTTGGCGCAGCGCGCGTGAGAGATCTCTTCGAACAGGCCAAACAGAAAGCGCCCTGCATTATATTCATAGACGAACTGGATGCTCTAGGAAAGGCCAGAGGTTTCGGTAACATCGGAGGCCACGACGAGCGGGAACAGACCCTGAACCAACTTCTCGTGGAGATGGACGGCTTTGACCCGAAAGTGGGGGTGATCCTCATGGCCGCCACCAACAGGCCGGAGATTCTTGATCCTGCGCTGCTGCGGCCCGGTCGCTTTGATCGGCACATTCTGGTGGATCGTCCGGACAAGAAAGGGCGGGAGGAAATTATCAATGTCCATCTCAAGAAAGTCACAATAGCCAGAAACCTGGACATCGAAAAAATCGCTTCAATGACACCCGGAATGGTCGGTGCAGACCTCGCCAATCTGGTGAATGAGGCGGCTCTCCTCGCTGTGCGCAGGGGAAAGAAAGAGGTCACCATGTCGGAATTCGAGGAGGCGGTCGAAAGGGTCATGGCCGGTTTGGAGAAGAAGAACCGCCTGATCAACCCGGAGGAACGAAAAATCGTGGCCTACCACGAGCTGGGACACGCCCTGGTGGCTCTTTCGCTGCCCGGCACAGACCCGGTCCAGAAGATTTCCATCATCCCTCGAGGCATTGCCGCCTTGGGCTACACCATGCAGGTGCCCACAGAAGATCGTTTTCTGATGAAGAAGACAGAACTCCTGAACAAAATTGCCACCCTTCTGGGAGGGCGGGCGGCCGAGGAGATCGTGTTCGGAGATATCTCCACGGGAGCACACAATGATCTTTCCAAGGCCACGGACATCGCCCGGAGCATGGTCAAGGAGTACGGCATGAGTGTGACCATCGGGCAGGTTTATTTTTCCCGGGAGAAGAGACCCCTCTTTGTCGAAGCAGGGATGCCGGCCGGGGGCGAATACAGCGAAGCTACGGCAGAGATGATCGACAAGGAGATCAAGGAGATCATTTCGCTTCAATACAAGCGGGCTTTGGACATCCTCGGAGAGAAGAAAGACGTGATGGACAAAGGGGCCGAGGTTCTTCTGGAAAAAGAGAAGATCGACGGAGAGGAACTGAAAGCGTTGGTGGGGTTGCCGGGCACCTCGAGTCCCATTGTTCATTGAACATTGATTATTGGGCATTGAACATGGACAAGGAATTCTGGACAGTCACTGAGGTGATGGAAGTTTTCGAGGTGGACGAAGGGTTTCTTTCCGATCTCGAAGAAGAGGAACTGCTTTGCCCTGTGTGCAGGGAGGAATCCCCTGCAAAGGTCTTCCGGGCTGAGGAACTCGAAAAGCTCAAGCTTGTCAAAGCTCTGGTGGAAGACATGGGAGTCAACCTGCCTGGAGTAGAAGTCATTCTGCGCATGAGGCAGATGATGTTTGACATGAGAAGGCAGTTTGACGAAATTCTGGATGATCTGGCCCAGGAGTTTCAGGGCCGCCTGAAAAGAAGACAATAAATTCTCACAACCGAAGGGCCCCTCTAACGTCTTCTTCGTAGTACCTATCCATTTTCCGGACCGCTTCGAGGATCTCGCGGTCCTCTGTTTTCGGAACCTTGACCACGAGCTTGGCCATCAAATCTCCCCGTTGTTTGGTCTTGGGGTTCATGGCGCCCTTCCCTTTGAGTTTGAGCGTCTGACCGCTTTGACTTCCTGCAGGAACTTTGAGGTTGACCTCACCCTCTATGGTGGGAATCGTGATCGTGCCTCCCAGGATGGCTTCACGCACCGTAACCGGGACCTCCATAAAGAGATTGTCCTCTTCTCGCCTGAGAATGGGATGGGGCTCGATGTGGATGATGAGATAAAGATCGCCCGGCGGCCCTCCATAAAACCCGGGTTCCCCTTTCCCGGCCACCCTCACCTTGGATCCCTCTTTCACCCCTTGCGGTAGGGTGACCCGAATCGTCTCTGTTCCTGCCACCTGCCCGCTTCCGCCGCATTGGCTGCACGGTTTTCCCACCTGGCCATGGCCTTTGCAGCGGGGACAGGCCTTGGTGAACTGCATGGGGCCTTGGGCCACATTCAGACGGCCTGATCCGCCGCACGCCGTGCAGGTGGACAGGGCGGCCTTGGGATCGTTTCCGCTCCCATTGCACGCCCCGCAGGCTACCGGTTTCTGCATCGCGAGGTTCGTCTCGAATCCCTTGAGGGCGGAGACGAGATCAATCGTCATCTCATGTTCGATATCTCTTCCTGCACCAGCCGCCGCACCGGACTCTGAACGAGCGCCGCCGAAACCAAACAGGTCACCGAAGATGTCCTCGTACCTGTGGTAGCGACCAAAAGGCTCTTCTCCTCCCCGCGCTTGCTGCTGCTGTTGAAAAGAACTCCATTGTTTGTATTGTCTTGCCTTTTCAGCGTCAAAGCCCGTGCGGAGGCCGTCTTCTCCGAATTCGTCGTAGAGCTTTCTTTTTTCCTTACTGCCGAGGCAATCGTAGGCCTGGGATATCTCCTTGAACTTCTGCTCCGCCTCCTTCTTGCCCGGGTTCACATCGGGGTGCCATTTGCGGGCAAGCTTCCGGTAAGCCTTCTTGATCTCTTCCCCGGAGGCCGTCTTCTTAACGCCCAGGATTTCGTAGAAGTCTTTAGCCATTGCCCATCACTCGATTCTCTTGAACTTCCCCTTTACCGCTCCGCAGACCGGGCAGTTTTCAAGAGCTTCGTCCTCAGCCACATACCCGCAGACCTGGCACACGTAATAGATCGTTTCCCGTTCAGACAGCATGTCGTTCATAGCCTTCTTGTAGAGCTCTGCGTGCCTGTCTTCCACGTCTCTCGCGTGGGAAAACGCTTTCAGAGCCGCTTCCTCTCCCTCGTCGGCCGCTTCCTTCATCAGGCTGGGATACTCATCCACATTGGCTTTGATTTCGCTCTGAAAGGCGGCCTCCAGGTTTTCCTCAGTGCTCCCGACCTTGCCCCGCATCAGCATGAGGTAGCGCCGCGCATGGACCGACTCCGCCTCAGATACCGCTCTGAAAAGCCTTGCAATGCCGGCATACCCTTCGGCATCCGCCTTTCGCGCAAAAGCATCGTTCCTGACCGACGCCTTGGATTCCGCGGCAAAGGCATAGGCAAGATTTCTTTGCATTTTGTTCCCCATATGAAGTGCCTCCTGAATGCTGGTAAATATAGGGTAGGCTGGGCTTACGGTCAAGCCGTATTGTTTTCCCTTGACATGGTCCACGGAATGCTTCTTCATAATATATGGAGGAAGTGAGGCAAGAACCAAACAAACGGAGGTCAGCCATGGCAACCCTACTCAAAGTGCTGGTCGCTCTTGACGACTCTGAGAACGCCACCAGGGCCGTTGAGTACGTTTCGAAGAACTTCAGCCCGGATCACGAGGTGACCCTTTTCAGCGTGATGCCGGACACTCAGATGCTTTGCAACATCAACAGCCCTGAGCTGACGCCTTATTTCTGGTCTCAGCGAAATGTGTTTTGTTCTCTGGAAGACAAGAAAAAAGAACTCATCCAAGCCGCGGCAGACAGGGCTAAGGATGTCCTGCTGAAAGCCGGGTTCAAGAAGGAAAAGATCTCGATCAAGGTTCAGGCCAAGAAGAAAGGAATCGCCAGGGACATTGTTGCCGAAGCGGGATCAGGGTATGACACGATCGCCATGGGCCGGAGAGGCCTCTCAGGCATCAAAGAGTTCGTGATGGGGAGCGTGTCGCAGAAAGTCCTGCACTCCGTCAAGGATGTTTCCATCGTCATTGTGAATTAGCAGATTGCTGAAAAACGCCTATCTACCATTCGACAGGCCCATGACCCTGAGTAAAATCGAAAGGCTTCATTGCCCTCAAACTTCCCCTCCCTTGGCGGGAGGGGTTAGGGGAGGGGGAAGGTCTTCTACGCAGCAGCCTCTTCCCGTTTGAGGATTCCTCCCCTGGCGCTGATCACGACTTCTTCCAGCGGGACGCTTTTTCCAGCCAACTCCATCCCGCGTTTGACAATCTTGGGAAGAGCTGAACAGCACGGCACCTCCATGTCCAGCACCGTGACGCTCTTGATATTAGCGGATCGGAAGATGTCGGCGAACTTGTCGACATAACCCTGCACATCGTCAAACTTGGGACAGCCGACCATCACCGCCTTTCCTCTCAAGAAATCCCTGTGAAAACTGGGATAGGCCACCGGAGCGCAGTCTGCTGCGACCAGGAGATTCGCTCCTTTCAGGAAGGGCGCTGTAGGAGGCACGAGCCTGATCTGCACAGGCCAGTGCGAAAGGGCGGATGCCTGGGGTGCCGGCTCCTCACCCAGAGGCTTTGTGATAAAAGTCTGCAGGTGTGTGGAAGGACATCCGCTGGCCATGGGAATTGCGTGCGCCGGCTCTTCCTTTTCCCTGAATGAGAGATGTGCTTCTACAGCCTTTTCGTCAAACTCTTCAGCCTCTCGCTCCTCGACGTTGAGCGCACCCTTAGGGCATTCTCTGAGGCAGGCGCCAAGACCGTCGCAGTATTTCTCCGCCACGACCCTCGCCTTCCCGTCCACGACCTCAATCGCCCCTTCCGCGCATGAAGGCACGCAGACACCGCATCCGTCGCACAACTCATCGTCTATTCTTATGATCTTGCGTTTGACTTTCATGGTTTTCTCCTTCTCCTCTCAACAGCTCTCGAATTCGGACCTCAGACCCTTAATGCGCTGCAGAACGCAGAAGAACTTCTTCCGCCAGTTTCTTTCCGCTCTCCGTCAAAAACGATTTCGCGAGTACCCTTCCTAGTTCCTGCTCTCCCATGGGGTTCTCATTGTGATTCTCTTCGAGGTTGGTCATCAAATCAGCATCGTAAAGGCACTTGAAGTTGGTGGTCTCTTCAAGCCTTGGATGATGGTGGTGCCCCACGATGTCGCACACTTCATCAATCAGTTCGGCCTTAGCCCCCAGTCTTTCCAGGATCTCCCTGGCGATAGGCGGGCCTTCTTCCTCCTGATATTGCGCTGCCGTACTTTGGTATTTCCGTTCCGCTTCCTTGATTCCAATATCGTGGAGGTAGGCAGCGGTCAGGATCACCGCGAGGTTTCCTCTTTCCTGTTTCCCAATCTTGTCCGCGTACCTCGCCACGCGGCTTGCGTGGCCGATTCGCTTGAAGTCGTTTTTGAAATAGCGTTTCATCTCGATCGCCACGCGGTCCTTGAGAAGGTCCTCCTTCTGGGCGATCAACTCGGGAGGAAGGTTCCCAATGCACTGTTCCGCATACTGACAGTAGGAGGCACACCCGAAGTCCAGGCCCGGATTCAGGAACTTGTGACCGCACTTGCCGCAGCGCCGCATCGAGTCGTCCTTGAAGAACTCCACCTCTGCACCGCATTTCGGACACTTGGTTTCGAAAATGGCGCCCGGCTTCCATTGCTGACTGTCCTGACCAGGGCATTTCATGTCGCCTTTCTCCTCTCACCCCCACCCCTACCCTCCCCCGTCAAGGGGGAGGGATGATGAAGGGTGTTTACTCTGTGCGCTCTGCGAGAACCCTATCCCAGGATGGCTTTCAGATCCGCCTCAGGGGTGCTGATCGGCATGATGTTGAAATTCTTCACCAGCACGTCCAGAACATTGGGCGTAATGAAAGCCGGCAGGCTGGGCCCTAACCGGATGTTCTTGATCCCGAGGTGGAGCAGGGTCAACAGAATCGCACAGGCCTTCTGCTCATACCAGGACAGAATCATGGACAGGGGCAGTTCGTTCACACCCACGCCAAAGGCCTTGGACAGGGCCACGGCAATCTGGATCGCCGAGTAGGCGTCATTGCACTGTCCCACATCCAGGAGCCTCGGAATCCCCCCGATGTCTCCCAGGTCTTTATCGAAGAATCGGAACTTGCCGCAGGCCAGAGTCAGGACCACGGAGTCCTTGGGCACTTTTTCCACAAATTCGGTGTAGTAGTTTCTTCCGGGCTTTGCGCCGTCGCAACCGGCAACCAGGAAGAAATGCTTGATGGCGCCGCCCTTCACGGCTGCAATCACTTTGTCCGCCACGCTCATGACCGTGTTCCGGCCGAAACCGCACGTCACGGATTTACCGTTGCTGTCTGCCGTGAAGCCCGGCATTTCGAGCGCCTTCTTAATGACAGGGCTGAAGTCTTTATTGTCAACATGCTTCACTCCGGGCCAGCCGACCAATCCTGTGGTAAAGATGTGGTCCTGATAAGACCCCTGAGGTTTCTGGATACAGTTGGTGGTCATGAGGATAGCGCCGGGGAACTGGCCGAATTCCTTGATCTGGTTCTGCCAGGCTGTCCCGTAATGGCCGTAGAAGTGAGAATACTTCTTCAGCTTGGGATAAGCATGGGTGGGCAGCATTTCCCCATGGGTGTAAACATTGATGCCTTTGCCTTCAGTTTGCTTCAGGATCGCTTCCATGTCATTCAGGTCGTGGCCTGAAACCAGTATGGCCTTGCCCTTCTTGGCGCCAAGGGGCACCTTGGTGATTTCCGGATGGCCGTAAGTCTCAGTGTTGCCCGCATCGAGCAGTTCCATGGCCCGCAGGTTGGTCTCTCCGCACTTGAGGGCCAGACCGACCCAGTCGTTCAGGGTCAGGCTCTTGTTCAACATGGCGGCAAGGCCTTCATGGACATAGGCGTACACTTTGTCGTCTTCCTTGCCGAGAATCTGGGCATGATCCGCGTAAGCGCATACGCCCTTGATGCCGAAGAGCGTCGTGTGGTGGAGTGCAAGGATGTCCGGGTTGATGGTCGGGTCGGACTTGAGCCCGACGGCTTCGCCCTGCTTGACCAGCCCTTCCAGAGTCGCTTCCGGCTTGAGCGTTGCAGGACCTTCAGGGAAATCAACTTTTCCGCCCGCCGCTTTCACCTTTGCCTTGAGACCTTCTCTGAGTTGGACACAGCGTTCGATGAGAGACTTGAATCGATCAGGATCAAAGTTGACGTTCGTCAGGGTGGAGAATGCCGCCTTTACCGTGAAAACGTTGACCTCGTGATCGTTGACACCCTTCTTGCGGCCTTCCACTGCGTAGAGGGACAAACCCTTCAGCGCATAGACCAGCAGGTCCTGGAGCGCAGCCACATCCGACGGTTTCCCGCAAACACCGATCTTGGTGCAACCTTCGCCTTTTGCCGTTTGTTCACACTGATAACAAAACATGACTTTCTCCTTTCAATTAAATGTTTGGTTCAAAGTGAATCAGTGGTTTTCTTCATGGTTGAAAGGGAGTTTATCGGATGACTTCGACCTGTGCCTTGACTTAGGTCAATAAACCTAAGATTTTTCATTTTTTTGTTGTTTCCTTTGTCCACCCTCTCCTGATCCCTGCCCTCTTCACGCTCTCCCCTCCCTCGACGGGAGGGGACAAAGGGGAGGGCGTGGTCTTGCCGGCTAATCAATCCTGGCTCGGTAGAGCCTCAGACTGTTCAGGACGACGGTGATGCTGCTCAAAGCCATTGCAAAGGCCGCGAGAATCGGGTGAAGCTGTCTTAAGAAGGGAGGGAGGAATTCAAACGGAAAGAGAACACCCGCAGCCACAGGAATCAGGATCACGTTGTAGAAGAAAGCCCAGAAAAGATTCTGCCGGATCGTGCGCATCGTTGCCCGGCTCAACTGAACGGCCCTGGGGACCCCTCGAAGACTTCCGCTCGCAAGGATGACATCTCCCGTCTCAATGGCCACGTCCGTTCCTGTGCCGATGGCCATGCCCACATCGGCTTGAGCCAGAGCAGGAGCGTCATTGATGCCGTCTCCCACCATCCCGACTCTTTTCCCTTGTTCCTGAAACTCTCTTATCCTTGCTGACTTGTCTTCAGGCCGGACCTCTGCAACCACCTCATCGATGTTCACTTCTGAGGCGATCGCCTCTGCGGTCCGGGAATTATCGCCTGTGAGCATCACGACTCGGATATTCTGCCTGTGAAGAGATTCGATCGCATCCTTCGACTCGGGCTTTACCCGATCCGCGACAGCAATAAGGCCTGCGATTTTGTTTTCCACCCCAATGACCACCACGGTCTTACCCTGGTTCTGAAGCGATGAAAGTTCTTGATCTAGTGGGCCGAGGTCCAAGCCCATCTCCAGAAACCAATCCGGCTTTCCCGCTAGAACTTCACGGCCGTCCACGGTTGCGCTCATGCCGAGGCCTCTCGAAGCTTTGAAAGACTTAGGCTCCAAGAGGGAGAGCCCGCGCATGCTCGCTTCAGCCACGATCGACCGTCCCAGAGGATGCTCCGAACCTCTTTCCGCCGAAGCGGCCAGTCTCAGAAATTCGTTTTCGTTGGCGAAGTTTCCGTCCAGGCAAACCACATCCACCACGGCGGGTTTGCCTACAGTGATGGTTCCTGTCTTGTCCAGAACAACGGTGTCGAGCTTGGAGGCCAGTTCCAGCGCCTCACTATTTTTGAAAAGTATGCCTCTTTCAGCGCCCTTGCCCGTTCCGGCCATAATGGCCGTGGGGGTGGCGAGCCCCAGAGCACAGGGGCACGCGATCACCAGCACAGCCACCAAACGGATCATGGCAGGCACAAACTCTCCGACCATCATCCACCAGAGGATGAACGTCAGGAGCGCGATGCCGATCACGGAAGGGACAAAAACCGCCGCCACCCTGTCTGCCAGGGCCTGGACAGGGGCCTTGCTCCCCTGGGCTTCCTGCACCAGCCGTATGATTCTGGCGAGGGCTGTGTCCTTGCCCACTTTCTTTGCTTCAATTCTCAGACGACCCTCACCATTGATGGCGCCTGCCGCCACAGAATCCCCGGCCTGCTTGTCCACGGGAATGGGCTCACCCGTGAGCATGGACTCATCAACGCTGGATTCTCCGTCAAGGACTGCCCCGTCCACCGGGAAGGCTTCACCGGGACGTACAATGATTCGGTCTCCAATTCTCACCTGGGAAACGGGGATTTCCTTTTCCCGGCCGTCCACCTCGATGAAAGCCGTTTTCGGACGAAGCTTCATCAGCTTTCGAATCGCGCCGCCTGTTCTTCCCTTTGTCCTGGCCTCCAGCATCTTGCCGAGCTTGATCAGGGTGATGATCACCGCAGAGGTCTCAAAGTAAACGTGGTGCCCGAACGCGGGAACGAGAAGTAGAGCCAAAGAGTAAATATAGGCGACCGACGACCCCATGGCCACCAGCACATCCATGTTGGCGCTTCGGTTTCTGAGGCTCTTGAAGCCCCCGGAATAGTAATCCCACCCTGTGTAGAACTGGACCGGTGTGGCGAGTACCAGGAAAAGCCAGTTGACCCATGGGGCGTGCGCCCAGGCACCGAGGAGCCCGAAATCCCTTCCCATGCTGAGGATGAACAGGGGAATGGTGAAAACCAGGCCCACAGCGAATTTTGCCGTCTGATCTTTGATCTCGGCACGGCGGGCTTGAAGCTCCGCATCCTCTCCTTCCAAGGTGTCGTCAGGTCGAATGGCGCCGTACCCGGCTCTTTCTATGGCCTGAATCATCTCCTCGATGCCGGTCAGGGAAGGGATGTACTCGACGCTCGCCCTCTCCGAGGCGAAATTCACCGACGCATTCACCACGCCCGGGACTTTCTTTTTCAAGGTTCTTTCAATCGTCATGGCGCAGTTGGCACAAGTCATCCCGGTCACGGGAATGTCCACTGTTGCCTTGGCCACCCCATATCCTGCCTCCTGGATCTTCTCGACAAGCTTCTCCACCTGGACCTGATCCGGGTCAAAGGACAGTGACGCTTGTTCCGTGGCAAAATTCACGGCTGCCGCTTTTACACCCGGAAGCTTTTTCACGGTCCTTTCAATGGCCAGGGTGCAATTGGAGCAGCTCATCCCTGTGACGGGTATGTGGATGGTCTTGTCAGCCATGCCTCAATCCAAGACTGGTAACGGTGTTTTCAATCTATCCCGCAGCCGGGAAGTTGATCTCCTTGAGCGTCGATTGGATCTTGTCCAAGGTGGCCGGTTGATTCCACTCGACCGTGATCTCCTTTTTCTGGGGGTCTCCTTCGACCTTTGAGACTCCCTTGATCTCGCCCAGCTCTCTCTTAATGGTCATGACACAGTGGCCGCAGTTGATGTTCGGTACTGAAAGTCTTTTGTTTTCCATAGGATTTGCTCTCCTTTCAGTTTTATTGTACAAGAAAACTTTAATAATGAATTCAGTTGGGTCAACGTGATCACTGGCTTTTACTCGACATCGTTCGATCATCGTTTTCTGATTTCTTCACCCCCTGGAGCGCTTATGAGTTCTCGATATCAGTTCAATAGAATGGAACTGGCCGGATCTCTCGGAGATCTGGGAACACTTCTGCCTATTGTGGTGGGCATGATCCTGATCAACCGATTGAGTCCCACGACGGTGTTTCTTGCCTTTGGATTGTTCTACCTCATGACGGGGTTTTATTATCGGCTGCCCATCCCTGTGCAGCCTTTGAAAGCAGTAGGTGCCATAGCCATAGCCTACCCCAATCAGATCACGGAATCGGTGATTGGTGCAGGGGGCATCCTGTTTGGATCACTCCTGCTGGTTCTGTCAATCACCGGGATGGTGGATCGACTTGCTAAGCTTTTCACTCAGCCTGTAGTCCGGGGCATCCAGCTGGCTCTTGGCCTCATCTTTTTGAAAAAGGGGATCGAGCTGATTGTGACGCAAAAGGTCTTCCTTTCAGGAGTCGACGGGAAGCTCGCTGAATACCCGGTCAATCTGGTCATGGGCTTCGTGGTCTTCGGTCTCGTCCTGGCTCTCCTCGACAACAAGAAGTTTCCAGCGGCGTTGGCAGCGCTGGCCTTCGGCATCATCGCAGGTTTGGCTCTGGGCGGTTACCAGGGCCATTCCTTTTCCATCGGCCCTACAAGGATAGAGATCATTGCGCCTTCCTTCGGTGACTTTTGGACTGCCTTTATCATGTTGATTTTGCCCCAGGTACCCCTAACCATCGGAAACGCATGTGTAGGAACCGCTGACATGTGTAGCAGTGTTTTCCCTAACAGCCCTCTGCTTTCAAGGACAAAGGCCGGCCGATTTGCACTGACCATGGGACTTGCCAACCTCCCGGCGGGTTTGCTCGGCGCTGTTCCCATGTGCCACGGCACGGGCGGACTTGCAGCCCATTATCGTTTTGGGGCAAGAACCGGGGGCGCCCCTATCTTGATCGGGAGTTTTTTTGTCGTGCTCGCACTGGTTTTGGGGGAGCTCGGCTTTGCCATACTTGCCCTCCTTCCGAATTCAGTGCTTGGCGTGCTTCTCATTTTCGCGGGATTGGAACTCTGTCCTTTGGTTCGGAGTCTGCAGAGCAACGAGGAATACTTTGTTGCTCTTCTCATCGCTGGGATTGCCCTTGCGGTTCCCAACATGGCCTGGGCCTTTGGGATTGGGATTGCGGTCGATCTCGTTATTCGTAAAACAGGGACGAAGATCTGACAAAATGCGAAGGGGCGGACGCTTGATCCGCCCCTTCATTAATCTTCATTGATTTGGTTAGTTCCAGCAGGGTCCGCCGCCGAAGCCGCGTCCCATTCCGCGTCCATAACCCATGCCCATGCCACCGCTGCCAGGACCGCCACCCTTCATCCCGCCGCGGCCCCAGCCCATGCCGAATCGTGCATCAGGGTTGATCTTCCGCTCTTCGGCAAAGAGCTTGATTCTTTCCTGGCCCATCTTGCCTCTCAGATCGTTGATCTCTTTCTGAAGGGCCTTCGCCTTTTCAAAGTCAGGGTTGGACGTGTTCATGAGAATGCTGAGTTCAGAATGCTTGGCCGCCATCTGGCTTCTCACCGCAGCCGTATCGTCAAAAAACTTCTGATGAAGTTTGTCGAGTTGCGCCCGCTGCTCGTCCGTGAGCTTGTCGTCCAGTGCTGCATACCGGGGGCAGTTCGTAGGATCGCCCGGGCCATATCCCTGCATCATCCGACCCCTTCCTGCACCCGGGCCTTGAGCCATCACCGGGATGGTAATTGCCGCCACCAGTACCATGATTCCAATGACTGTTAATGCTCTCTTCATTTCTTTTTACCTCCTCCAAGGAATTGCTTTCTTATGACCCTAACTTATAGCAAGGGGTGTGCCAGTATTCGTTCACCTTTTCCAAATAGCCGGAATGGTTTATAAAAATCGGTTTTTCCCTGCTCCGGTCCCCATGTTTTTCTTGAAAGGGCAATCGAAGTGTGGATAATAATTACCCGTTTACTTGGTCTAAATGGGTAGAAAGTATCCAGGGCGGTAGAACGGGCAACCGTCTTTGTGCCCAAATCATTACAAAAAACCATATGGTACTTATCTTGCTTCAATGTGGTGATCTC
This sequence comes from uncultured Desulfobacteraceae bacterium, assembly GCA_964580575.1. Classification (GTDB taxonomy): domain Bacteria; phylum Desulfobacterota; class DSM-4660; order Desulfatiglandales; family HGW-15; genus CAVPDE01. The sequence goes on from CAZOLJ010000017.1 coordinate 35,561, forward strand.
TGGGGCTGTGAAACATGACGGGTTGATAAAGAGTCCTCCAGCCCTATTCCGTTCGTGGTTCGATACCTCACCACGAACGGAGACCCGCAAACTTAAGGCCTTCATCTTCCGGTCGTCCTGAGGTATCGAAGGGCGAACGGAACTTTGTGCGAGCTCATCTTACATGAACAAAGGATTGAAGCAGTACGTCATAGCTGTCCCTCCGTGGATCATTCTTGGGGCTGTGGCCATTCTCGTTCCCATCTTTCTTTTCTGGACACTTCAGAACATCAGCAAAGAACGAGAGTATGTGGTCCGGTTGCTCACGGAGAAAGGTTCAGCCCTGATCCGATCTGTAGAAGCCGGCGCTAGGACCGGTATGATGGGAATGCGCGGAGGGGGTTTCCGTGTTCAACGTCTCATCAGTGAGACGGCTCAAACACCCGACATCGTCTATCTCATGGTCACCGATGCGTCAGGGAATATCATCGCGCACAGCGATGAAGAGGAGATCGGAAAGATGCACGGGACCGACCTAAATCTTCAGCGCATTTCCCGATCGGACAAGGTGCAGTGGCGAGAGATCGGCAGACCGGATGGGGCCTCAACCTTTGAGGTCTTTCGCCGTTTTTCGCCTACGCGAGTCCCCATTCGGGGCATGCATGGAGGACGGATACAAGGCCCCTCGCCAAAGGAACTGCGAGAAGAAATTCCTCCCCCTGAACGGCCGGAGATCATATTCGTTGGCCTGGACATGGCCCCCATCGAAGCGGTCAGGAAACAGGATACGACCAACACCATCTTGCTGGCCTCCATTCTTCTTCTGATTGGATTTGCCGGCGTGGTCTCTCTTTTTCTTGCGCAGGCTTATCGCTCGACCCGATCCTCTTTGACAAGGATCAAAGCCTTTTCCGACAACGTGGTGGAAAAAATGCCTGTCGGATTGGCGGCCATGGACGGAAAGGGCCGAATCATTTCCTTCAACCAGGCGGCCGAGGCGACCCTTAGGCTCCCCTCGGATCAAGTCATAGGAAGAAACGCTTCGGAAATACTTCCTCGCCAAGTGCTGGATATGATCGCGGCATTGAAAGACAGCACCCGGACCGCCATTGGGAAGGAGTTCGACTGTTCTTTTCCTGACGGAAGAATTGTCCCGCTGGACGTGACGATGTCGTCTCTTAAAGGAGAAGACGGTACAGTGTGGGGCACCATCATCCTGTGCCGGGATCTGACCGAAGTTCAGAGTCTCAAACGAGAGCTGGAAACCAGTCGCCGCCTTGCCTCCCTGGGAAGACTGGCCGCAGGAATCGCCCACGAAATCAGAAACCCCTTGAGTTCCATCAAAGGATTCGCAACTTACTTCAAAGAGCGATACAGAGACAATCCCGGCGATCAGAAGACCTCGGAGATCATGATTCAGGAAGTGGATCGGCTGAACAGGGTCATCACCCAGCTTCTTGAGTTCGCCCGTCCCCCGGTCATTCAGAAGAAGCGGGCTTCTCTTCAGAACTTGATCCAACACTCCCTCAAGATGATCGAGAGGGAGGCCTCGGCAAAAGAAATTCAGGTCTTGTCTCACCTCCCCTCCGACGTGAAGGAGGTCGACCTGGACCCGGACGGAATCAACCAGGTGCTCTTGAATCTTTACCTCAATGCCCTTGAGGCGATGGATCAAGGAGGCACGCTCAGCGTCTCGCTTTCCACGGATGAAGGCGCCTCCTGGGTAAAGATCAAGGTTTCCGATACGGGTACGGGGATAAGCAAAGAAGACCTGGAACACGTTTTCGATCCTTATTTTACAACAAAGCAGACCGGCACAGGGCTCGGTCTGGCCATTGTTCACAAGATCATTGAAGCCCATAGAGGGGAAGTGAGAGCGGAAAGCGAAATCGGCCGCGGGACCTCGGTTACCGTGCTTATCCCGGCAACGGGGGATTAGAACATGGAAAAGAAGAGTACCATTCTTGTGGTTGATGACGATCCGGGCCATCGCACCATGCTGGCCACCCTCCTCTCGGGATGGGGCTATGCGGTCACGGAAGCCGACGGCGGCGCTGCCGCCATTGAAAAAGTTCAGCACCAGGCTTTCGATCTGGCGCTCATGGATATCCGAATGATCACGATCTCCGGGCTTCAGGCCCTTACGGAAATTAAGGCCTTCAATCCTTCCATCCCGGTCATCATCATGACCGCTTTTTCTTCAGTGGAGACTGCTGTCGAAGCGCTCAAGAGCGGCGCCTATGACTATCTGACAAAGCCCCTTGATTTTGACGAGCTTCGCCTCACCATGGAAAGAGCCATGGACCACCTCCATTTGAAGGAAGAGAACCGGCTTCTTCGTGAAACCCTCGGCAATCAATTTGATCGAAGGAACCTTATCGGGAGAAGCCAAGCCATGGTCAGGCTCCTTGAAACCGTGGCCCAGGTCTCGCCCACCGAAGCGACCGTGCTCATCACTGGAGAGTCCGGGACCGGCAAGGAAATGATCGCCGGCGCCATTCATTTCAATAGCCCACGGAAAGAGGATCCCTTTGTGAAGATCAACTGCGCCGCCATCACAGAAACCCTTCTGGAATCCGAGCTCTTTGGTCATGAGAAAGGAGCCTTCACCGGCGCTTACAAAAGAAAAGAGGGCCGCTTTCTTCAGGCCCACAGGGGAACCCTTTTCCTGGACGAAGTGAGCGAAATGTCTTCTGCCATGCAGGTCAAGCTTCTGCGCGTTCTTCAGGAAAGGGAGTTCACGCGCGTGGGCGGCGAGGAAGTCATCCGAGTGGATGTTCGAGTGATTGCGGCGACCAACAAGGACTTGCTCCGGGAAATCGAAACCGGCCGATTCAGGGAGGATCTTTACTATCGCCTCAACGTCGTCACGCTCCTTCTCCCTCCTCTGCGACAGCGTCGGGAAGACATCCCTCTGCTGGCCCAGCACTTTCTGAGAGTCTTTTCCGAGAAGAACCGCAAGAAAATGAAAGGGTTCACTCCCCAAGCCATGGATCGGCTCCTCAAGTGTGAATGGCCCGGCAATGTGAGAGAACTGATGAATGCGGTGGAACGGGGTGTCGTCCTAACGAGAACGGATTACTTGGACACGGGCGCCCTCCCGCTCCTTGCTCAAGATCCTGCGAAGCCTCTCTCAAGGGAGACAACCACAGGAGACCTTCCACTGGATGAAGTCGAGAAAGCGACGATCCTGAATGCCATGGAGATCACAGGAGGCAACAAGAGTGAAGCCGCAAGGCGCCTGGGCATTACCCGGAAAACGCTCCACGCAAAACTGAAGAAATACGGGGTCCCCTCCTGAGGGGTGGCATTCAATGACTCTATGGTCGTGGCGAAAAATCAGCCTTCGCATCCGTGTCTACACCGTCCTGACCGCACTGGTGGGGATCACTCTTGTGGGCGGCCTGATCATGGTCTGGTACACCTACCGGATGGAGAGCCTTCTCGCTGATCTGGTGGACAAGAACCTTGCCGCCTACCAGGCAGCCGAGGCTCTGGAATCTGCATTGATCCATCAGAAGGGTGATGTCACCTATTTTCTCCTGGACGGCGATCCTCAGTGGCTGGAACGCCTCGAGGATTATCGACGAACCTTTAAGAAGCGATTTGACGACGCTCTCATCCTCACACGTTCCGAATCGCAGAAACAGATCCTCGATCGAATCGAATCGGAGTATCTCCGTTACATCATCCTGAAGGATCAGGTCATCGAGTTATACAAAGCGGGTGACACGGAAACAGGAGCCAGGCTGAACAGGGAAGTGAGTAAACATTTCTCAAGAGTCCTTGAGCTCTGCGAGCATTACAAGGAATCCTATACCGGACGGATTGCCCAGATCAAAGAGAAGAGTTATGCCCAAGCCGAAAGGCTCCGGCTGATTGCCGGGACAGCTGTTCTGGCGGTTCTTCTTCTGGGCGTGATTTTGGCCTTTGTGTTGGTCAACGACATCCTGGAGCCCCTGCGAGGGCTGGCCCACGAAGCCGATCCCGGAACAGGGCCGGAGGAAGCCAGAGACGAGGTCAAGGCGCTCAGCCGCAGTGTCCGGGGCCTCATTGAAGGAATCGACCAGACGCAGACTGAACTGGAGAAGAGCCGGGAGCACCTCCTCCAGGCGGAGAAAATGGTGGTGGTGGGAAAACTCGCTGCCAGCATGGCTCACAGCATCCGCAATCCGCTGACCTCCGTGAAGATGCGTCTGTTTTCTCTCGACCGCAGCCTTGATCTGAACCCACAACAGAAAGAGGATTTTCAAGTGATCTCAGAGGAGATTGTTCACATCGACAGCCAAGTTCAGAGTTTCATCGAGTTCTCTCGTCCTCCCAAACTCAGGATGCAAAGCGTCAGTTTTTCTGAAATCGTTGACCTGGCTCTGAAGCTCATGACCCACCGCCTGGAGTCTTACCAGGTGAGCGTGCAGATCGAGCGCCATGAACGGCTGCCGGTTGTGCAGGCGGATCCTGATCGGCTCAAGGAAGTTCTCGTGAACATCATGGTGAACGCTTGCGAGGCGATGAAAGCGGGCGGGTCTATTGTCATCCGAGAGGAAGAAGCCCTTGACGGCTCGCTTGGGCGGGTCGCCGTTGTTCGAATCCGTGACAACGGTCCCGGCATCGCCGAGAGTCTCAGAGCGAAAATCTTCGAACCTTTTTTTACAACCAAAGAGGAAGGTTCCGGCTTGGGACTAAGCATTGCGGTCCGTATCGTGGAGGAGCACAGGGGCCGCCTGGACCTGGAATCAAGAGAAGGACAGGGCGCCGAGTTCTCCCTGATCCTGCCCGTCACAGCCGCCGGATGATAAGAAGTTGGTAACAGTTTAGCTTTTTGAAATAGCTACCGGAAAAGGCCATGGGGGTCTCTCCCCCCCATGGCCTCAGCCATCCATTTCAAAAATCTAAACTGATACAAAAGTTGAAGATCGAGAGGAGTCAACCAGTGGACACCATTTTGATCATTGACGATGACGACCATTTGAGGAAAAGCTTCGAGCGCCTGCTCACGGAAGAAGGATACACTGTAAAAAGCGCTCCTTCAGGAGAAGCAGGACTTAAAAGGGTTCACGCCAAGGTCCCCGACCTAGTGATTCTGGATGTGCGCCTCCCCGGCATGAACGGGCTGCAGACCTTCAAGGCCATTCACGAGATAGAGCCTAAGCTCCCCGTGATCATCATGACCGCTTATGGAACCACAGAGACCGCTATTGAAGCGACCAAGATGGGCGCCTTTGATTACATCCTGAAGCCTTTTGACATTCCGGACATGCTCTCCCAGATCAAACAAGCGCTCGACGCAGGCCGTTTCATGCGTTCTCCTGTGGACATGAATATAGACCCTGAGCGGAGCTCCCGGGAGGCGCTCATCGGCCGAAGCAAATCCATGCAGGATGTCTACAAAGCGATCGGAAGGGTGTCCTCCACAGACGCCACCATCCTTATCCGCGGGGAGTCCGGCACGGGTAAGGAATTGGTGGCACGCGCCATTTATCATCACAGCCTGAGAGCCGGCAAGCCCTTCCTGGTGATCAACTGCGTGGCCATTCCTGAGACTCTTTTGGAGAGCGAGCTTTTCGGGTATGAAAAGGGGGCTTTTACCGGAGCCTCTTTTCGCCGGGTCGGCAAGATCGAGCAGGCCAACCAAGGCACGGTCTTCCTCGACGAAATCGGCGACATGCCTTTCAGCATTCAATCCAAAATCCTGAGGCTCCTCCAGGAAAGAAGCATCGAGCGTCTTGGGGGGAGAGACACGATTGATGTAGACGTGCGGATTCTGGCAGCCACCAATCGAGACCTTGAGAAAGCCCTTTTTGAAGGGAGGTTCAGGGAAGACCTGTACTACCGCCTCAAGGTGGTGACCATCTGGCTTCCTCCTCTGAGGGAAAGAAGCGGCGACCTCTCGCTTCTGGCGGACTTTTTTCTCTCCCGCTACGCTGCGGAAATGGGCACGCCCAATCCCGGGCTCACCAAGGAAACCCTTTCCATTTTGGAACACTACCCCTGGCCCGGGAACGTGAGAGAACTCGCAAACACCATCCAGAAGGCTTTGATCTTCAACCGCGGCATGCCTATCAGCCCGGACATTATTTCTCAGGCGATCAGCGGTCGCGGTCCGGGTCCTGCGACAGGTGGAGAAGGGGCGGACGACTCCATCCGGCATTGGATCAGAGACAGCATCCTTTCAGGACCGGAGGAAGATCTCTTTGAAAAATGCGTCGATCGTTTTTCCAGAATCCTGGTTGGCGAAGCCCTGACCATCACCGGAGGGAACCGGTCTCAGTCTGCCAAGCTCCTCGGCCTGTCCAGACCCACGCTTCACTCCAAGATTGAGAAATACGGGCTCAAGTTCGAAACTTCGGTAAAAGACGAATAATCCGTTGGTGCTGAGGGAGCACCTACCGGGTTACGGTTGAAAATACGTTGCAATATTTGCGAATCGAAGCACTACTGAATGTAACAGTTTAGCTCTTTGAAATAAACACAGAAAAAGGCCATGGGAGTCCCTCTAAAAACAGAATAACGAAGACGCCACACCTTCATGGCAAGTTCTAGGCCATGGGTGAGGCGGGCGGAGGGTTACCGGAAAACACGCCACGTAATCCCCAGTTGGCAGGTGCCGGTGACACCTCGCCGCCCGCCTTCGCTGCCCCTGATCTGCAGCGTCTTTCCCGCACCCTCTTCGTTTTCTGTTTTTAGAGGGACCCCCATGGCCTGAGCCAACCATTTCAAAGAGCTAACCTGTTACTACTGAATGAGTTTCTTGGCTTTCAACAGCGGCATGGGATCCACAAGATGCCGTCTGAACCAGGCCTTCGATCCCTTTGCTCCGAAGGCAAGCGCGAGAATCTCCGAGAAATGAAGGGCCGGAATTCTGGTCTCGAGGGTGCAGCGAACCTCCAGGTTGAGCTGACACATGGCGCATGCGGTGACAATACACTCTGCTCCTGCTTTCACCGCCCCTCCAAGAATCTCGTTCACTAAAGGCACGGCAATGTCCGGCCTTGCCGCTGAGAGAAAGGTCCCGCAGCATCGGGCGGAAAAAGCCCAGAACAGGCACTCGGCCCCGAGGCTGGTCAGGATTTTCTCGATGAGCCCGTGGTAGTTTCTTTCCTTCCTGAGAGAGGGCGAACGGGCCAGCATACATCCGTAATACGGGACAAACTTTAGCCCTCCCAAAGGCCTCACCAGAGCGGCCTCCAGACGGCTAGGGTCAATCCCGGAAAGCAGTTCGAAAAAATGCACGATTCTCAGATCCGGATTGATGGCTCGGCCCCATCTGGCTTCTTCTTGCCCACGAGCCTCAGGGTTCTCCGAAATCACTTTGTGCGCAAGCTTGAGCCGATGAAGACAACTGGGGCACATCACCAGAAGGGGTCTGTCCGGAGAGGCGAGGGAAAGATTCCTGGCCGCCAGCCGAAAGGCCAGGGTTTGGTCCATGCTGTGAGCGGACGAAGATCCGCAACAGTTCCAGTCTTCCAGTTCGATCAGATTGAGCCCGAGCTTTTCGCACACTTTCATGAGCGACTGGTTGCTCTCCTTGGCCGTGGTTGCCAGGGAGCATCCCGGAAAATAGGAAAAATCCATTCTCTTAATGCTTTCCACTTATAGCGGAGCCGGTGAAGAGCCGGCGCACCTCCTCAGGCCGATCGATCTTTGAGGGCTTGAGGTCCAGTTTCCTCCGAGCAAGCATTTTGAGACCCAAGTCCATATCCTGAAACCACTGCCGCATCCGGACCTTGTACCTCATCATGATTTCGAGCTTGTGGGTTCTTCCGTATCGCTCGATGCTGCCAAGAACTTCTTCATGAAATTTCACGATTTCGGGTTGGGCGATCTTCCCTCCCTCTTGCACGGCCATGTGTCGAAGGGCGTCCATGATGGCCGGGATGTCGATAGCCGCGGGGCACTGGATAGAGCAAGTGTTGCAACTGACGCAAATCCAGATGGTGGAGCTTTCCAGAGCCTCCTTACGCAGTCCGAGTTGCACCAGGCGGAAAACAGCGTGCGGATGATAATCCATCGCCTTGACATACGGACAACCCCCGGCACACGTTCGACAATGCCAGCACAGTCCGACGTTCTCTCCGCTTCGCTCATTCACCTCATGGCCAAAGGAGCGTTCGCAGGACTTCAGGTCAATCAAATTCGTAGGGAGTACAGTTTTTTCCATGTCAGGTCCCATTCTCCTGAAATACTCTAGAGAGTCATTGACCTAAGTCAAGCACGGGGGACTGCCTCAGCTATCGACGGAGGGGTGAGCAATGGATCAACCTTGCTTCACGGAAAGGACATAGCCCTTGTTGATGACGAACCAATTCGGGTTCGACTGAAGGCAGATGTAACGCGGCATGAGATTGAGATAGTCGCTGGTTCGCCTTGACTCCGGCGGCAAATCGGTGAGGAAGCATCCCCTGAGTGTTTCGCCGTTGACGAGCTCGATGGTCACGGGGAGTTCCTCTAAACCTTCCCCCTGAAGAGCCGAGCCTCTCTCATAAAGTTCCAGGTAGACGATGCGGGTCTTCCCGATTAGCAAAACTTCGTTCATTAAAATGTCTTCGATGGGGATGAACTTTCTATCTGAGTTTAGGATATCCAGCACAGTCTCCGGACCCGGATGCGTTTCAGCTTGGTACTCCAGAAAGAAGTGAACATCGAGAGACCCACCGGTGCTGAAGTGGATGATCGTACGGGACTTGAATTTTTCAACTTTCAAGAGAGTATTTCCTTTGCTCAAGAAAAATTTTTATCCGACAGGCACGAAGGAGACTTTAAACTTTTAATAATTCACCATAGTGTAAGAAGGAAAAGCTGTCAAGTTGAGGAGTTTTCGTTATGGCGGCTCATTCATTCAAAAACGGAACCCCTGGTTCCTCTTATTTTGAAATAGGAATTCAAGTTTCCTATTTGAACCCTCCTTCACCATCCCCGCAGGACAGATGCTAAAGTCGAAACAAAATTAAACCCTTAAGCGGAATCTCGATCCTCGATCCAACCCCTCCACCCCTTTTCTGGGCATAAAACGCAACATATTGGGGTCTCTCCTGTACTAGGCACACAAAACATCGGAATAGTCAGTTCCTGTTCTCTTTTTGCCCTTATTGAAACAAAATCTGTGAAATCAATCAGTTAACCTTTTGGCACGGTTTTGGCTTGTTTTTGCCTAGATATTTGTTTCTTTTTCTTGTTTTATCTCCCCAACCTTACTCACTCCTCGGAGTGGCGCGGACAAGGAGGCTGACTCTATCACAAAAAAGACATACAGGAGGGTCATGCGAGAATGAAGCAGGACAGTCCAAGACGCAAGTCCAGGAAAAAGCCGCCCTGGGGGATTTTAAGTTCTATTGATCTATACGGTTGTGATCCTCAGATCATCCGTGATGCAAAAGCCATTCGGAAGTTTGTGGCTGAACTCTGTGACCTCATCCAGATGAAACGCTACGGAAAAACGCAGGTGGTTCATTTCGGTGAGGACGAGAGGGTGGCGGGATTCTCCATGACCCAGCTCATCGAGACCTCCCTGATCTCCGCCCATTTCGCCAATCAGTCCAACACCACGTATCTCGACGTCTTCAGCTGCAAGGCCTATGATCCCAAGACCGTGGTCGAGTTTGCAAAGAGCTTTTTCAAAGCCAAGAAAGTGAAAAGGCACACCGTCCTCAGAGAATGATGTAAGGCTTCCCCAAGAAAGTGGTTTGTCTTTTCCAAGTTCGTGCTGAATCGGGGAAGAGGGTATGATCAGGAAAAAAGTGGTGACCAACCTGGAGGCGTGCAGGGCTCTCTGGGACAAGTTTACGGTTCGACGCAACGTCACGGACCTGTGGGAATTCCGTGACTGTTTTCACAAGCATTTCAAGAATGCCCCTCATTTCGTTCTTCTGGAAGACGCGCAAGGGATGCTGGGGTTCCTGCCTCTGTCCTACCTGGAAGAGAAAGACAAGTGTGTTCTATTCCCCGGTGAGACATGGAACGGCAAGACATGGCTTGAACGAACCCAGCTTTACATGAGAGACCCGGACATCCTCGGGGACCTTCTGGATGCGGCTCCTGCGCGCACCTACCTCCGGTATCTCGAATGTGAGGAGAGCGCCTTAATCCCTCACCTGGAGTTGGACGAAACCGGGTACCTCTTTCATCCTCCGGAAATTGGTTTCGACATGAAGAATTATTTCCAGAGGTTTGTGTGGAAAAAACTCAAAGCCATCAAAAAAGAAGTCGAAGCCATGCTCGCGCCCGGGTGCTCCTGGCACATCAACTGTCTCACGGATTACGATATCATGGTGGACATGAGCCTGACCACTTTCGGGAAGAGTTCGTATTTCTATGACTCCCGATTTACCGAAGGGTTCAGGGAAGTCCTCCGGTTTCTGAGCAGGAACGGCTGGCTCCGCATGGTCAGCCTGGAGATCGGGGGTAAAACCGTGGCCGTTGACATGGCCGCCGTGTATCGAGGATCCTACGTGGTCCTGCTGGGCGGTACGGACCCTGAATGCCGCGGCGTTGCAAAAGCGATGAACATGCAGCACCTCGAGTTCGCCTGCGAGCAAAGGCTGTCCAGGGTGGATTTTCTGTGCGGGGATTTCCACTGGAAAAAGCTCTGGCACCTTGACCCTCAGCCCCTTTACAAATACGTCTCTCCTGCGCTCAAGCCTGAAGAGACGATGGTCAAAGAGGTCTCGTCAGAGACGGATTACGTCCTTCCTCTGGGCGAGACAGGCATTGCAGCGCATTGAGCCGCCCTGCTCTCATCGTTGGAACCACGCCTGATTATGTCGTAAAGCTCTATGAGCGTTACTCCAATCCTCTTCTTTTCCTCACGGATATTCGTTTCCAAGAAGATGCTTCTCTCAAAGGAATTCCTCCCACCTCTCTGTTTTTTGCCTCATTGGAAAACCCCGACGACGCTTGCCTGAGGACGCATGGGTTTATCAAAACCGGACTCAAGACCCCTAATGGGATCGCCTGCTTTGATTGCGACTCTCTTCTCCTTGCAAGCAGGCTCGGCTCAGAGCTCGGGCTGAGGTTTCCGACCTGGGAGGCGATTGCCCGCTGCAGAAGCAAGTTTGAGACCAAGAAGACATGGACAGGCAGCGGCGTTGCTTCACCCATCGCCTCCATTGCTTCGTCGCTTCCCGAGACCATCGCTTTTTTCAGAAACCACGGGGAGAACATGGTTCTCAAGCCCCTAGCAGGAAGCGGAAGCGAACTCCTATTCCACTGCAAAGACGAGCCAGACGTGAGCAAGGCGGTCACCGTTCTCGAAGAGGAGCTGCCGAAAAGGAAAGCAAACCCTCTTTTCCGGCCCTTTCCCAATCCGGCGGGTGATTCTCTCATCGATCCCTGCTCTTGTTGGGTGGCTGAGGAATTCATCTCCGGACCTGAGTTCAGCTGCGATTTCGTGCTTCAGGAGGGGGAGGTCTTTTTCATCAGGGAAACGGGAAAGATCAAAGCTACAGATAAGCCTTTCGGGAGTGTTCTGGCTTACACCGTTCCCCCGCGTTATCCGGTCGGGTTTCAGAAACGGGTTTTGAAAGAGGTTTTGAAAAAGGCGACGAACTCCCTTGGTTTTGACTGGGGCTACTTCATGGTGGACTACATCCTGCACCAGGGGACACCGATTCTCATTGAGATGACTCCCCGTCCTGGTGGAGACTCCATTCCTGAATTGGTGAGAGCTGCAACCGGTCTCGATACGCTTGCCTTTTACCTCGATTTCGTTCAGGGCGATTTCAAAGAACCTGAAGAAGTCTCCCTACCCCCGGAATCCTTTGCGAGTCTCAATTTTTTCGCACCAAGGGAAGGAACAATTGAAGTCCTTGACGGCGGGAAGGTACGGGATTGTCCCCATGTGAAAAAGCTCTTCTTCAAAAAGAAGACGGGGGAGAGAGTGATCCTCCCTCCAAAAGACTATGACAACAGGCTCCTAGGTTACTGCATCATTGAGGCAAAGCCGGGATTGGACTTGCTTGTCGAGACCCCAAGGCTCCAACAGCTGCTTGAGGTCAGGATAGCCGAGAATGCTTAAAAGCTTTTCCACCCTGACCGGCCTTCTATCCAAACTTCTAAAGCAGAGGGCCTCCGCTCTTGCCCCGGCTCTCCTCCGCACTTATCTCCAATCTCTACTCAGTAAAAGAGAGAGCCTTCTGGAAAGTGCGAGCCGTTTCAGCACCCCTCAGTACTTCTTTGATGAACCGGCTCTGGCCCAATCCCTTTCCAGGTTTCACGAAGTCTTCTCCGAGCACTTGGATCGGTTCCGCATCTTTTACGCAGTCAAGAGCAATTCTTTTCCAGGGCTCTGCAAACACGTTTCCGATGCAGGACACGGCCTTGATGTGTCCAGCGGTGTTGAACTCACCTTGGCCCTTTCCCTTGGCTGCAAGAACATTCTCTTCAGCGGGCCGGCAAAGACCGAAACGGAACTCAGCCTGGCGATTCAGAACAGGGATAAAATCACTCTGCTCATGGACAGCGCTGGCGAGTTGGAAAGAGTGGCAGGATTGGTCGGAAACTCAGATCTCGGAGATGTCCCTCTCAAGGTCGGGTTTCGCCTCAGAGGCCGGCACCACGGCATATGGGGCAAGTTCGGTATTCCACCGGAGCGGTTCGCCGATCTCTTCACCAGAGCTCTGACGGTCAAAGGCCTTGACCCTCGGGGAATCCAGTTCCACACGAGCTGGAACATAGGGCCGGAAGCTCAAGTCAAGATGATTGAAAGAGTCGGTGCCTGCGTCAAGGCCCTCCCCGAGAGCTCGCAGCGCCGATTGAACTTCCTCGACATCGGCGGCGGTTACTGGCCTGAGCGAGGGGAATGGCTGAACCCGCAGAACACGATACCAGGAAGACTCCTTCAGATCCTGGATCCGGATTCCCAATTTAAGCCCAGGCATTATTACCACCCGGCCAAACCGCTCGAGTATTTTGCCCGGGAGATCTCCACAGCCATACGCAGTCAGGGCAAGCCCTTCTCGGATCTGGAGATCTTTATGGAGCCGGGCCGCTGGCTTTCAACTCCGGCCATGCACGTGCTGCTAAGGGTGATAGACAAGAAAGAAGCAAGCGTGGTGATCGCAGACGGCGGGATCAACCTTCTCGGGTGGGAACGGCCTCTGTTCGAGTTCATTCCCCTTCTCAACCTCACGCGACCCTCCTTGCGTGAGTTCTCCGTAAGGGTTTTCGGCAACCTGTGTACGCCCCTTGATATCTGGGGAACCACTCTTTTCGGTGAAGGTGTCGAAAACGGAGATGTTCTCCTGGTCCCTGACCAGGGATCATACACCTATTCCCTGCGCCAATCCTTTATCAAGCCGATCGCCCGCGTCATCGGCTTCGACGGCACTACACTATCCGAGGCTAAACCCGAAGAGAACTTCTAGTCTTAACGTCATCTCTGCGGAAGCGGGAATCCAGTCCAGTGGTTCTATCTTGGTTTTTAGTTCCCCTTCACCACCCCTTCAATCACCTTCACCAGCCCCATGAAATTCACTTCCATCTCCCTTTCCAGGTCCCTCTTCTCCCCCTCAGAATAGGTCAGGCCGAACCGGGTGTTGATCTCAATCGCTTTACTCTTGCAGTGCTTCTCCAACGACGGCTTGGTCATACTCCCGACCAGGTACGCTCCGACCAATGCGCCCCATGCGAAGTGCGGCCCATCACCACCGCTGTCTCCGACAAGAATGACTCGCTTTGCAGGGATTGAATGCAGCCTCATGACGGTTTCTGTATTCTTTGCCTTGTCCTCAATTTCCCGCACCTCGTACATTCCCTTCCCATGCCCCGGGTAGGAAATCATTGGATTTGCAGCCACCACAATTCCTTGAGGGAGCATGCCTTTTGCATTTGCCTTTTGAAAGTAGCCTTGCATGCCCGTGGTGTTGATCATGAACAGGATGTGATGCTCCTTGCACCACTTGACCAGATCCACGACTCCCCTGTAGGTGATAAACGATGCGTCCAGGTATGCATCCATCTGTCTTTCGGTTATCGGTTTAGGAAGCAGACCCCCAATCCGTCGAGTCGCCTCAGATAGCGAAATCAGGTTGCCGGTGTACTGCCGGAAAACCTGTGAAAGGTTCGCCTCCAACTCGGGGTAGGCGAATGCCATGGGATCGAACGGCCCGCAGGGTGCCAGGCATTCATTCCAGTCCGAAGAAATCATCCCTCTATAACGCTTTTTGCCTTGCCTTTTCATCGTGTTTTCCTTAGCCTACCAGACAACAAGAAAATCTTCTAGCAGCTTTGAACTGGAATCTGTTCTTCTGTTCTAAGTCGCTGAGCGTCAACTTTTCAACTCAACTTCCTAGCCGCACCTGAAATGATTTCTGTTACCTGAAAAGATCATTTCTCTTTTGCCTTATATGTATCACCTTAAACGAGTTAACTGGGTCTAGGCGTTCAGTGGACCACTGCCCGGACGGATACCACGTGACTTGCATTACTCCCGCCACTGAAGCCAACCCTCCGCCCATGTACTTCTCTGGAAACTTCACAATCAAGGCACGGGCATGCACACAGAGAGAACGGAAGTCTCCCCCTCCCCTAACTTAGCGGTCCGAGTAGGGGGCAGCCCTTTGCATAAGACATTCTTGTCCTAACCGCGGAACCGAGCAGACGCCGGACCACGATGGTGATACTGTCCAAAGGGGTTTTTGGCTGGCGCTGCTCATCGCGATCGTTGGGCTTCACACTCAATACGGAGAAACGGATATGGCAAAACGAACAATCTGGGCTATCGTGGCGGTGTTTATTGCGTGGTCAATTCTGAATTTCATCTTGCACGGCGTGCTTCTTCGGTCCGCCTATGAGGCCACGGCCAGTCTGTGGCGTCCGATGAATCAAATGAACATGCCTCTGATGTCTTTTGTCACATTGGTATTCACCACTTGTTTTGTATTGATCTATGGCTTCCTTGTCGGGAAGAAATCGCTGACAATCGGCATTCGATTCGGCGCGCTTTTCGGTTTAGCCACTGGCATATCGATGGGCTTTGGCTCGTATGTCTATATGCCAATTCCGCTGACGCTCGCTTTCAGCTGGTTCTTTGGAAGCTGGATCGAAGCAATTGTAGCGGGCGCAATTGCCGGAGCCATAATTAAATCGTGATGCGCGATAGGCCCATCCGTTGTTGCAGCGGAATCTCGGGGGCGGCGCTGCGCGCCAACCCTCGGTCCGCTGAACGGCAACGTTCGGTGAGGAGAAAAGAAAAGTGAAAACTCAAGTCGAATTCAGATCCGACAAATTCCCACCCTACCATGGCGAAGAAGACAAAATTAACCCAGGAGTATGGGGCAAGAGACTCGCTGAGTATCTTCAAGAAAACCTACCTCATCAAGGTCTTAGAGTGATTAGCATTGGCGCTGAGGATTGGGGCTGGATGGTAGAACTGGCAAACGAAGAATTCCCTTTGTGGATCGGATGTGGCCACCAGAATGGCGACAATGATGAATTCTTATGTTTTATCGAACCTTCCAAGCCATTCATCAGAAAGTGGTTTAAGAAAATTGATACAACAGTACAGGTTGGCCGTGTTTCTGAAGCATTGAGGAAAGTCCTCGAATCGAATCTCAACATACACAACGTTAATTGGTTGCCGGATACGGACCGATGACACCAAACAAACGCCTGCGCGTGTCCGCGAAAACCCGCGTCAGCTGAGGCGCGAAACCGTCAGATCGTCCAGAGAGAACTCACGTGTATTGATTTGGTGTTTCTGATGAATCTCGATCTCGAAGAACGATTGGTACAAAAAACCATAGGCTTCAAACGCCTCGCAAAGGCACAAAAGGTCAAACTGCTGGCACAGTGGTCACGCGCATTTCCAGACCTCGTGACATCCGCTCGCCATCAAGCGGTGCGCGAGGGTGTTTGCCGTGATAAAGATGCGGACGAAGCGTACACAAGACTATCGCTTTGCGATTTTTACATTCTTCCCGACGATGATAGCGGAATGCCGTCGTACGCATGTTTTTCAGCGAAACCGCCGGAATTAGCCCAACTTGTATCCGATACGGTTACGAAGTGCGATGAACTAATCGTCGTTGATGCGAGTTGGCGTTGGTCTGCAGTATTCGTTAATCATGGCGCCCCGCAGTTGGTAGGGAGGCACTTCAGTCGAAAATGAAACGGCAACGACAATATGATCTGACACAAGCATTAAGCCGTACTGCCGGGGATGCGGCATCTGTAAAAGGGCTGGGGTTAAAAGGGTTGAGGGCTGGGGAACTTATTGCAAAACAGCTAACGGTAGGGCGAGGCTGGTACCTGCGAAGCCTGGTTGTAAGAGACTGGCGTCGAGCCGATCACCCTGCAGTCCTAATGAATGCACACGACCGCTTTGCCCCACGTGATTCTTGTCGTTGGGCGACCGAAAAGAGAATCCGATGAGGACGAAGGCTATCTGGGCAGTGATGTTGCGGGCACTGGGGGCGGTGTCAATTGTCCTCAGCGCCAGTTGCGCTTGCCTGCTGATTCCCGCCGACGATGTGCCGCTGCGGCCCCCGGACAGCTACTTCCCTCACGCCGAATGGCGCACTTCCACGCCCGAAGCGCAAGGCCTCGACTCGGAGGCGCTGATCGCACTCTTCGATACGGTTGAAGCAAGGTGTTTGCCGATCCACAGCCTCCAGATCGTGCGCTATGGGCACCTCGTGCTTGATGCGTACTTTTTCCCGTTCCTCCGGGGTGAGCGTCACGACGTGGCATCGGTCACCAAGTCGATCACGACGACGCTGGTCGGGGTGGCGCTCGATCGCGATGCGATCCCGAGTTTGGAGACGGCGGTGTATCCATTGCTGTATCCAAGACCGCCGGCGGACGTTCGCAAGCAGCAAATCCGCCTGCGCCACCTCTTGACCAACTCGAGCGGGCTGGACTGCGGCCGCGCGAACTACGAGCGCGAAATGCTCGCCATGGTGGCGACGGAAGACTGGCTGCAGTTCGCACTCGATTTGCCGATGCGCGAGGCGCCGGGAGTGCGTTTTGCATATTGCAGCCCGGGTTTCCATCTGCTTTCTGCATTGATCAGCCGCCGTACCGGGCTGGCGGCGGAAGACTTCGCCCGGCAGAACTTGTTTGCGCCGCTCGGTATCACCGATGTGCGCTGGCCCCGTGACCCCCAAGGGATAAGCCAGGGTGCCGGCGATCTGCAACTGCGCCCTACAGACTTGCTGAAAGTAGGTTATCTGTTCCTGCGCCAGGGCGAATGGGATGGTCGCCGGATCGTTTCGCGCCAGTGGACTGAACAGGCGACACGACGGCAGATCGAAACGCCCTCGTCGGAAGACTATGGGTTCGGGTGGTGGGTCTCCCGTGACGTTCCGGGTATGTACCAAGCGGCCGGCCGCGGCGGCCAGCGACTCATCGTGTGGCCCGCAAAGGACATCGTGGTCGTGATGACTGGCGGCGGCTTTGACCCCGCTCCATTGGCGCCCTTGTTGTTGCGCGCCATGAAGAGCAATGCGGCCCTACCCGAGAATCCTGTCGCTCACTCTCGCTTGTTGGCGCGCGTGCGCGCGGCGACCATGCAGGTCCAGACGAAGCAATCGGCGCCGCCGCTACCCGCAAGGGCCGCCGCGATCAGTCACACGGTGTATGAATGGGACCCCAACCCACTTGGAGTTCGTGCGATGGAACTTCGGTTCTACGATCAGTCGGGCGCCGAGGTGCGGGTCCTTCGAGGTGACGAGGAGCTGGTCTTTCCGGTGGCGCTTGACGGCACGTATCGGTTCGGGACCGATCCCACTTCGAAAGAACGGGTGGCGGGTCGCGGACGTTGGACTGGTCCCGATGAGTTCGTGCTGGAGCTCGACACGATCGTCCGCATTAACCACTTCAGTCTCGTATTCCGCTACGACGGCGATCGGTTACACGGCCGGGTCAGCGAGCGGGCCGGGTTGATCCCCGAAACGGAGTTCACCGGTCGCCTGCGACGCTGATCGGCACCGCAAAGTGCCAACGGGGTTGAATTGTGGAATCTTCCGCTCGGGCGCTCGGTCCGCGCTCGG
>CAZOLJ010000017.1:53626-67425 GCA_964580575.1 uncultured Desulfobacteraceae bacterium
TGCCAACGGGGTTGAATTGTGGAATCTTCCGCTCGGGCGCTCGGTCCGCGCTCGGGGTCGGGCCACGGCAAGTCTTTAATATCGAAACGAAAAGTGCTGAATCGAGCCCCTGAAGCGCCCCTATAACACACTTTTCGAGGCCAATAAGGGGATTTTCAAGAACCTATGGCCAGAGCAAAGCGACATTTCATTCCGGGCTACATCTGGCACACCCCGGTTGAATGGTTTTCGAATTCAACAGGGTGAATCACCCATCGATGCCATATACGAGAATTCCTTCTCAAATTCTCAAAGGATCGACATCGATATCTGCAGTGGCTCTATCAAGCGCTGGAATCCTGAGGGTGAATAATCAAGACCTTGTCTTGGCCCGACCCCGAACCTCGAACCTAGAACCATCTCCTTTTCAAGGAAGAAAATGTATAAACTTCAAAAGAGGGATCTTAATAAAGCGTCAGCAATATTCAGCCAATCCTTCAATAATTACCCAATCTTCAATCATATTATTCCCGATTCTGAATACAGAAAAGACAAGTTGAAATATCTATGTCGTTTTCTTCTCAGTCTTGGAATTGCCAAAGGAGAAGTCATTGGGCCAAGCAACAAAATGGAAGGCGTCTCTATCTGGCTTCCTTCGAAGGGATCAAATGGCTCAGGTATGGACGCCATTCGTGCAGGCTTACTCAACCTATTTTTCCATATAAAACCAGGAACGGTGAGTAGGTTTATCGAAGTCGGCAAAATCAAAGGGAAAATGAGAGCCGAAATTATCAAGGGACAATATTATTTATGCGATATGATCGGAGTGGATCCACTTTTACAGAAGCAAGGATTTGGCCGAAAAATGATCGAGGCAAAGTTACTCGAATTTGATAGAGTAAAAATGCCTTGTTACCTAGAAACCAGCAAGCATGAAAATATTGTTTACTATGAACGGTTCGGATTTTCACAAATCAATAAATACAAAATCCAAGATGTCGACGTGTTTTGCCTAAAGAGAGATCCAAATACGCCCTTCGCTATTTGAAAAACAGTTTAAAAACACCGCCCAACCGGGCGCTGCGCCGAATCACGGCTCCACGACGCCGTCGGGCGGGTCGGGAGTCACGGAGGGCCCGCTATCGATAAGTGGATCGTTATCTACCATCGCCGACAATGCAGAATTAGGAGAAATTATGTGGCTCGGATCGATCGAAAGGCCCGTATTCGACAGTACAAGGAGACCTTGCCGCCGGCGGGTGTGTTCCGGGTTCGCAACACTGCAACCGGAAAGTCACTCGTGGGCTCAAGTGCCAACCTACCCGGAACGCTCAACCGCCACCGCTTCCAGCTGGAGCACGGTTCACACCCGAGCAGGGAACTTCAGGCGGATTGGAGCGCTCTTGGCCCGGATGCGTTCGAGTTCGGAGTGCTGGACCAGTTGAAGCCCTCTGACAAGCCCGACTCCAATGCGACCGAGGATCTTCGGGTGTTCAAAGAGTTGTGGCTTGAGAAGCTGATGGCGTCCGGCGAATTGCTGTACCGTGAAGCCGGGCGAGGCTCCTAACAACTCAATCCGGAGCGTGAGAGGATCATAAGAAATGAAAAGGTTTCAGATATTGAGGCAATAGCCGAGGTGAGCGTTCTCCTTGAAGAGGGAACCTTATAAACATTTTGAATTGGAGCGCAAGAATCGGATAGCGGCGAGGTTTTACAAGCCTTACAGTCATCTCAAAATTTTGAGGAGACTGGAGGCTTGTTTTTATGGATACTACTGTAAATCTATCGACGGGTCTGATTGAAGAGTGCTTGGCAATGGGAACGACGGTCAAGAGAGTCTTTTCCCCGGATGATGAACGCTGGCAAGCCCTGGTGAAGCGCGACCCGCAGGCCTGCGATGAATTCGCCTACGGCGTTCTGACCACAGGAGTGTATTGCCGGCCGGCCTGTGCGTCTCGATTGCCTAACCGCGAGAATGTGCGCTTCTTTGAAACCAGCATGGAAGCGGAGCAAGCAGGTTTTCGTCGCTGCAAGCGCTGCAACCCGGATGCGCGCGACCAAGAGCAGCCTCATACCCGCGCTGTTCTCAAAGCATGCAAAAGGATTGACGAGGATGAACCGCTCCCGTCCTTGAAAGAGCTTGCTCACGATGCCGGTTTAAGCCCTTTTCATTTTCACCGGGTGTTCAAAAAGATTGTCGGGGTTACGCCCAAGCAGTATGCCATGGAAAGACGGGCAGGCCGACTTCGGGAGCATTTGAGAAAGGACTCGACTATAACTGGAGCGATGTATGATGCAGGTTTCGCTTCCAGCAGCCGCTTTTATGAAAAAGCGGCGGCGACGCTCGGAATGAAACCTTCCGTCTACAAGAACGGCGCACAAGATGTTCGCATCCAGTTTGCGATTGTGCCTTGCTTTCTCGGATTCGTCCTGGTTGCTGCGACCGCGCAAGGCATCTGCGCCATTGACTTCGGCGATACCGCCGAGGCGCTGAAAGAGAACCTCCGTCGCCGTTTCCCAAAGGCGGTATTTCAGAACCCTGACCCCCAGTTCGCAGCAATGATCGGACAGGTTCTCGCCTTTTTGGAGGAACCCCAGCCCGGTCGTCTAGATCTTCCACTGGATGTACAGGGCACCGCTTTTCAGAGACGCGTTTGGCTGGCCTTGCAGGAAATCCCCCCCGGTGATACGGTTAGCTACGCAGGCATCGCCTCTCGTATTGGAAAACCAAAAGCCGCCAGAGCGGTAGCAACGGCCTGTGCCGCCAACCCCGTCGCCGTCGCCATTCCCTGCCACCGAGTGGTGCGGGGCAATGGTCAACTTGGTGGCTACCGTTGGGGGTTAGAGCGAAAGAGGGTCTTGCTCGAGCGAGAAAGCAAGGGGTGACAACAGGCGCAGCCCTTCGGCAAAGCCGGCGGTCTCTCATCAAGAAGTAGCTGAAGCAACATCCCTTCACCCCCACCTCTCCTCCCCCGTCAAGGGGGAGGAAAATATCGGTAATCGGTTAAGGTTCCCCTCCCTCGGTGGGAGGGGTTAGGGGAGGGGGAAGCCCGCAGGCATTGGCTAAGCGACCTCAGAGATAGGACGCTGATTCTAGAGGTTATAGGATTTCAATCGTCAGGGAGGAAAGAAATGGTCGACAAGTTCCCCAACGTCAAAGTCGCAGTTGTGCAGGCCGCTCCAGTTCTTTTCGATCGCGAGGCCAGCGTTGAAAAGGCCTGTGGCCTGGCGGGTGAAGCTGCAGATGGGGTCGGGCCACGGCAACCATATGATATTGTGGCGATTGGGTCTGAAAGGACCTGCTGAATCTGACCTATATTGCGTTTCTTTAGGCCAAAAAGGACGTTATTGCAGAGAACCCATGGCAAGGGCAAAGCGGCATTATATCCCCGGTACATCTGGCAGATCACTCATCGATGCCATAAGAGAGAATTCCGTTTCAGGTTATCAAAAGACGGGCATCGGTACCCGCAACGGCTGTGGCGGGTGTCAATCCGGGGAGGACTGAGTCCCTATAATGCCGTTTTCGGGGTTGAAAAAGACGATATAGGCGCCGAAAACACCTGGTTCCGGAAGGTTGATAATGAGAAATTTGGGGACGTTCGTGAAATTGCGACTTTTGGTCGCACATTTTCTATGTTTCCTCGGGAGGGAGATCAAGTGTCACTTTGTCACGAACGTCCCTGTCTCCCACGAGCGCAAGATCTGCCCGTTTGAGTCTGGGTGTCGAATAACCGACACCCTAACTTTTGAACCCAGATTTGGTGGCCGGATAGCGGTGGCGTTAGTAAGAAGGTTCTTTTCCCATCGTCACAACAGGCTCAGGAAATACCTAGGCGTGTATGCGGCTAACACTTCGCTGCAGGCGCGGTGGCCCTGACGGGCCGCGGCCATCTCAATTGTTCTGCGTCTTGACAAATCTGACAACTGTTGTACAATTGTTCTACAGTGATCAATATGGAGGCAAGCATGGATATCGTCGTTGACACTTCCGCCTTGCTGGCTGTCATTCTTGGGGAGCCCGAACGCAATCGGATTATACAATTGACCGCCAGCCACACACTAATTGGCCCCGGTTCGATACCCTGGGAAGTGGGCAACGCCTTTTCCGCGATGCTCAAGCAAGACCGTTTGACCCTTGACGACGCGCAGAAGGGACTTGCCATTTTTGAGCAGGTCCCCATTCAGTTCAGCAAGCCAGACTTTGCGCATTCCCTGGCGATCGCTTACCGGGCAAGAATCTATGCTTATGATGCTTATGTGTTGGATTGTGCCATCAGGCACAAAGCTCCGATACTGACCCTAGACGCAAAACTGATGAGGACTGCAAAAACCTTGAATGCCTCTATGTTGGAGATTTGATATGCGAGTTTACACTTACTCGGAAGCCCGCCAGAAGTTTTCCGAGGTTTTCGAACAAGCTGAATCCACGGGAAAAGTCTTGATTCGCCGCAAAGACGGGCGCGTGTTTGCTCTGCGGCCGGAGAAAGATGTTTCCTCGCCGCTGGATATTCCCTCGGTCAAGGCCAAGATCTCCACGCAGGAGATTGTGGAAATCATCCGCGAAGGCAGAGAAAAAGGCAGAACGTGGCACTCAACCGGACGTGAAAAAAGGCTTCGCGCCGGTTAGCTTTTCGTTCGGCATGAAATGAGAAATGAAGGACACCTGCCATCTTTACACGGACCTGGCGTGGCTGTGGCCGATGTGGGGCGACGCTGCCACTGAGTATGCGCATTACTGCCAACACGTCACAAAACTGATTCGTCAGCATTCCGACCTCCCGGCAACCACACTGCTGGACATCGGGTGCGGGGGCGGGAAGAACGTCCTGAACCTGAAGCGGGAGTTCAGCGTCACCGGCCTGGATCTGAGTCCCGCCATGCTCGCGCAAGCGAAGGAACTGAACCCGGACTGCACGTTTGTCCAGGGCGACATGCGGACGTGCAGACTTGGCCGGCCTTTCGACGTGGTTCTAATGGATGATGCGATCACACACATGAGCTGCCGGACGGACTTTGTGGCAGCTTTTCGCACCGCGTATGACCACCTGAACCCGGGCGGCGTTCTGGTCGCCACTCCGGACGTGACGACCGAGACGTTCCTGCAGAACAAGACCACCACCACGCCGGCCACGCAGGACGGATTGGACGTTGTCTTCGTCGAGAACGTGTATGACCCCGACCCCACGGATGAGCAGTATGAAACGACGATCCTGTATCTGATTCGCGACCGCGGCCGCCTGCGGATTGAGACGGAACACTGGACGATGGGGGTGTTCTCCCTGGACACGTGGAGGCGTGTTCTGCGCGAAACAGGATTCGACATCCACGAAGGACAGTACAACGCGGGCGATGATGACTACACTGTATTCACCTGCGTCAAGAGAGGATGAAGGCCGAACCAGTGCTGGAGGGACGTTGTTGATTTATTGCCATTCTTCCCAGGGGGTGGGACAGAATTGAATAGGAGCCAAGAGCGCATCGCGATATGGAAGAAGAAGTCTTGACTATTTTGAATTGGAGCGCAAGAACCGGATAGACCCGAGACCTTACAAGCCTTACAGTCTTGTCAAAACTTCAAAGAGACTGGAGGCTTGTTTTTATGGATACTACTGTAAATCTATCGACGGGTCTGATTGAAGAGTGCTTGGCAATGGGAACGACGGTCAAGAGAGTCTTTTCCCCGGATGATGAACGCTGGCAAGCCCTGGTGAAGCGCGACCCGCAGGCCTGCGATGAATTCGCCTACGGCGTTCTGACCACAGGAGTGTATTGCCGGCCGGCCTGTGCGTCTCGATTGCCTAACCGCGAGAATGTGCGCTTCTTTGAAACCAGCATGGAAGCGGAGCAAGCAGGTTTTCGTCGCTGCAAGCGCTGCAACCCGGATGCGCGCGACCAAGAGCAGCCTCATACCCGCGCTGTTCTCAAAGCATGCAAAAGGATTGACGAGGATGAACCGCTCCCGTCCTTGAAAGAGCTTGCTCACGATGCCGGTTTAAGCCCTTTTCATTTTCACCGGGTGTTCAAAAAGATTGTCGGGGTTACGCCCAAGCAGTATGCCATGGAAAGACGGGCAGGCCGACTTCGGGAGCATTTGAGAAAGGACTCGACTATAACTGGAGCGATGTATGATGCAGGTTTCGCTTCCAGCAGCCGCTTTTATGAAAAAGCGGCGGCGACGCTCGGAATGAAACCTTCCGTCTACAAGAACGGCGCACAAGATGTTCGCATCCAGTTTGCGATTGTGCCTTGCTTTCTCGGATTCGTCCTGGTTGCTGCGACCGCGCAAGGCATCTGCGCCATTGACTTCGGCGATACCGCCGAGGCGCTGAAAGAGAACCTCCGTCGCCGTTTCCCAAAGGCGGTATTTCAGAACCCTGACCCCCAGTTCGCAGCAATGATCGGACAGGTTCTCGCCTTTTTGGAGGAACCCCAGCCCGGTCGTCTAGATCTTCCACTGGATGTACAGGGCACCGCTTTTCAGAGACGCGTTTGGCTGGCCTTGCAGGAAATCCCCCCCGGTGATACGGTTAGCTACGCAGGCATCGCCTCTCGTATTGGAAAACCAAAAGCCGCCAGAGCGGTAGCAACGGCCTGTGCCGCCAACCCCGTCGCCGTCGCCATTCCCTGCCACCGAGTGGTGCGGGGCAATGGTCAACTTGGTGGCTACCGTTGGGGGTTAGAGCGAAAGAGGGTCTTGCTCGAGCGAGAAAGCAAGGGGTGACAACAGGCGCAGCCCTTCGGCAAAGCCGGCGGTCTCTCATCAAGAAGTAGCTGAAGCAACATCCCTTCACCCCCACCTCTCCTCCCCCGTCAAGGGGGAGGAAAATATCGGTAATCGGTTAAGGTTCCCCTCCCTCGGTGGGAGGGGTTAGGGGAGGGGGAAGCCCGCAGGCATTGGCTAAGCGACCTCAGAGATAGGACGCTGATTCTAGAGGTTATAGGATTTCAATCGTCAGGGAGGAAAGAAATGGTCGACAAGTTCCCCAACGTCAAAGTCGCAGTTGTGCAGGCCGCTCCAGTTCTTTTCGATCGCGAGGCCAGCGTTGAAAAGGCCTGTGGCCTGGCGGGTGAAGCTGCCGCACAGGGCGCAAAAGTCATCCTCTTCCCCGAGGCCTTTGTTCCTGCCTACCCGCGTGGGCTGACCTTCGGCACCACGGTGGGCAGTCGCACCCCGCAAGGGCGGCTCACCTGGCAGACCTACTGGGCGAATGCGGTTGACATCCCGAGTCCTGCCACTGAGGCGCTGGGGGCGGCGGCCGCTCAGTCAAAAGCCTATCTGATCATCGGGGTTATCGAACGGGATACTCAATTCAGCCGGGGTACGCTTTATTGCACAATCCTCTACTTCGGACCTGACGGGCAGCTTCTTGGCAAGCATCGTAAGCTCAAGCCGACCGCTGGAGAGCGCCTCATCTGGGGCGAGGGAGACGGCAGCACGCTGACCGTGATCAACACGGCGTTCGGGAAGATTGGGGGATTGATCTGCTGGGAAAACTACATGCCCCTGGCGCGAATGGCGATGTACTCCAAAGGAGTGGAACTCTACTTGGCGCCTACCGCTGACGCCCGTGACACCTGGCAGTCCACCCTGCGCCACATCGCGTGCGAGGGGCGCTGTTTTGTTCTTGGATGCAACCAGTTCGTGACCAAATCCATGTATCCGACGGATCTGAACGCCGTGCAGGAGTTGACTCCCCTGCCGGAGATCGTGTGCCGTGGAGGGAGTGTCATCATCGCCCCTTTGGGTGAAGTTCTGGCCGGCCCTCTCTATGAACAGGAAGGCACTTTGTTTGCAGAACTCGATCTCGGCGAGATCGCCCGAAGCCGATTCGACTTTGATGTGACCGGCCACTATGCCCGGCCCGACGTATTCAAACTGGCGGTCGATGAAAAACCTAAATTGCCGGTGGTCTATCAGACAACGGACGAGCCATAGCAGGTTGCTTAAAGAAAGTGACAAGTGACGAGTCACGAGTGACAAGTTCGTCTCCTCATCTCGTTACTATTTACTCGTCACTCGTCCCTAAGATGCGCGCCTCGTAAACGGCCATTCCCCTTCAATTTCTTGACTTTACTGGAACAGCAGGCGTATGATGTTTTTGATCCCATCTGGATGCGAAAGCCGATGATTCTGCATCTCCATCGCTTCCTGATCTCCATTTCCTGAACGGATTTCAGATCTGGTTTCACGCAGTCCGCAACCTCCACTGAACCTCCTGATCCACAGCAAAGATCAAGCCTCTTGATTCTCCAGTCGCCTGGCAATTACATTGGGAGGCCGCCTCTTCCAAGCCTTCCAGATGATTTCAGGCGCCGCTCAACCGGAATCATCTATATCCTTCGGCACAGGCCAGGTCATGGAATCTGAGAGGACCGTGTCCTAACCTGCGCGAAGATGTGGCTCGCCCCCTCTCCTTCAGCACAGGAGGGGGGGCGGGGCAACAGAGTCCATTTTGAGTTAAAGCACTCTGAGATAAATGACTTTGTCATCTCCGGGGGAGTAGAAGTTCTTCAGGGTTGCCTCCTTGCGGTATCCACAGCGACTGTAGAAAGAACGGGTGGGCCTGTACTGCTCTCGCGAAGATGTTTCGACATAAATCCGCTTGCCGCCCATCTCCTTGATCCTATTCTCCACCCGCTTCAAAATCTTCGCGCCGAGCCCTGATCTCCTCAATTCTTCCTGGACCGCAATCCAATAAATATCATAGCTCTCCACCGTGCAGGGGATGGGGCCGAAACAGGAGTAGCCGGCAACGTTTCGACCCTTATCCGCGAAAAGAAAATGGTAGCCGCTTTCGATTCCCTTGTTGAGCCTCTCTTGCACAAGCTCGAGAGCGACTTCGACTTCAGCATCTGAGAAGAACCCACTTGAGACAACGATTTCCCTAACCCGCTTCCTGTCTGAGGGCCGCGGTTCCTCCCGCCAGGTGATTTCTCCACATAGATTCTTCCGGCGCATGATCGACTTGTTTTTTCACCCTCCCCTTTCCCCTCCCCTCAAGGAGGGGGACCTCAAGTCTGAGACGCTGGTCGCCTTTGTTCAAGCTAGGCTATGGCTCGCAAGGCCGAATTCTGTCAACCCTTGGTTCCCGTATCCTGAACAATCCTCTCCACAACCTGCCTGTAGCTCAGCCCTGCTTGAGAGGCTGCGGCCACAAAGCCGGCATCCGGCGAGAGGCATGGATTCGCATTGATCTCGAGGACCCAGGGCTGATTTCTCTCGTCCACTCGGAAATCAACCCGAGCGTAGCCTCGCAAACTGAAAAGATGCCAGCATCTCCTTGCTATGTCCATCAGGTTTTGCAGCAAGGGCCTCTCGGACTTGGGGAACTCGAAGCTCCGCTGGGTGTGCAAGGATTCGAAGGATCCATCGTCCCACTTGGCCCGGTATCCTACCACTTTCCATTTTCCGAGCGGGTAATCGATGAACCTCATTTCAGCAGGCGGAAGCACTTCAGGGCCTTCTTGAGATGCGAGGAGGGAAAGGTTGAATTCTCTTCCGTCGATGAACTGCTCGGCAAAGCAATCCCCTCCGAGCTGATCCCGTCTCTTTTCCATCTCCGCAAGAAGCTGGCCTGAGCTCTTCACGGAAAGGACCGAGTTTTCCTCCAGGCCCACAGAGGCATGCTCCCACACCGACTTAATGATGTAGGGCCCGCTGATCGGAATGCTTTTCGTTTTGAGATCTCCCGGAGAATGGTAGGAAGGGGTTGGAATACCCGCTCTTGTAAGGATCTTTTTCGTAAGGATCTTGCTGGAAGTCAGGTAGAGCGCATCTGCGGGGGCTCCCGTGTAGGGGATAACCAGAAGATCCAGGATGGATGCAGGAAAATGGATGAGCCGGCCATGACCCTCCACGGACTCCACGAGATTGAAGACCAGTTGAGGATAGGTTTCCTTGATCTCTTTGAGAAACCCTTTGATGTCCATGGAAAAGGTCATTTCCACGGACTCATGACCGATGTCCGTCAGAACCCGGCCAACAGCCCCAGCCTGAACAAGGGCATCGGACTGATCGGGGCTGCTTCCTTCTTTCGCGATTCGATCGTATAGGATGATGACTTTCATGGGGTTTTGGGGAGATAACTGCCATGCGTTCCTAGGTAGTCATATACTATGCCAGGTTTCCGCTCATGGTTCGATACCCCTTCGACGTGCTCAGGGCGGTGAGCCAAGTCGAACCGCTCACCATGGACGGAAATTCACGCACTTACATCCTGTTCAAAGCGTTCATCCTGAGGTATCGAAGGGTGAACGCCACGTGTCAGATGCTTTCAACTGGAGTGCTTCTCAGTTCTTCACTCGTATCAGAGCAGACTCCATGATCCGGCTGATCAACTCCTGGTAGGACATGCCAGAGAGATTGCACAGGATGGGAAGGTCCGAGATTTCCGGATTCAGGCCTGCAAGCGGATTCACTTCTAGAAACCTGGGCATCCCTTGAGCGTCTGCCCTCAGGTCAATGCGGCCCCCGTCCCTGCATCCAAGACCCCGCCATGCCGCCAGAGACACCTCGATGGCCTTTTGAGCCATCTCGTCCTTCACCAATCGATATTCAACATACTCCTCGAACTTCTTCTTGTTGGTGTAGGAGTAGGCCCCGGGCTCCGCATCCTTCTTGAGCAGGACCTCAACCGCGCCAACAGCCTCAGCCGCCTCACCCGTTCCTGTGATTCCCACAGTGAATTCCCTTCCCGGCATGAAGGTCTCCAGAAGCACAGGCTGTTCAAAGGCGTCGAGCAAGCGGCGGCACACCGAGTCGAGAGCTTCTTTCGTCATGATTTTGGACGACGCGCTAATGCCTTTTCCTGTCCCCTCTGCCACCGGTTTCGCAAACAGAGGGAAGGGAAGGCGAACGGCATCAATGTCAGAGGGGGTCTCGACAACGGTGAATTCAGGGGTGGGGATGCCCAAGTCGTGAATCACGTGCTTGGTCATCCCCTTGTGAAGCGTCAGCGAAAGAACCAGGGGGTCGGAAAAAGTGTAGGGGATTTCGAAAGCATCCAGCAGAGCCGGGACCTGGGCCTCTCTTCCAAAACCCTTGAGGCCTTCAGCGATGTTGAACACCATGTCCCATCGGTCGCCTGCAACCAGGCGGGGCGCAAGTTTCCGGATGTTTCCGATGCGATCCGTCTCAAAACCCAGGCGTTGGAGCGTTCCTTCGATCGCCGCGATCGTATCGATCCGATCAAATTCCGCCGTTTCCTCGTCTCCATACCCTGCGGCGAGGTAATCCTCCCGGAGATCGTAAGCGATCCCTATTTTCACGCCACAGCCTCTACCCTCTTCCCAGCTCCTGAATGGCCTTTGGAATCCGGATAGTGGAACACTCGATCCTGGTAGTTTTTGAGCAGGACATCCTCCCCCTCACGGCCCAGGTAGTATTCCGGAAGAAGAGGGATCTTGCCTCCCCCGCCAGGGGCATCGATCACGTACGTCGGCACCGCATACCCTGTGGTGTGGCCGCGCAACCCCCGTATCATCTCCAGGCCTTTTTCTACCGGGGTCCGAAAGTGAGCCGACCCCAGGATCGGATCACACTGGTACAGGTAGTAGGGTTTAACCCTGATTTTGAGAAGGCCGTGCACCAGCGCTTTCATGGTGGTCACGTCATCGTTAATCCCGGAGAGAAGGACCGTCTGGCTCCCAAGGGGAATTCCTGCATCCGCCAGACGTTCGCACGCCTGACTCACCTCAGGAGTCAGTTCCTCCGGATGGCTGAAATGGATACTCATCCAGAGAGGATGGAATTTTTTCAGCACCCGTGTCAGAGCCGGGGTGATTCGCTGCGGAAGAACCACCGGCGCCTTGGTTCCAATTCTAAGCAACTCCACGTGGCGGATCTGGCGAAGACGAGAAAGAAGCCAGGTCAGGCTCTCATCCGAAAGGGTCAGAGGATCCCCTCCTGATAGAAGCACGTCCCGAACCGTGGAGGTTCTCTCAATGTAAGCAATCGCCTCCTCCCAGCGAGCCAGGTTTGTGGAAGCGCCCCCATGATGCCCCACCATTCTCGACCGCGTGCAGTACCGGCAGTAGGTAGAGCAGAAGTCCGTTACGAGCAACAGCACCCTATCGGGATACCGATGGACTATACCCGGGACAGGACTGTCATGGTCCTCTGCAAGAGGGTCCGCCGCTTCGCCGGGCGAAGAGAGATGTTCGGCCGTGGTCGGCAATACCGTTCGTCGAATGGGCTGGAATGGATTGTTCCTGTCCAAGAGGCTCGCAAAGTAGGGCGTGATCGCTACAGGAAGCTGATGGCCGGCATGGGCCATGGCCAGTCGCTCCTCTTCGGACGGCGTGAGAATGCGGCTCAGCGCTTCGATGTCGCGGATGCGGGCGCGCAATTGCCATCGCCAGTCGTTCCACTCTGTGGGGCTTGCCTCTGGGAAGAATCGTTTGCGGAAAGCGGTAGTTCGAGGGCTGCAGCGAAACCTCGGGAAATGAGGTGCTTTCTGGATGGATATTATTTTTGGGTTTTGTTTTAATTCCGGTGAAGAATCGGATCCACTCTCCACCTTGTATTCTCCAAGTCCGGAAACCGGACTCGGAGGCTCAAAATCCTCCGAAGCTAAAATGTCCTTCTTCATCCTTAATCCTTACCCCCAGACCTTTATTTAAATCGGGAAGATCTCTTCCCTTTGAGGAGAGCTCGTATTGAGTCCTCCATGAGAACTCCAATTATATTACTTTTTCATATCTTATAATTAGCATTAATTATGCCAAATATTTAACGCTCTGATAATCCAGACCTTTTTATTTTAATTTTAAATTATAGTGAACAATAAGTTCCGATGCAAGAGGTAAAAAAGGGTTGATGCATAAAAAGATCCCTCTGGAGACGGCTTAATGCTTTGAAACTAATTTGGAAAAACGGACTGCGAAGTTGAAGTTCCGATCTTTGACGGATCGGAACTTCCAATTCCTATCTCTGGGCGGCCCATGTCTTTTGGATATGACAGGAGTGAAGATCTCCGTGAGAGAAGGTGGGCAATTGAGAGCTGCTTCGTTCAAAAAGCGCTGCGGTTTTTATTGGACACGCGCTTCTTTGGGCGGGGTTTTGTTGCGGCAGGTCGAATCGGGCGGAATCTTCGCTCTTAAGATGGTCTACAGCGAATCATTCCTGTTATCGTCGGGATTCATATTCACTATCTCAATCGCCTCTTTCACAGTGTATTTCCTTATCCTGACGATCTTCTTGCCTTCTTCCTCTCGCACCACGCCGGCTGCTTCCACCTCTTTACGAATGTGCAATAAAAGCTCAGGCCCCTTTCCTTTATGGTCCACCTGATACTCATTTTCGTCATGGGAAGAGATGGCAATTCCGGTAACATTTCCCTGATCGTCCCAAGCTGTGGGGATAACCACGCCGCGAATCTTGGTTACTTTGCTTGGACCCTTAGCCAAAAATGCACCGCCTTGTCATTGGGTTGAATCCTTCTGTTATTTAAAGCACGACTTGTGCCAAAACACTCGCATTAGCCTCTTCTCACCGAGAACACAGGGGCGGAGGAGAGGGTGGCTCTGATTAACTCATCGAAAATACAGCATATCACGACGAAAACACTTTTGAGCCAAACCCCACATCCTCTCAAGGAAAACCGCGAAATAAAGATCGGAGAGCACTTCTTTTGTCTCTTCATCGGAACCCAGGGTTCCGCCTGACAATAAGGATTAAGCAGCGGAGGATTTGAAATCCTCCTTTCTGATGGAGTACTTCTTCATCAGTTTATGGAGCTGTCTGGTGGTAATGCCGGCTGCTTTTGCAGAATCCTTGATTTTCCCCTTGTGCTGAATCAGCTGTTCTTTGATGTAAT
>CAZOLJ010000018.1:0-63952 GCA_964580575.1 uncultured Desulfobacteraceae bacterium
TGTACGGACGTCATGATTCTGAAAAGGGGATAGAGAACGTTTTTGCGGTAAAGGTCCAGAGTCTGCCGGTGGATGGTCTCCGTGGCTGCGGCGGAGCAGTCCTCAAGGATCACAGCCTTGAAGTCGCAGCAAAGGGCATCCATGGCCGTGGTGAGCACGCAGAAGTTGGTGGTGATTCCTGCCACGGCGCAGAGGGTGACTCCCCTCGCTCTCAGCCATTCCTCGATCCCGGTCCTGAAGAAAGCGGAGAAGCGGGGTTTGGGAAGCCAGAGGTCCTCAGGGTGACGATTTAACTCAGCCGCCGGCTCTGCTCCGGGCGTTCCTGCCAGGGAGTGAGGTTTCATTCTACCCTTAAAGATGAAACCCCCCAATTCAAAGGCGTCGGTGGCAAAGACAACGGGCCATGAGGCGTATCGGAAGGCTTTAGTCAAACGGTTGATAGGGTCAAAAAGCCTTCGAGCCAGAGGGGTGATGGGCACGGGTCTGCTTTCATCAAGGTTGTCCTTCACCATGTCGATAATCAAAAGAGCGGGTTTTTCCATTCTTCTATTTTCTCATTTCTTTAACTCTCTGAATGATCATGCCTGCCGCCTCTTCGATCTGATCCATGGTGTTGCTGCGGCCCACGGAAAACCTCAGGGCTCCCATGCCGATTTCAGGAGGAACCCCCATGGCTGAGAGAACGTGAGAGAGCTTCACGGTCCTGTCATGGCAAGCGGCGCCGGTGGAGGCGATGATTCTGGGAAGTCCTTCAAGGATTTTAGCGCCTTCGAGACCCGGAACCGCGACATTCAGCGTGTTGGGGAGCCTATCCGACGGATGACCATTGAGCACTAGGCCGTCGATGCCTTCAAAAAGCA
Organism: uncultured Desulfobacteraceae bacterium; assembly: GCA_964580575.1. GTDB lineage: Bacteria > Desulfobacterota > DSM-4660 > Desulfatiglandales > HGW-15 > CAVPDE01. The sequence goes on from CAZOLJ010000018.1 coordinate 861, forward strand.
AGCTCTGGAGACGATCTCGAAGGGTTGTCATGTGCCCTTGATCTTCTTTGAGCCTGCCCCGGGCAATGCGGCAAGCGGCCCCAAGGCCTGCAGCAAGGATGGTGTTTTCCGTGCCGGACCGCTTCCCCCTTTCCTGGCCTCCGCCGTGAATGAGAGGTGTAAGGTCTCTTCCCTGTTTCATGAACAGAGCCCCCACGCCCTTAGGTCCGTAAAGCTTGTGGCCTGCAATGGTCAGGAAATCCACGCCCAGATCCTCGACATCCACAGGGAGCTTGCCCACGGCTTGAGCCGCATCCGTGTGAACGGGGATATTGGATTCCCGGGCAATCCGAGAGATCTCTCCCACAGGCTGCAGCGTCCCGGTCTCGTTGTTCGCGAGCATGATCGAGATGAGGAAGGTATGAGGGCCGATGGCTTTGCGGACATCGTCCGGATCGACACGGCCATGGCGGTCCACCGCGAGAACGGTTACGCGGACCCCCAGCTCCAGGAGGAACAAGGCCGGATTCAGAATGGCAGGGTGCTCCACGGCGGAAGTGATGATGTGAAAATCTCCGGGCCTTCTCAGGTCGATCACTCCTTTGAGGACCGTGTTGTTGGATTCGCTTCCTCCGGAGGTGAAGACGATCTCTTCATCTCCAGCGTGAATGAGGCCTGTGACCTCACCTCTAGCCTGTTCAACCTTCTGTTTTGCTCTTGTGCCGAGAAAATAGCCGCTGGAAGGGTTGCCGAATTCCTTTTCCATGACGGTCTTCATGATCGCGGCTGCGCTGGGTTCAATGGGGGTCGTGGCGTTGTGATCCAGATAGATGGAGTCTTCCATGTTGTCATTCCCTTGTGATCTGCTCTGAGAATCCCTTTCTCCTTGTAGACCATATTTTGTCAATTGACAATCCCAGTGTAGGAATGGTAGAAATACAACGGCGTTATTTGTTGAAATCAGTAGATTTCCTGGCAGTATCCGTTGTTTTACCCTTGAATTGCTTTGAGGAAGGAGAAGGCTCATGGCTGCGGACAAGAGCAAGCGTTTTGTTCTTTGGTTCAATGAGATCGGCATAGAGGACATTCCCATGGTGGGTGGGAAGAACGCCTCCCTCGGGGAGATGTATCAGAAACTCCATCAGCAGGGCATCAACATCCCCAATGGTTTTGCCATTACCGCCTATGCCTACCGCTACTTCCTGAAGTACGCGGGCATTGAAGATGAAATCAAGAAAATCCTCAAAGATCTGGATACCCACGACCTCAGCAACCTGATGAGAAAAGGCAGAGAGGTGAGGGACATCATCCGGCACGCCGAGTTCCCCCCGGATCTCACCCAGGCAATCTATCTGGGATATGACAAACTGGCCGAGGAATTCAGACTGGGAGGAATGGACAACCTGGACGTGGCTATCCGGTCATCTGCCACAGCCGAGGACCTGCCGGATGCCTCTTTCGCAGGCCAGCAGGAGACGTACCTGAACATCCGGGGCAAGATGAGTGTTCTGGATGCGTGCAAGAGGTGTTTTGCAAGCCTTTTCACCAACCGGGCCATCTCCTATCGCCACGACAAAGGGTTCGGGCAGTTCGACGTTTCCCTTTCCATTGCCGTTCAGAAAATGGTGCGGAGTGATTCAGCCTATTCAGGGGTCATCTTCACCATTGACACGGAAACAGGGTTCAAGGACGCGGTGTTCATCACCGGAGCTTACGGGTTGGGCGAAAACGTGGTCCAGGGCACGGTGAACCCGGACGAGTACTTCGTCTTCAAGCCGACCCTGAAACAGGGCAAGAAAGCCATCATTCACCGCAAGGTCGGAGACCGGGACATCAAGATGGTCTATTCCCTGGAAGATGACGCCACGACCAAAAACGTGGCCGTTACCCTCAGCGAAAGGCGCCGCTATGTCCTCGAAGATGATGAGATCCTGAAGCTCGCTGAATGGGCGTGCATCATTGAAGACCACTACAGCAAAGAGGCGGGACACTTCAAGCCCATGGACATCGAGTGGGCCAAAGATGGGGATGGGGTGACCATTGGGACCGGAAAGCTCTTTATCGTGCAGGCCAGACCTGAGACGATTCACTCCCAGAGGAACCTCAATACCTATGAGACCTACTCTCTTCTTCAGAAGGGAGATGTCCTGGTTACAGGCATAGCCGTGGGAAGCAAGGTGGGATGTGGAGTTGCCAAGGTCATCGAAACATCCGCAGACATCGCTAAATTCAAGGAAGGGGAAGTCCTGGTCACGAGCATGACCGACCCTGACTGGGAACCGATCATGAAGATCGCTTCCGCCATCGTAACCAACAGGGGCGGCCGAACATGCCATGCGGCCATTGTGTCCCGGGAACTGGGAATTCCCTGCGTCATCGGCACCGGCAACGGGGATGAGATCATCAAGCCGGGGCAGGAGATCACGGTCTCATGCTGCGAAGGGGAAACAGGCGTGGTTTACAACGGCCAGCTCAAGTTCAAGGTGGAGAGCATCAACCTGGATGAACTGCCCAAGACGCGGACCAAAATCATGATGAACGTGGGAATCCCGGAGCAGGCCTTTTCCCAGGGAATGATCCCCAATGAAGGAGTCGGTCTTACGAGAGAGGAGTTCATCATCAATTCCCACATCGGGATTCATCCCCTGGCGCTCATCGCCTATGAAGACCTGAAGAAGAGGGCCAAGACGGAGCAGCGCATTGCCGGCGTGGTGTACAAGATTGACGAAATCACGGCGGTTTACGATGACAAGAAGCAGTTTTTCATCGACAAGCTTTCTGAAGGCGTGGCGAGAATCGCTGCAGGTTTTTATCCCAATGACGTGATCGTGCGGCTTTCCGATTTCAAGACGAATGAGTATGAGAACCTGCTGGGCGGGTTCCTTTACGAACCCAAAGAAAACAACCCCATGATCGGCTGGAGAGGGGCGTCCCGCTACTACGATGAGATCTACAAGCCCGCCTTTGAGCTCGAGTGCCGCGCCCTGCGCAAGGCGAGAAGCGAGATGGGGCTGACGAACATCAAGGTGATGGTCCCCTTTTGCAGGACCCCTGAGGAGGGGAAAAAGGTCGTCGCCTTGATGAAGAAATTCGGCCTTGTCCAAGGGGAAGAGGGGCTGGAAATCTACGTCATGTGCGAGATTCCGAGCAACGTCATCTGCGCGGACCAGTTCGCCGACATCTTCGACGGCTTCTCCATCGGTTCCAATGATCTGACTCAGCTGGCGCTCGGCCTGGACCGGGATTCCACTCTGGTGTCCCATCTCTACGATGAAAGAAACGAGGCCGTGAAGCGGCTCGTGGCCCAAGTGATCAAGGTGGCCAAGGAAAAGAAACGAAAAATCGGGATTTGCGGCCAGGGCCCCAGCGACTTCCCCGAGTTCGCAGAATTTCTCGTGGAGTGCGGCATTGACTCCATCAGCCTGATTCCGGACACGGTGGTGAAGACAAGGCTCGCCATTGCCAAGAAGGAAAAACATTTAGGAATTAAACCGCAGTAGAAAGATAAGTGCCCCTATGCCAGGAATACGAATTCTGGGGACAGGATCCTATGTCCCACCCAAGGTGCTGACCAACTTTGACCTCCAGAAGATGGGGCTCGACACGACGGACGACTGGATCACCCAGCGCACCGGTGTCCGGGAAAGGCGCATGGCCGATCCGGATGTAGCCACCTCGGACCTTTCTCTTGAAGCGTCCCGCAAAGCCCTCGAAATGGCGGGACTGACGGCCAAGGACCTGGATCTCATCATCATCGGGACCATCACTCCCGACACCTGCTGCCCGTCCGCCGCGAACTGGCTTCAAGCCAAACTGGATGCGCCTCAGGCCGTGACCTTTGACGTGACGGCGGCCTGCTCCGGGTTTATCTTCGGCCTCAATGTGGCGACCCAGTATCTTCTCACCGGGTTTTCAAAGACCGTGCTCGTGGTGGGTGCGGAAGTCATGACCAGGACCCTCAACTGGAGGGACAGGACCACCTGCATCTTGTGGGGGGACGGCGCCGGAGCGGCCGTCCTGACCAGGGACGGCGGGGGACATCAGATTCTTTCCACCCACATCCACACGGACGGAAAAAACGGGCAGGATCTTCTCATGCCCGGAGGCGGTTCGCGAACCACGCCGATTTCCCATGAAAGCGTGGACAAGGGGCTTCACACGTTGAACATGATCGAGGCGAACGCCAGCTTCAGGGTGGCGGTGCGGCATTTCGTCGAGTCCATCAAAGAGGCGGCGGACCACAACAAGGTGGCGATCAAAGACATCGCCTGGTTCGTTCCCCACCAGGCCAACCTGAGAATGTTTCAGTCCATAGCCAAAACCCTGAATCTCCCCATGGAGAAGTTTTATGTGACCCTCCACAAATACGGAAACATCTCCTCCGCCTCCTGTGCCATAGCCTTTGATGAAGCGGTCAGGGACGGAAGCATCAAAGAGGGCGACCTGGTGTGCCTCCCTGTTTTCGGGGGAGGGCTGACCTGGGGAAGCGCGTTGGTGAAGTGGTAAAGGGGCGGCCTGAATCCGGAGGGCATTCATCCGGGTCAAAAGGAGGAGCCATATGACGGGTAAGTCAAAAAAAACTGTGATCAGAAAAATGAACGAGAAAGACCTGGACGACGTTGTGGCGATCGACACCAAAGTCCTGGGCAAATCACGGTGGGATTACTGGCTCATGAAGATGAGCCTCGCTGAGCAGCGTTTGCCCATTGCTTCTCTGGTGGCTGAAGCGGACGGGAAAGTGGTCGGCTTCATCCTGGGAGATGCCAGCGGATATGAATACAGTGTGCCGGAGAACATCGGATGGATTGACACCATCGGTGTGGATCCCGCGTATCAAAAGCAGGGGATCGCCCGGATGCTGATGAAAGAAATGGTCGCCAACCTCAAGAAAGTCGGAGTCGATACGATTTACACCATGGTGAACTGGCCGGATTGGGATCTTGTCAAGTTCTTTCATGCCTGCGGGTTCCAGAAAGGCCCCCTCATCAACCTGGAACTCAAAGTCTGACGACACCACCCCTCAGGGCGCGGGCAAGATCCCTCTCTGCACAAAATCTTCGCTCACGTAATCCAGGCCCAGCTTGTCCAGCGTCTTTTTGGTGGGGACCCCTTCCGGGGTCCACCCCTTGAATTCATAGTACGCGTCAAGCACTTTGGTTTCCATCTCAGGGTCTCTGATCTCCCAATGGTCTTCAGGCGGCTTCTCGTCCTTTCTCCTCAAGCCTCTCCTCACATTGAGGGCTCTCACCAGAGTCCGGTTCCTTCTCCCTATTTCCCAGAGGGCGTCTGAATCAAGCTCCATCCCGGTCGCCATGGAGATGAAATCCGGCAGATTATAGATGTGATACGGAGTCCTGCCGCCGAATTGGCCTCTGAAGGACGACAAAAAAGAGCACATCCCGATGGCGTCGTCGATGTAATGCATGGTCTCATTCCAATCCGCAATGTGAACAGACGCTTCAACAGAGGGATGTTGACGCGGCTCCCACTCCAAGAACCATTTCTCGAACCTATCAGGAGCAGCGGCCCAATTCCTCACAAACGCCTCTCTCTCCTTCTTGTCTGCAATGGGGGACTGGGGGTAGGACCCTTCCATCTGGGTGATCGTCATCTTCTCGCCGGTGGCGTACATGAGAAAATAAGGGTAGTTGATCATTTTCAGCTTGAGAGGGAGCTGCTCAAACTTCTTGATGGTGTTGTGATCAAATTGTTCCGCGCCCTTTCCGATCCGACGGGCTGCCCAATAAACGCCATCGGCCAAAGCATCTCCCATCCCTTCGCGCCGAACAATTTTTTCAACGAGATAGAAGAACCTTTGCCCAGAGTCGGACGGAAATCCCGGCAGGTCCCTGTCGGTTAGAATTCCGGCTTCGTAGAGTTCAACGGCAAAGGCGAGAACCTGCGGCGTCGAGTATCCGTCCAGTCCGTACTCCTGAGTCAGGCCGAGAATGTCATAATTGAAATCCAGCTCTTTATAGGCCGCCATGGCGTAGGTCAGTTTGCTGTAGCACTTCTGGAAATAGGTTTGCCGTCCCGGGTAGAAAATAGCCTGATGGCAGTCCTTCGGACAGTTGTAGCACCCCGTCCATCGAAGCCGCACGGTGTCGGAGATCGCCTTCCACTTCTTTTCCCGTTCTTTGTTCCAATATCCTTTTTTCCGGTCACGCGCATGTCCCCATGCGAAATTGTCGACGTGGAAAGTTTCATCATCCTCATGCGCCATAGGATCCCCGCACTTCGGGTTCTCATAGATTTTTTTCCTCACGCCGAGGCACCTCTCGATGAGGTCAGCCGGCCGGGCCAGATGGATGTCCTTTGTTCCGCGAACCGCTATGGCCTTTAGCCTTTTATCTCCCATGATCACGCCCACCCCTCGAGAGGCACTGGAGTTGGAGTGTTCGATGGTCGACATGTAAACCCTGTTTTCGCCGGCCAGGCCGATGGCAGCCACCTGGGCGTTGGGTTGCTTCAACTCCTTTTGAATGAGATCTCCTGTTTCCAGAGCGCCTTTCCCCTGGAGATGAGAGGCATCCCGTATCTCCACTTTGTCATTGTGGATCCATAAATAAACGAGGCCGGCGGACTTGCCTCGAAGGATGATTTTGTCGTGACCGGCATGTTTCAGTTCCGGTCCGAAGAATCCCCCGAACAGTGAATTCGAATAAAAATTTGTCTGGGGAGAAAAAGTGTTCACGACGGTGCGATTGGCGCCGGGAACAGGGGTGCCATGCAACAGCCCGGTGCTGAAGATGAGCAGGTTGTCGGGTGAAAAGGGTTCAACTTCAGGAGACACCCTGTCCCACAGGATCTTAGCGGCAGTCCCCTGACCCCCCAGAAAACGCTCGGTTAATCCTGGATCGGTTTCTGCCCTCTCAATGCTTCCTCGGGTCAGATCAATTTCCAGATTAAACCCTGCTTCTGAGTATCGCATTGCCACTCCCCGAACTTACCACGACCGTGGGCCCTGCACCGCGCACCACCGTTGCGCGCTGGCGCTTGACACCCCGAGCCGGAGTCCTCTATACTCCGCCTCACAGAAAGCGGGGTAATATCACCTTGAGCGAGAGCACGGTTCCCATAACAGTCCTATTCCAGGAGGGAAAAGTCAAGACCTCCAGCAAGCTGGAACTGATCCAGGAAGAGCCCCTGTCCATCCGGGTTCAAGGTCAGCCCTACGCTGTTGTCATGCGCACCCCAGGGGACGAACCGGCTCACGTGGCCGGGTTTTGTCTGGCCGAGGGCATCGTGGACAGCCCGGACGATGTTGGAACCATCGCCTCCTGCGAGGGAGAAGCCACGAACGTGGTGACCATGACGGTCACACCGATCCGCTTGACGGCCATCACCGGTGTGCTGGAGCGCAGGGGCTTTGTCAGCCAGACGAGCTGCGGCATCTGCGGAAAGGAACTGGTTGAAGACCTTTCGCAGATCGTCAAGCCCCTCTCCGATGGCCCGACCGTGGACCTGCAAAAGGCCTATCACTGCCTGGAGAACCTAAAGGGTCAGCAGGCCTTGTACCAGAAGACCCGCGCCGCTCATGCTGCGGCCATTTACAGCTCCGACTTTGAACTTCTGTCCATGGCCGAAGACGTGGGCCGCCACAACGCCCTGGACAAGGCCATTGGGAAGCTTTTTCTCAAGAGAACCCTGCACCAGGCAGAGGTCTTGATCCTCTCCTCCCGCATCAGCTTTGAGCTGGTTCAGAAGGCGGCCCGTGCCAAAATTCCCTTCATCCTGGCCGCGTCCCGGCCTACGGCCCTGGCTGTGGAACTGGCCGATTCCCTGAACATGACCCTGGCCTCACCGGCCAAGGGCTCGGGGATTCACGTCTATTGCGGCAGCCGCCGCCTGGCCGCTTCCGCCGCCGGTCAATAAACTTGGCGGTCTCGCAGAAACTCACCAAAGTCGTCACCCCGGCTCCCGGCTTTCGCCGGAATGATAGAAAAAGACATTTTAGGTTCTGATTCGTTTCGAAAGAAGGAGTGATCGATTGGAATGATGAGAAGTCCCAAAAGGGGCTCCTCATCATTTTTCTTTGCCCTTTCTGACCAGGGTTCTCTTTTCTTCAGGGATAGGAGGTGGAACAGGCTCGCCCGAAAATTTCTTCACCGATTCAAACCGAGGAGGGCAAACTTCAAAACACGTTCCGCACTTGATGCATTTATCCTGATCGATGACATGGATCCGGTTCTTGCCGCCTACAATCGCCTCTGCAGGGCATCTCCTGAGGCAGGTCATGCAGGCCTGACACTTTTCCGGATCAATGTAGTACGAGACCATTTCACTGAAGAGCCTTTCGATCTCCTCTTTCGTGAAGAGTCCGTCGTATTCTTCCGGTGTTTTGAGGCGCGAGGACAGTTTCTCCTGGTTCGCCAGCTTAAAGTACGGGACCAGCTTGGACATTTCCGCAAGTCTCGACTTCAGTTCATATCGGTCGATTCCTTCGCCTTCACCCAAAGGCCCTAACGCTTTCACCTTCTTGACAAAACCATTAACGCCTTCCACAAAAAGGTTGGCTTCAGCGCCCGACATGAATTCGATTCTCAATCGTTCCGGGTTGAGCCCTATGTGTTCCATGATCCGTTTCAACAGGAGCACCATGTTCAGGGCATGGTAATTTCCGTGAGTCACATAATTGCATTCATTCAAGCGGCAGCCGCCGATAAACACCCCGTCCATTCCGTTGGAGAAGGCTCTGAGGACAAAGCCCATGTCCACTCGACCGGAACACATGACCCGGATCAGCCTCATTTCAGTCGTATACTGTAGTCTGGAAACTCCAGCCAGGTCAGCAGCCCCGTATGCTCACCAGTGGCATACAAAACCTAGTAGTCTGGGTTTAAATTTGGGTCCTGCACTCATTTTTGTTCTCCCCTTTTCTTGGGTGCAACTTGCGACTTTCTAGAAAGCCAGAAGACGCCTTCTTCTGTCATTCCCGCGGAGGCGGGAGTGACGACCTGGAATGATTCTTGCGAAGCCGTCCCGGCGGTCAGCGGCTCTGCTCTTACTGATCGCAGCGTAACTCCTTTTTGTGCTTTTACACGTCCCCTACCGCGGCATCCATGTGCGGCAAGCTCTCTTCCTTCGGGGCCATGGCATCGATAGCGCTGATGAGCTCCTCATCGGTATAGTGCTTCAGCTGGATAGCCCCTGTCGGACACTTGGTATTGCAAAGGCCGTCCCCTTTGCAGAGAACCGGATTGACCGTCGCCTTCTTCCCCTGTTTTGTCTCGCGAAGCTCCAAAGCCCCGTAAGTGCAGGCGGACACACACGCCCCGCATCCCATGCACCGGCTTTCATTCACCTGGGCCACAGAGCCGGAGGCGACGACCGTATCATGGGAGAGAAGCGTTAAGACCCGGCCCGCAGCTCCATAAGCCTGGTTGATCGTTTCCTGCATAAACTTGGGGTAGTGAGCCAGTCCGCACAGATAAACGCCGTCCGTACCAAACTCGACAGGTCTCAGCTTGACATGGGCTTCTTTGAAGAAACCGTCCGGGCTCAACGTGACCTTGAACAGTGCAGCGATTTCTTTGGTTGCTGCGGAAGGAATCACAGCGGCCGCCAAAGCAAGGATATCCGCATCGATGACCAGTTTCTTCCCAAGAACATAATCCGTCGCCGTAACCTTCAAGACGGGCCGGCCTTCATCCGACTCACCCGTTTCCACCACGGGGGGATCCTGTGGCTCGTAGCGAATGAACTTGACGTCTTTGTTAGATGCATCCCGGTAAGAATCCTCTTTGAACCCATAGGTTCTCATATCCCTGAAGAGAATCGTGATATCCATCTGGGGGTTTTTCTCTTTCAGCTTCAGGGCGTTCTTTACAGACTGGCTGCAGCATATCCGGCTGCAGTAATTTCTGTCTTCATTTCTGCAGCCCACGCACTGGATCATCACAACGCTCTTTGCGTTAAGGATCTTCTCGTCTCCATTGGAGATCCGCTCCTCAAGATCGAGGTGGGTCACGACCCTTTCATCCTGTCCATAAAGGTATTCGGTCGGCCTATAGAGGTCAGCCCCTATGGCAAGGACGGCTGCACCATGTTTGATCTCCGTGACTCCTGTTTCAGACTTCACCGTGGTCACGAAGTTGCCCACATACCCTGTGGCCTGCGTGATGGTCGCATCATGATAGACATGGATGAGCGGGTGCTGATAGACCTTTGCGATCAAGTCGCGCAAATAGGCCTGCACGTCCAGCCCGTCCAGGGTGGAATGAATTCTTCGCACGATCCCGCCCAGCTCTTTGGCCTTTTCCACCAGGTGAACCTCATGTCTCTGGTTGGCTATGGAGAGCGCACAGTTCATGCCGGCGACCCCTCCACCCACCACCAGCGCCGCCTTGTCGACCGGCAGATCAAACTCCTGCAACGGTTCCAAATGGCAGGCTCGGGCCACCGACATCCGGATAATATCCTTTGCCTTCTCTGTGGCCTCTTCCTTTTCTCTGGAGTGAACCCAGGAGTTGTGCTCCCGGATATTGGCCATTTCACAGAAGTACTGGTTGATCCCCGCTTCCCTAACCGTGTCCCGGAAGAGCGGTTCAAGGGTCCTGGGGGAGCAGGCAGCGATCACCACCCGGTTCAACCCTTTTTCCTTTGTAATGTCCGTGATCTCTTTCGCGGAATTGGTGGCGCACGAAAACAGCTGTTCCTGAGCGTAGACCACATTGGGCAGGGTTTTGCAGTACTCAACGGTGTCAGGAACATTGACGATCCTTCCGATATTGGCCCCGCAATGACACACAAAGACCCCTATCCTCGGCTCCTCTTTGGAGACATCCCTTTCCGTCGCATACACTCTTTCTTTGGCAAGATAGCCTCGCCTGTAGTCAAGGAGTTGACCGATCTGGGAACCGGCTCCGCTCGCGCTGAACACAGACTCCGGAATGTCGATGGGCCCCTGGAAGCCTCCGCTCACAAAGATCCCGGGCCTGTTGGTCACCATGGGATTGACCGGGTTGAGCTTGCAGAAATTGTTCGTGTCGAGTTGGATTCCGAATTTTTCCGCCATGTCCTTGGCCCCGACAGGAGGATTCAACCCGATGGACAAGACCACCATGTCGAATTCTTCTTCTTTGACCCCATCCGCGAGGGTGGAATATCGTACCGTGACATTCTTGGTTTTGGGGTCCTCTCTCACGATGGAGGTGTAGCTTCTGATAAAACGAACCCCGGGGAGCTTCTCCGTCCTTTCGTAGTAGCGCTCGAAATCTTTCCCATAGGAACGAATGTCGTTATGGAAGACGGTGCACTCTGACTCTGCATGATGATCTTTCGTCAGAATCACCTGCTTTTGCGTGTAGGTGCAGCACACCGCTGAACAATAGCTGTTTTCGCCCGGAGTGACCCGCCTGGAGCCGACGCATTGAATCCAGGCGACCTTGTGGGGATGCTTCATGTCGGAAGCGCGCAGGATCTCCCCTGCGTAGGGCCCCGTGGAGCACAACAGCCGCTCATAGTCCATACTGGTGACCACGTTCACAAACTCGCCGTAGTGATATTCCTTCTTCGTCTTCGGATCAAAGGGCTCAAAGCCGGGAGACAGAACGATCGCCCCCACGTTGATTTCTTTCTTCTGCGGTGTTTGCTTCAAATCGATGGCGTTGTTCTTGCAGACTCCTTCGCAAATGCGGCACTTGTTCTCTTTCAGATACAGACAGCTTTCGTCTATATAGGTGATCAGTGGAATGGCCTGAGCGAAATAGACATGCACTGCTTTATTCTTCGATATCTCCTGATTGTATTGATCAGGGTATTTGGCAGGGCAGTATTCCACGCAGGTGGTGCACCCCGTGCATTTGTCTTCCAGAATATACCGGGGCTTCTTGATCAGCGTGACCTTGAAGTCTCCCACTTCCCCTTCGACACGATCGACTTCCGTGTACGTCAGGACCTCGATGTTCGGATGCCGGCCGACCTCGACCAGTTTCGGTGCGAGAATTCACATGGAGCAGTCATTGGTGGGAAAGGTCTTGTCCAGCTGCGCCATGTGGCCGCCGATGCTCGGGGCCTTTTCAACCAGGTAAACCTTGAACCCGGCCGTGGCAAGATCAAGGGAGGCTTGAATGCCGCTGATTCCCCCGCCTACAACCATGACGTCCCCATAAGGACTGTCTTCCAAACTCTTGGCAACCTGTTCCACTTGTTCTTTTTCCACGTCACTCCGCCTTTGTCCAATGTGTGATAGTTCTTCTACTCAAAGCCTTTAGCTGCAAACAAACCTAGCTTGAACCAGGACCGGGGGTGTGGCTCAATGTATCTGAGCCTTAATACTTTATATGACTTCCTGGACGATCTCCGTGATGTCCTTGACCTCGATCTTCTCCGTCACGTTCAGGGTCAGCCTGCTGTCCTCAAACATGGTGATGCAGTAGGGGCACGCCGTGACCAGCACCTCAGCCCCAACCCCGATCGCCTGCTCCATCCTGAGGTCGGAGAATCTCTCCCCTTTTACCGTTTCCATCCAAACCCTGCCGCCGCCCCCTCCGCAGCAAAGACTGTCGATCCGCGACTCAGGCAACTCTGCCAGCTCCAGCCCGGGCACCTTCTTCAAAATCCCACGGGGCTCCTCAAAGACGCCGTTGTGCCGACCCAGATAGCAGGGGTCGTGATAGGCCACTTTCTTGCCGTACTCCTTAGTGAAGTCAAGCTTGCCCTCTTTGACAAGCTGGTACAAGTACTGAGAGATGTGAATCACTTCGAAGTTCACCCTGAAATCGGGGTACTCGTTCTTGAAGGTGTGTAGGCAATGGGGGGAAGAAACCAGAATCTTTTTCACCCCATGGTCGATGAACGTTTTGATGTTTTCCTTGGCCAGGCGCTTGAACAGAGCCTCATCGCCGGTCTTGCGGATGCTTTCCCCGCAGCAATTCTCCGCAGACCCCAGGATCCCGTAATCGACCCCTGCCTGGTTGAGAATCGCGGCCGTGGCTCTCGCAACCTTTTTCGATCTCGGGTCATAGCATAGGTAGCAACCGGGAAAATACAGGAATTCCATGCCCTCGGTGAAGGGGTTGACCGAAAGCCCCTCGGCCCAGGCGGCCCGCTTTTCCCTGTCTTCGCCGAAGGGGTTTCCTTGAGCGACGAGGCCTGCGTTCACCGTGCGAACCGGCTTGACCGGTTTGGGAAAAACGCCGTATTCCGTGGCCACCCTGCGCAAGGCCACACCGGAGTCGATCTGCTGGACATCCCTGGGGCACAGCTGGGGGCATCGTCCACAGGTCGTACAACGCCAGATGTCCTCAGTTTCTATGTCCGTCAAACCGAAGGTGGCCTCCCGCACGATCTTGCGCATGCTGAAGGTCGTCACCTTGTTCCATGGGCAGACCACATCGCACAATCCGCACTGGAAGCACCTCTTGAAGGCGTCTCCACCGCTCGCTTTGATGACATCGATGATCTCTTTGTAGGGCGCTACCGTTTCCACTGTCTTCCTTTGTCCTTCTCTTTTGCCATAAGGGTTTAGGCCTTCTTTGCCAGGGACATTCGGGTAACGGTCTCCATGACCTTCTCCAACCCGTACTTGTCGATCATGGAATCCAATCCGATCTCCACGTCCTCCTGCTTCACTTCTTCTTCGACTTCCTCTTCCCTTTCTTCGTAAACCAGGGCGTCATTCAAGCACCACTGAACACACAAGGGCTTCTCCTGTTTCGGGTCGTCTTCACACATGTCGCATTTGAGCGGGAGACCGGAATCGGGCTCTTTGAAGAGGTCCCTGGACGGGCAGGACGCCCTGCAGAAGCTGCACTCGTCGTATTCCTTTCCGTCAATTACATATTTGTCTCTGCCCATACATTCGGCTTTGGCATATTCGCCCGCGTACACGGGAACATAGACGTCCCTGAGCGGTTCATGAATCACCCGAATGCGGGACCTTGCCGGATTGTTGCTGCTGTATTTCGGGGCAGCGTGGAAGGCGGAGCACACGACCTCGCAGGCCCGGCAACCATTACACTTGTCCAGATCCACTTTTATGGTTTTGACGATTTTCTTTTTTTTCTCACCCATGACGGCTGTCCCCTCTTCACCTTATTTCTTCTTTATTTCCGCCGAACTCTCCTTGGGGGGGGTGCCTCCGTTGTCTGTCAAGATACCCCTCTTCAGGAAGTCCTCAGCGACGTAATCCAAACCCAGGGCTTGCAATGACTCCTTTGTCGGAATGCCCTCATGATTCCATCCCTTGAACTTGTAGTAGCCATCCAGGAGCTGCGTCTCAAGCTCGGGGAACCTCTTCTTCCAATGGTCTTCAGGCGGCTTCTCATCGGCTCTTCTCAAGCCTCTTCTCACGTTAATGGCTCTCACCAGGTTTCGGTTTCGGTGGAAGATTTGCGTCAGCCCGTCTTCATCCATATCCATTCCGGTCGCCGTGGAGATGAAGGCCGGCAAATTGTGGATGTGGTAGGGAGGCTTCAGGGGAAAGGACGACAAACCGGCGCACAACCCGAGAGCGTCATCGATGTGGTGCATCTTCTCCTGCCAGTCCACGATTTCACAGCAGGCGTCGACCGGCGGGTAGAAGGGCATGGAGCGCTCCCCGCGGAATTCCCAATCCAGAACCCATTGCTTGAACTTGTCGCTGGGCGCCTGGACCCAGTCCCTCACAAAGGCTTCTCTCAGCTCCATCGTGGAAAAAGGCGCCTGGGGGAAATTCCCCTCGATTTGAGTGATGTTCATCTTTTCCCCGGTGGTATACATCAGGAAATAAATGGGATTCAGCATTCCCAGCTTGAGAGGGAGCTGCTCGTGTTTCTTGATGACATTGTGCGCGTAGGCTTCCGCGCCCTTGCCAATCTGCTTGGCCGCCCAATAGGTGCCGTTGGCCAAAACATCTCCGATGCCTTCCCGCCGGACAATGCGGTCCAGCAGCCAGTAGAATTTTCCTTCGTTGTCGGACGGGCAGCCGGCAAAGTCCGCATCCGACAAAATACCCGCTTCTTTAAGCTCAAAGCCGAAAGCCATGGCTTGCGGCATGGAGAATCCGTCCACTCCATACTCCGTTGCCCGCTGAGCGATTTTGAAACCGAAATCCAGGTCGTCTACAAAGGCCGCCATGGTGTAAGTGAGTTTCGTGAAGCATTTCATCATATAGGTGGAAACTCCGGGGGCGGAAATGATGGCACCGCACTTCATCGGGCAGTTGTAGCAGCTGATGAGCCGCTTCCGCACGGACTCCAGACTCCCTTTCCACTTCTCTTCGATTTCCTTGGTCCAGAACTCTTTTCTCCGGGTGCGGGCATTTCCCCACATGAAATTTTCGGTGTGCCACTTCTCATCCACATGGGCCATCTCCTGCGGCGACCCAAGCCCTGCTAGGATGGGCATGACCTCAGGAATGAGGTTGGGTGCCCGGACTTTGATGTACTGCAGCACCTCGTTGCAGAGTTGCATGAATTCAGCCGGTCGAGCAAGATTGACGTCCTTTGTTCCGCGAACGGCGATGGCCTTTAACCCTTTGTCTCCCATGACGGCGCCCAGGCCAAGTCGGCTGGCACTGGATCTGCCCTGCTCTATGGAAGCCATGTAGACCCTGTTTTCGCCGGCCAGGCCGATGGCCGCCACCTGGACTTTAGGATCCTTCAACTCCTGTTTAATCAGTTCTGCCGTTTCAACAGCGCCTTTCCCCCGGAGATGAGAGGCGTCCCGTATTTCCACTTTGTCGTTGTTGATATACAGATAAACCAGATTGGGCGACTTGCCGCGAAAGATCACTTTGTCATAACCGGCATACTTCAGTTCCGGTGCCAGAAAACCCCCCATCATGGAATACCCCATGAACAAGGTCTGAGGGGAATAGGTGGAAATAATGGTCCGATTCGCACCGGGCGCCGGTGTGCCACACAAAAGACCGGTGGCAAAGATCAGCAAATTGTCTGGAGAAAAGGGTTCAACGTCAGCGGGAACCCTATCCCACAAGATCTTGGCGTTAGTCCCTAGGCCTCCAAGATGAAGCTCGGTCAATCTTGGGTCGGTCTGCACCCTCTCAATATTTCCCCGGGTCAGATCAATTTCCAAATTAAACCCTGTCTCTGCATACCTCATTTTATTACCCCTTACATGAAATCAATGGACACCGCTAACGGTGGTCGTGGCCGTCTAGATTCCACTCCGCCATCTCTTTGCCGTACACCTCCGGCTTGATCTTTCCGCGTTTTGTACAGGAGGAAGGGTGCTTGGATTCACTGGTCGTTTTTTTCATCCCGCATTTCTTCTGCCTCCAAAAGCGCCACACCTTTGGAAGGAGAGCAACCATTTGATATGACATCCGATTTAGAACTTCTTCTGGTTGACGATCTGGTAAATTGTAATTACAATCTAGCCATAATATAACTATGTGTCAAGAGAAAAATCAGGGCGCTTTGGGCAGGAGTTTCTTCATTCTCTGCAGGATTTCCTTCTTGTCCATGAACTCTTCGACCCTGAGCGAGGTCACCTCCCTGCCTTGGGTGTCGAAGAAGAGGAGGGTGGGGACTCCTTTGATACCGTAGCGGTGAAGAATCTCGTCCTGATGAGGCTGGCGGCGCGTGAGGTCCAGCCGGACGGCGAGGAATTGCCGGCTCAGTTCAATGACCTCGGGATCCGTGAAGACCTTGCTGTCCATGGCCCGGCAAGGCCCGCACCAGTCGGCATAGAAATCCATGATCACCGGCTTCTTCTCCCTAGCCGCTTGCGCCAAAACGGGTTCCTCGTAGGGGACCCATGGGAGCGCCTCCACTTTCTGTGTCGCGACTCCCAGATAAACGAACACGGCCAGCAGAACACCGACTCCGAACACTCTCTTGAAGATTCTGAACCGGCGGTGAGCGGCCCCGGTGCGGTCCAGCCACCCGAGGTGTACAGCGGCCGCCATGGGAATGAGGGCCATGAGGGAAGATCTCCCCCACTCCTCCGGGACAAGGAAACGGATCATGTACCCGGCCATGGCGATCAGAATCCAGCCCATGAATTTCCTGATCCACAACATCCAGTCCCCTGAGAAGGGCAGGCGACTCACAGCGCCCGAGAAAAAGGCCAGAACAGCCAAGGGGAGCCCGAGCCCGATGCTGAGGGTGAAGAAGGAAAGGAACCCCATGATGGGGTCGCCCTGTTGGGCCACATACGCGAGGAGCCCCAGGATAAAAGGCCCGAGGCAGGGCGCGGCGAGGATCCCCAGAGTCAGTCCCATGAAGAGCGTCCCGAAATAGCCGCTAAAGCGCGTGGATGCCGCTTTCGTCAGCGCGGTCGGAAGGCGAATCTCCCAGAGGCCGAAAGAGCTTGTGGCAAAAGCGATGAAGAGGCACGCCATAAAAACAAGAACCACCGGGTGCTGAAGAGCCGATCCGACCATCCGGCCGGACAAGGAGGCCCACACCCCCAGGACGGAATTCATGACGGCCAGTCCTAAAAGGTAAAGGAATGCGTGGATCGCCGTGGCCCCACGGCCCTGCTCTCTTCCCCCGAAATAGGAAACGGTGATGGGGATCAGAGGATAGATGCAAGGAGTCAGGTTGAGGGCGAGGCCTCCAACGAAAAAACCGATAATGGTTAGCCACAGGCCGGTCCCGGCTCGCACTCCCATGCTGAACCCTCTCTCATGAGCCTGGAAGGTTTCCTGGTTGATGGGCTTGGTCCCTGAACCCGGTGGAACCACGGGCAAAGAGATGGACAGGGAGAGGCTTTCCGGCGGCAGACAGGAGGCCGCTGAGCAGGCTTGATAGGAGAGCTTTCCCTTCAGGACATGTTCCCCGTGAGGCATATCCTCTGGGAGGACCAGGGTCCCTTTGACCAGGATTTCCCCGGAAAATAGGGCGACAGGCTCCGTGAGGTAATCGAATTTCAGGTTCTCGGTGATGGGAAAAAGAAGATCCTTGATTTTTACGCGCCGCTGATCGTCGAAGGTGAATTCTGTCGGGATCATGTCTCCATCTTTGCCAGGGCCGTGGATGTACCACTTGTCGGCAATCGAAAGGCGAAAGAGCAACGCATGGCTTGCCCCGGCCTCATAACGATCTTGCGAATGGATGACATCGACCTTGACGGTGGCAGCCCACAAAGGAAGGGCACACAGCGTTTTTAAGAGGAGGAGAATCAGCAGGAATAAGAATGCTTTTTTCATTGTTCCTTATAGGGACGTCCACAGAGGACATCACCGGAAGGACGGTCTCAGCCTCGTGGATCCCTTTGTCCGGGAAGAGGAACTTGATATAGTAAACAATATAGTAAGAGGGGTTTGCCGTGTCAACTAGGAAGCCAAGGCTATTTGTTTTCCCGGCGCCTTGTGCTAGTGTAGTCTCTTACCGGCCCTCCGGCCTCTTTGTGCAGTGCGAGGGCCAAAGGAGAAAAGGGGGCACTTGGAGCAAGACACAGCGAGACAGCCAGCTTCCGACCATCCTCAAGAGGACAAGGTTCCCTATCGCCCGAGGAACGTGTGGAAGGCTTCGGTCCGCCAGGAAGGCGATGTCATTGTCAAGGAGTTCAGCGGAGCGCCTTTCATTCCCCGACTCTTCGGAAGGATCTCCCTTTCCTGGGAGGAGGCGGCCCTCAGGAGATTGGAAGGCATACCGGGCGTTCCGGCTTTGATCAGTCGCCCCTCTCCTCATGCCATTCAGATTTCCGCGGTCAAGGGCCGGCCTCTGGATAAAATGAGAAGCGGAGAACTGAGCGAATCCTGCTTTGAGAAGCTGGTTTCGCTCATCCGTCGCATCCATGAGAGAGGGGTTGCCCACGGAGATCTTCACCAGAGAAACATCCTGGTGGACCAGGATCGGCCTTCCGTCATCGACTTCTCCACAGCCTACGTGAAAGGGCGAATGCCCTTGTTGGATGGATGGATTTCGAGAAATATGATCTTACTTGACCTTGAGAGGCTCTATAAAGTAGAGAGGAAGTTCTTTGACCGTGGTGAACCCCCCAGAATGTTTTTCCTCTATCGCATGATCAAGAGGTTCCGATGAGCAAGAAATTACTTAGGGCTCTGGCCCTGCTGGTAGGAATTCTGTTGGTGCCGGTTCTGGCAGAACCCAAGGGGTGGTCTCTGTTCCTGGGAGGTCTTCTGGTGTTCTTCGGAGAGGTCATTCGGGTGTGGGCGAGCGGCCACTTGATGAGAGGGGAAGAGCTCACGACTTCAGGCCCCTATGCCTATCTGAGGGACCCCCTCTATTTGGGAAGGCTGCTCTTACTGGTCGGATTCTGCATCATGGCATGGGGCTCTGCGTGGATTCTCCTCCTCTTCGGTTTGGGCGTATTTTTTCTCAACTACATGCCGAGGAAATACCGCAAAGAGATGGGCCGGCTGGAAGATCTCTATGGGGAAGAGTACAGACAGTATGCGGCCTATGCACGAAGCCTCCTGCCGCGCCTCAAACCCTATCCGAAAGCTCGCCGGAGGAGGTGGAGCTTTGACCTTTTCTCGAAAGAGAACCGAGAGCAATACTTCCTCTCAGGCGTCGTGATCCTGGCCTTGGCGCTTGTGGGCCTTTATCTCTACCGCTAAGGACTTGATTCTCATCTTTGATTAAGCCCAAACCCTGTGCTAAACTATTTAGAGACTGCTGAAAACAGTTGGATAGCGGAGGCATGGCTTTATGGAGCGGCCAGAAGCGATACAGAATTTCTATCTGGAACATATCCCGGGAGCGAAGATCGAAGATAACATTCTGAAAGCGCCCTGCCCCTTTTGCGGATCTGAAGGACAAAAAGGGGGAGGGACCGCGGTGGCCTATCTCGACCCCGAGAGCTTTTTCATGGGGTACTTTCGGTGCCTGAACCGTTGCAGGCCGGGAGGATTTGCCCCCCACTTCGCGCGGCTGATGGGCCTCGATGCCCAAAAGGTGCCCGGCTATGATCCTGACCGCGAAATCCACGTGCGGGATGTCGTGTACCCGAGCAGGAACCTGAACAACGAGGTCAAGAAGTTCAGAACGCTCATGGGAGAGGGCGAGTACGCCCACTTCAATGACTTCGGCGTCTCAAGAGGGGCGGTGGAGGAGTTGAGGATCGGATACAACGGCCGCTACCTCGTGTATCCCTATTTCCAGGAGGACGGCAACTGCTATGCGGCACGATGTGTGATGCCGGGCCGAGAAGAGGATCAGTTCTGGTACGGGGATGAGAAGTTTTTTGCAGAGGAATTCCGGGTCTTCAATGTTCAGGATATCGAGCGGTGCGAGGACGGCACTCTCTTCATCGTGGACGGGGAAAACAACCTTCTCACCCTCAAAGAACTCGGCTACCCCGCCATTGCCGTGCCCGGGTTTTCGGTCCTTGAAACCCTTGAGCAGGAAAGGCTTGCGTACGTGAACCATGTCTTCCTGCTGACAAACAACGCTCCTGAGGCTCAACTCGCCGCCCGCGCTCTCGCAACGAAACTGGGCTACAAAGCACGAATCCTCAAGTGGCATTCCAGCTACAAGAGAGGATACGGCTTATGCGATTTGGCCAAGGAAAAAGGGAAGAACTTCCGGATCGCCATCTCCTCCATGATCAAAACGTCCGAATCCTTTTCACCTTTCTCGTCAGCGGAAAAAGAACACGTGCGCTTTTTACAGCAAATCGAGCGGGACAGGGGGAGGCAGCTTCTCGGGCTGAGCGCCGGTTTCGAAAAACTGGATCAGGCGGTCAACGGCATTCGCGGGATCAACATACTTGGAGGCCAGCCCAAAGCAGGGAAGTCCTGCTTTTTCATGCAGGTCTCCACGGAGATGGCGAGGAGGAAAACCCCGGTCATTTACTATGACTTTGAAAACGGGCGCCAGAAGATCTACACGAGAACCATTTGCCGGTTGAGCCGCCTTGCCGAAGAAGAAGTCCGGCTTCAAAAGCTGGACAAGGCGGCCTCAGAGAGACTGGAGAAGACCCTTGCGGATTTCAGGGAGATGCTTCAGTACTACCGCGTGGTCACGGACAGGAAGCTGAGCCCTGATATCATGAGAAAACAAATTGATTTCATCAAACACGAGACCCGGCAGGATCGGGTCCTGGTGGTTGTGGACAGTCTTCACAAGCTGCCGTTCAAGAACCTTTCCGAGAGGAGAACCGGGATCGATGAGTGGCTCCGAAACATGGAATCCATTCGAGACGAGCAGAATGTGGCCTTCCTCGTCATCTCGGAGCTCTCCCGGGGACTGGAAGGGCATTACGATGAAAAACCGGATCTGGCGGCCTTCAAAGAATCGGGAGATATTGAGTACAGCGCGGACAATGCGATGATTCTCTCCCCCAGCTGGGATCCTTTAGATCCCTTTTCTTCCGGGGAAAGAAAGAGCATTCTTTGGCTCGTGGCAAGCCGCGAAAACAGCCCGGGCAGGGTGAGTGAGTACGAGCTGGAATACCCTTACTGGGGATTCAAAGAAGTATAAACAAGGTGCAAGGTTCAAGGTACATGGTTCACGGTAAGAAGAAGCAGAAAAGGTTTTTCCGTGTACCTTGCACCTTACACCCTGTACCTTGTTCTTATCTCGGCTTCCGGTAGGGAGGCTCTTCTTTACTTCCCTCGAGCATGCGTTTGACCCGATCCCTCTCAGCTCGCGCCTTCCGAAGTTGCTCTTCAAGATCCTCGCGCTTCGCCGGGGGGCAGGCGTTCAGCTCGCTTTCGAGCCGATCCACTTCCTGTTGTAAGCGATAGAGATCGCGCGCGATCATGCGGAGAGACATAGCTCACCCTGTCAGACCGGATTCTTTCGGTTTTCTTAGGGTCGGATCATTCCAGCCACGTCTTCAGGGGCGAAATGAAGTTTTGAGAACAGTTTGCTTTCCACCTGTTTACAAAGATCGAAGTTCTTCCTCATCCTCCGGATGAGCGTTTCATCGCCGTTGCCGTATTGCTTGATGAGATAGGCCAGCCTTTCCTCGAGGCTGACGATCTTGTTGTGGTTCACCCTTTTGTCCGCATAATAGACAATCTCTTTTTCCAGCACCGGACCCTCTTTTGAAAAGTTCTTGAGCACAACATGTTCGGCCACGATCTCAGCAATCTCGTCCAGGCGGTTCTGAAGGCAGATTTCAGCGCCTTGAGTGCTGTGGTTTTCCTTTGTTTTCAGGGACTGGGTTTTTGCGATGTCGTGCATCAGGGCACCTGCGGTGACCAGGTCAAGGGAAAGGCTCTCTCCAGCCTCCTGGAGCCCTCGAGCCATCAGGGAAGCAATTCTCTCCACCATGATGGAGTGGGCCTTGATGTTTTCCAGCATCTCGTACTTGGTCATTAAGTCAAAACACTGCTGCACGGAAGGGATCATAGGTCTGGAAAAGTCCTCAATTCATCGATCATTGTCCATTCATCATTGAGATTACGGAAAATGCGGGCATCTGGCAAGCGTTATGTGGGATTCGGTTGACAGAAGATCACGGGCAGATGAGAATAGGTCCATCAGTGAGAAAAATAAGCAACAAAGCGGCGGAGAACCTATGCCAAAAAGGAGCTACATCCTTTCCTCCCTCCTGATGGCGCTCAGTCTGGCAACCTATGCCTCTGCCCAAACTCCCGTGGAAACGGAGTTCCGGCTCCAGCGCGAGAGGATGGTGAAGGAGCAAATTTCTGATGCTCCTGACTATCGAGACCCTGTCAAAGACCCCAGGGTGCTCACGGCCATGCGGACCGTGCCACGGCACCTCTTTGTAGAGAAAAAGCATCAATCCGCAGCATACGGTGATTTCCCTCTTCCTATCGGGTATGGGCAGACGATCTCCCAGCCTTACATTGTTGCCCTTATGACCGAAATGCTCGGGGCCAAACCGGATCACAAGGTGCTGGAGGTGGGAGCAGGCTCCGGTTACCAAGCTGCTGTGCTTTCGCTCCTGGTCAAAGAGGTCTACACCATCGAGATCGTCGAAGCCCTGGCCCTTCAGGCAGAGGAACGTCTGAAGCGACTCAAGTACACCAACGTCCGGGTGAAGGTGGGTGACGGGTACTACGGCATTGAAGAAGCCGCTCCCTTTGATCGAATCATCGTCACCTGCGCAGCGAGCCTGGTGCCTCCCCTGTTGCTCAAGCAGCTCAAACCCGGCGGCAAGATGTGCATTCCCGTGGGCGCAGCGTATTCGGTTCAGTATCTCACCATGGTGGAGAAGTCCGAGACAGGCACCCTCACCCTGAGGAAGTCGATTCCTGTTCGTTTTGTTCCCCTGACCCGTTCAGGCACTGAAGAATAGCCCTTCAACGGTCAAGCCATGGAAGGCAACCCCAAGACACCGCCTGTGACCTCGCGTCACGCCGTCCTTCTCTTCTTCACCTCCGCCTCTGTCCTTGCCTATGAAATTCTCCTCATGCGGCTCCTCTCCATCAGCTTCTGGTATCACTTTGCCTACATGGTCATCAGCGTAGCCCTTCTTGGATTCGGCGCAGCCGGCTCTTTTCTCTTCCTCCTGTCCAGGCGGGTTTACGGAAACATGGATACGTGGCTGGTCCTTCTTGCAGGGGCTGCGTCTCTTTCCTTTCCTCTTGCCTTCAGCCTGGCAAAGGAAATCGGCCTGGACCCGCTTCAGCTTGTCTGGCAAAACACAGAGTGGTTCAAGATGTTCGCGACCTACCTGGTCATGGCGGTCCCCTTTCTTCTCTCAGGAGGGATTGTCGGCATCATCCTTTCTGCGGCCGGAAGAGACGTCCCGAAGCTTTACGCAGCGGACCTCCTTGGCGCGGGGTTCGGCTGCATGGCTGTGGTGCCTGCCTTGTATTTGGGGCCCCCATGGCTGCTCCTCCCTCTGCTGAGCGGGTCCGTGCTTGCCGCTGCAGGGTGGTGCTGCCCACGCACGGCATGGGGCGGCAAGGGGATCCTGGTTCTTCCCGTCGCAGGCACCCTTGTCCTGGCCTGTTATGTTCTGCTGCCCCCTGTTCCGCAACTCCATCACACCAAAGCCTTGCCTATGACCATGGCCTTTCCGGATGCCAGGGTAGAAGCGGAGAGGGACGGGCCGCTGGGCCTGATCCACGTGGTGGGAAGCTCGCTCATCAGGGACGTGCCCGGACTGAGCCTCCATTACGGTCTTGATGGGAAAGGGCGGGACGGGGTTCTTCCGAACCAGAAAACGATTTTTTCCGACGGCGAAGCTCTGAGCACGATCACCCGCTTCAAGGGTGACCTCAGCGAGTTGGAGCATCTGGACTTCACGACCATGGCCCTTCCATACCATGTCCGCCGTCCTGAAAAGGTCCTTGTTGTTGGGGCCGGCGGTGGGACGGATGTGCTCCTTGCGCTTAAACAGAAAGCCTCAAGAATTGTCGCACTGGAATCCAATCCTCAGGTCGCTGAACTGATGACCGGCCCCTTTGCAGGCTTCTCCGGGCACCTGTACTCGAAGCCGGAGGTGCAACTTCTGATCCAAGAGGCACGCCAGTTTCTTCATGGTACAGAGGACCGATTTGATCTGATCCAGCTGTCGCTGCTCGATTCCTTCGGGGGCTCGGCTGCCGGACTTTACTCTGCCGCTGAGAGCTATCTTTACACCACAGAGGCTTTTGGTCTGTATCTTTCCCGGCTCAACGATTCAGGGATCCTGGCTGTCACGCGCTGGCTCAAACTGCCCCCCAGGGATTCTTTGAGACTTTTCTCCACAACGGTGTCTGCGCTGAGAGAAGCGGGGATTTCAAAGAGACCGGAAGAACACATCGTCTTGATTCGAAGCTGGAAGACTTCGACCCTTCTTGTGTCAATGGCTCCTTTCATGGCCGAAGAGATAGAAAAAGTCCGGGCCTTCAGTGACAGGCGAAGTTTCGACGTAGACTATTTCGCGGGCATAAGGGAAGACGTGGCCAATCGCTACGATGTTCAGAAGGAGGCCACCTCCTTCAAGGGCGCGACTTCCCTGGTCGGACCGGAATCAGAGCGCTTCTTAAGAAACTACCTCTTTGACGTGTCTCCAACGACGGACGACAGGCCCTATTTCTCCCACTTCTTTCGTTGGGACAAGGCATGGGCTCTTCTGCAGCATCTCCGCAGAGAATTTCTGCCTTTTGTCGAAATCGGGTATGTCCTCATCATCGCTACTTTGGTGCAAGCCGTTGTGGCTGGTGGGGCTTTGATCCTTCTTCCCCTCTTAGGCCTTCGACGCACCGGCGAAAGGGCAAAGGGTGGTTTATCCGCACGGGCAGTTCTCGGTACGCTGTTCTATTTCGGTTTCATTGGCTTTGCGTTCATGTTTCTTGAGATGGCGCTTCTTCCTAAATACATCCTTCTCCTCTCCCACCCTATTTATTCAACAGCCGTGGTGCTGGGCGCGGTTCTGGTTTTCGCAGGGTGTGGCAGTTTGACCGTCAGGCATGTGGAAAGCCGATCTCTCTGGGTTGCGGTGACGTGTGTGTGCACCTGGGTTCTGATTCAGGCTCTTGTGGAGGAGAGGGTGTTCGCATGGGCGCTTGGCTGGCCTTTCGGAGGAAGGCTCGCGCTCACCGTAGTCACGGTGGGAAGCCTGTCCTTTTTCCTGGGTTGGCCCTTTCCCATCGGGCTTCGAGAGACCTCGGGCCGCTTTCCATCTCTTGTCCCGTGGGCGTGGGGGATCAACGGATGCGCATCGGTCATAGGCGCTGTTCTTGGCAAAATGATCAGCATGAGTGTCGGATTGCGAATGACCATGCTGATTGCAGCCCTGCTCTATGGAGTTGCGGCTTTTGTCTTCCGCTTCACGGTGCGAGAGTCTAGGAAAAGCAAGTGAGAGGAGTGGAGCCAAGTGAAAATTTATGGGGATAGAAATGGCAATGTGTGGTAAATGTCCCCTTCAGGAGTGGGAGAAATGGAGGGGACAAGATATTCGCACTGGTTCTTGATCGTCGTGGCGGTTTTTGTCACCTGCCTGATCACAGCCAACATCATTGCCGTCAAGCTGGTTGACCTCTTTGGGCTGATTCTGCCGGCTGCGATTTTCATTTTTCCGTTGAGTTACATTACGGGAGATGTGCTCACGGAGGTTTATGGCTATCGGCAGGCGCGAAAGGTCATCTGGTTGGGTTTTCTCTGCAATGTCCTCGTGGTGATTGCAATCTGGATCGCACAGGTTCTGCCTGCCGCGTCTTTCTGGGACGGACAGAAAGCCTACGAACGGATTCTCGGATACACGCCTAGGATCCTGGCCGCTTCCTTCCTCGCCTACCTCGCAGGTGAGTTTGCCAACTCCTTTGTCCTGGCAAAAATGAAGATCGCCACCCAGGGGCGGTGGCTCTGGATGCGCACCATCGGATCAACGCTCGTGGGGCAGGGGCTGGACTCCGTGGTTTTCATTTCCCTTGCTTTTGCGGGGACCATCCCGGTCCATGCGCTCACCCTGGCCATTGTCACCCAGTGGCTCGCAAAATCGGCCTACGAGGCGGTCGCCACCCCGTTCACTTACCTGGTCGTGAATTTCCTCAAAAGGAAAGAGGGGATGGACACCTATGACCATAAAACAAGGTTCAACCCTCTCCTGATTTCGGAATAGAGGCTTTTCTTCAAGAACTCCCAGCTCCACGCAAGGAGGCGGGACGGATATGGACATGCTGACGGAAGAGCAGCGGATCCTGCTCGATAATGTGCGCAAGGTGGTGAAGCAGAAGGTCGCTCCTGGGGCCGCGGAACTGGACCGTCTGGGGGACTTCAACTGGGAGACCGCCTCCCTGTTCTGGGACCTGGGGCTCCTTCAGATCATGCTGCCGGAGGAATACGGGGGCTGGCCGTTCCATCCCTGCCACACCCTTTGCCTTTGCATCGAGGAGATCGCCAAAGGCTGTGCTTCGTCCGCGCTCATGCTCATCATCCAGGCCGTGGGAAGCTTTCCTCTGATCCACGCAGGCAACGATTTCCAGAAAAAAAAGTACTTTCCCCTGCTCTCCGAGCAGAGGCAGTTGATCGCTTATCTGGTCACGGAGCCGGGCGCAGGCTCGGATGTGGCGGCGATCACCGCCAAGGCCCAGAAACGGGGGCACCCCTATGTTCTGACAGGGCAGAAAACCTTTGCCACCAACGGGGGGGTTGCGGGGCTCTATTCGGTGCTGGCGAGAACAGGGGAAAACGCCCTGTCCTTCTTTATTGTAGAAAGACCCTGGAAAGGGGTGACCATCGGCAAGCACGAGGACAAGTGCGGTTTTCGAGGAAGCGATACGTCGGAAGTCCTTCTGGAAGACGTGGAAGTTCCTGAAGAGAACCTGGTTGGAAAAGAGGGCGGCGGTTTCTTGATTGCCATGGCGGATTTTGATATGTCTCGACCCACTGTGGCCGCCCTGTCCCTGGGGATTGCCGAAGGGGCGCTGGACTATGCAACGGAATATGCCGGGCACCGGCATACCTTTGGGAAGCCCCTGATCGGGCACCAGCCCATCCAGTTCATGCTTGCGGACGCGTCGATTCTCATCGAGGCAGGGAGAGGGCTCATGGAAAAGGCGGCCTTGAACTTCGACGCAAAACATAGGAACACCACCTTGGCCTCCATGGCCAAGTGCTTCTGCAGCGATGCGGCCATGAAGATCACCACGGACATGGTGCAGGTGCTGGGCGGGTACGGGTACATCAAGGACTTTCCTGTGGAGAGGATGTTCAGGGACGCCAAGCTGACGCAGATCTTCGAGGGGGCCAATCAAATTCAGCGCATGATCATCGGCCGAGAGATTCTGAAGAAAGGGTTTTGAAAGGCCCAGGTCTGACGATGAGGGAGGTTTCAGCTAATGGATTTCTCTTTGACCAAAGAGCAGAGGGATATCAAAAAGGCGGCGGCGGAATTTGCACAGAAAGAATTTCTTCCTGAGGTAGCGCAGGAGCATGAATTGAACCACCGCTACCCGCGTGAGCTGTTCAAGAAGGCGGCTCAGCTCGGTTTCATCGGTCTCGATTATCCGGAAAGGATCGGCGGTGGAGACATGGGTGTCATCGAGAATGTGCTGGTCATTGAGGAGTTCTGCAAAGCGGATTCAGGACTCGGCATGGCACTCCACCTGGGTTACGTTCCTTCCAAGGTCATCAAGGTCGTTGGGAGCTCTCAGCAGCAGGAAAAATTCCTCGGACCTCTGGTCAGAGGAGACTGGATTTCCGCCATCGCCATGACCGAACCGGACCACGGCAGCGACCTCACCCGGATGGAGACGACTCTGGTTGAAGAAGAAGACGGCTTTGTGATCAACGGCACCAAGGTCTTCACCACCAACGGTTCTTATGCGGATTTTTTTGTGGTTCTTGTCCAGGAAGACGCCCATGCGGCACCGGGGAAGGGGATGAGCACGGTCATTGTCGAAAAAGAGCCCGGGTCGTGGCTCCAGGGCAGCCTTGAGATCAGCGAGATCCCTAACAAGATGGGGCTCAGGATGACCTCCAGCGCAGAGCTGGTCTTCCACAACCTCAAAATCCGGAAGGAGAACATGCTCGGGCAAAGGGGCCGCGGCCTTCTGAACGTCCTCGACTTTCTCGATGAGAGCCGGATTGAAATCGGCGCCCAGGCCCTGGGAAACGCCGAAGGCGCCTTCTTGAAAGCCCTGAAACACGCCAGGGAAAGAACCCAGTTCCAGAAACCGATCATCGACTTTCAGGGGGTGGGCCACAAACTTGCCAGAATGTGGAGCCAGATTCAGTCCCTCAAGTGGCTCACCTATTACGGAGCCTGGTTGTGCGACCACAAGAATGAAAGCACAGCCGCTTCGATCCCTCTCTTTACCTCGATGGTGAAACACCACGTGCCTGAGACGGCCAAGCAGGTCATCGATGAAACCATCAGCATCTTCGGCGGGTACGGTTATTTTCTCGATCAGGACGTGGAGAGGAGATACCGCGACAACCGTATCGTGGAGATCTACGAAGGCACGGTGGAGGTTCAACTCAACAACATGGTGCGTCTTCTCAAAAAGCTCAACCTCGACTTTCTCACCTCGACCCTTCTCTGAGAGAGCAGAAGGGGTCATTGGGTGCGGGCCGGTGCGCGGATCCTCTCAGCGACCAGACGACCTATCTGGAGAAGCCACTCCAAGGTCTCTTTCTGGGTGTCATATCCGGATAACGTGACCTGGAAAGACCCTTTTTGGAAGTTCAGGTAGTAGTCTTCCATGGCCGCTTCTTCTCCCACAGGGACCGTGGCTCCTCTGTCTCCTGCTTTCTTGCGGTGAATCCTTTTGGCGCTCTCCGGGGAAAGCATTTCATAGACATCCACGTTGATCCGTTTCCCCTCGTTGTTTCGGTAAGTCGCCAGGAGCGCTCGCCTGAACCCTTGTTTCACGTATTCCTCTGCCCCGCCGTTGATGAGCTCGAAGAGCGCCATCCCTTCAGCCGTCTGTGGCTCTCCGTCGAGCGTCCATCCCTTGAGATCGGATTCCAAAGGCAGCAAGCGCACCATCGGCTCCTGAGACCGGGGTTCTTCCGCTTGAGAGCAGACGGCAGCAAGAGAGGAGATGACAGAAGCGATCAGAACACAAAGCATCTCACGGGAGGCAGCTTTTCTATTCCTTGGCCGTTGGGGTTCCATAGGCTCAAACCGAGAGGGATTTGACTCTCAACCGGCCGAGGTTCATGTTGCCCAGGCCGTGGCGGGACGCCTTGGGGATCATCAGAACCTCCTCGGGTTGAAGGCCCAGGAACCGGCAGCAGAAGGCGTCTAGGCTGACGGGGTTGGTCGAGGCCACGACGGTTTCAGAGTCGCCGAGTTTGCCCGGGCCGTAAGGCCCGTTTTCTGTGATGAAGGTGGTGGCATCCGAGAGACAAAGGTTCGGCTTCCTGACGAGATTCAGGTCGGCGATGCATTGGTTCAGGTGGTCCAAATCTCCATACCATCCCAGCCTCAAGGTGCCCCAGTGAAAGAAGCTGTTGGTGGAAAAAGGGCAGAGGCCCATCATGTTCTTGAGAGCACCGGAGTAATGGACGCCGTCGTGATGCTTGGTGATCGACACGTTGATGAAGACGTCGCATTCAAACAGGTCCTTGGCGACCTGTGCGTCCTTCAACGCGACGCCGCCAGGGATCTCCACCTTCACACGGTCCCCGCTCTCATATTTCAAACCCTTGATCACCTTCGCGAGGTCGCCGCTCCTGGAAGACCTTTCCCAGTATCCCCGGTAAGGGTCCTTCAGGTAACGGATTTCTTTGGCGCCCGCCTCAAGACATCTCTCCAGCACGGCAAGCACCACATCAGGGTTGACCGAAGCCCCGATGTTCTTGAAAGGAGAGTTCACCAGGATTCCCACCCTGTCCCCCCTTCGCACAAAAGCTTCAATCCCTCCGAGCTCCTGAAGCGCCTTCTGAGTGGCGACAAAAGGATCTTTGCTCTTTACGGCAACGAGATCGGGCTTCATCTCGGGGGAGGGAGATCCTTGCGGCTTGGTCTGAGCCAGAACGGACAATGGTCCTGAGCTCAGAAGAGCGCCGCCCGTCACGCAGGCGGATTTCTTCAAAAAGGAACGGCGATTCATTGGATTCATGACCTTTTCACGATTCGAAAAGCTTCTTTCTGGGTTATTAGCCTTGCAGACCTGATGCCCTCTTCTCCTTCAGCTAACACAGAGATCAGGGCCCCGTGGCATGGCTCGGCCTTCCCTATCTTGTGTGCTTGGCGATTAGCTCGCGTACTTTGGGGACGAGCGTATTAGGGATTTCCATGAATGTCTGAGAAGAGTCCTCGTAAGCAGCCTCATCTTCTGCCATGGCCTCTTCCTCTGACTGGGCTTCATAGTGCTTGAGCACTCTTCGCACACGCTCTTCATCCCAACCGGGCGGAAACTTGTTTGCTTTCATCATCCTTTTCTCCTTCGGCGTCGCCTTCGGTAGGCGGTCAAAGGTTTTCCCCGCAACTCGTAGGCGGTTATAACAAAAACGCTCTCGGGATCTGGGTCAGGCACATAGATCACGCGTAGATAACGCCCGCCCAAAGTCTGCCCGATGGCGATCCTGGAGCCCTCTTGCCCCGGTCTATCTTCCCCAGGATTTGCTAAAACATCCTCGGCTTCACCCTCGCGTACTCCATGCCTATGAATATGCGGCATACCGGTTTCCGGGTCAATATAAAACCGCGTTCTCATAGCCCGTAGAGTCCATTAGCCTAACGGGCTGCTCAGGGGCGGCGCTCTTTTTGTGCCATCCACTGAAGCAGCATGGTTAGAGAGATTCAGGCTCCACCTACCGAGACTCCGAAATCTCTCAGCTTTTTTGAAAGTGTAAAGTCCAGATTCTTGAGATCATCTGGGTAAATCTCGATCAATTTACATCGGTGCCGGTGATAAGCTTCGGACTTCTTCAAACGTCGGTTTTTGTAAACAGGGTCATCAAGCAGGCCCCAAAATTCAATGAAGACTGGCCTGTGGTCGAGTGTGTATACAGTAAAGTCAGGGATCATCTGTTCAGGTATGTTCGCTAACCGCTCGTATTCGTGATACACATGATTTCTCGAAAACCAATCGTCAATCGCTTGTTCAGAGAGTGAGCGGACTTGGTGACCATCGACACAAAGGTGGCGCCTTGGGTATTGAAGCCGGAAGTCGTCGTCTAGAAGCCTGAGCTCCTCACCGCGCTCCACGCCCCTTGTATAGCTGGCGGCATAGAACTGTAGCAGTTCCTGAGCGTCATCACCGAAGACCTTGTGCCTTACCCGAGGCCCTCGCGGTGTCACGGTCGTAATAAGCCGTTTGATGTTAAACCTTGGAACAGCCATTCTTTCTTTCGACACCAGTTTGACTCTGACCTGGAAAGGATAGCTGCCACCCCATGCTTTGGGTTCCATGGCGAGGCTACCATAGGAAATGGCTCGAAAAACACCAAAAATGCTGTGCTCGCCACCCTGCGTGTAATTATATAAAAGGCAGGTGTCATTTCTGCGAACTTCCATCGGCCATCGAGCTTTCGCGCCAAACAGATCTATTGCAAAACACTCGAACTGAGTTTCATCGTTGCACTCGAAAATCCAGATAATCATACGGTCTCCCTAAGATCCGGACTCTCGATGGTGGTTGGCTCAATTGTCACCCGGAGCCAGGCAGGCATTGCGGCTACTGGTGCAAAGGGCTATGTCCTCTTATGGCTTTTCAGCTTTCCCCCTTTTCAAGGGCGTCAAGCGCCTCGTGTAATTCGCTTCCAGGCTGGTAGTCCTTGAAATCCACTGGCGCAGGGGTGACAAGCTTCAGGTGATGGGCGATCGATTTGACCAAGTAATAGCCGTCTTCTCGAAGGTTAAGAGCTTGGATTCGAGGGTTCACACTTCATACTCATCACTCGGGATTCGCTTGTCGCCAGCTCAAGCACGGGAAATCATTCTACCCCATAAATCCTCGATCAGCAAATTTGAAGCGCCAAGCGCCTTCTCCGCATCAGCTTCCTGTCGCCCTCGAAACAACCTGACTTCCTTTCCCCCTTTCTCATCCTTTTTGACGCCTTTTCTTAAAGAAAGGTTTACTTGTGCGCTCGGTAAAAGGGGATTCTTTCGAGTGTGGTCTTGCCTTCCTCAATTCTTGGCAGTAGAATATTCGAGTGAAGGCGATTGAGGAAAAGGATGAAAGAGGCTGTAAACCATAATGGTCCTGTGTGGCATCTTTGCGACTTCCTGGGCCATCGGGTCGTCGATCCTGGGGGACATGCCCTGGGACGAGTGGTTGATTTGGTGGCTGAACTGCGCGAGCAGGATCCTCCCATTACGGGTCTCATCCTTTCCGGTCCTCATAAGAGCAGGCGACATCTTTCCTGGACCTGGGTGGAGGAGATGCTGCCGGACTCCGTGAAAGTTCGCTCCGGGGCCCTTGACTCCCTTTCAGAGGTAACGATTTCGCCCGGCGAAATCCTGCTCCGAAAGGGGTTGCTGGACAAGCAGATAGTGGACACAGCGGGGGCGAAAGTCGTCAGGGTCAACGATCTTCATCTCCATCGACGAAACGGGAACCTTGTGCTGGCCAGAGTCGACGTGGGCATGAGGGGACTTTTGCGGCGGTTGGGTCTCCTCCGAGTGACGGCAGCGGTGATCCAGTGGCTGTTCGGGTATTCTCTGCCGGATAACCTGATCGCATGGCGTCTGGTTCAGCCGGTGGGCTCTCAGGATATTCTACGGCTCAAGTTTTCTCAGACCAGGCTGGCGCGGCTCCATCCGGCAGACCTTGCCGACATCATTGAAGACCTTGACCGGCCGGAACGGGATCGGGTTTTCCGTGCCCTTGACATCGAAGTGGCTGCCGAGGTCCTTGAAGAGTCGGATCCCAAGGTCCAGGTCCAGCTGATCCAACAGATGACCGCCGAGAAAGCCTCGGACGTGCTCGAGCAAATGTCGCCCAGTGAGGCCACGGATCTCCTCCAGGAATTGGAAGAGCCTCACGCCCAAAGTCTCCTTCAGGAAATGGAGCCGGAAGCGGCACAAGATGTCCGATGCCTCCTCACCCACGACGAGGAAACGGCCGGCGGTATGATGACCCCCAGCTTTTTCTCTCAGCCTCCGCATGCGACCGTGGAGCAAGCCCTGGAGTCTCTGCGGCGTGAGGCGGGTGACCTCGATGTCATCTACTATATCTACGTGGAAGACAGCCAAGGTCAGCTCGTTGGAGCCGTGAATCTGCGTGAATTGCTGACGAGCGATCCCCAAGCGCCGATCGAGTCCATCATGGTCAGGAGAGTGGTTACCGCAGCTCTTGACGACAAGAAAAGTGACATCGCCGAGCTTTTTGCCAAGTATGGATTGAGAGCCTTGCCGGTGGTCGATAAGGAAGGCCGGATTCATGGGGTCATCCGTTTCAAGAGCTTGCTTGAGGCCGTGGCCCCGCACCTCGGCTGAACGCTTCGTTAAACCGTGTTACGGCAAAGCCATCGCCTTTCGGGAGAGAGCCTATACTGAGATGAACACGCCTCCAACTTCTCTCCACCCAGAATCCCAGAAAACACCCGTTTCTCGTCAAGGCTATTGGCGTCGCCTGGCCCTGATCCTGGCAGTGATCGGTCCTGGGATCATCACTTCGAACGTGGACAACGACGCAGGCGGCATCACCACCTACTCCCTGGCAGGGTCTGAATTCGGGCTCAGACTCCTCTGGAGCATGGTGCCCATCACGGCCGCGCTGATTCTGATTCAGGAGATGAGCGCCAGGATGGGCGTGGTTTCGGGTAAAGGCCTTGCCGCCCTCATCCGTGAGCAGTTCGGGGCGGCTGTCACCTTCTACCTCATGATCGGCATCATTTTGACCAATCTGGCCAACACCGTAGCCGAGTTTGCGGGCGTGGTGGCCGCCCTTGAATTGTTCACCGTGCCCCGGCACTACTCGGCGCCTTTAGCAGCGTTCCTGGTCTGGTTCCTTGTTCTGAAGGGCTCCTACAAAACAGTGGAGAAGGTGTTCCTGGGGGCCTGTGTCTTTTACGTGGCTTACATCGTTTCCGGGTTCCTGGCCAAACCGGACTGGGGTTCTGTTTCTCGAGAAATCCTGAGTCCCAGGCCGGATTTCTCCGCTGCAGCCATGACCATGGTGGTCGGCCTCGTGGGAACAACGATCGCGCCGTGGATGCAGTTTTACCTTCAGGCGTCCATTGTCGACAAAGGTCTGACGGCCAAAGACTACAAAATCATCCGATGGGACGTCATCACGGGTTCGGTGACGGTTTCAGTAACGGCCTTCTTCATCATACTGGTCTGCGCCGTCACCATTCACGCCAACGGCATGCGCATCGAAAGCGCCAAGGAAGCCGCCTTGGCTCTGGCCCCCCTTGCAGGGAAATATGCCTCTGACCTCTTTGCCTTGGGCCTGCTGAATGCTTCTCTCTTTGCGGCATCGATCTTGCCGCTTTCGACGGCGTACACCGTGTGCGAAGCCTTCGGGTGGGAATCTTCGGTGGACTGCAAGTTTGAAGAGGCTCCTCAGTTTTACATTCTCTACTCTCTGATGATTGTGCTGGGTGCCGGGTTGGTCATGATACCGGATGCGCCTTTGATTCCCATCATGTACTTTTCCCAGGTCCTCAACGGGCTGGTGCTTCCGATCATCCTTTTCTTCATGATCCGCTTGATCAACGATCCTTCCGTGATGGGCGACCAGGTGAACGGACGGGTTGCCAACGTGCTCACCTGGTTGACCGCAGTTCTCCTCAGCCTTCTTTCGATCGCAACGGTTGTCACCTCGGTTTGGTAAGACCCTCCCCGGGTTGCATCAAAGCCATCAGCCGGATGACGGAAAAACCATTCAGGGACTTCAGTGAAAATCTCGAATTCCGTTTCAGGGTCAAGGCGATGAAAAGCCTCCATCACGGCGGCGGCCCTTGCTGCGTGGCCGTAGCCGTGAGGGGAGATGAAACAGGCGATGCTCAGGCCTCTTCCTCGGGAAGGGCGGCTTTGTAAAATGCGGCATCCCCTTGCATCACGATTTCTTTCACCATGGCCGGAACAAGGAGGGTCGACCCCCGGGAAACCAGAAGAGTCTCTGCGGTTGGGACATCTGTGATCTCCGCGTTTCCCTGAGTGCAGATCATGATCTCCAGGGATTTCCTGCGCCTTTCATGGTAGGGCACTCCTTTCTCAAGGGAAAGCCTTGAGAGGACAAACTCCTTTGCAGGACTCGGGTAAACCCATTCCGACCGGTTTCGCACTTGAGGCTTGATGATTCCTCCTTGGTTCTCTTCGAAGCGCAGGATTCGCAGCAGCTCAGGGACATCCGTATGCTTTTTGGTCAGTCCTGCACGGATCACGTTGTCCGAGTTGGCCATGAGTTCCACCCCGGCGCCTTGGAGGTAGGAGTGGAGCTCACCGGAGTTGATATAGATTGCTTCACCGGGCTCAAGGTGGATCAGATTCAGAAGGAGGGGGGCAAAAACCCCCATGTCATCGGGAAACCATTGATGAAGCCTGACCACCCATGGGAAGACAGGATCAGAGGAAGCCATGCGCCCAGCATTCGTTATCAGTTCGGAAATGGCCCTCTTGCGATCCTCCGCAGCCAGCGCCAGCAGGGTGGAAAAGAACCCGGCAACACCCTGTGGTGTTCTGTTTTTTCGAAGCAGGCGGATGGGCGTCTCCAGCGAAGGAACGGGCGCTCTGTCAAGGAGAACAAGGATCTCATCGGTTTTACGAAAGCCTTTCAGGGCCTCAAAGGGGGTCAGAGCGCAAAGGATCTCGGGTTTGTGGTTCCCGTCTCTGTAGTTGCGGGCCGGAGCGTCCAGAGGGATCCGCAGACGGTTTTCTTCTGCAAAACCTAGCCGGGCCTGATGCAGGTCCGGGTGAGCCTGAATGGACAGAGGCAGGGCTGCTGAAAGGATCTTGAACAAAAAAGGCAACTGGTTTGAAAACTTCCTGGCCGCCTCCGCACCCAGAATATTTTCAGGATCCTGCTGAATCAAATCCGGAAGGGAGACCCATGCGCCGTCCCAGAGGACTTGGGAAATCCCTTTAGGATGGGCCCCCATCCACAGTTCTGCCATGGGACTCGCTGAAGGAGAGGGCTCTCCCAGAAGCTCGGGGATGAAGGTTCTTGATCCCCAGAAGTACTCTTGAACAGGGTTCTTAAGAAGTGCAATTCGTTTCAAGAAGATCCCTTCAGCAGTGGGGCTCGAGTGGTAACCCAGCCTTTCTCGTGAGTTTGAGCCACAGTTTCTTGACTTTGGGTCGCCTTCTGATGTCTTCATTGACTGTGGGGCTTTTTTCGACTATATTTAATACCATATCATTTCCATTGGCAAGATTCAGTTGCACCATTGCATCTCACGCGGCGTCTCATGATCCCAGAACGAAAGGGATAATCATGTTTATCTACGTATCTGAAGATACATACCCGGACGGTCATGTGCTTCTTAAGGAAGGAACCGCAGGGAACTGGCTGTATGTGGTGCTCTCCGGTGCTGTCGAGATTTCCAAGGGTTAAGGAAAAAAGAAAAGCAAGGTGAAGGTGCGGCTTTGATGAACACTTTTTTCTCCAGCATCGGGAGAGGCTATTATTTTTTTAAGGGGCCCCCGTGGCGGCGGGGGTGGTGAGACCACCCCAGCGGATCGATCCACTCCGGGGCCATGGGCAGATAAAACGCTCATGGCCCCTTGGTTTTTCATGGAGGTGAATGTGTCCTGGGAACTGATTTACATTGAACGAAGAAGAAATCTGGAGGATGCCCTGAGGGCGGTGAAGCGTGGGGCGAAGGTCTTTCTGGGCACGGCGTGTGCTGAACCGCAGGTCCTGTTGGAAGGGCTCATCGATCGGGCAAGCCGTCTGCATGACGTCCAGGTCCTTCATTTCATCACCTTGGGGGATGCCCCTTACACGGAAAAGCGATTTGACACGCGCTTCAGGCACAACGCTTTCTTTGTCGGTCCGAACACGCGCGATGCGATCAACGAAGCCCGTGCCGACTACACCCCTGTTTTCATTTCCGAGATTCCAAGTCTTTTCCGAAAAGGAATTGTTCCTATTGACGTCGCCCTGATCCAGGTCTCTCCTCCAGACCGGCATGGGTATGTGAGTCTCGGAATTTCCGTGGACATTGTCAAAGCGGCCGTGGACTCGGCCCGGCTGGTCATCGCGCAGGTGAACCGCAGCATGCCCAGAACCCTCGGAGACACGTTCATCCCGGTTCACAAAATCCACACCTTTGTGGAACACGATGCCCCGCTTGTGGAGTTCCGTTATCCCGAGCTGGATGACGTGGGGAAGGCGATCGCCCGGAATGTGGCCAAGCTAGTGAGCGACGGGGACACGCTGCACCTGGGCTTCGGACACATCCCTTACGGGGTGCTGAGGTTTCTCTCGGACAGAAAAGACCTTGGAGTGCACACGGAAGTGATCTCCGATGATTTCATCAACCTAATCGAGCAAGGGGTGATCACCGGAGACCGCAAGACCCTGCACCCGGGCCAGGTGGTTTGCAGTTTCTGCATCGGGACACGCAGGATCTTCGACTATGTACAGGACAATCCACGGATCGGGTTTTATCCTGCCGAGACCATCTACAATCCTCTGGTGATTGCTCAGAATGAGCGGATGGTGTCTGTGGGAAGCTGCCTGGAGGTGGATTTGAGCGGGCAGATCTGCTCCGAGTCCAAAGGCTTTCACTTCTACAGCGGCATCGGAGGCCGGCTCGATTTTATCCGGGGAGCGGCCATGTCAAAAGGAGGAAAGTCCATTATCACCCTGCCATCCACTACAAAGGATGGAGCCCAGTCGCGCATCAGGGCCCATCTTCAGGAAGGGGCGGGTGTCGTGGCTACCCGCGGGGATGTGCAGTATGTGGTGACGGAGTACGGTATCGCCTATCTGCGCGGGAAGACCGTTCGAGAGCGGGCCATGGCCCTCATCAACA
Organism: uncultured Desulfobacteraceae bacterium; assembly: GCA_964580575.1. Lineage (GTDB taxonomy): Bacteria > Desulfobacterota > DSM-4660 > Desulfatiglandales > HGW-15 > CAVPDE01. The sequence goes on from CAZOLJ010000018.1 coordinate 38,987, forward strand.
TCGCTCACCCGCGTTTTCGGAGGGACCTGCTGGAGGAAGCCAAGAAGCGCTCCTATGTCTACCCTGATCAGGTCCTGATTCATGCGGAACACCAGGCGTACCCGGAGGAAGAGGAAGTCAAGGAGACCCTTTCGGACGGGTCCCTGATCACCATTCGCCCCATCAAGCCTACGGATGAACCCCTGCTCCAGGACTTCTTCTACTCTCATTCCGATGAAACGGTTTACCTCCGGTACTTCCGGCAGGTTCGGGCCATGCCCCACGTCACCGCGCAGGCCATGGTCAACGTGGACTATCAGGAGCGCATGGCTTTTGTGGCAACGCTCGGGGAAATAGGCCTTGAACGAATCATCGGAGTGGGTCGATATGCGGCGGAAAAGGAGGACAAAGGCATCGTGGAAGTGGCCTACACTGTCCATGAAGAGCACCAGGGCCGGGGTCTTGGGCCTCTGCTACAACAGCGCCTCGAAGACTATGCAAAGCGCAAAGGCTTCGTGGGCGCGGCAGGGTACCTTTTCCAGGACAATGTGCCGATGCTGAAAATCTTTTCGAAAAAAGGGGCTTACAGCGGAGAGATACTGGAGGACGGCATCCTCAGGGTCGTAAGATACTTTGATGCACCCTCCGATCAGTCAGCGTCCTAGATTTTCCTTTTGACAAATTCGGGAAGGAGTGTTACCTTTACTTACCGGTAGGTAAAGGTGGGTCTGGTTCGCGATCCGCCTTTTATTGTAGGTGCTCTTAGCAGCAAGGATGGCGGCAGGAAAGTGGACCAAATCGAGCGAAAAGGAAATCACGAACCGGACGCGAGGAAAGCGCTCTTTTTGGCGGGCATCAATCTTTTTGCCGAAAAAGGATATGCAAGCACTTCGGTTAGGGAAATCGTCTCCCTTGCGGGAGTGACCAAACCGGTTCTCTACTATTATTTCCACAGCAAGGAAGGCATGTTTCAGGCCATCCTGGATTGGGCGGCTGAAGAGCTGGAAGCCATTCTGAAGGAGGCCCTTCAAAAACCCGGCACGGCCCTTGAGCGGATTGTTCACCTTTATCGCCGCATTTATCAGGGATTGATGGAACACTATCAGCTTTTCAAGCTCATCAATCGTTTGTTCTTCGGTCCTCCTCAGGGGGCTCCCCGCTATGACATTGAACGGTTCCACCGCCGGATGGTGGAGGTCATCAAGGAGATCTACCTCGGGGGCCTGAGGCGGGGGGAGCTCAGAGAAGTTGATCCGGACGAGGCGACGCTGCTCGTGCTTGGGGTGACCGATTACTGCTTTCACCTCGATTATCTCCACCCGGAATCCATGGACCCGGACAGGGCTGAAAGATTGTTGCGCCTCGCCTTCCAGGGACTATCAGAAAGGAATGAGGGTTGAATGATGAGTCGTTTGAGTGCATTGCGTCATCATGCGTTTCTGTTGATTCTGGCCATTGCTCTTGCAGCCGGGTGCACGCGATCCGAGAGCAGTGCCAAACCTGAAAACAATCAGAACAAAGCGGTCAAGGTTTCCGTCGTGAGGGTGGAGCCTGCGCCCATGAAAGATGTTCTTGTTCTGCCCGGCGAGACAGAGGCCTGGCAAGACGTGCGGGTTGCTGCGGATATGGCGGGGCGGGTGGAATGGATCGGCCCGAAAGAGGGCCAGACCGTGAAAGAGGGAGATCTCATCGCGAAAATCGATGTGGCCTCCCTCAAGGCGGCGCTCGATCGAGCGGAGGCCGCTCAGAAGCTTGCCGACGATCTCTATCAGAGACGCTACAAGCTGTTCGAGAGAAACATCATCAATCAGGAGGAGCTGGACAAAAGCGAAACAGAGAGAACTCTTGCCCGGGCCAACTTCAGGCAGATGCAGATCGAGTACGAGCGAGGCTTTTTGAAAGCTCCCCTGACCGGCATGGTCAACCACCTTTTCGTCGATGAAGGGGAATTCGTGGACAAGGGCAAGCCCTTTGTGGACCTGGTCAACGTGGACAAGATAAAGATCAATGTCAACGTCCCTGAACTGGATGTGCGCTATCTGAAAGCGGGCCAGAAAACCATGGTCCGCGTGGACGCGTTTCCGGATCGGGAACTTTTTGGAATCATCGATTTCGTGGCTTACAAGGCAGACCCCGCAACGAAAAGCTTTCACGTCAAGGTCATTGTGGACAATCGGGGTCATGACGTCCGGCCGGGCATGATCGCCCGTGTGGCGTTTCTCCGCCGCGTCATTCCCGACGCCCTGGCAGCCCCCATATTCTCCATCGTGGACAAGGGCGGAGAGCGCATCCTCTTCGTGGAAATAGACGGCGTGGCTCATGCGCGAACCATTTCCATCGGGGTGATCGAGGGCGACAAGATCCAGATCACCAAGGGTCTTCAGCCCGGGGACAACCTCATTGTCGTGGGTCAGAAGGAAGTGGAAGAGGGGATGAGGGTTCAGATCCAATGATCGTCAATCATCTCGCTCTAAAACGCCCTGCCGCCGTTCTGGCCCTCCTGGCTTTTCTCGTTGTGGCCGGTGTCTATAGTTATGTGGTCCTGCCTCGTGAGTCCTTCCCGGACATCACCATTCCCTATGTCTTCGTGACCACGACCTATGAAGGGGTGGCGCCTGAAGACATGGAGAAACTGATCACCATCCCTATTGAGAGAAAAATCAAAGGCATTTCGGATCTGGAAGAAATCCGCTCCACCTCGGCGGAGGGCATCTCCACCGTGGCCGTGAAGTTCCTGCCCGGGGTGGATATCGATGACGCCCTCCAGAAGGTGAGGGACAAGGTGGATCAGGCCAAGCAGGACCTGCCCCAGGACCTCAAGGATGATCCGGTGATCCAGGAGGTGAACTTTTCGGACATCCCCGTGATACGGGTTGTTCTTTCCGGCCCTTTCAGCCTGAGAAGGCTCCAGAATTTTGCCGAAGACCTTGAAGACAGAATCGAATCCATTCCAGGGGTTCTGGATGCGCGCATGACCGGAGGCCTGGACCGGGAGATCCATGTCGAGTTCGACCTGGATCGCGTGGGAGCCTACAACGTTCCTTTTTCAAGCCTGATCAGCGCCGTCACTCGGAGCAATGTGAACATGCCGAGCGGCAGCATGGACATCGGGGAAGGCAAGTATCTGGTCAGAGTCCCGGAAGATTTCAAACACCCCTCCGAGATTTTCTCCATTGTGGCTTTTGTCCGGGACGGAAAGCCGGTTTACCTGCGAGACGTGGCGTTCATCAACGACAGCCACAAGGATCCCCTCACGCGCAGCCGGATCAACGGCGAGAGAAGCGTCACCCTGGCGATCCAGAAGCGGAGCGGCGAGAATATCCTGCGAGTCACGGACGAGGTCAAGCGGATCGTTGAAGAGATGAGGCCCCTCTTCCCTCCTGCCCTCAAGATCGATCTGACCTCCGACATGTCCCATGATGTGCGGCTCATGGTCTCGGACCTTGAAAACAACATCATCTCCGGTCTGATCCTTGTTCTGGCGGTCATTTTTGCCTTCATCGGCACGCAATCGGCCGTCTTTATCTCTCTGGCCATTCCCTATTCCATGCTCATGACCTTCATCGTTCTGCAGGGGTTTGACATTACCCTCAACATGGTCGTGCTTTTTTCTCTGGTTCTGGCCCTGGGCATGCTGGTGGACAACGGCATCGTGATCGTGGAGAACATCTATCGTCACATGCAGCAGGGGAAAACCCGGGAAGAGGCAGCGCGGGTCGCCACCGACCAAGTGGCCTGGCCGGTCATCACCTCCACTCTCACGACCCTGGGAGCGTTCGCCCCCATCCTTTTCTGGCCCGGCATCATGGGGGAGTTCATGTTTTTTCTTCCCCAGACCGTGATCATTGTGCTCACCGCCTCCCTTTTCGTGGCCCTGGTCATCAATCCCGTGCTGTCCTCGCGCTACCAGAAGGTCCAGGCGGCGGTTCAGGACAACCCGTCTCGGGAAAAGGAGCCTTGGGTCAAGAGAGCCTATGTCCGGTTCCTTAGCTTGGCTCTGGACCACCGGCTGCTCGTGGTGCTCATCGGCGTCCTCCTTCTCTTTTTTTCAGTAGCCGGGTTCGCCCTCTTCGGCAAGGGAAGCGAATTCTTTCCGGACACAGAACCCCGGAGAGCCTATGTGCACCTTAAAGCTCCTGTAGGAACCAACCTGGATACCTCCGACCGGTTGGTCGGCCAAGTGGAAAAGATCGTTTCCGAATACCCGGACATCCGCTATGTGATCTCAAACATAGGATCCTTCGGAGGGGATCCCTTTGAGCAGGGAGGCACCGGCACCCACATCAACCGGGTGGCTCTCGATTTCAAGGACTTCCACGAACGGTCCAGACCCTCGTCGGAGATTGTGAAAGAAATCAGGGAGCGGCTCCTCAGGACCATCAAGGGTGCGGAGGTGCAGGTGGAAAAAGAGAAAGAGGGCCCGCCCACAGGACCACCGGTCAACATCGAGATCACGGGTGAGGACCTCCTCTTGCTGGGAGACCTTGCGCATCGCCTTCGGGAGAGGATCAAGGACATCCCGGGCCTGGTGGACCTGAAGGACAATTTTGTCAAAGGCAAACCGGAGATACGGGTGAGGATCGACAAGGAAAAGGCGGCCCTGCTCAATCTGGATGCCTACACCATCGCCTACACGGTCAAAGCGGCGATCAACGGGGTCAAGGTGGGCGTGTACCGGGAAGGCAAGGAAGAGTATGACATTTTGGCGAGGCTTCCTGAAAAGGACCGGCGCTCCGTGGAAAACCTCCAGAGGATCACCGTGTCCGGTCCAAAGGGGGAGCCTGTCCCTCTCACCACAGTCGCCGAGGTTTCTCTCACGACCGGTGTGGGGGCCATCCAACGCCTTGACCAGAAACGGGTGGTCACCGTGTCCGGGGATGTGGCGGGTCGGCTTGCCAATGACGTGATCAAGGAGATCGATCAGCGGTTGAAGCAGGACTTCGCCTGGCCGCGGGGATATGAGTACCGCTTCACCGGTGAGCAGAGGGAGCAGGAAAAGGCTCAGGCCTTTCTGAGCAAGGCGTTTGTCTCGGCCCTGTTCATTATCCTCATGATCCTTCTGGCCCAGTTCAATTCCTTCACCACGCCCTTGATCATCCTCTCCTCGGTGGTGTTGTCGCTCATCGGCGTTTTTTTCGGCCTCCTGGTCACGGGCACGGCCTTCGGCATCATCATGACCGGCATCGGCGTGATCAGCCTGGCCGGGGTGGTGGTCAACAACGCCATTGTGCTCATTGATTACTACCATCAGCTTCTGGCCAGGGGCGTGGCCTGCCGTGACGCATTGCTGCAGGCGGGGCTCACCCGTTTCCGGCCGGTCCTGCTGACGGCGATTACAACGCTTCTGGGACTGCTCCCCATGGCCACAGGAGTGAGCTTTGATTTCAAGAGGTTTGGCTGGGACATCGGAAGCGAGTCCTCCCAGTGGTGGGGGCCCATGGCGGTGGCGGTGATCTTCGGCCTCGGAGTAGCCACCCTTCTCACCCTGGTGGTGGTGCCTGTTCTCTGCTCCCTGGAATTCAGCCTGAAGCACCGGTCGGCCTGCAAGTCAAAAGCGACCTCCTGAGATCCATTTGAAAAAAACCCGACGAAGGTGTAAGACTGTGGGCACCAAACTTCTTGGAGGACGCCGTCCATGAGAAACGGGGACAAAGGGATCGCTTTTCTAGGGAAAGGCACCCGCTTTGAAGGGAAGCTGCGGTTCCAAGGCACCATGCGGATCGACGGACATTTCAAAGGGGAGGTCTCTGCTCAAGGCAATCTCATTGTGGGAGAAGATGCGCTGATTGAGGGCGAGCTGAAAGTCTCCTACGCCTCAGTGAGCGGCGAAGTGCATGGGAGTATTCTTGCTGAACAGCGGGTGGACCTCCACGCACCGAGCAAGGTTTTCGGGAATATCCAATCTCCTGCCTTGGTCATGGAAGAAGGGGTCATCTTCGAGGGAACCACCAAGATGTACCAGGCGAAACGGGGTGAGGGAAGGACGGAGCTCATTGATGCGAAGGACTATCATGGGGGCCCTCCTCCCAATCTCACGGCGATCTACGGTATGGTGAAGGACCAGAACACAGGGAAGCCGATCAAGAATGCCCGGGTGATCTGCAAGGGGGACGGGAAGAGCAGGACGGAAACCAATGCCTCCGGGTACTATGAACTGATCCATTTGAAAGATGCAAAATGGAAAATGATCGTGGAGGCAGATGGCTATAAGAAAGAGAAGGCTGAGGTAACCATTTCTGGAATGGGCACCTACCAGCAGGATTTCAATCTCACGCCGAAGTAGTGAACTGCTGTCGGGTGAAGCCGACGGTGCGAGGCACAAAGGTGCAAAGGCACAGAGGCACAAAGCAGAAAAACTTTTCTCTTCTGCTCTGTCCCTTTGTCCCTCTTTGCCTTTGTGCCTGCGTCTAGGGTACGTCTTCGCCTAAAGATGGGCGCATTTGAGCAGACTAATTGAAGGAGGATAAAAGTGAGCGACGAGACGATCAGAAAGAGAACTCAGGAAACGGCGAAGAAACTCTTTGGAGGCGGAATCAAAATGGATCCTCCCTACTTGACCTGGAAAGAATTCGACAAGGACCTTGCCAATGATTTCTCCATGCACATCACCGGCAATCTCTACTCGAGAACCGTGCTCCCCCTTCCTGAAAGACAGATGGTTGCCTGTGCCATGCTGGCGGCCCTCCGTGCCGCCGATGAGTTGAAGCTTCATGTCAACGCGGCCCTCAATGTGGGGTGTGATCCGAAAAAGCTCACAGAGATTTTTTTCCAGCTGGCCACGTATGCGGGCATGCCTGCCGTGAACGAGGCCCTTGCTGTGTACCGCGAGGTTCTCAAAGAAAGGGGCGAGTGGCCGATCAAGTGACCGTATCCATTGATGGCCACGCGAGCGGTCCCCAGTCCGTCACTCCCGCCCTTCGACTTCACTCAGGATAAACTCCGGCGGGAGTCCAGTAGGTTTTAAAAAGACTGGATTCCTGCCTCCGCAGAGAATGACAGAAGAAGGCGTTTTCGAACTGCTTACGAGTGCATCAAAACCAGAAACCCATGAAATTCGATTGGTGGCTCACAGGAATCTGTTGCGGAAGGGCCTTGAGCCAGACCGTCACCATGGTCTATGCCGCAGCGCTCCCGGTTCTCCAGCGGGAGTGGGAGATGTCCGCGGCCAAAGCCGGAGCCATTTCCAGCGGTTACCAGATCAGCTACGCCATTTCCCTCCTGGTGATCTCGAGCCTCGCCGACAGAATCGGGGCAAGGTTTTTGTTCATCTTCAGCATGCTCACAGGGGCTGCTTGCACCGTAGCCTTCGCGCTTTTTGCCCGAGGGTACCTGTCGGCACTCATGCTTTACTCCCTGGCGGCCCTGGCCATTGGAGGAAGCTACACCACCGGCTTGATGCTGCTCACGGAACATTACCCTCCGCACCGCCGTGGGCTGTCCACAGGCTTTTACATCGCGAGTTCTTCCCTCGCCTATGTGCTTTCACTGACGCTGAGCGGCCTCACGATCCCTGCCGGAGGATACCGGCTTTCCTTTTTCGCAACAGCCCTTGCGACGGTGCTGGGCGGCCTCCTGTCCTGGATCACTCTGGCCAAAACCCGGGAGATCGTTGTGGACCGCCAGAAGCAGCAGAGCTTCAGGAAAGAGGTGCTTTCCAATAAACCGGCCCTGCTGTACATGGGGGCTTACACCGCTCACTGCTGGGAGTTGCTTGGTATGTGGGCCTGGGCACCGGCCTTCATGACCGCTTGTCTGATGTACACAGGGGCCGAAGCGGTGAACGCTGCGGGAATAGGCGCTTATATCACCGCGGGATTTCACCTCAGCGGACTTGTGGCATCCTTTTCCATGGGCTCCCTCTCGGATCGGCTCGGTCGGGGCAGGGTCATCCTGGTATTGGCAGGCATCAGCACGTTGTGCTCCTTTGTTTTCGGATGGACCATAGGTCTGCCTTTCTTCGTGATTGTCACGATGGGAATCATTTACAATTTCGCCTCTCTTGGGGACTCTCCCGTGCTCTCCGCAGGACTGACGGAAGTGGTCATCCCTTCTTACCTGGGTGCGGCTTTCGGATTGAGATCCCTGCTCGGGTTTGGAGCGGGGGCTATCTCTCCGGTGGTCTTCGGGGCGATCCTGGACTGGACAAACCCTCAGGGGACAGGGCAGGCCTACTATGCGCATTGGGGATGGGCCTTTGTGAGCCTCGGTGTGCCGGGGTTCGGCGCGATCTGGGCAGCCGCCAAGCTAAGAAGAAACTAGTTCTTGGCGCCGGAATACGGGGAATCTGATGTCTTCAGAGATGCACCGGGTAAGTAAGCCGTAGGCAGTATGCAGTAAGCAGTAACCGTGCACGACTCCGTCCTGCTGCCTACTCCCTACTGACGGCCAAAGGGGCAAGGGCCTGGATTGGAGAGAGGCGGTCGTTATGAGTTGTCGCTATTCGCCTTGGAGTCCCTGACCACGTGGACCTCCAGAGGGCCGGTCGTGTCGAGATGAATGTCGCGCTGCGGGAACGCGATGTTGATCCCTGCCTTACGGAATTCACGTTCAACGGCCAGGTGCAAATTGTGAATCACGGGCAGACGATTTTCCAGCCCTCTCACGAAAACGCTTAGCTCAAAATTGAGGCTGTTGTCTCCAAAGCCGAGGAAAAGGGCCGAGGGCTCAGGCTGGGTCAGGACCATCAGGTTTTCCCGGGCGATCTTGAGAAGAAGCTTTTCCGTCGCCTGGGTGTCGGAACCGTAGGCAACCCCCACAGGGACGACCACCCGCGTAATGGGGTCTGAAAGAGACCAGTTGATGAGCTTCCCGGTGATGAATTCCTTGTTCGGCACGATCAGTTCACGGCGGTCCCGGTCGGTCATGGTCGTGGCACGGATCTGAATCCTAGTGACCGTGCCCGTTTGATCTCCGATCGTGACCACATCCCCGACCCGGAAAGGCCGCTCAAAAAGAATGATCAGGCCGCAGATGAAATTGGCGACGATTTCCTGAAGACCGAAACCCAGGCCCACGCTGAGAGCCGCCACCAGCCATTGAATGCTCGACCATCTCAAGCCCAGGGCCCCGAAGGTGATCAGGATGCCTATGGTAGTGACGGAGTATCGAAGAAGCGCGTGTAGCGCATAGCGTGCGCCCGCATCCAGAGTCAGACGATTCAGCAGCAGAAGATCCAGGACGCCGGGCAGGTTTCTGGCGGCAACGATCGTGAGAGCGACTGTCACCAAGGACGTGACCAGATGGGCCAGGGTGATGGGGACGGACTGTTTCACCCCGTCGACCTCTGTCGTATAGGTCCACAGAGGGGTGCTCCCGGCGAGTTTGAGGGCCGGCAACACAGGGGCCCAGATCGCCCATAAAAAGAAGAACCCGATGACGATGGTCACAATGTTGACCAGGGTTCGACTCCGCTGATCCAGTTCGCTTATTCTCTCTTCGTCTGAGGGAGAGCTTCCCGCCTTTTCGTTCGTATCAGGCCCTTCCGCTCTCCGGGGCGGGGAGCTTTGATCTTCCCGTTGCTCAGCCGACCCATGGTTACCAGGTGCTCTGAGGCGGTGGTGGGCGCTGGAGATCCATTTCATGACCAGCCCGTGGCCAAGGCTGAGACCCAAGAGGAGCAGAAGGGTCGTATGATGGCGTACCTGAAGGACATAGGCCGTGTAATGATATCCCGCGGCGGCAAGGCCTGCGAACACAACGGGGGTCCCCACCAGGTACAGATACCAGAGCGCCCTCAGCCGAAACATCCAACTTCGTGGAGGACGGGCCCGAAAAAAAGAACCGATGGCGCCCGAGGGCCGCACGAGCCTCGCAAAAAAAACCGCAAGCGCCAGCAGCCCGGCCATGGAGGCAAAACGCCCCAAGGAGTTGTAATAGAGGAGGTTCCCTTCCGTCGCCGTCATCCCGATGACAAAAGAAAGCGGTACCAACACCTGGGTCACCCACAGGACATTGTGTCGTAGGCTTTTCCGTGCCTCCTCCGGCCAGCCAAAGTGGCCCTCCAGGAGCCCGTCCCGCCGGCACAAGTGGTAGAGGAACGCCGTGACGGCCAGCGTCCTGGCGGCAAAGAGAAATCCCGCTCCCACGACACGGCTGAAATCATCGGTTTCATGGCTGGAGGTCAACTGATAGCTGACAAAACTCATGAGAAAAGGGAAAGCCACTGCGAGGTAAACGGTCATGCCCAAGGCCTTGAGTGCCAGCCGCGCGGCGACCCTTTTCTGTTCGTGGGTCGCCAAAGCGATTTTCCCCAGTTCCCTCTTCGCCCGAGGTCTGCCGATGAACAAGAGAGCGGCCAACAAGAGCCCAACGATCCAAGACGTAGGGTTCCGCAACACCCCCAGTCCCAGTTCCTCCAAAACTTGAAACCAGCTGAGCGGATTGATGACCCACAGCACCGCTTTTGGGAGATTGGCGATGTCGCTTCCCCGGATGAGCCGCGAGCTGCGAATCCAAAGAAGATGAGCGTCCAGAAAGTCCGCATATTCCCCGGCCCTTGAGACCAGCTGCTGTTCCGTGAATTCAAGAGTCTGAAGGTCCTTCACAAAGCGGCGATAACCGGATTCCAGTTTTTCGAGAAGCCCTCGCCGGTCCAGGAGCATATTTTCTATCTTTGCTTTTGCGGAAGCCGTATCGCGCATGGGCAGAGGCTTGAGGGATTGAAGGATCCGACTCACTTCCGCTTCAACGTTGGTGAGAGCCCGCAACTGCTTTTCCGCTTCCATCGCCGCTTCGCTCACTTCCGCGAGCTGCTGGTGGCGCCTCATGGAATCGCGGCGATACTGGTTCAGGCTCGGCAAGGCCTGGCGCTGCTCCCGAAGGGCGAGGCTCAAGGCTTGAGTGAGCACGGAGGTCTCGACCCGTTTGCGGTTGAGGGCATACTCCTCCTCCAATTCCTGGAGACGCTTTTTTTGGCTCTCCAGTCGCGTGGTCAGCGCACTCAGTTCCGTTGTGAGTTTTTCCAGGTCTTGGCTGAGCTCGATGTTGATATCCAACTCTTTCTGGATCGGTTCCAGGGAGGCGGAAGCTCCCTTTTTCGCCGCTTCCGCGTCCTGTCTTGCCTGGGCGGCCTGTTCCTGCCTCATCTTCAGCATCTGTGCCTGCCAGGATTTCACGAGCGCTTCGCGGTAGGCCGCATCTCGGGCTGCCGAGTCCCGTTCCGCGGTCAGGAGAGCAACCAGCCTTTCGTGGTGGGCCAGTCGAGCCTCCTGCGACTTCAACAGGGCGTCCCATCGGCGCTTTTCAGCCAGCAGGAAGGTTCGCCGAGCATCGGTGACAAGGGAGTGCTCCCCCTGTGGCGGGGCTTTCTTGAGTTCTTCGCTTACTCCGAGAAGTTGCTGGTGGGTCTTGGTTGACTCCAAACTGAGCTGCTGAGGAGAATTCTTCTCCTCTTCCAGTTCGGCTTCCCATTTGCCCAGAGCCGCCTTTGCGAGGACCAAGTTAAGGTCCTCCTGATGGGCCTTCTGTTCCACCGTAGAGAGGTCCATGCCGGCGGAAAGACTTGAGGGATCAGGAGGGGAGCTCGGGCGTTTCGCCTCAGCCTGGAGTTTCTTGATGCGATCCGGTGCGCTCTTCACCTTGTCCAGCAGGGCCTTCCTTTCCTGCTCGATCTGGTCCGTTGCCGTCTTGGACTGAATCGCGCGATCCAGGTAGGTCAGTGCGCTTTTCTTGACAGACTCCTCCAGACCCTCCGTAGCTTCGACGGAGGAGCGCTTCGCTTTCAGTTGATCCAGATTCAAAACATCGGTGGGAGTTTTTTTTGCCTTTGCAGCGGCCGGAGCCGAAGAAGACGTGGGCGCGGCATGCGCAAACGGTAGAGGGAACAGGAAGAAGAGTGCGAGAAGCAAAGCCATACAAGTGACGCGCACGCGTAACCGCGAAAGCAGCGTGGTCTCGACGTGTTGCTTAGTGTGTTTCGGTGTATGAAAGTAGAAAGTCGTCACAGGTTGGTTCGCTCGGATGGATTAATATGGTCGGGGCGAGAGGATTTGAACCTCCGACACCTTGCTCCCAAATTAAGTTTACCACAGTCTGTTTACCAATTTAACCTATTAAATTTGCAGCACTTTTTCTGCCGCCCTGTTTTCATAGCCTGGTGAGCATCGTGTGCATCGTGTCTAATAATTCCAGGCACTTGTGCATGCTGTCGGCAGGAAAGGTTACACACAGGTTACACAAAACCTGATGCGCGAGTCAAGAGCGTCAGTACCGCATCGGTTTCGGATCACACCATCCGAAGCCCTTCACCTAACAATCCCCCTCCCTTTCCCGTCCATAATCCATTCCCAGGACAGGGTCTATTATGAGCAGATCTTCGACCCGGTGAGCCAGTCATGGGCGCAGAATACACACTCACCCATGAGTCAATAGTCTCAGGCAATGTTCGGAGCGCGCATTACGAGTTGAAGGAGCGACTGGTCTATACGGTGCGGTGGTTTGTCAGCTTGGTGAATGAGAATATCCTTGAATCCGACATTCAGGAGACAAAGGGGAAATACGTCTGTTTTGTCCTTGTACGGTATCCGCAGGACAAAATCGACAAGCTTCGCAAAGATTGACCGCATCATCGAAGCCAACAGAAACAACCTTCCGAGAGCGGAACGGGAACGGATAGGGGGCATACTCAACCAGATTTCCAGGGATGAGAACATCTTCAGGGACAGTGTCCGGGGTCTTCAGAAGCTTTTCCAGAGATTGGACTCTGTGGATGCTCATCATTACCAGCAACTGAAGGAGCGCTTGGCGAAGGCTACGGATAAGGAGAAAAAACTTCTCACGGCGGAGCTTGAGGGGCAGGAAGAGAAGCTGAGACTGGAAAAATCGATCTTTGAAATTGAGCGGAAGCTCGGGCAGGGTTTGAACTCGCTGCATCAGTTCCTCAGCGCTGCAGTTGACCGGCTCAAGAGGTCGGCTTACCCGTAAGATGCCAAGGGCCCGTTATCTTAGGCGAGGACTGTACTCAATGAGATCTTGGCCTTGATCAAGGAAGCCAAGGCCCTGGAGGACAAGCTCGTCGGGCTGGTCAAGGCGGAACGGAAGCTCCTGAAAAAGGAGCGGAATGTCGCCTAGAATGACGGTCTGCCGACCTTGGTCAGGCCGTTTGGGGGCATAGCCTGCCAAGGTTTCAGCCGATTTTTGCGATCCTCTAACAGGAAGCTTAATTACCCGTGTTTCTCTATCCTTTTTATCTAAGCCTGAGTTCCACAGCCGGCAGAAGCATCCGGCTTTAGAAATCAGGCGAAGATTATCTCCTTTCCTGAAGTTATTTAGGGATCGCCATTATATGCAATGCAAGCCGACCAGGCTCACTTGTAGGCCTGCTCGTGCATGGCGGTCGGGTAGCCATTCGATTACCGCCTCCTGGAGGGAGGATTCAATCGACTCGCGCGCTTCCGGCCAAGTGCAGTGTCCATCCACCTGACCGCCGTGGGCAAATGCCGGGAAACGCTTCAGCACCTCCACCTTCCCTGATTGGCTTTCATAGCAGAAGCTCAGGACCTTCCCGTGTCTGTGCCCCTTCTGGTCCAGGTATGTCACGAGGTAATGGGCGCAAACTGCCTCCTTTCCTCCGTTCCTAGCCACACTTCCCCGGAAGTCCGGTTTCAGAACCTCCTCGGTAAGGGCATTGACCAATGGATGTCCCAGTCCGCCTATTTCACTCCCCCTGGTTCTCAGGGCCAGGCTCCGTTCAAAGCAGACCTTTTCGAAGCGTGGTGCAAGGTGGTACTTGTGTCTCAGAGGCTCGGGGGTGATCAGTCCCCAGAAATCGCCATCCGGTATGACGCCGCCGCCCAGTCTCAAGACCGTATCCCGCACCCATGCGCCCAGCTCCTCCAGGGAATAGCGTCCCTCTAAGGCTTTATAATGTTCCAGATTGAACCCGCTCAAATCCTGGGTCAACGAGTTCAGGGCCTCCCGTGCTCGCACCGCCTCCTCGATCATCCGCTGAACTTCCGTCTCGGTCCGCGAGTAATCCCTGTCCATGAGCGCGGCCTTGTAAAGGTCCTGGTAATCAGGCCGGCTGCCCAGGTACCCTAGGATATCCCATCGGAAGTCTTCCCTGAGCTTACCCGCCTCGTCAACATGTCCAATAGAACGGGCAATTTCCTGAAGCTTTTTCTCCAGAATGCCGTAAATCTTCTCTTCAACGGTGTCTTCAGCAAGGAGGTTGTACACTTGCACCGTGTCCCTCTGGCCGTAGCGGTGTACCCGTCCGATTCTCTGCTCCACGGCCATTGGGTTCCACGGCAGGTCGTAATTGAATAGAATCCTTCCCACCTGAAGATTTACACCTTCCCCACCTGCCGATGTGCTGATGAGAAAGCGGGCACCATCCTCCTTCCAGAAATCCTCCATGGCGGCTATCTTGTTCTCGATAGGGCCGCCCTTGATGGTGGCGATACGTTCCCCTCCAAAGATGCCTCCAAGCTCCGCTTTCAGAAATTCGAGGGTGTCCCGGTACTGGGTAAAGATGACGAACTTCTCTAAAGGGCCTTCCTTTGAAAGGGCACTGACGGCCCTGAGCAACGTGTCAAATCGCCGGTCTCTTCCATCGGGGACAAGGCCGATGAGTTCCCTGACTTTCTCTATCTCGTTGGGAATGTCCGCCTCAGCAAAGACCCCGTCTTCCGCCTCTTCATCGGGATCGAGAGACCAGCTCGTCGTCTCGTAGCTCTCCTCGATCTTCTTCAGTATCCTCCTTCGAACCCGTGCCACGTAAGCCTCAGCATCAAGCCTCGTCTCCTTTTCGAGTCCAAGGATGTCTGAGGCCAGTCGAACCATCTCGTCCTGGATGCCCATGATCACTTCGGCCACCCTCGCACCGGTCTGCCTCTTTGCCTCGATCTGGATCTGTTTTCTGGAGAGCAGAACCAGGAGCCTTCTCCTCAGGGCCTGCAGAATGGCCCTTGGGCTGGATGACATGATTTTCTGGAAGGTCGCCATAACAAAGCCTATGGCCCGTTGTTTCGAGGTGGTCTTTGCCTGGTTGAGACCTGCCGCATCGTAGCCTTCCCGCAGGTACTCGCTCAATCTGTCGTAGAAGAACCGCTCCTTGGGTGCAAGGCTGAACGGGTCGGTATAGACCTGTCTCCTGCAGAAAATGGGCTCTCCCCTGGCATCGGTTACCTCCCGCTTGGTCCTTCTGATCAGAATGCGCGAGAGCAAGCCCCTGTGACCTGAAAGGTCTTCGGGACCGCTGAAGAGCCGGTCGTTCAGAAGTTGGATGAGAGACCAGAACTGATAGGCGTTGCCCTGGTGAGGAGTTGCACTCAGAAAGATGAGGTCACGCGTATGGCCCTTCAGTGCCTCGGCCAGCTTGTAGTTCTGAGTCGTTTTAGTTTTGTTTCCCGACCTTGTCCGGGAAAGATGGTGTGCCTCGTCAAACACGAGGAGATCCCATGGAGGGGCGGAGAGAAGCCTCTGGATTCGTTTCGGTTGCTTCAGGGTGTCGATGGAGGCAATCACCAGATGGTGCTTCTCCCATGTGGCGGAGCCGTGGTCCGAAAAGTCGTGGTTCAGGACTTCGAAGTGGAGCCTGAAGCATTCCTCCAGTTCCTGACGCCAGTTCCTTGTTAGCCCCGCGGGCGTCACGATGAGGATCCGCTCCGCCTCGCCCCTTGCCATCAACTCCCTCAAGAGCATGCCCGTCTCAATGGTTTTCCCAAGCCCCACCTCGTCTGCAATGAGGACTGACCGGTCGTCTCTCGCCACCAGGTCATGCACAAGCAGGATCTGGTGCGGAAGCAGGTTCACCCGGCTTGAGGTCAACTCCCCTCCGGTGTTCGAATGGACCAGCTCATAGCAGATCTGTTTCAGTCGATAGTCCTCCGGGTCGTCGAAATCGCCTCCCCAAAGCCGCTCCCACATGTCCCCCGTAGGCTTCAGAAGCTCTACTGGCAAGGTTTCAAGACGCCTGCCCGAAGGATGTTCAAAGACAACGTCTGCCCTGTAGGTCCCTGCGAACTCGGAGATCCTGAGCACCTCTCCCACGCCCAGCTCAGGCCTTGTAGGCACCATCACGCGTTGGTTCGGTTTGATTTCATTTGCGCCGCTATATGCTGTTGCTGTCTCGGTCATGTCAGATTGAACCCTACCGTGTAATAGTCGTTTCCAAAGGGATCCGTTTGCTTCATCGGCGAATCAAAAATAGGTCGCAAGCTGATCCGGTTCCCACCTCCCAGCTCAAACCAGAAATCATCGGCCCTTCTAAGAGGTCGCCGGAACACCACCTGCACCAATCCGATGTTGGCTGCATCCAGTTCAAAAGCTTTGGCCGTCAGGAAACGCCGCATACGGAGTGACACCTCCATCAGCCTGGGGCCTGCAGCCAGCAGAACCTCCTCCAGACCAACCACCATCAACTGGTGCTCCTGATCAAAGGGAAGGACCTCGTCCCTGAGGTCTCTGATGTAATCGAGAATGCCCATCCGGACAGGGTTCGGTTTGATCCCGTTTGGCCGATGGGGCTGCATCATCCCTTCTTCGATCAACATGTATCCTGACATTGCTTGAACCCTTTACTCAGAGTCTGATTGTGGACTTCCTTCACCTGCACCCCTCAGGAGAGGCTTCCCCTCCACAAGGTTTAGGATTCTGTCGATGTAATCCTTCCAGTCCTTCCTGTGGTCCCGCACAAAGGAAAGGGCCGCCTTCAGTTTCGGTCGGAGACCCGCATATCTCTCAAGCCATGGCACAACCGACTCCCCTGCCCAGGCAAGCCCAATCAGCAGATGCACCACGTCCACAAGATCGACTACGTGCTCAATGGGACGGTTCATCTCGTCAAACAGGGTGAACTGGGCTTTTCCCGGCGAGGATGCCGGCTCCAGTCTTTCCTTCAGAGCGCCAAGCCGTTCCTCCGGTTGCTTCACCTTGAAAAACCTCCCCCGGCCGGTTCTTCCCTTGATGATGAGGCCCGCCTTCTTGAGATCGTCCGCGCTCACCTGCACCCCCCGCAGGGCCTTGTTGAGATCATTGACATTGATCTCCATCTTCTTTTCCATGAGTACCCGGAACCAGACATAGGAGAGGGGATCGATGTCTTCCAGTTCCGCCGGTAAGGGCCGCTCCCTGGTGACGAGCTGATCCACGATGGTCCCGATGTCTTGGAGCGCCGCGTGGAGGGGAAATCCCTTTCCCTCATGGTCCAGCACTTTGCCGTAGTGCCTGCTATACACTTCCAGGCACTTGCCGATACAGATGAGCCTCACGTCACTTGGGTTCAGAGGTTCCTTGCCGTAACGGCCTTTCTCTATTGCCTGCAATTCCTCTCTTGCCCGTCGCCTCACCTCTTGACGGAGACCTGCCCACGAACGGCCTTCGGGCGATCCCCTTCGCTTCTTGCACACATGGATCAGGTCGTAGGAGACGTTCTCTTTGTCCATCAAGTGGAGGGACTCCTCGCGTTCTCCGTGGATGGGATACACGGCCACGACTTCAAATCCTGCCTCACAAAGCGTGTTCAGGAGACCCTCCCAAATCTTGCCCTCTAGATCAGTGTGGTGGAAAGTGAAGACAAGGAGTCCGTCCATTGCCAGACCATCATTGACGTGTCTGAAAGCCTCGGTCAGATCCATGAAGAAATCCTTTACACCCTTGCCTCGGGTCGGATTTTGGATAATCTCTTCGGCCTTTGGAGTGTATTCGGGTGCAAACCACGCATACTTATCCTTGAGAGATAGACGAAGCCACACATAGAAAAAGTCAGAGAGTTCGGCGTAATTGACATTTCCGACATATGGAGGGTCTGTAACGCAAAGGTCTGAACGATTAGTCGTGGGCCTATCGACATTCGAATTCATACAGAGCAGACTTGTGAACTCCGGTTTCTGGAATTTCTCAGGGGATTCCACCCGCTCCACCGTTTTCTTCGGAGTGATACCGCTTCCCAGGTCATATACCGCTTCCGCAAACTGTTGAGCTTCCAAAAGCATCTCCCAGCGATTTGTGAAAGTATTGTTGCCAGAGACGGTTCCCCAAACATTCTGCTCACAGACATCGGTCTTTGGCGCAAAGTCATGTCTTCTCAAGACCCCACCAGGCGCAGTTCCCCCAGGTGTGTTTCTTGCCTTGATCTGCCAGGTAAACTGATTGTTGGCTTCTGTGGTCATCATAAAGACGGTCAGAAGGATCTCTTTCAGTTTCGGATCCTGCTCCTCCATGCTCCCCTTTAGCAAGGTTGCCAGGGCCAGGAGCTGCCGTGGGAAGAACATCTCACACCAGCGGTTGTAATGGTGCTCAATCAATCGTGCTGTCTCAGCCCCCCTTGGTATCTCGCTCTTCGGGTAGGGAAGCGAATCCTTGTGTTTCTCCCAAAGGGCCTCTGCCTTTTGGAGCCTTGTCTGGTCGGAACTGGAAAAGCCCTTGAAGAACTTGCCGTTCCTGGGAAGGAGGAGGGCCTTTGGTCCAGGGCCTCGCCCGTTCTTGGTGTTGGGTTTCCATCCTTTGCCGTGGAACATCAATCCCTGGGGATCGTCATTCGACTCCCCGTTTGACGGGGGCAGGTATGCCTGAAGGGCATAGGGGCGGACAGGATGCTTTTGGTCTTTTGGCAGTCTCCGGATGCTCTCAATGATCTTGTCCTTGTTCCCGCACCGGCACAGAAATTTCCCTTTCTCCGGCACATTCCCCTTGTGCGGATCATAGGCATGACGGCAGGCCGGGCAGGTCAGGTCTCCGTCGGGCAAGTCTCCTCGCCACTGCCAAACGGCCTCGCACCTGGGGCAGAGGAGCACTGTAAGCGAGACCCGTTTCCTTTTAGGTTTCTTCTGCTTTCTGCGAGGTTGGCCCACGTCTTCGCAGTGGGGGCACAGAACCTTTGCGGGTACCCCTTTCTCGGGGTGCGGGGCGTAGCTCCATGCCTGGGTGGGCCTGCCCTCGCCTGCGCTCCCACGGGGGGCCGACACCATCAGGCCAGGCTCTGCAATGAGGGAGGCGACTTCGATCTCCCAGTCAAAGGTCTTCTTACAATGGGGGCAGGTGACATCCGGGTTGTAGCGGACGGATGGGGTCTTCCTGGCAATGATGTAATCCTTGAAAAGGGGCACCTCTTTCCCGCAGGTCGGGTCTGTGCAGATGGCATGCTTCACCCAGAAGGTGTAGATCACATCCGCCTCAAGGCCCGGTTCCACCTCGGTCCTGTAAAGATCGAGCAGGGTTTCTCTCAGGGGTTTGCCCCCGTTCCATGCAACCGGCTTTTCGGCCAAGCGGTCAAATGCCTTCTGTAGAGCTTTCAGATCCACCGGCTCCACTTCGGTCTTTACGATGAACCAGGCCACGGGGTTGAGGTCGATTCCCGTTACATGGCACCCGAGGCGCAGGGCCTCCACAACGGTAGTCCCGCCGCCCATGAAAGGGTCCAGAACGGTCATTCCCTTTGTATCCGGATCATCGGTGTGGTCCTTGTAGAACTCCTCCATGAGGTCCACAGGGCTTCCATCGGGCCGGTAGGCGGGCTTCAATGAGCCGAGCAGAATGGCCCTGAACACGCACGAGGCGCGGCGGGCAAACCACTTGTGCATCTGGTAGATAGGCTTGAAGGAGTTTCGCTCCGGCACTGCCAGCCTGTTGATCTCCACGATGGGAAACCCGAGTTCAATGGCGCGGGGGATGGAATCCTGGTGGCTCATAGCGGCATGTCCGAAGGCAGGGCCACAGGGAGTTCCTGGGTGGTCTGGAACACTGTGTCCGCAGTGACAAGCACGTCAGCCTTCAGTCGGACCGCAGCAGCAAGGATGAGGGAGTCGTTCGTGAGAAGTCCGTACTTTTCTTGAAAGGTGAAGGCCGTGCCGAACAGGTCTTCCATCGTGCAAGACTCAAAACCAAGTCCCAATTGCACGAGGGCCCGCAACTTCTCCCGGTAGAGGCCGAGGCCCTTGACCACGTCCGGTTTTCTGTTAAGCTTCAAGCCCGGGGTCGGGCCTGTGATCTTTCCGCTCATCATGGCCTCTGCCAGCATGAGCTTGTGGCAGAGTTCATGCCAGACGGTCTGGGGCAGTTGGATGATGATCTCGCCGGTGCCGGATCGTCTGAGAAAGCGCTGGCACTGCTTGGAAACCCCCTGTTCGGCATAGAGGAGCACATTCGTATCTGCTACGCAAAGACTTCCGCTCTGGATGTCGTCCAGATTCATAGGTCCCAGGCGTCCTCCTTCAGGATGGTGTCGAACTGCTCCCTGGTAATGCGGATGGGCCTTTCGCAGAAGGTCTTGTAAGCCTGTTCCCGTTTCTTCGGATCAGGTGTCTTCTTGCTGAGATAGGTGACAAGGGCATCCTGAATCAGGTCGCTCAGAGGTCGGGCCTCTTGGACGGCCCTCCGCTTGGCGAGCCTGATCACGTCTTCTTCGAGAAGGGTCCCGACTTTACGTTTCATGGTCACACCTCCATAGGTCCCAGGATCAGCCAGGGGGTGAGGACCTCCATGAGGCTGATCCCTTCGTGGCGATATACAGATTGAGCCGGCGAAGGTGCCTGGGGCCGGTTGTGGCAACGGCCCCTGATTGCAGCAAGCCTCCGCTCACGATCGACAAACAGCTCGGGGGTCTCTGCGGGAAGAAGTTCCTCTTCGGCGAACTTCCTGGAGCGTTTACCGTTCAAGGCTCGATCCTTTCCATCCAGACTCCTGTCGCTCAGGCCCGGCCCCAGGTACACATAACCGTGATCGCTCGTCACAAGCACATGTCGCGACGGCGGAAGGGCCTGCACGGTCTTTTTCCAGACGATCTCAAGGGTATCCCAGGTGCCGTCAAAAAACTCTGCGGTGGAGGCGGTGCTGTCCATGAACCGTCTATCGGGAAAACTGTGCCACATGAGAACGTGCCCTGCATCATCCGAAATGGTTTGGTGCTCGTTGGGGCGGTGGAAAAAGTAAAACCGGATGTTCTTCTCCCGCAGCTCACGCCGGGTTGTCAGCCGGGATGGAGCGGTCATGGGCAACCCGAGACCAAGCCGTTCGCCTACGAACCGTTCCGTGGTGCTCGGTATGGCAGAGCGGCTGCATAGTGCCTCAATCACGGGCCTTCGAGAGATCCCGGCCAACTCCATGAGCCTCGGCATCTCCCTGAGAGAGCAGCCATCCAGGACGAGGACACAACCCCCCTTATAATGGGCGAAGAAATCGGCCACGGTCCAGGAAGGGACAGGGAAGGCGCACAACTCATCAAAGTAGGAATCGGCTGTCGCCGTGAGCATGCACTCCATCCCGTTCACCAGGGTCTCGCCTGACTTCAGGTATTGGGACGGAACCATATCATTTGCCTGGAAGCGGGCCTTGGTCCACACTTCCTCCAGGAGCCACTTCTCCAGGCCTGGGAGCCTTGGCTCAGGCACGGTTAATTGATCCAGCGTATGTTCATCAAACCAGGCGGTCATGTTGATGAACCTCATTCCTCTCCGTCAGGGCCATTCTCTTCCTTCATCACCTTCAACCTGGCCACATAGGTGCTGCCTGACAGAGCGGGCAGCGATTCGCAAAGCCCTTCGGCCTTGGCCTTGTCCATTGGGCCGGGTATCTGAATATCGATTTGGGCCTCCAGGTCACCCGATCCGGTGAGAGAACCCCTTAGCGCGGTCGGGATATCTGAGAGGCTTGCCTTGGTGTAACGTACGAAAATCTGAAAGCGGATGCTCAGCACAGCCTCGCCCGCAAGTCCAGCGAGCCGCTCAGCCACCTTTTGCCTCAACTCCCCCCTTGACGCGCAGGAAGGGGTGCCCTTCTCTTCAAAGATCGGCCCGGTCGAGGCTATAACCGGAGGTGCGGCGGAAGGGGGCGCCTCGGGTCGGCTCACGTGGGGAACCGGTGTTTGAGCAGAAGGCGCCGCAGGCCATGGGGGAGCAAGGATCGCGTCAGGAAGCTCTCCATGGCCAAGGGTGACATGCTCTCCACAGAAGTTGCGCCTAGGGTGCTGCAGCCCCAAAACCCTATCTCTATCCTCCACAAGGCTAAGAATAGCCTGCACAACCGATGGCACCATGATGGGTACCGGATAGCCTGGGGTGTTTCTGTAAACCTTCTCCACCTGGGAGACGGTCATCCCATAGAATGACGGCAGGTTCTCCCTGACATGCTCGGCGAGCAACGGAAGAGGGTAGTATTGCCTTGCAAGATGGTCCTGCACTGCCTGTTTTTCATAGGCCTTAC
The DNA here is from genome assembly GCA_964580575.1 of uncultured Desulfobacteraceae bacterium. GTDB lineage: Bacteria > Desulfobacterota > DSM-4660 > Desulfatiglandales > HGW-15 > CAVPDE01. The sequence goes on from CAZOLJ010000018.1 coordinate 61,103, forward strand.
CCAGGGACTCCATCTCAAAGACGCACTCCTCAGGCCGTTCTCCCCAGGTCTCAATCCTGACATAATCAAGACCTGCCGCTTTAATGAGGTTCTTGGCGCTGCCGCGCTCTTCTGTGGCAATGCGTTCATACCTCTTGCGCCTCTCCGGGGATGCCGCAGAGGGCAGCAGGCTTGATGCGGCCATTGACCTTTTTGCTGCGGCAAGGATGTCGGGATTGGTAAGAATGTTGGCAGGCTCATCGTGGGGCTCGAAGAGAAGGATCTGGTTTCTCATCTCTGAGCCGTAGTAGAGGGCATGCCGCTCGAAACGGTCGAGGCGACGGGGGGCGAGGACGAAACGAAGCGTGCTTTTCGGAAACTGATCAAGGGAATTCCTTGACGATTCAGCGTCGGAGAATACCACCGCCAGATGGGTCTCTTTGAAGAGGTCCTGTTTCCATACGGAGACAACCTCCTCTCTTGCCTTCTCGTCGGAAATGCGGGTAGCCTCGATTTCCACCTTGGCGCTTTCGTTTTCCTCCAGATCAAAGAAGAAACGCCTTTCCCGCTCGTGAAAAAAGGAGCCGTATGCCCGAAATGCCTGAAGCGTGCTCTCGAAGTTGTTCGGGTCTCCCCCGGGAGTCACCACGTGCCTTACGATCTCTTCCCTGGTGAGTCCTTTCGCGCCGGGAACCAGGCTCGCCAGAAGAACGGCGGAGGCCAGTGGTTCGGCATAGGCTTGCCTCTTCAGGTCTTCATGATTCCTTTGAGCACAGTTGATGAGGTTGCCCGCCGGGTCAAGGTCTTGGAGTCGATTCGCACAGCCCTTGTTGGTGAGCCTGCAATGCCCGCCGGTGAGAATATACGATCCGGTTGGACCTGCTTCAAGCATGGCGGCCATGAGACCCAATGCACCTCGCGTGCCCTGAAACCCTCCTGCCCCGCTCACCCTCTCAAAGATGAGCTCAATCAGATCGGGGAGAAACGGGAAGGTCTTTTGGATCCTAGCCTGATAGTCGTCCTTGGTCTCCACGCCATGCAGTTTCCAGGCATTGAAATAAGACTTGATCAAGGCATCCGCAGCATTCCTGTCGTAAGAATCAGCATTGGAAAACAGACGATGGCGCACGATCGCCGCGCGGTCTTCCGGATTTCGAAATCGCATTTCCACGCGCGGAGAGATGCGTTTGAGCGTTGCGCCAGGCTCGACGGAGCCATCATAGATAGCCGCAAACACCGTTATCTGACCTCCACGATTGGCCTCCTCTGTAACCATTTGAAGGAAAGTAAGGTTCTGGCTTCTCTTGGCAGGGTCGGCGATGTTGGTCATCCCCCGTTCGAGTTCGTCGAAAATGAGAATCAGATGCCTGTCCCCCAGGGCCGCACGAAACTCATCAAGGGAAGGTGAATGGTCATGGCCCCATCCCGCATTGAGTTCTCTATCCACCACAGACCACAAGGAATCAAAGGGAAGGTATTCATCAGTGAACTTCCTGATGATCACACAGGGCTCAAGGGGAGGGTTCCAGCTGTGGCCCTTTTCCCTCATCCACTTGATTGCAGGCTCCCTGCTGGCGAAAAGGTGGTAAGCTGTAAGAAGGGCATGTGACTTGCCAAGCCCTTTTACAGCCTCTGCGAGATAGAGGCCGTTACCCTCGACCTCTCGTCCGCTGAATCTCGAACACAGTGCCCGGAGCATCACTTGAAGATCTTCGGACGGGTAAGTGAGATCAAAGAAAAGCCCGGGATCTCGTTCAATGCATTTTAAAGGTCCTGATCGAAGCCTTTCAAGATCAATGACGCCGCCCAATTGCTTTGCTGTTTTGTATCTTCTTTTAAGCATGCATCAAGAATATATCAGATTTCTTGACTTATCAAGAAAATATTTGCAAAATGATTAAGGTAAAGGGTGTTGGAATATTCCTTGGTGATGGATTGACCCCAAGATGCTCATTCATTTGTATTTTCCTACCCCGTAAATTATGGAACGATTTGGGGGTCTCAGAATGTCTTGATATCAGCTGGCTATCGCAGGCACGCCCAGACCTGTGATAGGAACAAAGCCCTGAGTAAGATTCACCCGGGGCTTTCACTGCCGACCTGACTACCATCAGAACATCTCAAACTGCGCTCCGCCGGGCTATTGAAGGAGCCGTTCGCCAGGAAGACCGAGTATCTCGACAAGCTGGTCGAGGAAGGCGACAAGATCGACCTCACCCTGAGCTATTCCAGGGGCCCGTTCAGGGAGGCGTATTACGTTCATTCGGTTTTGTGGTCAGAATCTAGGCGAGCTCCTTACCGAGGACCTTTAAGACTCATTGAATTGCCCTACCGGCATTGTGCAAAAGGAGAGTACTGAGTGGTCTGGATACCACCGAGCCAGCGACCTCTGAAGCAGGCTGCAATTCGCATCAGTCATCGAGAGTGCTAGGATTGTGGTGTGTTTTGACAGTGAATCCTGTGGGTTGACCATTGGCGAGATTCCTGAGCCATATCGACTTCGGTTAGTAAGCGCCAAAAACATCAAGCGGTGCAGAATTACACCAGAGCTTTGGAAATCATACGCCATCCCTTTCCCATCCTGACCGATAGGCTTGTGTTTGGAATCACTCGTTTATCCCAAGGCAAATCTTCTTGACTTTTAGTGGGGTTTCACACACTATCGTTCCAGCTTCACTCTACTTATGGCTCAACTCGCACAGTTATCCTAGGAAATCATGAAGGGGGCCTACCTCAAGTATCCGAGTCTTTGTCTCCTTTAGGCAACGGCCTGAGGGGGGTGCAAAGGATCACTAATCATCAAATCAATTTCATAGCGGAATGTGGGAGGCAGGCTGTTGATCTCTGATGTTTTACTCCTGCCCCAATTTT
>CAZOLJ010000019.1:0-23919 GCA_964580575.1 uncultured Desulfobacteraceae bacterium
TCCGATGCCCAACCCGTTGAGCTTGTTGAAGAGCGCCTTGTAGCTGATCCTGAGCATCCGCGCGGCCTCCCGCTTGTTCCAGCTTGCGGTCCTCAAAGCGCGCATGATCACTTTCTTTTCGATGTTCTCAGCCGCCTTGGCTTTCACATGCTTGAGGGACCTCTTTTTGAGCTTCCCGCCCTCTGCGTCCTCCTCGTCCTCGGGTCCGAAGCCCTCTGCTTCGTCGAACATGCCTTTTCCTGTTATCCCTTCCAGGAGGTCGGACTTCACGATGGATGGATCATCGCCGATCATGAGCCGGAGAATGGTGCTGGCCAACTCTCTCACATTGCCGGGCCAGGCGTAGTCGGTGAACACTTTCCCCATTTCCTCACTGATCGAGAATCCGTTGCTCAGATGCAGCTCCTTGCGGTATTTATCGGTCAGGTGCTCGATAAGCAAAGGAAGATCCTCTTTCCGATCTCGAAGAGCGGGCATTTCGATCTTGATGATGTTGAGACGGTAGTAGAGGTCCTCCCTGAATTTCCCCACTTTCATGTCCTTTTCCAGGTCGTGATTGGTGGAGGCAATGACCCAGGTGCTGACCTTCACCACGTCCGTACCTCCCAGGCGCGCAAACTCGCCGCTCTGCAAAACTTCGAGCAGCTTGGCCTGGAGCACGAGAGCCATGTCCCCGATCTCGTCGAGGTAGATGACGCCGTCGGAGGCGATCTCGAACTTGCCCGGTTTGAATTTGTCCGCTCCCGTGAAAGCGCCCTTCTCGTATCCGAAGAGTTCGCTCTCGAGGAGAGTGAGGGGAAGAGCCGCGCAGTTCACTTTCACGAACCGTTTGTCGCGGCGGGAAGAGGCGGCGTGAAGAAGACGAGCCACAACTTCCTTGCCCGTCCCGGTCTCGCCGAGGAGCAGAACGCTGAAGCCGGTGTCTGCGACCAGCGAGATCAGTTCGCGGATTTTCTGTACTGACGCATGGTTGCCTATAAGTTCATAGTCCATAGTGTGAAAAAGTTTACACACTTCTGCCAATTTGTCAATAAATATCAAAAGGTAGAGTAAACTTAGAGTTAGGTTAGAGTTGGCCACAGAGGAAGTTATTACCTCAATCTTGCACCAAGGCTTGAAAAAAGAATAGAAAACCATCTGGGTACCCTATAATGATTGGGTTTGCGAAATCCATCTCATGGATAGGAGGTAACCCAGAGGGTTAACGAGAAATTCAGTGTTACGAGGGAAGATGGCTTTGGTAAAGGTTTTTTGGAAGAGGCCTGCAGGGAGCGACTTAGCCCGTTTGGTGGGCTTCTCTTGGGTCGATCAAGTTCTTGGATCTGCTTGGATTTGACAAGGTTTTCAATGAGTTTTACAAGGGACCGGGCCGCGAACCCAAGCTCGATCACTGCCGAATGGTGGTTGGGATCTTGATGTTGCTCTTCACCTTCAGCGTTCCAGGAGATCCTGAAGCTCCTGGCCCTTCCTCTCCTCAGAGGCTTCTTTGCCTCTTGAAACGCTCCTGCGGTCATCGCTCCCCCGGCGCTCGTATCCACCGCGCCGATTCGTTTTCTCTCTTCTGTCCTCCTGCGGAATGGATCTCCTGTCTGTCGTAGGCCTTCGACCGAGGCCGCTTCTTCTGTCAGTGCCGGTCCGACGGTCAACACCGCTTCGGCGGTCCTCCCCGCAGCGGCGCTCAGGGATGTGCTCGGCGTATGAAAAGCGCCTTCGCTCGATGCCAATGCGCCTTCCGCCATGGTCGCTCAGGGTGTAGGATAAGTAAACGTCGCGCATGATGAACACCCGTAGACAGGAGACAGCCTTAAGAGTCACAGGTCAATCACGAAAGCACCCCCGTGAAATAGGATGAAGCATTTCACGGGGCAGGCGAAAAAGAAAAAAATAGGATAAAGGCTTGTCTGGATGCCAAGCCCCGCCAAGGGGACGGCGGGCAAGCGTTTATCCTCTCGCCCGACATCAGCGTCTCTTGAAAAGTTTCCTTCTTCCGAACCCTGCCAGGCCGATCAGGCCAGTACCGAGAAGCAGCATGGTCGCCGGTTCTGGAACGGGAGCAGCGCCGCCAGCGGTGATTACCCGAACCGCATCTATCTCGCTATTCGAACTAAGTGTCAGCCCTAGGTTGAGAGTTGTTGTCCCATCTGCATTTAATGTCCACTCCAGTCTGTCGTCCCTAGTTTCCAAACTAGATGCATTACCACTGCTAGCGTAATAGGTAAAACCGGGCACCCCAAGGTATTCGTCACTAATATTCTGGGAAGTTGTACTCGTCATGATGCCGAGGATTTGTTCGGTGGAGCCAAATGTCAAGCTCGCACTCAGAAGCACTGCCTTCGTGGAAGTATCTAACTTGTCAAAATGAATGAAGTAGCTGTTGATGACGGTGCCAACAGGGATATAGTGTGCTGTTGCTGCCCCGCTGTTTAGACTGGCACCCGAATAAGCTGACGCTAAGGGAGCCAGGATATCGACCCTTAATCCACGACCCGAAGCGTCGACTGGAACAACCGCGTGATTACTCGCCTCCACCAGGTAGAACATCGTCGTGTTGCTCTGCGACGTGCCTTCTAAATTGGAGGTTGTTGTAAACAGGCTGAGGTTGCTCATACTTACGGGAAGCGCGAAAGCCTGGGAGCTGACTAACATCAGCCCTACAATCAACGCAACTAAACACTTCTTCATTTCATTCCTCCATTTCTTCGTTAAGAATTAGTCGTTACTTGTTATCCGTTATTCGTGAACTACCAAACCTTTTTCCAGATTGTGATCTGGTTATTGAATTCCTCTGGGCATATCTCCTTTCACTATTTTTTCGTCAAACGGTTATTGGTTAAGTTGTTAAGGCGAAAAACCGGCGAACTCATTAACATCGTTAGATGATGTTGGAAAACTACACGTTGACGAGACAAGGGACAAATATATAGGCACTTAACTTAGCAACGGATGTGCCAGGAAGGGGGAAAGGGAGGGGAGAAAGGGATATTTTTTGTGACGGGATTACAGTAGGTTAGACGCACAATTTGTATGGCTTGAACGATTAGAGCGTTGAACGATATTTTGTGGGCTGAAGTATGAAATTACTTACCACTTTTATGGGTAAAGTTTTGCCATTAAGTGGAAAAGGTCTACACACATTTCACCACCCGCTTCGCTAGAGACACGGAGAACGCAGAGAATTCATTTTGAGACAGAAGGGTAAATGAAGAGTTGGAATGATAGAAGGATGGAATGCCGGAACGAGGATGGAATGCTGGGAAAAGCAAGGTCAAGAACCCTATCTCCCTCAGAGCGCAGAGATCCGCAGAGAGTGGTTAGACAGGATTTACCCCAGTGAAATATGAAACCCTACTGCCTTTCACGGGGCAGGCTTGGATTGACCGGATTATCAAAATCTTTCTCAACTTCCGGCATCCGGGCCGACAATGCCTCTGCCCCATAGGGATGAAACTGAGAAAGGGGTTGGAAAGGCAGAAGAGCTTCGCGTCGATCCTGTCAACATACTTCGGGCCTGGCTTTGCCGTTGACACATAGTGATGCATCAAGTACGGTAAGAACCTAGACAAGGGGGCGGTCTTCAGTAGATCATTTGGGACGCTGTACGAGACCAGCTTCATTAGCTTACACCTACAACGGTGCGATGAACACTGCCGTAGCAAAACAACCAGTCCCAAAAGGTGTCAACCTCACCGAGAGGGTGTCTTACATGGGTGGGAAGGGCCGCGGGGCGGTGAAATGAATGGATAGTCGGCTTCCTCAGACCATGGGTATCGCGTCCTTAACCGGGCACTGGACGAGCAGAAAGCTGCTTGCAAGGGGAAGGGGCATGCCTTTCGATACTGTCGTGGACTGCGATCCGGAGCAGGTAGACCCGGTGAGCCTGAACATCAAGACGAGAGCCAGGGTCAGGATAGGAAAGGTGAAAAGCCAGGAGAGGAGGCGGAGCGTAGATAAGAGACACGTCCCCGGTGCTCTTCGGGTACTTATCGGATTTCTTCTTCTGTGTCTGGCGTCCGCTTGCTGGGCAGAGGCCCGCGGAGAGACCGAGGCGCCTCTCGGGAAGATTGAACACATGAAAGGGGAGGTGCTTGTTCAGAGAAGGAATGGATTGGAATTGAGAGGGGAGCCAGGAATGGCCCTTTACCCCGGAGACCAAATCACTACAGGGAAGTTGGCCGAGGTCCAGTTCGTCCTCCCTCCAGGAAAGCAGTTTCGGCTTGGACCAGAAGCCCAGGTTTCCATAGACGAGCTTTCTTCCTCCGAGGGAGAGGATCAGCAGCCCGTGATGCGGCTCGTGTTGGGCTATCTCTGGTCAAAGATTGAAAAGCTCAGAGGGAGAAAAGCGGCTTTTGATCTCCACACTCCGACGGCCGTCATGGGGGTGAGAGGAACAGAATTTGAAACGGTCGTTTCCCTGGACGCCGCTTCCCTTGTTTCGGTGGATGAAGGCAGGGTGGAGCTGGACGCGGACGGAGAGACTGTAATCGTGGAGCAGGGGAAGATGAGTGAGGTGGAGTTCGATGGAAAGCCTTCACTGCCCTCCCCGACGGTCTCCAAGGAGATGAGGGACTGGCAGGCTTGGAGGGAGAAGAGGGTTGAGGGTATGATGAACAATCTCCCTCGGATAGCCCCCGGGCTCAGGCACCGTTTTGAACAGTCTGCCTTGCGGGCAGGGAAATTCGCTGAAAGCGTTCAGGAAAAAGGAGAAGGCATAAGGGAAACCATGAAAGAGGTCCGGGTGGCAAAGCAGGAGCGGGATCGGCCGAAGGTCCGAGTGTCGGCACGGAGATTGCGGGATCAGGCGGAGGAGTTTAGGAAGACAGCGGCCCGATTCAGGCAAGGCTTTAACCGTTTCCAGACGATGAGCAGGCTGAGTATTCGTCTGGACCTCTTCGTGAGGGAAAACCAGGCTCGCTTTCCGGAGCGGCAGTTGGCCTTCATCCAGGCCCAGTTCGCTTCCATAGCAGAAAAGAGGGAAGAAGTGAAGGAACTCCAAGGGAGGTCCATCTCCACCATAAGGGAGGTATTCCGGGAGCTGAAGGCCTTTCGAGAAGAAATGGTGTCTCCCAGAGATGCCTCTGGATCTACCACGTCTCGATTTGAATCTCGACAAAGTGGAGGGGGGGACGTTCTTGATCTATTGACATTCTCTACCTGTCGGGGTTAGCAATCAACAAAGACCAGCCAAAGGCGGATGCCCTATTACGCCAACATCGGCAAGCGGTTGGTGAAATCGCCCAAAGTGTACATCCGGGATTCGGGTGTTGTTCACTCTCTTCTGGGCATATCGGATGAACGGCAACTGCTGGAATCCCCCTACAGGGGAAACAGCTGGGAAGGGTACCTGGTTGAGCAGGTCATCGCTGTTGAGCAATTGGCTCCAAGAACCCTCTCATTGTCATGTCGGAAGTTGCGAGGAAGCCATCCACGTGGCAGACGACGTGGACTACGGGCTTTCCTCATTGATTTACATGAGGGACATCAACAAAGCCTATCGGGCCATCGATGACCTCGAGGCGGGCATCACCTATGTCGATGCTCCGACCATCGGGGCGAAAGTCCACTTGCCCTTCGGCGGGGTGAAAAACACGGAAAACGGCGCAAGAGAAGCGGGGAACGCCGCCATCGCGGAGTTCACGGAGATCAAGACGGTCTTCATCGGCTACAGCGGCAGGTTGCAGAAGGCGTAGATGGATCGTTGAGCAAGGATAGTAGAGTCGTTATCAGGCTGCTAAAGACGAGTGACTCCTATGTGCGCCTTGAGGTGGGCGGGTTTGAGAAGGGCATAGGCAAGGCGCATGACAGGGGTGGGAACCCCATGCCCTTGGCCCAGGCGAACGACCACGCCGATCAGCGATTCCAGTTCACTGGTGCGGCCGACCTCCAGGTCGCGCTGCATGGAGGGCCGGATGTCCGGTGCGCTGGCGTCGATGAAAGAGAGCGTCTTGGCCATGATGTCCGCATCCAGAGTCACGCCGATCGCTTTAGCGACAGCCGCCACCTCCGCCATGGCCTCCGCCAGCACCTCTCTCGCCTCGGGGATCTGGCGGTATTCTCCAATGGCCACGCGGGTCAGACCGCCGAGCGCACTGATCGCTGCGATAAACACGAATTTCGTCCAGAGCAACTGCTTGATGTTGGGAACCAGCTCAATGACGGCAGAGGTGGTTGCCAGCACTGAAGCGATCGCTTGGGCACGCGGCGTGATCCGACCGTCCAGTTCGCCCAGAGCGATGCGCCGGAACTGGCTGTACTGGCCGATCCTGCCTGGGGCTTCGAGAGCGGCTGAAAGCCATGTGGCGCCGCCGACCATGTGCTCCATTCCCACCATGGATCCGATGCGTTCGGCTGCATCGATCCCGTTCTGCAAAGAGATCACCACCGTCTCGGCCCCGATCAACGGATGGATGGCCTGAGCGGCTTCGTCCGTGTGGTAGGTCTTCGTGGCGACGATGACGAGGTCAAGCGCCCCGATTTCACCAGGAAGATCCGTCGCCTTTGCAGGGGACACAGTGAAGTCTCCGTGTACGCTCTTGACGTGTAGCCCCTTATCGCGAATGGCCTGAAGGTGAGCCCCTCGGGCGATGAAGGTCACCTCCTGGCCTGCCGCTGCGAGCAGCCCGCCGTAGTATCCCCCGACTCCTCCGGAACCCATGATGGCTATGCGCATATGTTTTCTCCTCTCCCCCTCACCTTTACCCGCCTCTGGCGGGCTTGCCCTCTCCCCCAAGCTGGGGGCTGTGTCACAATGTCATTTCGAGGCGAGAGTCGAGAAATCCTGATCCTGCAGGTAGCACGAACTTAGGATTTCTCCCTTCGGTCGAAATGACAGGTAACACGCTCCCCTGTGATTGCGACACAGCCTTCCGGGGGGAGAGATATTTCCGCGATCTCTGCGAGAGATCGCCTTGCCTTTTATTTGACGATGAGCCAGACCCCGAGAATGAGAACTCCGATCCCGAAGGATCGCGACAAATCCAAAGGCCGGACTGCGCCACCCAGCAAGCCGAAGTGATCCAACAGTGCGGCAATAATGAACTGCGAAGCGACAGTAATGGTAAAGGCTGCGGTCAAACCGAGGCGTGGTACCGTATAACTAATCGTGCCCACGATGAAGAGCCCCAGGAGTCCTGTACCGAAAGCGTACCAGGGAACGTCCTGCCACCCCTTCAGAGTCCAACCGCCCGAAACCAGAGCGGCGAGGGCAACGACCAAACCGCCGCTCGCATAGGTGACGAGCACGCTGGCTTTTGTCCCGATGCGCTGGTCCATCAAGCCCATGAGCTGGCCTTGAAGGGCCACGGCAATGCCCCCGAGGGCTGCAACGGTGATCAGTGTATGGTAACTGGCCATATGAGGTTCCCTTCACGGCGAGCAGAGTTTTTCTCAAAATCCTGCTAGATTTCAGTCTGCTTGATCGGCAAATGGAATCCGTTTGTTTTCGGAGTTCTTTTATCAGACAGAAAGAGGAATATCCAGCAGGGTTTTCTCCCCTTTTTCCCCTCCTCGATGGGAGGGGTCGAAGGGGAGGGTGGGAAGATATTACGCCAAATTAACTTCCACGGCCTTGTAAATGCACACATCCAGGCACGAGAGACAGACCACGCACTTCTCCGGATCGTAAGACACCTTCCAGCTCTTTCGATCCACGTCCAGCGCGCCTGTGGGGCAGATGGGCACGCAGGCGGTACAACCGGTGCAGCGTTTCTCGAGATGCTGGATCTCCTGGGAGAGGGGTTCGATGGTCACTCCCAGCTTCTCCAGGTAGTTGAAAGCGAGAGCCATCTGACTCTCCTGACCGCTCAGCTCCACCACCATCCGGCCCTGTTTACCGGGATCGATGCTGGCCCTGAGGATGTTGACCACAAGATCATAGTCCTTGATCAGACGGTACGTGACAGGCTCTTCCACATTGCTCGGCGGAAATGAAAGAACGATTCTTGTCTTTTTCATTGAAGACCCTCCTTTGTTCCCGGAAGCGGCGCTACCGGCTGAGACAAGAGAAAACCCCCGCTTTGGATAAGGGATTTGAGTTGGCCGGCCACTTCCCTCGCTTTTGAGTAACTTGAAAAACACCCTGTGGGAACCTGCTTGCCCTTCACTTCAATGGAACCGCTCTTGAGCTGGGCATAGGTGACCTCGCCGAGAAGCGCTTCCCCCTCGCCCACCGGGTAAAAGCGGCTGTAGTCCACGACAGGCGCAAAGAGCTCGTCGTCGGACACGGATACGGCCTTCATCATGTCCTCATCGATGATCGGGATCGGCACGCCCACGGCCAGGCTCAGGCTCACGCCGTACCCGGTGTAGGAAACGGCCTTGATCCACTGGGGATCCATCTCTCTCAGATTCCCAATAAGAGCCAGGGTTCCTGCTGTTTTGCGGGGGGTCCCGTTTTCGCTGCGGGGGACGTCCGGGTTGTGTTGCGTGCCGTTCCACGCGACATATCCCTGTGCCCCGCTCAGGAAAATCCGCGAGCCCACGCCGATGGTCCTGTAGAAGGGATCGTTCAGCAGCGGAGAGAGTTGTCCAGCACTGCAGTAATTCGCGTTGCCAATCTTTGGTTTGAGAAGCCCCATGTACGTGTAAATGGGTTTGTCGGACAGGTTCACAGCCACGTTGTAGTTCTGGTAGCAGTTTCTCGGGTTGAACAGGAGGGCTTCGTTCATGTCCTTGAGGCCGATTTTCTGCTCCCGGCTCTTTCTGGGGTAACAATCGGTCCCATAAGCGCCTGCGGACAGAACCACCTTCTTGCCGGACACGAGGTCCTCGATCACATGGGCACCACCGTAGCGGAACTTGCCCGGCCGGCCGTTGTCGTTTCGAGGGTCCCCGTCCGGGATCGCTGTGGCACCGAGGTAGATATCCGCTGCTGCAAGTCCTGCGTAAGCAGGGACCCCGTTGAGGGTGATCCACCCGCCGCCGAGCTTCATCTTTTCTTTGGGTTGTTTGATATTGAAAAAAGCTCCGGAAGAACACATGGGGCTGAACGTGCCTGTGGTCACCACATCCACCTCGCGGGCGGCTTTCTTGATGCCCTTTTCGCGAGCGATGCCGATGATTTCTTCGGCCGTGACCACCACCACGGATCCGGATCGGATTTTGTCATTGATCTCCGCAATAGTCCTCAGCATGGAAATACCCTCCCGTATGGAATTGACGAATTATGGAATTCAGGAATTACGAATCAGGAAATGAATGGAGAAGGCTCCCGGTGGAGCTCACGCATTATCCATGAGCAGAATTCCCCCCGGGATAAAGAAGCGGATGGCCCGTTCGTTTGAACCGCCTCGTGCAAAGGTGAAACATCTGAAGTGAATCGACTCAAAGAAAACACCTCAATCCTGACTTTGAAAGGTCTCCGGTAGACGGCGTTTTTGAGCTCTCCCACATTGTGGTAGCCATTGTCAAGGAAAATCTTTATTGCATTTTGTGGCCGCCCGGCTAAAGTAAGGGAAAAGGATGGAAGGAGGGGTCACCATGAAAGTCAAAATCATTGCGACTCTATTATGCCTTACTCTGATTTCGCTTCCCCTGGGGTGCGCTAACGTGATGGAGGAGCACAGGGGAGCGGCAGTGGGAGCCGGCGCCGGCGGAGCCGTGGGCGGCGTCGTGGGAGCGGTCATCGGACACGGAACAGGGGCAGTGGTGGTCGGAGCCCTTGCGGGAGCGCTCCTGGGCGGGGCGATCGGTCACTTTGGGTATGATCAGGAAAGGACCAGGGAACAAACAGCGAAGAACTACAGCTACAAAGAGTCCCAGGGAACGGTCCTCCGAATCGAGAACCTCAAGGCGACTCCTGCCACTGTGCGCCCCGGCGAGAAGGTGGATCTCAAAATGACCTATGCGGTCCTCCATGATTCCCCGAACACGAAGGTCGCTGTGACCGAAGTCAGGGAGATCACCTACAAAGGAGAACTGGTGGGGAGACCGGAGGTGAAGGTCGAGCACGCAGACGGGACCTACACGACGTCGGTTCCTCTGCAGTTGCCTTCGAGTGCGGAAAAGGGGACCTACAAGGTCAGGGCCATGGTGGAATCGCAATACGCGAAGGATGCACGGGAGATCACGTTCACGGTTCGATGAGAACGAGTTGGGAGACGGATTCTCTGCTGGAAATGCACGTTGGAAAGAGTCCGTGGGTCAGGTTGGAGGCTTCTCTCTGCTCTTTGAGCTCAGCCTGGCGATCCGGTGGGATGATCGCCATGCGGAAATCCTCGTTCACGCAGAGGGCGTCATCGCATCGCACATAGATCCCCCTCAAGGAGATGTTTCTGATCTCGCCCTGGATGGTGCCGTGCTCTGATTCCACGGAAACGGGCCACCTGAAATTGATCCTCTTGGATCTACGCTATTCTCTTTGTGCCAGCGAATTTTGTCCCTCCAGGTTTGAGACGTATCCCTCCCCCTCGCAAGGGGGAGGGATAAAACTCAGGTTTGTTGTCAAGGCGTTTTCAAATAAGCGGCTAATGTGTTTAAGATGTTGGGTGGACCCTCTCCACGATTTCATGTGACGCTGATAGTGGACCTTCCTCCAATACACCATCCTATACACTGGAAAAAAATTATATATAATTATATGTCTATATGTCAACTATTATATTCATGAAATCCTCAATTTTTTTCATTTATGCTTACGAGGGGTAAATGGAGTGGTTCAATTTGAACCGGAACATTGAACATTTCACATTGAGGATTGAACATTGAGTAATGGGAATTGAAAAACACAAGGGCAAGATGAGCGCGTTCGTTTTGGCAAAAATGAATGATGTGGCTAGCGGCCGTAAGTGCGGAGGATGCCTTCGAGAACTCCACCTGCGATGGCGAGGGCTTTTTCAGAAACGGTGAAGCAGAACTCCCTGTTGCCTCTCGGATCAATATCTCCAATCTTGAGGCCTTTTGAAACCGTTACGCCCGGGTGAATCAAGCCGCGCAAGACTCCGTCGATGGCAGCATAAAGCACTTCGCCCTGAACCGTTCCGACTGGATCCCCTTTTTTGACCATGTCCCCGATATCCACAGTGTTTCGCCATGATCCGCTTGCGGGCGCGCGGAGCACGCGGTCTGACGTGATGCCCTGAACAGCGCCGGGAACGCCGGTGTTGGGTGCCGCGGAGCCTGACGTGAGAACTCGGCCGAGAGTGTGGCCTCTCTGGGTCTCAACCACGAAGTGAGCGTCTTTTCCGGCTTCGAAGCCCGGACCAAGGGCCACCACGAGGGGTGCGTCTTTTGCAGAAGTCCCGAGGTTTTTCTTGGCCAGGATCGCATCGACGATCACCTCGGGTTTGATCGAATGCCTGCACACAGCCCCGGGGTCTACGAGGACAGGGATGACCCCCTGATCCCAAACCCTGCCCGCCTGTTCAGGCCCCTCGACCAAGACGGCTTTGACGCCTTCAACCACCGACTGACCGTCGAAGACGGCTTCGCAAAAGGCAACCTTCCTTCTCACGGCAAGGGGCTCAGGAATTTCCGTGATGACCACCCTGAAGCCGCTCTGATAAAGCCTCCAGGCCACGCCGGAGGCGAGATCTCCGCCTCCGCGGACAAGCACTCTGACGGACGAGGTCTGAACAAGAGGGCTCACGGTTTGGTCTCCTCCTTCTTTTCTTTTTCTACAAGATCCTCTTTGGTCTGAGGGAGGTCATCGAGGAGTCGTTTTCGCACGGTGACCAGCTGCGGCTTTCCCTTGACCATGGCAAAGACCCGATCCGGGGGAGCGTCATTGCCGTAAAGAATTCCCTCGGTCTGATTTTCATCCGAGAGGCTGACCCGTGCTTGAGGCGTGTCGAGGCCGTAGGGTTTCAGATCCGGCGTCTCCTCTTTTTCAAAGGACTGAGCCTCAGCCCACAACGTGGGCCTCACAAAGACCTCCACCTTCTCAGGGTCGAGTTTCAGATCCTCATGGCCTTCAAAGATCCACTGCCCCTCTTTCTTGTGAAGGACCCATCGTTCTCCTCCGCGCTCAATGATCACGCGTTGGACCCGGTCGGTCTTGAGGGTGAAAAGCTTCTTGTCCCGCAACTCGGTGAGAGGCCGGTCGAGCGCTCGTTTGTCGTCTCCGGAGATGAAGTACACTTTTCCGTCGCCGCCTTTGGCGACGTAATATCCCTTTTCAATGGGACTGATGTGGCCGATGAAGAGGGTGTTGGCCTGGTCGCCGGCCATGAAGGCGAGGGTGACCTCGGGCGGGTGAAGACCGAACTCGGAGAGCTCCTTCGGGGTTTCTGCAATGACCCTGAGCGATTTCAAACCGGTGAGCCGGTGGAGAAGGCGAGTGAGAGCGAAGGCATCCCCGCTTGAGCGGGTCGGGTGGAGGATCTCCCAGGTCCCGCTCTTTTTCTCGAACCGCATTTCCTGATCCCCGCTTTTCAACACGAGGCTTGTCACGTCGTCAGGCTTGACCGAAAAAAGCGCGTGGGTCGCTTCTTCGGCGCTCTTCTTTTTCTCTTCTTTACGGGTTTCGTAAAAATAGAAAGCCAGGAGAAGGACGACGAGGGCGAAGTAAATGAGAGTCGATCGGTATTTCAACGGGACCTCCCTTTGCGCCACACCCCCATGCCCAGAACAATGACCAGCAGGGGAATCACCACCACCGGAATCCAGAAGAGCATCAAGCCTTGATTCCGGGTGAGCATGAGGTGATCGGCTGGGCGCTCCTTCTCAGGGATCGTGATCAGGTCTTTGCGGCCCACGAGGTAGTTCATCGTGTTGATCATCAACTCGCTGTTTCCTGCGAGGGAGACAAACTTGTTCGAGGCAAAGTCCGCGTCTCCAAAAACCGCCAGTTTCCCCTCCCCCGTGATTTTGTCCTCTTCCTTGCCCTCCTCGCCTTTGGCCTCCTTGGGATCCAGCTCCACAATCACGGCAAGGGAAAGCGGGCCCTGACGGTCTTCTGCGTCGAGCCGAGCTTTTCCCTGGTTCAGAGCGTCCCGGTCCGTCTCAGCCCAGGATTCCTGTGAGGTCAGAGCCAAGTTGGTCAGGGTCAGGCCTTTTTTCTTCACCTCCTTGTCCAGTTCGACCGATCGGGCCAGGGAAAAGAAGGACAGGAGGCGAAAGTTCCTCGTGATCTCGTGATTGCCGTAGCTCACGATCATGGGCAGGAGGAAGTCCCCTCCCAGGACCCTGCTCATCTTGTCCACCACGATATCGGAGGACATGACGACGCCGTACTCCCGCAGGAACTCTTTCAAACCGGCATCCTGGTAAGGCTCCAGGAAAACGAGCAGGCTTCCTCCCTTGTTCAGAAAACGCTTGAGAGAGGCCACCTCCTCGGGAAAAAGATTTTTCTCGGGAGCGGCGACGACGACCAGAGCCGCATCAGAGGGGATGTCT
Organism: uncultured Desulfobacteraceae bacterium; assembly: GCA_964580575.1. Classification (GTDB taxonomy): domain Bacteria; phylum Desulfobacterota; class DSM-4660; order Desulfatiglandales; family HGW-15; genus CAVPDE01. Next base: position 13,330 of record CAZOLJ010000019.1, read on the forward strand.
TTTTGGGCCAGGGTCAGTTCCTCGAAGTCATAGTTCTGATTCGACAGGTTCTGGTGGATGGAAGCCAAGGATTCCGGGGCCTCTGACTTGAAAGGCCGTTCCCCGTGGCCCATGACCCAGTAGACTTTTTCGGTCCGGCCCTTGGAAAGACGAACCAGGGCATTGGTGAGGCTCTCCTCGTTAGGCGTCTTCACGGTCTGAGACTGTCCGAACCCTTCTATGATCACGGTGTTGAGCGCCTTGATGTCGTACTGCCGGGTGAGGGCAGGGTTTCGATCGGGATCCACCATCTCGAAAGACAGGCCTTTCAGATGATATTCGTACGAGGCGAGAAGCTTCTTCACATTGGAGGCTTCCTCGGAAGGCTCTTTCACAAAGGCGATGGCCTTGACGGGTTCCTGTATGGTTTTGAGGGCCTGCAGGGTCTGGTCCGACAGGGTGTGCTCTCCGGAAGCCGTGACATCCCAGCGGAAATAGTGCCTGTCCGAGAGAAGCGTGATCGCCAGCGCCAGGACCAGGATGAGAAGGATGGCGACGGTCATGTTGGAGGAGGCCTTGAGCCTGAAAAGCGTCATTGTGCGATTTGATTTTTCCATGGCCTATCCCCTCCAGAAACGAGTGTTGAGAAAGCGCAGTGTCACAAAGAGCCAGAAAAAAATGAACACCAGGTAGAACAGGAGATCTCTGGAATCGATGAGTCCTTTCACAAAGCTGTCCAGGTGGACCACAATCGAGATGTGCTCCAGAATCGGACCGAGAGTCGGCCCGGCAAAGCTCTTGGCCCAGCCCATGACCCAGAAGAGGAGAAAAGCGCCGAAGCTCAACACGGCGGCAATGATCTGGTTCTCCGTGAGAGAGGAGGTGAATATCCCGAGGGCGATGAAGCTTGCGCCCAGGAGCAGAATCCCCAGATACCCGGAGGCGACGAGCCCCCAGTCCAGGGGCGCGAAGGTCTGAAGCAGAAGGAGGGGCAGGATCGTTCCCGCGAGCATGGTGAGAAGGGTAAACACACAGGCTGCGAATTTTCCTGCAAGGGCGGCTCCATCCGAGAGGGGATAGGTGAACAGGAGTTCAATGGTTCCCATTTTTTTCTCCTCTGCGTAGCTCCGCATGGTGAGGAGCGGAAGCATGAGGAGCAGCACAATGGCCATGTCGCCGAAATAGGGCTTGACCACAAAGTCGCTCAGGTTCAGGCGTTCGGCGAGATAGGGGTTCTGGCCGGCCTGAAAGCTCCGGATGGTGTAAATAATCGCGTTGGTGTAGAAAAAGTAGCCGGAAACCAACAGGAAAATAAAGCTGGCGGCATAGAAGATGGGCGATGAAAAGGCGATGAGGATCTCTTTCTTGAATACAGCCATGATTCCGCGCATGGTTCCTAGTCCTTTCCTTCCTCAGTCACGAGCTGGACAAAGACGTCCTCGAGGCTCAAGTCCCTGGTTCTCATTTCCTTCAACCCCCAGCCGGAATCCACGATGGTCTTTGCGATCAAAGGCCTGAGGCTTTCATCGGCTGTGCTTTCTACGAGGAGCTCTCCGGCACGCTCGGAGGGCACAACCCGGGTGACCCCCTGAAGGGACTCCAACTTTGCCTGTACCTCTGCGGCCGGACCGTCCACGTGAAGGACCGTTCTCAATCCTTTCTGGAGTTGGCCGGTCAGGTTAGCCGGGGTATCTTCCGCAACCACACGGCCCTGATTGACAATGATCACTCTTTCGCAAATTTGGCTCACCTCAGGCAGAATGTGGGTGCTCAGGAGGACCGTCCGTTGACCGGCCAGGTCCTTGATCAGTTTCCTCACTTCAACGATCTGGGTCGGGTCCAGGCCGGTGGTCGGCTCATCCAGAATGACAATAGGAGGATCGTTGATGAGCGCTTGAGCAAGACCGACTCTCTGCTTGAGCCCTTTGGACAGGTGCCTGATGCGGCGCTCCCGGTGCTCGGGAAGGCCGCAGGCGGAAATCACTCTGTCGATTTCCCCATGGAGAGAATTCCCGCTGAGGCCTTTGATCGTGCCTGAGAAGGACAAGAACTGTTTGACGGACAGCTCGTCGTAAAGGGGGACGGTCTCAGGCAGAAAACCGATCTTTTTTCTCAATTCGAGAGAGTGGGTCTGGCCGTTGAGGCCGTCCACAAGAATTTTTCCCGAAGTGGGCTGAAAGAAACCGGTCAGGATTCTGAGGATGGTGGTCTTGCCTGCGCCATTGGGGCCGAGAAAGCCTACGATCTCTCCCTGTTCCACCCGAAAGGAGACATTCTGAACAGCAGGCTTCAGTCCGTAGTACTTGGTCAAATTTTCTGCGATGATCATTTCGTTCCCTGCTCTAAATGGTTACCAGCTCGTACTCGCGCGAGCCCAGGCCGATTTTTTCCGCATACTCCAGCTGGATGGTCCAGTCCACCTTCGGGTAGAGAGCCCTGAACTTGTCTCCCCCGGGGTTCTGGTTGGCCGAAAGAGACGTGTTCTCCAGCGCTTTCTGCCGGTTGACCATGTCCACCGAAGCCTGATCAATGGCCACGGGATCCACGGAAGCCATAATTCCCAGGTCATGAACGATGGGCGCATCGCTGTGACCGTAGCAGTCGCAGGCCGGAGAAATCTGGGTGAGAAAGTTCAGGAAGGCGACCTTTCCTTCCTTACTCTTTAACACAGCCAGCGTGTATTCCACCATTTTTTTCTGGAAAAGGGCAATGTCCGCCTTCCACTGGACATCGATCGCTTTGTTGGAGCAGATCAAGATGCACTCCCCGCATCCAATGCACTTCTTTGCATCGATCACCGCCTTTTGTTCCCGCAGCGCGATGGCCGACTGGGCACAGTGCTCGACGCACTCCCCGCACCCCACGCACTTTTTTCGCGTGATCTTGGGTGACACGTCTGCGTGCTGGACCATCTTGCCCCGTCGAGAGGCGCACCCCATGCCCAAATTCTTGAGGGTGCCCCCAAAACCTGAAAGCTCATGGCCTTTGAAATGGGCCAGGCTGATCAGGCCGTCCGCTTCGGCGATTTCCGTGCCCACATAAGCGGTCTTGATGAGTTCCTGCTGGATCTTCACGGCGGCATAGGAGGCCCCCCTCAACCCGTCGGCGATGATGAGAGGAGCGTTGACCACGGAAAAAGAGAAACCATTTTCAACGGCCGTGTGAAGGTGAGAGACACTGTCCCCTCTGGTACCGGCGTAAAGGGTGTTCGCATCGGTGAGAAAGGGGAAGGCGCCTAGGGCTCTCACGCGGTCCACGATCTGGCGGACGAAGGTCGGCCGGATGTAGGCCGTGTTCCCTTTTTCTCCGAAGTGGAGCTTGATCGCCACCAGGCCTCGGGGAGGGACAATCTGCTTCAGGTCCAGCATGTCGGCCAGGCGCACGACTTTGGCGAGCAAATTCTCTTTGGCAGACGACCTCATGTCCGTAAAATACACTTTGCTTGTTGACACCACGTGCTCCTTTCAAAAGGGAGTTTGTCGAAGACCGCTGCGACTCAGAGGTCGATGAAAGACGACCAAGTGGTCGCCGATATTAAACGTTTGTTCCTTGTCTGTCAATAAGGGCAGCCCTTGTTGGGGGTTTTTTCCGTTGACAAGGAAACGTCTCATGGATTATGACAAACCCAATCCAAGGAGCGGAATTGTTCTTGAGATCTTTGTGTCCTGCTGAAGGCGGCTTCTGATGAGAAGGCACTTCCTTTTTATCTTTCTCGTGGTTGTTGCGTTGATCTCCACCAGCGCCGGCCTGGGGTATGGCCAGGAGCCGAAGAGGATCCTGAGCGTCGAAGCCTTCGACATGCTCAACACCGTGCCCGACACCTACCTGGTGGACATCAGAACTCAGGCGGAATACCAGTTTGTGGGGCACCCCTTCAAAGCTTACAATTACCCCTATCTTTTTTTCACGACCACCTTTGCCAAGGACGACGAAAAACCTTCCTACCAGCTCACGAAGAACAAGGTTTTCCTTGAGCAGATTGGCAAGGTTTTCAAGAAGACGGACAACCTTTTGATCCTGGATCGGGACGGAACCCGGAGCGCACAGGCGGCAAAAGAGCTCCTCACCGCCGGTTACAAGAATGTTTTCGATGTGTATGACGGTTTTGAGGGCAGTGAATTCCCTGCCTTTGACGATCCCAACAAGCACAAATACTACCGACAGCTTGCCAAACGGAACAACATTTACGGGTTTGAGCATCGACGCCATTCAGGATGGCAATTTTGGGGGCTTCCCTGGACCTATGACATGGATCCCAAGTATGTGTATCCGCCTGACTTGGGAGTCCCTCAGAAATGAGGTGAAGAGAAGAGAATGGAATCAGAAGAATTGGTCAAACTCATGGAAACGATTGATGCCCAGGGAATAGGGTGGGACAAGGTGCAACAGGAAACCAAGGTTCCTTACGCGATCCTGAAGCTCTATGCCAATTCAGGCCCGGTCCCTGTGACCATCATCAAGAAACTCAAGACCTTCGTAGACGCTCACGCCAAGTAAGTCCGCCAGAGTTTCAATCTGAATCTTCTTGGCCGGATGGGTAGAAGTTCAAAAGCGAACCGCAGAATATCGAATAACGAATGACGAACGCCGAAGGAAACAACAGAAGAGACTTAACTTCATCATTCGAAATTCCTTGTTCGACATTCGACATTCGGTTTTCGTGATTCCAATTTGGTTGCGACTCTACAGAGACCGCACCCCCAGTCCGGGGCTCAGCCAATCCTTGCTTGCGGCAATGGGCCAGCGCTAGGGAATCATCTTCATCAGCGCAAGGCCGAGAAGGGTCTTGCCGTCCAGGATCAATCTCTCCTTGACCATGGACTTCAGCTTTTCCACAGGGATTTTTTCCACCGAAGCAATTTCCCTCTCGTCGATAAGCGTGTCCGCCTTCCTGAGCTCATGCCCTGAATAAAGGTGAATCAGTTCATTGGAGTAACCCAGGGCCGGGGCATAGGTGCAGACCCACTCGATTTTGCCCGCTTCATACCCCGTCTCTTCCAGGAGTTCCCTTCGGATGCACTGCTCAGGACTTTCCCCCGGGTCCAGTTTGCCGGCAGGGATTTCCAGGGTCTCCCGTCCCAGGGCGTAACGGTATTGACGCACCATCAGGATTTCCTTGTCCGAAACAAAAGGGATGATCGCGCTGGCTTCAGGGTGATCAATCCTCATTCGCTGGCCCACCTGGTTGTTCTGCAGCAGCACTTCGTCGAGATAGGCGGAAAAGCTACGGGTGCTGAGAGAGGCGAGAGTTCGAATTTTTTTCTCCATAACGGCAGACCACCTTTTGACCGATCAGCGTTTCAAGCTCCTGAATCATTTCGCGACAGGCAAAGACGTTGTAACGGGGGTGCGCAGCGATGACCATGCGTCTTCCCGGATCGGTTTCCACCTTGAACAACACCGACGATTGCCCCGGGTAACGGTAAAGCACATCCTTGATCCCTTCCAGCTGATCTTTGGAAAGGGCGTCTCTGGAAAGGGACAGCTCGATCAGCCGGATGGCTGCCTGTCTGGCGTTCTCGAGGGATTGGATTTCCTGGGAGATGATCTTGGCCACCGTTTCATCCACTTCGGCCATTCCCGCAACCAGCAGCGGCTCATCGCTTTTGAGAAGGGCGGAGGAGCGCTCGAACACATCGGGAAACACGACCACCGCCGTAGACCCGCTCTGGTCCTCGAGGGTGAAGACGGCCATCTTGTCCCCCCGTTTGGTTCGCTTGATCTTCAGCTCTTCAATGACGCCGGCCACGCGCACGGCTGTTTTGTCGGTGAGCTGGGTCAGGTCCTGGATGGAAGAGGTGGCGAACCGGGTCACTTCTTCCTTGTAACGATCCAGCGGATGACCGGTGATGTAGAATCCAAGGGCTTCCTTTTCTCGCCGGAGTTTTTCCCTCTCATCCCATGCCACGTGGTTCGGAATGTTGGAGAAGTCAAAGGTCCTGACGCCGCCTCCTGGAGCCGCCGAGAAGATCGTGAGCTGATTGGGATCCTGACTGGCCCCGCAGAGTCTGGTCACTTCCTCCAGGGAGGCCAGGAGCCTTGATCTTTCGATTCCGCTGGAATCAAAAGCGCCGCACTGAATCAGGCCTTCCAGCACCCTGCGGTTGACTTTGGATCCGTCCACCCTTGTACAGAAGTCCACCAGGCCCTTGAAGGGTCCTCCCTGGTTCCTCTCCTCGATCATGGATTCAACGGCCTTGAGGCCCACATTCTTCACGGCTCCGAGGCCGAAGCGGATTCCTCCTTCCACCACGGCAAAATCGGGATGGCTTTCGTTGATGTCCGGAGGAAGGATCTGAATCCCCATCTCGCGGCACTCGGCGATGTTCTTGATGGTCTTGTCCTGGTTCCCCATGTCTTGGGTCAGGAGGGCGGCCATGAACTGGACCGGGTAATGAGCCTTGAGATAAGCCGTCTGGTAAGCGATCAGGGCGTAGGCCGTGGAGTGGGACTTGTTGAACCCGTAACCGCCGAACTTCTCGATGAGGGCGAAGAGCTTGCTCCCCAGATTCTGGTTGACTCCGTTGGTGGCGGCGCCTTCCACAAAGCGGGCCCGGTGCCTGTCCATGACGTCCTGTTTCTTTTTCCCTATGGCCTTTCTTAATTCATCGGCCTCGGCGAGACTGTAGTTGGCCAGCACCTGAGCGATCTTCATGACCTGTTCCTGGTAAAGGATGACGCCGTAGGTCTCTTTCAGAATGGGCTCGAGGCGAGGCAGGAAGTACTTGATCTTGCCCTTTCCATGCTTGCCCGCAATGAACTCTTCCACCATGTTGCTGCCGAGGGGTCCGGGCCGGTACAGAGCCACCAGGGCAATCAGATCTTCAAAGACCTCGGGTTTCAGCCGTCTCAAGAGGTCTTTCATCCCCGAACTTTCAAGCTGGAACACGCCTGTGGTTTTGCCCTCGCTGCAAAGCTGGTAAGTGGCCGGGTCATCCAGAGGGATCTTGTCGATGTCGATTTTCCGGCCCGCGGTTTTCTCGATGAGCGTCAGGGCGTGCTTGATGACCGTGAGGGTCTTGAGCCCCAGGAAGTCGAATTTGATGAGACCCAGTCTTTCGATCTGCTCCATGGTGAACTGGGTCATCACTTCCTCGTTGGTCCCCTTGAACAGAGGGAGGTAATCCACCAGGGGCCGGTCGGAGATGACCACGCCGGAGGCGTGGGTGGAGGCATGCCTGGAGAGACCTTCAAGGGATCGGGCAATCGCAAGGAGTTTTTTGTGGTGAGCCTCTCCCTGCTCGAGTTTCCTCAATTCCGGTTCCTCTTCCATGGCCCTGAAGAGGCTGACCTTGGGGCCTGCGGGCACCAGCTTGGCGATTCGGTCCACGTCACTGTAGGGAATGTTGAGGGTTCGGCCCACATCCCGGATGACCGCTCTTGCTTTCATGGTTCCAAAGGTGATGATCTGGCAAACATTTTCTCTGCCGTATTTTTCGGCCACATAGCGAATCACGTCGTCCCTGCCGTTCATGCAGAAATCAATGTCAATGTCCGGCATGGTGATCCGCTGAGGGTTGAGAAAGCGCTCAAAGAGCAGGCCGTACTTCATCGGGTCCACATTGGTGATCTTGAGGCAGTAAGCCACCAGGGATCCGGCGGCCGAACCCCTGCCCGGGCCCACCGGGATGTGCGAGCGCCTCGCATAATCGATAAAATCAGCGACGATGAGGAAATACCCGGCAAAGCCCATCTTGATGATCTCAAGGATCTCGTATTCCAGCCGCTCTTGGTACTCCCGAACCTGTTCGGGGGTGAGAGCCTTTTCCTCCTCCCGGAGCTGCTCGAGCCGCTGGTCCAGGCCCTTGCGCGCCTCGTCTTTGAGGATTTCTTCAAGGCTCTTGCCGGCAGGGACCTGAAAAACCGGGTACTTGTAATGGCCGAAATCCATTTGAAACCGGCAGCGCCTGGCCACTTCCACGGTGTTGTCCAGGGCTTCACCGAATTCCATTTCGCCGAGGCTCGAGGCCATCTCCTCGCGGGATTTAAAAAAGAACTCGTTCGTGGAGAACTTGAGGCGTTTTGTGTCCTCAATGGTTTTGCCGGTCTGGATGCAGAGAAGGGCATCATGAGCCTCGGAATCCTCCCGGTTCAGATAGTGGCAATCATTCGTCCCCACGAGAGGGACGGAGAGTTCCCGGCCAAGCTCCTTGAGCAGCTGATTCACGGTCTTCTGCTCAGGGAGCAGATTGGCCTGGACTTCAAAATAGAAACGATCCCCGTCAAAGATGGAGGCGAGTGTCTTGGCCTCCTTCTTGGCTTCTTCGCGGCGGTTGGTGTTGAGGAGGTAAGGGATTCTTCCTTTCAGGCAGGCGGACAGAGCAATCAGCCCTGAGTGGCATTGCGTGAGAAGCTCCATGTCCACCCGGGGGTGATAGTAGAAGCCTTCCAGATGGGCAAGAGTCACCAGGCGGCAGAGATTCTTGTATCCTTCCTGGTCCATGGCAAGAAGGATGAGGTGGTGGGCATTCGGGCTCCCGTCCTGCGGCAGGGCGCGGTCTTTGCGGTGGCCGGAGGCAACATACATTTCACAGCCCAGGACCGGTTGGATTCCCTTGTCCGGGCACTTGGTGAAGAACTCCACGGCGCCGAAGATGTTGCCGTGGTCCGTGATGGCGACCGCTTCCATGTTGAGAGCGCGAGCTCTATCCAGCAGCTGACTGATCCGGATCGCGCCGTCCAGGAGGCTGTATTCCGTATGAACATGAAGATGAACGAAGGACGATGGACTGCTCAAAGGGACCTCTTTTCTTGTCGAAAGTTGCAGACTTCATCTCGAAGAGACCTTTGCAGATTCTTCCCAATCAGAGGCGAAAGTCAAGGGGGTTTTCATGAAAGGATTGACGGCTCGTATGGCATGGTGTAAGGTTCTCATCGTAAGACTTCACCTCACTCGTAACAACCCTGTTCGACACAACACTCAGAGAGGATAACCTTTTCGGCCTGTCTTTAAGTACTTCCAGAAACCTCAAAATTCTGTGCCTGCCATGACGACGAAAGACAAGGATCGCTTTGACAAAAAGATTGCGAGAATGAGGGCGGACCAGGAGCGATTGCGAAAAGAAGTCGTCCTGCTGCGAAAGGAAAATCAGAAAACCGCAAGAGCATTGAATCACAGGGAGGTGCTTCTGCATTCCCTGCCTGCGGGTTTTATGGTCCTTGAGAAGGCAAAGATCGTGGAGGCGAACGAGTTCCTTTTGGCACGACTCGGATATTCGAGCGAGGTCGTGGTCGGCCGCCCTTTCGCTGACTTTGTTCATCCCCGATTGAAAAACGTGACCAGAGACTTCCAGAAGAGACGGACTTCGGGAAAATGGGCGCCGGAAGACTACGAGACAGACCTTGTGGCGAAGAGCGGTGAAGTCCTGAGTTGTGACGTGAGGGTCAGAAAGGTCCGCAGAAGAGGCCGAACCGCATTTCTTTTGATGCTCACTCCCAGTGAAGAGCGCAAGAAAAGGGAAAAAGAACTGGTGGAATCGAAGAAGAGGGAGTCTCTCTGCCGAATGGCCCGTGAACTCACCCGGCGGTTTGACGCCTATCTGCAGGAAGGCCGTGCTCCTGCCCGGCTGGCGGGAAACGGCAAGGAGGGGAATCTCCCAGGCATGAAAGCGACTAAAGACGGGAACGAAGGGGTCCTGAAAATTGCAGAGGCACTGGGAAGCTTTACCAAAGAAACCCTGGACCCTTCGCAAAAATCTCTCGTGGACCTGAGGGGAGTGGTCCGGGAGGCGGTTGCGTGTGTCGGTCCAAAGCTGAATGGCCGTCCGGAAGTGCAGGGCTCGGGGATTAACCTCAAGACCTACCTCAGGACCGTATCCCCAGTGGAGGGAGATTCCGGAGAGATAGAGGAAATGATTTCCAATGTCATGTCCAACGCGGTAGAAGCGATGCCCCGAGGAGGAGACCTTTACTTAAGCATCGAAGAGAACGCGGGACAAGCCCACATCTATGTCCAGGACAGCGGGGTGGGAATTGCCCCTGAGATTCTGGACAAGGTTTTCGATCCTTTCTTCACCACCAAAGAGGATGGCAGACCGGGGTTGGGCCTGTGCGTGGCTCAGGCGATCGCGAAAAGGCACAAGGGAACCCTGGAAGTCTCCAGCAAGAAGAATGAGGGCACCGTGGTGACGATCCGGCTGCCCCTGGCGACAGCCTCCCCAAGAAAACCGCGGAAGCGAAGGAAAGCCAGCGAGGTGCATATCCTCCTGGTCGAGGAAGATGGGATGGTGCGTGATCTTCTCTACAAGATGCTCGATCACAAGGGGTACAGGGTGAGCACTGTGTCTGCGGGCACAGAAGCCCTTCAGCACCTCGATAGAAAAGTTTTCGATGTGGTGATTGTGGGATCCGGGACTCCTGACATGAAGATTCAGAATCTCATCAGAGAAATCAAGAAGAAAAAGACGGGATTGAGCGTTGCGTGGATCACCGGAGGTGAGGGTGCGGAGCGCAAATCCAAAGAAAAAGGCCCCGCAGTCGATCTCCTCATCTCAAAGCCCATTGACATGACCAGCACTCTGGCAAAATTGTCCGAGTTGCTCGCAGGATAGTGCTGTTCACCTCACCCCCACCCCTGCCCGCCTCAGGCGGGTTAACCTCCCGCGGGAGGGG
>CAZOLJ010000019.1:24019-63168 GCA_964580575.1 uncultured Desulfobacteraceae bacterium
GGGAGGGGGAAGAATTCCTTTCAGAAATCCAGCGGGCTCTTGGCCTCCTTGCAGGGTCCGACTCCTGATGGTGTGAGCGCAGATCATGGTTGTCCTGACGTCGCTGTGGTTGTTTCTGTTATTCTGGAGGGATGCGCAGGATGAGTCTCCGATTTTTATATAATCACATGGGCAACCGGATATACACAATGATGCATTTTTGGGGTTGCATTAACTCCGTCAAGCGAATATTCTTTATTTATAATGAGTTAGGTGGGGTCTAGGCGTTCAGTGGCCCACTGACCGGACGGATACCACATGACTTGTGTTATACCCGCCACTGATGCCACCCCTCTACCATTGGACTTATCTGGAAACTTCAGAATCACTTAAGCAGAGAAGAGATCAGGGGAACCTAGAACCTAATCTCCTGACCCCTGATCTGAACCCCTACCGCGGGAATGGCGTGCTCCCAACCGTCACACTGAAGAAGGTTTGGCTGGGAAATGAACCAGCTATAGCAATCAACACGGAGGGAAAAACCTTATGGGCCTTGAAAAAATCGAAGCCGAGATCAAGAAGCTGGATTTGAAAGACAGGGCGGCGCTCGCGAAATGGATAGTTGAAAGCCTCGATGATCTGTCTGAATCGGAGGTCGAGGCGTTGTGGGCTGAGGAGGCTGAGCGTCGGCTTGATGAGATGGAGCAGGGGAAAGTGACTGAGATACCGGCAAAGGATGCAGTTCGTCGAGCACGGGCAGCCATCGCATGACGCTGATTGCCTTCCATCCAGATGCTGAAGCCGAAATCACCGAGGCGGCGAGGTACTACGAGGCCCATAAGCTTGGCCTGGGGTGGGACTTTCTCGGGGAGGTTGAACGGGGGCTCGACCTGATTTCAGCAAACCCGGAGGCTTGCCAGCGAATCGCAAGGAGAGTGCGCAAGAAGCCTTTGTGGCGATTCCCGTATAATCTGATCTATGCTGTATATTTGGACCGAATTCGAATCGTTGCATGCGCTCATCAGAAACGGCGGCCTTTCTACTGGCGAAAGCGGTTAAAGGACGAGGATTAGAGGAAAGGCCCAACCAGTCGCTCGACTTGCCCGGAAAAAGCACCGGCAAGTCAGCTTTACGTTCGGTGGCCCACATAGATAGGCCAGGGAGTTGTCTGGACAAGTCAAAAGCCCTGCTCACCTGGTGGCGTGTGGAGCCGAGCGAGAATGTCGCGACGATGCCTGAAAGACGTCGGGGCGGGATCGCTGCGCGGCGACAATTACATCTGCCGGCGGAAGTTGTTGACGGCGCACAATCGCTTCCTGCTGCGGGAACAAGGAGCCGCACGATAGGGGTTGGTGATGGGAGCTACTATCTCGGGACCCATGGAGAAGGCACGGTGAATACGAGCAACACCCAACTCGCATCGAGCCTGCGCGAACGCGTCCGCAGTTTCATCGAAAGTGCGCGGTTCGAGAGGTCCATTACTGCGCTGATCGTTGCGAACGCCATCACGCTCGGAATCGAAACCTCACCGCCGGTCGCGGCACGATTCGGCGATTCGCTTTACGCGTTCGACCGACTGGTGCTGGCTGTGTTCGTAGTCGAACTGCTGTTACGCTTCTTCGTCTACCGTGGTCGCTTCTTCGGGGACCCCTGGCGCGTGTTCGACTTTGTGATCGTTGGGATAGCGGTCGTTCCGGCGGGCGGAGCGTTCACCGTCCTGCGCGCCTTGCGCGTGTTGCGCGTGCTCCGGCTGGTTTCGCTGGTGCCGTCGATGCGCCGGGTGATTGGCGCTCTGCTTAAAGCACTGCCAGGCATGGCGTCGATCGTCGGCCTCTTGGGACTCGTACTCTACGTATTTGCGGTCCTGGCCACGAAACTGTACGGTGCGATCGCGCCGGAGTTCTTCGGCAACCTCGGTGCGTCGCTGTTCACGATGTTCCAAGTCATGACCGTCGAAGGCTGGCCCGACGTTGCACGCAGCGTCATGACGCATTCGCCGCATTCCTGGATCTTCTTCGTCGTCTACCTGCTCATCGCGACGTTCATGGTGTTGAACCTGTTCATTGCGGTGGTCGTCAACGCGATGCAGTCCCAGGTCACAGAAGACCTCAAGGACGAGGGAGAAGCGCACACCCGGTTGATCCTCGACGAGGTACGCGCGTTGCGGCGGGAGATCGAGGCGCTGCGTGGGCCGTCGCAATCGTGACCTCGTATAGCGTGAGACCGACAGGCCCAGCGTTGTCGCCGCCGGTGGCCGCAGGAGGGAACCAGCGCCAAGTAAAAATGTAAAAATGGGACGCTGTTAAGTTTTTAAGTTTACGTCGTGCTGATAGGGCTTTCTCACGCCTAGGAGATCCAGAATTGACGCTGCCGGAGCCATTCACCAAGTCATGGTCGGGATCATTGAAAGGGACGCCGCATTCAGGGGCGATACCGACAGGAATAGTGAAGCCATGAGGCCTAGATCGAAGACGGTCACCACCCGAAGATCTTCAGCACGTCGGCGCTCAGGGGTCGCTGGAGCCAGCGCTTTTGTTTTTCTGTGAGCGGGCCCACCTGCTTCTCGATCCAATCGATGTCCCCCGTGAGCAGAGCCAGTTTCTCAGGACCTGTCAGGTCATATTCCTCAAGGGCATCGGCCCACCGGTGGAGCAGCTTGTAGACAAAGTCCGTGTTAACGGCCGCACGCTCCAGGACCCGAAGGATCTCCTCTTTGTGCACCGGGACCTTATGTTCCGTCTCTAACGCCGCCGCTTGATCAACGGCCGTTTTCACCGCTTTGAGCAGCTGATCCGGTGTAAACGGTTTTTCAATGTATTCGGCAGCGCCGAGCTTCATGGCCTGCATCGCCGTTTGCACATTGGCATAACCGGTGATGATGATCACGGGCATGGACGGTTTGGCCTTCTTGACGTCCCTCAGAATGAGCATGCCTCCCATGTCCGGCATCCGGACGTCGGTCAAGACAAGGTCATAGCTCTTGCCGAGCGCCCACTCCAGCCCCTGCCGGCCGCTCAACGTGGCCTCCACCTCGTACTCCCCATGCCCTAGGATTTTGTTGACGCTGTTGAGCACGATCTGCTCATCGTCAATGACCAGGACCTTCTTCTTTGTCATCGCTTTCTTCCTTCCAGGCCTCTTCTCCCCTATGCTTCCTTGCCCTCCACTCCCTGAGATGGAGAGGCCAGCGGCAGAGAGAATCGGAACCTCATCCAATGGCCCGGCTCTGATTCGGCCCTGATTTCTCCGTGATGTTTCGTGATGATCTCCCGGGTGATAAAGAGACCCAGCCCCGTGCTCCGGGTGGCTTCCGCGTGGCTCTCGAACCTGACGAATTTTTCGAAAAGCCTCGAGATCTGCTCGGCCGTCAGCCCTTTTCCTTCATTCCACACCTCGAAGTGAAGAGCGCCGTTTTTCTCTTCAAACCCGAGCCTTATTCTCCCTCCCTTGCGGCCGTATTTCAACGCATTGTCCAGCAGATTCCGGTAGGCGATCTTGAGAAGGGCCGTATCCCCTTTAAGGACAATCGCTCCCGGAAGCCGTTTCTCGATCGTCACACCCTGCTGGTCAATGACCGGCTTCAGCTCTTCAAGGAGAGGATCGATGATTTCCCCGACCATTTCCATGACTTTCGGGATCACCCTCAGCTCGCCCTTTTCGATTCGTGCGAGGTCGAGGTAGTTTCGGGTCATCCTCACGGCGCCGTCAATGCTTTTAGCGATGTTGCGCGCGAGCGCAGCCTGCGCTTCACTCAAAGTTCCCACAATCCCCGCGTCCAGAGCCCTCGCAGAAGTGTAAATGACTCCTAAGGTGTTCTTCAGTTCATGGGAGACAAAACCCAACATGTCGAGGTAGTTCCTGTTCATTTCCTCAAGGGATTTGTTGGACTGCTCCAGAGCCGAATGGGTGGCTCTCAGTTTTTCGTCCCTTTCCTTCAAGCTCACGGCCATCAGGTTGAAGGCCTGGGTCAAGTCCTTCACCTCATCATCCGCCTTGGGTTCTTTCACGTTGAGGTCAAGGTTCCCGCCCCCGATTTTCCCTGCAGCCACTGCCAGCCGGCTGATCGAACCGGTCAGGCGCCGGGCAAAAATCAGTCCGATGGCCAGCACGAAAATGCCCACACCGCCGGAGATGGCTCCGTAGAGCTTCCACAGGTCCCACTTCAAATCATCATACTGCTTGGCCAACACCCCCACGTAAAGGATCCCCACCACGTTCCCATTGATGTCGTGGATCGGATCGTAGGCGCTCAGATACCAGTCCTTCACCACAAAAGCCCTGTCGTACCAGTTCAGACCGTTTTCCAGCACCTTGTCGTAGACCTCTTCGCTCACCCGAGTTCCAATAGCTCTGTTGCCATTGGCCAGGATCACATTCGTGGCAATGCGGACATCCCATTGAAAAATGGTGACGGTCCCCAGGGGCTGGCCCTGGTACATCTTGTTTTCAAAAACGATGGAGCGGATCTTGTCCACCAGACTGTGGTTCCGATTCAGGAGCAGGCCCGCGTAGATAGCCCCGATCACTTTTCCCCCGTCATCCCGAACAGGAGCGCTCGCCACAAGCGCCATTCCGGCTGATTCTGAAGTCTTGGCCCTGACCTTTGACTTCGGCGTGGGCTCAAAGACGATGAAGGCCCGCTCTTCAAGGTTGCCTCCCTCATCACGAAGTCGCTGTTGCCCAAGCAGGGTGATCCCTTTTCTCGTCTCGCCTTTCAATGCCCCGGACACAAAGGGATCGTTGGAGAGGATGTCCCCGGTCTTGTAAGGCTCCAGGCTCCGCACCAGCACTTGACCTTTGCTGTCCGTGAGGGAAAGAAAATCGAAACCGCACTGTCTCCTCACTTCCTCCAGGGCTACCCGATTGGATGGGGAATCGGGCCTAGCATAAGCCTCGTCCACGCGCTTTCCCGTGCTGAGCACGGTCACGAAAAGCTGGAGCCGGTCCATTTCATTGTGGAGCACATCCCACGCCGAGCGCAGGTCGAGGCTCACCCTGCGTTGGGCTTCATCGAGGGTGGTCCGGTTGATCAGAAAGGCGCTGAGCACCGCGCCCAGAATCCCGAAGAGGGCAATGACCAGAACAAAATTGAGGAAGATCCGTTTGTGTAACGGGATGCGCATCTGTTTCTATTCCTTACCAATATAGCTCCCTAGCCGCAGCCAAAGAGTGCTTGCCTTCGAACCTTCCCTTGAGTCAGAGCCAATGAGTAAGCAGTATGCAGTAGGTAGTCAGCAGAAGAGACACTGCCTACTGCTTACCGGTTCTGCGGGGCTCTAAACGGACGGCAGGAGGCAGGTGAATGTGGTCCCTTCGCCCACCTTGCTCTTGACGGATATGGAACCTCCCAGGAAGTCCAGGACTTCTTTCACGATGACGAGACCGAGTCCGGTGCCCTCCTCTGCCAGGACCTTGGCGTTCTCGGCCCTGAAAAATTCGGTGAACAGCCGCGAGAGGTCTTCTTCGGGTATGCCGATGCCGCTGTCGGACACCTCGAAGCGCACCCGGTGATCCCTTTCCGCGGCCAGGGAAACACGGACTCTTCCGCCGGACGGGGTGTACTTGATCGCATTGGAGATGAGATTGCCGAAAAGCTCGTCCAGAAGTTTCCCGTCAGCCAACAGCTCCGGCACAGAGGGGTCAACGACAAAGTCGATGGCCACTCCCTTCTCCGAAGCGGGACTCGCGTAAAGCTCTTCGAGGGCCCTCAGCACTTTCACCCCGTCCACCGGCTGAATCTCAGCCCTGTCCTGGTGCTGCCGCTTGATGCCGAGTTTCAGAAGGTCATTGACCATGGTTCCCAGGATTTCCAGCCGCTTCTCGCACCGCAGGATCGCGTCCTGCTGCTGCTCGCTCACAGGCCCCAAATAGCCCTTCCGGAGCACCTTCATGAGGCTGTAGATGGCGCTGAAGGGCGAACGCAGCTGGTGGGCCGCTTTTTGGAGAAACCAGGTCTTGTTGATTTCTCCCCTCAGGGTTTCAATGGCCAGGGCGGTCAAATCGCTTAGAAGGGAAAAGAACTTGATGTCGTTTTCGCTGAAGTCATAGGAGATTTCACTGTACATGCAGAAGACTCCCAGGGGCATCTTCTCCACCCTGAGGGGCAGGCAGACCATGGAGGCGATCCCTTCTTTGCGGATGTCCTCAGGGTACTGGAAGTAGTCCTGTTCGTCGATCCGTCCCATGGCCACAAAGGACCCTTCAATGATTCTCCGGTTAATAGGGCTCTTCTCGATGTCGATGGTCCCTTTGGCCAGGTAGTTTTCGCTGAGCCCGTAGGTGGAGGAGAAAATGAGCTTCCTGCGCGTCTCGTCCAGCAGCTTGATGGAAGATCCCTTGACGCCCATGATGCTCGCGACGCTGCGGGTGGCCGTGTCCAGGAGATCCTGAAGTTCCGAGCACATCCCCATGCGCTTGACGAGATCGTAGAGGGCGGTCAGTTTGGCATTGCTGGCATCCAGGTCCTTGGAGACTTTGAGAAGGTTCTGGCCTTTGCTCCACAAGCTTCCACGGACCGTTGTGGTGAGGAATGCGGTGATCAGGACCGCAGCCCCGAAAAACACGTACACGAGCGCTACCTCTTTCAGGCTCTGCTGGGCGAGCAGCAGGTTCGGGAACAGGGAGCTCTGGAGCAGGAGAGGCTGTTCCGGCAGGACCCCTGCCCTCACAAGCCCCACAAGGACGGCCGTGGCCAGAAGAGAGCTGAAGGTGTAGAGGTAGCAAGCCAGAGGCACGAGCAAGAGGCCGGCGAGGATGATGTGGAAGATCACAAACATGAGAAGAGGGCTGTAAATGCCCCCTGTGAAGTAGATCATGGCGTAGAGGGCCAGCAGGTCCAGGGAAATCTGAAAGTGGGCGAAGGTGGTGTAGGGCTGGACATGCAAGGCCTTGGTAGCGTCCAGCCTCCGGCATGCGGCGCGGAATACCAGGTTGTACAGGAAAATGGCGAGCGCGATGAGCGTGAAGGGAACGAGAGGGAATTTGGGTTCCAGAAAACGCAGGACCCCGGCTCCGACCAGTGCTCCACCCACGGCGAACCAACGGACTCGGATGAACCAGTGAACCCTTTCTATGAGTTCTTTCCGGAAGAACAGCTGCTGCTTGACCAGCTCATACCCGGCCTCAGGAAAAGGGTCTTTTCCCTTTTCGGGGAGAGCCATATCTCATCCTTTCGATGTCTCCTCCAAAACCTTTTCAATCACTGAAAGCAATTCTTCCGGGTCAATCGGCTTTTCGAGGAACTGCGTGACAGGCCAGTTTTCTCCCATAATGTGCTGGAACTTCTCAGGCCCTGCTTCCGCCATTTTTTTCGTGAAGCCCGTTACCATAATGATCGGAATTTCCTTATAGGCCGGATTGTTCCTGACCTTGTAGGCCAGGCTGAAACCTTCCGTGTCCGTGGCCATCATCACGTCGAGAAGAATGAGATCCGGGGCCTTTTCCTGGATCTTCTGAAAGCCCTCCTTCCCGTTGTGAGCGGTTCGGACCCCGTACTTTCTGCTCTCCAGGACAATGCGGATAGACTCTACAAGGTCCCGGTCGTCATCGATGATAAGGATATCTTCTCCCTTGGCCATGTCTCTCTCCTTCTACCTCGACCCACCCGTTACATCATTGATGGATCCCTGCCTTTTGTCAATGAATTCTCTCCAACAGAACTGCACAATTTCCGAGCGTGCCCTTTCCGCCTTTTCCTGAGCTTCGAGGGACAATCCCTCGCCAAACCCGAAATCACTCCCCTGAACCGAGACCACCCACATGGCCGGAGTTCGCTGATACAGGGACTCCAGAAGGCCCGCGAGCCCCTCAGGATGGAGATGGTGCGTGTCAGAGGCCGAGAAATCCTCTTTCGGTTGAATCCGGGTCCATCGCAAACCGCGCTCCAGGGTCTCCACGGTCGCGTCCACGAGAAGGAGAACCTCCGCGCTCTGGACTTCCTCAGCGAGCACGGGGTCCAACTGGTGAAGGGAGCGCAAAGTGATCCCTGTCCCGTCCCCGAAGTCACGCGAAAGCTGTTCGATCACATAGGGCCCAATCCCGTCATCCTTTCGGTGGGGATTCCCGTACCCGATGATCCAGGTGGAATGGAGTTCAGGCTTTTCTGCCGGCACGAATCAGTCCCTCTTGAGCTCTGTCACAAGCCGTTGATCCCAATCAAAGATTTGAACGAGAAGCGGCATCTGACCCAGGGCGTGGGTTGAGCAGGAAAGGCAAGGATCGTAGCAGCGAATAGCCCCTTCCACCCGGTTCAGAAAACCTTCCCGCACTTCTCCCCTGTGAATGTACTCCTTGGCCACGCCTTCTACAGAGCGGTTCATGGCGATGTTGTTGTGGCCTGTGGCGACAATGAGGTTGGCCTTGCGAATGGCGCCGTACTCGTCCACCTGGTAATGGTGGATCAGGGTCCCTCTCGGTGCCTCAATGACGCCCACCCCCTCTGAACAGGACGGACCCTTGGTGATGCGGATGTCTTTTCCGCAGATCCTGGGATTCTTGAAAAGGGCTTCAGCCCGTTCCAGACAGTTCAGGAGTTCGATCATGCGCGTGTAGTGGTACATCAAGGTGCCACCCTCGATCCCGTCCTGAGCCAAACTCCGGTACTCTCTCAAAGCCTCATCCGCCTTGGGGGTGCTCATCGCGTCCGCTGCATTCACGCGGCCCAGAGGTCCGACCCGGTAACACCCTCCAGGATACCCCTGGGGTTTGAAAAAGGGGAACTTCAGGTAAGACCATGGCTCCACATGCTCGCCAATGAACTCCAGATATCGGCTGGGATCGAATTCCACGAGCACGAGGCCGTCCGGGCCCGCGACTCTGAAGTTCCCGTCATACATGTTGGGGCAACCATTCTCATCCATCAGTCCGGCGTAGTTGGACGGATAGGCGGCGAACCTTCTGACCTCCTCCAGGTTCTTCTCCACCCAGCCCTTGATAAAGTCGAGCCCGATCTGGGCTGTCTCATAGGCTTCTTTAAAGCCGGCGACCAGGCTGTCCTGATCCTCCTTGGCCAGGGGGTTCATCACACCTCCCGGCACGGCAAAAGCAGGATGGACCTTTTTCCCTCCCAGGGCCTTGATGATGTCCTGGCCGAACTTGCGGAGGCGGATCCCTTTCTTGGCCAGATCCGGAAATGCGCCGATCACGCCGAGCACATTGCGCTTGGCCGGGTCGGAGTCCCAGCCCAAGAGAAGATCCGGGCTTGCCAGATAAAAGAAGTGAAGAGCATGGGACTGGATGAATTGTCCCATGTGTTCCAGCTCTCGAAGGAGCCTGGCGGTTTCGGGGATCTCCACGCCCAGAATCGCATCGCACGCTTTGGCAGAGGCGAGCTGGTGACTCACAGGGCAAATGCCGCAGATGCGCTGGGTGATCACCGGCATTTCCTCAAAGGGCCTTCCTTCGCAGAAGCGCTCGTATCCCCTGAACTGGGTCACGTGGAATTGAGCCCCTTCCACCTCGCCTTCGGCATCCAAATGAATCACAACCTTGCCGTGGCCTTCCACCCGGCTCACGGGATTGATGGTGATTTTTCTTGATTCGGCCATATCGATCTCCTTAATCGTAACAGTTTGGTAGCTTTTTGAAATCGTCAAAGAAAAAGTTAAACTGCTACCCTTAATCAAAGTGCAGCATTTCATTCGGAAGAATGGGAGTTCTTCCCTGAAGGATGGACACAAGACTGTAGGCCAGCACCTCCGGAGAGGGCGGGCAGCCCGGCACAAACACGTCCACGGGAACCACCTCGTTCACAGGAAGAACCTTGTCGAGGAGGGGCGGGAGCTCTTCGTGGACGGGAATCACTCCGTCCACGGTGCTTTCCGTCTCCACGTAACCTCTGCGCAAAACGTCGGCTTTGGGAAGCCAGTTACGCAACGTGTTGACGCCTCCGAACACCGCACAGTCTCCCCAGGCCACCAGAATTCTGCAGTGTTTTCTGAGCTTGTGGGCTAACTCCAGGTGTTCCTCGTTCCCGATGCCTCCCTCAATGATGCCCACGTCCAGCTCCGGGAAAGCGTAATCCTTGAAATCTGTGATTGGGCTGAAGGTGAGTTCCACTTTCGACAGGATGCTCACCAGGTCTTCATCCAGATCCAAAAAGGACATATGACAACCGGAACACGCTTCAAACCATACGGTCGCTACTTTGGGTACTCCCATGGATTCTCCTCCGGTCTTAACTGGGCAAACGCATTCCCTCTCATGGTTATGCGGGTCTCCAGCTCTTGATCGCCTTTTGCGCTTTCTGGGACAAGTCCTCCCAGGTTTTGAACTTGTGACGGAATCCGATTTGATCCGCCAGGGATTTCAAGGTCTCCCACGAATCCTTCACGCCTTCAGGCGGATCCAGGACCTTTTCCACGAATCCGGTTTCCCAACCGTCCACAGAAGTGTAGGTGCCGGCCGACTCCAGCCCCAGGGGTTTGGGGAGGACCACTTGACAGCGGTCCGCCAAGGCTTCAGGGAAATAGGGGCTGATCACTCCCAGGAAATCCAGGTTTCCGAGGTCAGCCACAGCTTTTGAGTTCAGATCTTTCGGATGCCCCAGGCAGAGCAGGCCGGCCTTCCATGAATCCTTGACCTTGGAAACGCCGTTCGATGAAAGCCCCAGTTTCCAGGCGCCGGCACTGTTGCCGTAAGGTTTGAGGACCATGAGCCTCAGCACCTTCCCTGAATCAAGCCCTTTGGACAGGGCCAGTCTCACGGCATCCTGAAACGCGGACGGGCTCTTGAGACCTGTGAGCGCTTCTCCGACCAGGATCAGCGGACGGGTCGAGCGGACAAAGGCGGACACCATTTCCTGGAAGGACTTCTTGGCGCCCTTTGGCAGCCCCGCCTCTTTCAGGAGCGCGGACACGTCCGTCGCCTCCTGCTTGCCCTTGACAGACCCTTTGCTTTTCTTTGAGATCTTTTTCCCGGCTTCCGCCGCTTCCGCGCGAAACGCTTTGATAAACGAGGGCAGATGCTCCTCTTTCAATGGAAATTGGAAGGAGGCAAAAGGCGGCACGTGGTCCATGTCCCCTGCCAAGCCTACTGGGACGCCCCTTTCAAGAATCGCCCTCCGCACCATGGTCGATACGATCGGCTGGGTTTGGTAAGGATTGGCTCCAAGGAGAAGGATAAAATCCGCCTCGGGAATCATTTTCCAGGAAGCCTCTTTGAGCGACTCTCCCTTCAACTCCCATGCTTTGGAGACCGCTTTGAAATGCTCTGCGTCGAGGCTTCCCACATGACCGGCCGAACAGCCCTTGACCATGAGATCCCGGAACTGAAGGAGCTCTTCATTGGACAGAGCGCTCGAGGCCAGTCCGAAAAGGGCTTCCCCTCCCTCGGCCCGCCGGATCGACTTCAGCTTTTCGGCCACAAGGGCCAGGGCACGATCCCAGGACTCCTCCTTCCAGGTTCCGTCTTTCCCTTTCACCATGGGCCGAACCAGGCGCTGGCCTCCGCTCTTCAGGACCTCGAATCGGCCTTTGTAGCAGAGTTGACCGCGATCCGGCCGCTCATTGCTTTGAGCGAGCTTGCCGTCCACCTTGATCAGCGTGTGGTCGTGGACACGGGAACTGGTGGGACACAGCAAACCGCATTCGGCGCACAGGGATTCCTTGGCCTCCCAGTCCTTGGCGTGGCCTTTCACGGCGTAGTGAGTCCTGTAGCGGTTGGTGATGGCCCCTGTGGGACAGACCTGAAGGCACACGCCGCACCCGTAACAGGTCGATTCCCCTCGGCTCGCGTGGAGGTCCAACCCCACGAGGTTGCGGGGCCCGCGGTTGTGAAAACTGAGCACGTGGGTCCCGGCAATCTCCGCACAAGCCCTCACGCACCTCCCGCACAAGATGCAGCGATTGTGGTCAATGGTCATGTACTCGCTGGTCACATCCGTTGGGAAGGAGTTGAAGGAGAAAGACATCGTGAGATGGTCCATTCCCAGTTCATAGGCCAGTGTTTGAAGCTCGCAGTCTCCGCTCTGGGGGCAGAACATGCAGTTGTGGTTTCTCTCTGCGAAGAGGAACTCCAGGACCGTGCGCCGGCTTTCAAGGATGCGTTCATTGGTGGTGACCACTTCCATGGCCTCTCGCACGGGCGTGACGCAACTGGCCGCAAGCTTGGGAGACCCGTCCACCTCCACCACACACATCCGGCACCCTCCCCAGTTGGAAAGGGCCGGATGATGGCACAAGGTCGGGATGGGGATGGCGTTCCTCTGAGCAGCCTCCAAAATGGTGCTTCCCTCAGGGACCGTCAGCTCCTTCTCGTCCATCATGATTTTCACAGTCTTTTGATTGGCTTCCATAATCCTCTTCTCTCCACATGAAATCCGCTCTGGCGGAATTCCTCAGGCTTTGGCATCGCAACGAAGGCACCGGCAAGATTCTTTAAAGGCATCCTCTTTGGACAAACCGAGCTCCACCTCACGGAAGTCTTTGATCCGCTCCGCACATCCCGCCTCCAGCGTGCAGGCCCGTTCCGCTTCACGGATCTCTTCCTCGATGATCATGGGGATTTCAATCTCCTCCTCCTGAGGCAAAGAAAAGGCTTCCCCGTTTTTTAAGCGAATGGCCTGGTCGATTTCATTGGCCGCGTGATGCCCGGCGGCAATGGCACTGACCACCGTGTCCGGGCCGGTCACCACATCTCCTCCTGCAAAGATCATGGGGGCCTTTGTCGCGGTTTTCTTGCCTTTGATCAGCTCGATGAGGCCGCCTTTGTTGACCGGTACAGCTCCTCCCTTGGCATCAAAAGGAAACATCGTTTCCTGGCCGATGGCCAGGATGACCATGTCCACATCCACGGCTTTGTCTTCTCCCAGTTTCGGGACCGGTTTTTTCCGACCGCTGTCGTCGAACTCCCCAAGCACCATGCGGCGGCAGATTACCTGTTCGATTCGGCCCTCGGAGCCCTGAAACCGAACAGGATTCACCAGGTATTGGATCTTTACGCCCTCCTCCTCTGCCGCTTTGATTTCCTCTTCCTGGGCAGGCATGTCCTCCCTGGTTCTGCGGTAGAGGAGAGTCACTTCCTTGGCGCCCAGTCGGAGAGCGGATCGGGAAGCGTCAATGGCGGAGTTGCCGCCGCCCACGACCGCCACCCGTTCACCCACAGAAGGCGTTTTTCCAAGGTTGACGTCCCTGAGGAACTCCACGGCACCCACCACTCCCTTGAGGGTTCCCCCTTCCACGGCCATACCGGCGCTCTTCTGAGCCCCGATGGCCAGGTACACGGCATCATAGGCTTTCACAAGGTCTTCGTAGGCCACATCCCGACCGACCTTGGTGTTGGCCTTCAGTTCCACACCCAGATCCAGGATATCGCCAATCTCCCTGCGAAGAATATCCCTGGGCAAACGGTATTCGGGAATTCCCCACCGGAGCATGCCTCCCGGTTCCGGAAACTCATCAAAGACCGTCACCGGGTACCCTCTGAGCGCCAGGTCCCTTGCAGCGGTCAAACCGGACGGCCCTCCGCCCACCACGGCGATTTTCTCCTTCCTGATCACGGTAGCTCTTTGCACAGGCGGCCGAGTGCCGTGGTCCGTGATGAAGCGTTTCAGGTTCTTGATGCTCACCGGTTCGTCCAGCGTGGATCTGCGGCACTTGCTTTCACAGGAGTGGTCGCAGACCCTGCCGCAGATACTCGGGAAGGGATTGGTTTTGAGGAGCACCTTGTAGGCATCGTCCAGCCGTCCCGCCCTGGTCAGCGCCACGTAGCTCGGGATGTCCATGCCGATGGGGCAGGCATGGATGCAGGGCGCCTTGAAGAGCGCTGAGCAAACCACCGCAGGGCAGCGCTTTTCCCTGATGTGGGCTTCGTATTCCTCCCGGAAATAGCGGATGGTGGAAAGCACCGGGTTGGGGGCGGACTGGCCCAGCCCGCACAGGGAGGTGTTCTTGATGATGTCGGCCCACTTTTCAAGCCGTTCGATATCGCCTTCCTGGCCCTCGCCGTTGCAGATCCTGGTGAGGATCTCCAGCATCTTTTGAGTGCCCACCCGGCAGGGCGTGCACTTGCCGCACGATTCATCCTTGCAGAACTCCAGGAAAAAGCGGGCCACGTCCACCACGCACTTGTCTTCGTCCATGACGATCATGCCGCCCGAACCCACGATGGCGCCGAGCTTCACAATGGACTCGTAGTCCACCGGGGTGTTCAGATACTGGACCGGCACACACCCCCCCGACGGTCCGCCCAGCTGCACGGCTTTGAACTTCTTGCCATTCGGGATTCCCCCTCCTACGTCATGGATGATGGTGCCGAGAGAGATGCCCATGGGCACCTCGACCAGACCCACGTTCTTCACATCCCCGGTCAGAGCAAAGACCTTGGTGCCCCGGCTGCGCATGGTTCCCATGCCGGCGTACCACTTGCCCCCGTTCAGGATGATCTGGGGGATGTTCGCCAGGGTCTCCACATTGTTGAGCACCGTTGGTTTTTTCCAGAGCCCCTGGAGCGCCGGGAAAGGAGGTCTGGGCCTGGGCATGCCACGTTTTCCTTCGATGGAGGTCATGAGAGCCGTCTCTTCTCCGCACACAAACGCGCCGGCCCCCCGGTATACCTCCACATCAAAATCAAACCCTGATCCGAGGATGTTTTTTCCGAGGAGACCGTAGTTCCTTGCCTGTTGGATGGCGAGGTTCAGCATCTTGACCGCGAGGGGATACTCGGCTCGGCAGTAGATGTATCCCTGGTGCGAGCCGATGGCCTTGGCCGCGATGATCATGCCTTCGAGCACCGCATGGGGATCGGATTCCAGAACACACCGATCCATGAACGCGCCCGGGTCTCCTTCATCCGCGTTGCAGAGCACGTATTTCACGTCCCCCGGCGACTTGGAGGCAAACTCCCACTTCATGCCTGTGGGAAAGCCTGCGCCGCCTCTTCCCCGAATCCCGGAAGTTTTCACCTCTTTGATGATTTCCTCAGAGCCCATTTGGTGGAGCGCTTTGGCTGCGGCAAAATAGCCGTCCCGAGCAATGTACTCCTCGATCCGCTCGGCCTGGATCAATCCGCGGTTCTTCATGACCACCGGATTTTGCATGCCGAAGAAAGGAATATCCCGCGTGTGCGGGGTATTCTCGATCTTTGCGGAGGGAGGCCCTTCGAACTCCATCTCCTTCTGCTCCCATCCTCTTGAAAAGACCCAATGGGGAAGGCCTTCCCCCTTGAGCACGTGCTTCCGGAAAATCTCCCGCGCTTTCTCCTTGGTCACATCCGCATACTTCACGGGCTCTTCACCCACGCGCTCCACCGTGATGAGGGGCTCTCGGTTGCAAATCCCTGCACAGCCGGAGGTGGTGACAAAGATATCCTTCCTCTTGGAGGACTTCAGTTCCTCCTTGAAGACTTGCAGGATGTCGTTGGCCCCTGAAGAAATACCGCAGGTTCCCATGTGGACCGTGATGCGCGCAGCATTTTTCCCGCTCTCGAGAACCGAGGACCTGAGCACTTCCCCTTTGATTTTGTAAAGTCCTTCTATTTTCAGCGCTGGCATGAACGAACTCCTTATTTGTCGTAAGCTTCCAGTACACCGGATATCCTGGAGGGCTTCATCTGCCGATGCGTATCCTCATCCACCACCACCACGGGCGCCAGGCCGCAAGCCCCGAGGCATCTCACCGTCTCCAGAGAAAAGTTCCTATCCGGAGTGGTTTCCCCGGGCTGAACTTTCAGGGTCTCCGTGAGGGTCTCCAGGATCTTCTTTCCGCCCCGGACATAGCAGGCCGTACCCAGGCAGCAGCGGACTGTGTGCTTGCCTTTGGGCGCCATGGTGAAAAACGAATAAAAAGTGACCACCCCGTAGACTTCGCTGAAAGGCACCTTCAGCCCGAGCGCTACTCTCTCCATCACCGGTTTGGGCAGGTATCCAATGGCCTCCTGGACCTCTTCCAACACAGGGATGAGCGATCCCGGCTTGCCCTTGTACTTCTTTATCACCGCATCCACGGCCGCCCACTGCTCAGCCGTGAACTCTTCCTGCGCTTCCAGCACTCCATCTGATTTCTCTCTTGCCACCACCGAGCATCCCTCCTTGTCGCTAACCATTTCTCATCGTTCATCCGCTCAAAATCAACTGATCCATGTTCAAGGCCCAATGTTGTAGCAGTTTAGCTCTTTGAAATAAACACAGAAAAAGGCCATGGGGGTCCCTCTAAAAACAGAACAACGAAGACGCCACACCTTCATGGCAAGCTCTAGGCCATGGGTGAGGCGGGCGGAGGGCTTCCGGGGAACTCGCCACGAAATACCCATCTGGCAAGTGCCGGTGACACCTCGCCGCCCGCCTTCGCTGCCCCTGATCTGCAGAGTCTTTCCCGCACCCTCTTCGTTTTCTGTTTTTAGAGGGACCCCCATGGCCTGCGCCATCCATTTCAAAGAGCTAAACTGTTACCCAATGTTCAATGTGCAATGTTCATTGATCTAGGACAGTGGGCCGAAGGTCCTGTCGGAATTCTTTACAGGGTGTAAAGGGCCCTTGCATGGAAGAGACATGCTGGAGTCGTAATGATTCTTGGTTGTCACGAGGCCAGCCCCGATAAATCACAGAAATCTTCCAGTCTCCGCGCCGTTGCACAGTTTTCTTTACGCCTACCTACCAACAGCAGCCTTTCGTGAAGCGTACCTCCTATTAACGAGGATTTTCCCTCCCTTAATAACCATTGCAACGTGTGTGCCAAGGATTTCTTGACATCCTGCGCACCCAACTCATTGAAATGGTAAGAATCTTTCCCATCCACCGCTTTTTGCAGATCACAGGGAAACAATCGTTTGTCTATCTGCCTGAAGGGACTGTAACCTGGCGGAAGTCACTGGGCCCTAAACCTTCTGGTCTCGCGAGCTTCAAGGGATTATGATAAGGCATGGTTTCTGCACTATGCTCTTAGCAGTTACTTCTTTCCAAAATACGGAGAGGCTGTCAAGGGACTTTGGTGTCTTTTCTGTAGTGACTGGAACGAAAGAAGAGACACCAATGGCCCGCGTTGGGAAATTTCTGCGGAAGATCGGGTTGTGAAAAGAAAAGCCATTGAAATAACCGGCATTGTTCAAGGCATTGGATACAGGCCCTTTGTTTACAATCTGGCCCTCACTCATTCCATCCGGGGATGGGTCCTGAACAATGCAAAGGGGGTGTTCATCGATGCGGAGGGTGACGATGGAGCTCTCGGACGTTTCATCGAGGGACTCACCGAGCTTGCTCCGCCTCTTGCCCGAATTGAAACCCTGAAAGCCACTTCCCTTGAACCACAGGGATACCCTCATTTTGAAATTAGGCAGAGCAAGGGGGCTTCAGAGGGCTTTACCCTGATCTCTCCGGATATAGCCACCTGTGATGCGTGCCGGGGAGAGCTTTTCTCTCCTGTCAACTTCCGGCACCGATATCCCTTCATTAACTGCACGCTTTGTGGTCCGAGATTCACCATCATCAAAGACATTCCCTATGATCGTCACCAGACGACCATGGCTCCCTTCACCCTGTGCCCGGTCTGCCGGAAGGAGTATGAGAATCCGCTGGACCGTCGATTTCACGCTCAACCCAATGCCTGCCCTGCTTGCGGCCCTTCCCTGCATTGGGTGGATCGAAAGGGAGAAACCCTTCCTGGAGATGCTCTGGACAGAATCCTTGAGCTTCTGACGCAAGGCTCGATTGTGGCGGTCAAAGGGATCGGCGGTTTTCATCTGGTTTGCAACGCAGAAAACCATGGAGCTGTCTCCTCACTGAGATCACGAAAGTTCAGAGAGGACAAGCCCTTTGCCGTCATGTGCCGGGACATGGAGGAAGTGAGAACGCACTGTGATGTCCATGAAGAGGAAGAGAGGCTCCTGCGGAGCCCGGAAAGACCCATTGTCCTCCTCAACAGGAAAAAGGACTCGTCCATTGCTCCAGGCGTTGCGCCTTTCCAGAAGACCCTGGGCGTGATGCTTCCCTATTCCCCTCTTCATCATTTGTTGCTCCACGGCCCGCTCAAAAGCCTGGTGATGACGAGCGGGAACGTGAGTGATGAACCCATCGCCTACAAGAATGAAGAGGCCTGCCGCCGGCTCTCCGAAATAGCGGATTTTTTCCTTCTCCACGATCGGGACATTCACATGCGGTGCGACGATTCCGTGGTCAGGGTCTTCCGGGATCGCCCCTATGTCTTGCGGCGATCGCGGGGCTATGTTCCTTTTCCCATCAAGCTTTCTTTCGACCTCGAAATGATCCTGGCCTGCGGGGGAGAGTTGAAAAACACTTTTTCCCTTTCCCGCGGCCCTTATGTGTTCGTGAGCCACCACATCGGGGACCTGGAAAACATGGAGACGCTGCATTCCTTTGAACAGGGGATCGAGCATTTCAAGAACCTCTTCTCCATTGAACCCAAGGCCGTGGCCTATGACCTTCATCCGGAATACCTCTCCACAAAGTATGCGCTTTCCCTTGCCGGAATTCCGAAGCTGGGCGTTCAGCACCACCACGCCCATGTGGTGAGCGCCATGGCGGAGAACGGGTTGGACGGAGACGTGATTGGCGTCGCCCTGGACGGAACGGGTTTCGGGGATGACGGTACGATCTGGGGAGGGGAATTCCTGAGAGCCGATTTGAGGGGTTTTGAAAGGGTGGCTCATCTCAAGCAGGTCCCCATGCCCGGGGGCTCCATGGCTATCAAGGAGCCGCGGAGAATGGCCCTCGCCTATCTTTTTGAAGCTTTCGGCGAGAAGGCCATGGAACTGGATTGGATCAAAAGGAGAGATCCTCAGACGTGCGGAATTCTCAAGAAGATGATCGAACAAAGGGTGAATTCTCCGCTCACTTCGAGCATGGGGCGTCTCTTTGACGCCGTCTCCTCCCTCTTGTCGATCCGGGACACGGTGAACTACGAGGGGCAAGCAGCGGTTGAATTGGAGATGACAGCAGATGCTGAAGTGAAAGAGGAATACTCTTTCAAGATCCAGGAAACCCAAAGGCCCCTGATCGTCGATCCCATCGAAATGGTGAAAGGGATCGTGCAGGACTTGATCAGGGACTGTCCGCGTTCCTTCATCTCAGGAAAGTTTCATAGAACCATTGCCCGGCTTGTGGTAGAAACGTGCAGGAGAATCCGGTTGGAAGGCGGTCTGGATCGGGTTGTCTTGAGCGGCGGGGTGTTCCAGAATACCCTCCTTCTTGAATGGGTGTTCCACGGTCTCAAACAAGCCGGTTTCGAGGTTTACACCCATCACCTTGTGCCTACGAATGACGGGGGTGTCTCCTTGGGGCAGGCCGTGATCACTCATATGAGGTGTTTTCAATGTGTCTGAGTGTTCCAGGAAAGGTTGTTGAGATTCAGAACAACATGGCCAAGGTCGAAGTCGGCGGCGTGCTCAGAGACGTCTCCATGGACGTGTGCCCTGACGCGGTCGTCGGAGACTACGTCCTCATCCACACCGGCTTTGCGATCCAAAAGCTCGATGAAAAAGAGGCGTTGGAGACTCTGGAGCTATTGAGAAAAATGGCAGCCTTTTAGCTTTTTGAAATGGATGGCTGAGGTCATGGGGGTCTCTCTCAAAACTGAAAAACGAAGCAGCCACACCCCAGTGTCCAGCTCTGGGCCATGGGTGAGGCGGGCGGAGGGCTACCGGGAAACTCGCCGGCTAAATCCCTCCGATCACGTGGCGGTGAAACTTCGCCGCCCGCCTTCGCCGCCCCTTCCCTTCATGGTTTATCCCGATCCCGCTTCGTTTTCAGTTTTGAGAGAGACCCCCATGACCTTTTTCTAAAACTATTTCAAAAAGCTAAAAGGCTACAAGGAAAAGGTAGAGATTCAGTGAAGTTTATTGACGAGTTCCGGAACAAGGACATCGCTCAGGGGCTGATCCGCAAGATCTTTGAGGTCTCCAATCGCCCGGTCCATTTGATGGAGGTCTGCGGCACCCACACCGTATCTTTTTTTCGGTATGGGATTCGCGACATGCTCCCGAAACACATTCGCCTTTTGTCCGGCCCCGGCTGCCCGGTGTGTGTTACACCCAACCAGGACATCGATCAGGCCATTGCCCTGAGCCGCCGGGAAGAGGTGCTCCTGGCCACCTTTGGAGACATGATGAGGGTTCCGGGGTCAACCTCGAGCCTACAAAAAGAGAAAGCCGAAGGGAGAAGGATTCGAATCGTCTACTCTCCCCTCGAAGCCCTTCGACTGGCAAAAGAAAACCCGGCAAAGAAAATCGTATTTCTGGCTGTGGGTTTTGAAACCACGTCGCCTGCCATTGCCATGACTCTCCTGCAGGCCCATAACGAAGGGATTGAGAACCTTTATTTCCTGAACAGCCAGAAGAGGGTTCCTCCTGCGCTCCGTGCTCTCCTCGAATCCGAAAAAGTCCAGATCCACGGCTTCATCCTACCAGGCCATGTGTGCACCATCCTTGGCAGGAAGCCTTTTGAGTTCATCTCCAAGGAGTTCAAGCGGCCTGCGGTCATTGCAGGCTTTGAGCCACTCGATCTCCTGCAGGCGGTGTGGATGCTCGTCACCCAGATTGAAAAAGAGCAGGCCTCTGTCGAGATACAGTATACCCGGGTCGTTCGCGATCAAGGCAACCCTGTGGCCGTGGACAAAATGGACCAAGCTTTCCAGCAGGATGAGGCCTTGTGGAGAGGATTAGGCTGGATTCCAATGAGCGGCTCTCGTCTCAAGGACCCCTTTAGATCTATGGACGCTCGTCGGATTGAGGTAGACGTTGAACCTTCCAGGGAGCATCCGGGTTGCCTTTGCGGGGAGGTTCTCCAGGCGGTCAGGACTCCTACGGAGTGCCCGCTCTTCAAGACCGTATGCCATCCCGACCACCCTGTGGGCCCCTGCATGGTTTCCATCGAGGGCGCTTGCTTCACTTATTACAAGTATGAACAAAATCCAAGTTAATGTGCTCGTAGAAAGATCCAGGGTTATCACTCCCGCTAAAGCGGGAGTCCAGGGGTTCCTGGATTTTCTGGATTCCCGTCTTCACGGGAATGACGGAAACGAGCGTCTTCCACTTTCTAACGAGGACATACGGTATGTCAGACGAAAAAATCCTTTTAGCCCATGGAAGCGGTGGAAAACTCTCTCATGATTTGGTGAGCGAGATTTTTGTCCCCCGATTCTCCAACCCCTTTCTGGAGCCACTCGATGACAGTGCCAGAATCACCAACCAGGAAGGGCCTCTTGCGTTCACCACAGACGCCTATGTGATCAACCCCCTGTTTTTCCCGGGCGGCGACATCGGAAAGCTGGCGGTCTGCGGCACCGTCAACGACCTTTCCATGATCGGGGCTGTTCCGGCTTATGTCAGTCTCTCCCTGATCATCGAGGAAGGTTTCTCGATCGAGCTGCTCAAACGGATCATGTCCTCTGTTCAGGACGCGGCCGAAGAGGCTTCCATCCGTGTCGTGACAGGAGACACGAAAGTGGTGGAACACGGAGCGGCAGACCAGCTCTTCATCACCACCTCCGGTATCGGGTGGATCCGGAAAGGGGTCCATCTTTCCGGACTCCATGCTAGGCCCGGTGACAAGGTTCTCGTCAGCGGCTTTCTGGGCGACCATGAGATCGCCGTGCTTTCGCAAAGAGAAGGGTTCGAGTTTCAAGGGGATTTGAGAAGCGACTGCGCTCCTCTCAACGGCCTTGTCGGAAGCATGCTCGAGGTGTGCCCCTCCATGCGATGCCTGCGGGACCCGACCCGTGGTGGATTGGCGACCACCCTCAATGAAATCGCATCCAGGTCCAGAGCGGGCATCGTCATTCAAGAGGCGAAAATCCCTGTTCGGGAATCTGTGCGCGGCACCTGCGAACTGCTGGGGTTGGATCCCCTTTATCTTGCCAACGAAGGAAAGCTCCTTGCGATTTGTCCGCCCCAGGAGGCAGAAAAAGTCCTGGAAGCGATGAGAGCGCACCCCTTGGGCACGCATGCGGAAATCATCGGTCAGGTCACGCAGGAGAACCCCAGGCGAGTCACCCTTCAGACTCTCATCGGCGGCCATCGCGTGCTCGACATGCTCACCGGCGCCCAATATCCTAGGATCTGCTGAAGGTGTCTGGCCCCTGCCATCCTGCTGCAACACATAGACCTTGGGTTCCCAGCGCCTTTGGATCAGTAGGCAGTAGGAAGTAAGCAGTAGCCAGACGTGTCCTTCTGCTTACTGCCTACTGAAACGCGAGGCCGATTGAAAGACAGGCCCTGCCCGGCCTCAATCGCCGTTTACTGCGTCAATTACCAGCCATAGGTTCGCAGCATTTCGGCGCTCAGGGGTTTCTCCAGCCACCGCTTCTGCTTCGCTGTAAGAGGCCCGGCGGATGATTCTATCCAGTCAATGTCCCCTGTGAGCAACGCGAGCTTCTCCGCATTGTTCAAGTTGTACTCATCCAGAGCATCCGCCCAATTGTGCAGCAACTGGTGCACGAACTCCCCATCCGTTGCCGCCCGCTCAAGCACCCGGAGGATTTCCTCCTTGTGCATCAGAGCCTGCTCCTGCGGCGCCTGCGAGGCAGCGGTCTGCACCGCCTTGTCCACGGACTTGAGAAGTTCGTCTGGCGTAAAAGGCTTTTCCAGATAATCCGCTGCCCCGAGCCTCATGGCCTGCACGGCAGAACGCACATTGGCGTACCCTGTAATGATGAGCACGGGGAGCGCCGGTTTTGCCCTTTTCAGGTCTCTCAAAACCACCATCCCGCCGATATCCGGCATGCGGATATCCGTCAGCACGACATCGTAGTTTTTCTGGATTCCCCACTCCAGGCCCTGACGTCCGCTCAGCGTCACCTCGGCGTCATACTCGCCCTCCACAAGGATCTTCTTAACACTGTCGAGCACGATCTGTTCGTCGTCGATCACGAGAGCCTTTTTCTTATTCACAGTTTCCCCTCCTTCTCCATCACCCTGGCCACGGCTTCCAGAAGCTCAATCGGTGTAAAGGGTTTTGCAATAAAAGTGGCCGCCTCGGTTCTCGAGACTTGCTCAACCGTTTGGGTGGTCGCGTAACCACTCATGACGATCACCGGGATGTTGGGCCACTTCTCCTTGACTTCTCTCAAGAGAGTCATCCCGTCTTTGCCGGGCATTTTGATGTCCAGCAGGATGACTTCGATCGGTTCTCTGCGCATCACCTCAAGCGCCTCTTCCGCAGATCGCGCCGGAACCACTTCAAAGGAATCACCAAGCACCCGCTTGCAGCTTTCCAGGACAATGTTTTCGTCATCAACCACAAGGATCTTCATGTCACTTCACCCGACCCTCCAGAGGCACCCAAATAGTGAATGTGGACCCTTTTCCCACCTCACTGGCCACCTGAATGGTCCCTCCGTGCCTCTGAACGATTCCCACGGTTACGGACAGACCTAACCCTGTGCCGTGGCCCACTTCTTTTGTCGTGAAGAAAGGGTCAAAGAGCTTGTTCAAATGCTCCGGAGGGATGCCGCATCCCGTGTCGGCAATGGAGATTTCTATTCCCTCCTGACCGTCTTCGTTCTTCACCGGACTGTTCGACGTGGAAAAGGTAATGCT
This sequence comes from uncultured Desulfobacteraceae bacterium, assembly GCA_964580575.1. GTDB lineage: Bacteria > Desulfobacterota > DSM-4660 > Desulfatiglandales > HGW-15 > CAVPDE01. Next base: position 47,480 of record CAZOLJ010000019.1, read on the forward strand.
GTCTCCGGGCTTGGTGGCATCCAGGGCATTAATCAGCATGTTCAGCAGCACGCTTTGGAACTGGTTTCGATCCATATTCACCATGTGGAGATCTTGGCCTGGCTTGAAGACCATGCCGACCCCCTTGAGGAGCGCCTGGTTTTCCATCAGAGCCATCGTGCCACTGATAAGCCGGTTCACGTCGACCTGCTCCCGGTCAGGCTTGGTTTGCCTGGAAAAGTCCAGGAGTCCCTTCACGATCTTTCTCACCCGTTCCGTGGCTTCTACGATGGTTTGGAGATCAGAGCGAACCTCCTCGTTCAGATCTTTGCGCCGCAGGAGCATGTGAGTGTAGGTCAGCACTCCGGTTAGAGGGTTATTGATCTCGTGAGCCACTCCGGCTGCAAGCCTTCCCACGCTGGCCTGTCTTTCAGATAAGACCAGACGGTCCTGGCTTTCCGCTCTCCTGCGGCCCATAGCCGCGACCATTTCTTTGAAAGTTCTCTGAAGGACCGCCATTTCGCCGGAAGATACAGGGCCCATGTCCGGCGTGAGGCTCCCCTCGGTCACTTGCTGGCTCGCTCGGATCAGGCGATGCACGGGGTTGATGATTTTTCCGGCCAGGAAGCAGCCGAGGAGAGTGGCCAGCGCCATCCCTGCCAGGGTGATGAGCACGAAACTTGCCAGCGTTCTCCAGCGCAGATCTACATATTTTTCTTCCAGCACTCCCATGCCCAGAATGCCCACGATCTTGTCGGAGATGTCCTTGATCGGTTCATAAGCCGTGATGTACCAGTCCGTGATGACCATAGCCTGTTTTGTCCACCGCTCGCCCTTCTCAAGCACGTGCTCTCTGACGTCTTCGGCTACTCGGGTGCCGATGGCCCGGCCTCCATCCTGGGCAGGGACATTCGTTGCAACACGAACATCCTTGAGGAAGATGGTGGCTCGACCGATGCTTCGGCCTTTGTATTCCTCGTTGTGGAACACCGTGCCCCGCACGGTATCCACAATCTTCTCGTCGCGGTTCAAGAGAATCCCGCCATAGAGCACTCCCAGAATCTGCCCTTCGTGAAGAACGGGCACCGCAGCGGAAAGACAGAGCCCTGCCGTCACCGTTTTCTCCGTTAAAGGGCTGACCCCTGGGGCCGAAATGACATCGACTCTTGCTCTCTCCGCCAATTGCGGGTTCTCCTGGGTCAAAAACTCCTCGCTCAGCAGGACCGTGCCAGAGGCGAGGGCTTTCTTCTCCAAGGCCCGGGTGACAATAGGATTTGGAGGTTGGGCTTTCTTTCCCGGTATCGAATGGGTTCCGATTCGACAGATCGGTTGCCCCTTTTCATCCGTAATGCCTGCGAAATCGAGGTCTGCGTGTTGCGCCATTCGACCCAAACGGAACACAAGGTCGGAGGTGTCCCGATCTCGGAGAGTCACAATGAAGCCGTATCCCAGGGTCGTGATGTTGAGCGCGACCTCGATCATCCTGATACGGTTGTCGTACATCTCGCGCGCTGCATTGAGATCCTGTGCTACCCGGTTTCTCGCCTCACCGAGGACCGACTTGGTCAAGAGATGGCCCCCGAACAGCAGCGATACGAGCCCCACAAGAAAGGTCACCCCCAGAAAGCTTGCTATGATTTTTGAACGAAAGGAATAGAACATGGTTTGTCCTATAGGGAGAAAACCGTCGGAACCCTATCAGGGTGCCCACCTTATCAGAGTTTGCAAGGGATATGCCACCAAAAAGAAGGTCCGCCCCTCCCTCTGACCCGGGATAACTGTTGAGATGTTAGCAAGTTGTCCTTCCATGGTCCATCGGGTGAGGCGTTCGCACGTCAGGATTTCGATATGAGTGTAAACCAGGAGAAAAAACAAGTCACCTCAGAGGAGACTCGTCCTGAGGCCTCAAATGGGTTCCAGGGGCGTGGAGATCCAAGATTGGGGCATGGTAACGATTCGGGGCATGAGTTTATCTGCTTGCTTTTCGACCGAACTATCTCTAAATTATGCTAGTTTCGTATCATCTCATGCTCAGCCTTTTCACCTTCAGTCAAACCGGCGAGTTTATTGCGGAGGCAACTTAGCTCTAAAATGCCGAATTCGATCATTACTGCTACGGGCAGTTATATCCCCGCCGTGAAGATACCGAATGAGTATTTCCTGTCTCATGATTTCTACGGAGCAGACGGAAAAAAGCTCGACAAATCTAATCCCGATTTAATCAAAAAACTCGAGGAAATCACCTGTATCCAGGAAAGGAGATATGTCACAGACGACCTGAACACGTCCGACATCGCCTTCATCGCCGCCGAGCATGCCCTGGAAGGGACCGACAGGGAAACCCTGGATTACATCATCGTCGGTCACAACATGGGCGATATGAAGGCGGATAACGCAAGATGCGATATGGTTCCCACGATCGCCGCCAGGGTCAAGCACAAGCTCCGGATCAAGAACCCTTATTGCGTGGCCTATGATGTCCCCTTTGGGTGCCCGGGATGGCTGCACGCCATGATCATCGCGGATTATTACATCAAGTCCGGTGACGCCAAGAAAATCCTCGTCATTGGGGCGGAGACTCTGTCCAGAGTTTCCGATCCTCACGACATCGACACCATGATCTATTCGGACGGAGCAGGAGCGACGCTGGTGGCGGCCACAACCAGGAAGGCGGGAATCCTCTCCCATGTGACGAGGTCGGACACCTTGCATGACGTGAATCTTTTGCGACTTGGGCAGTCCTATCATCTCAACTCCAAAGGCGATCAATTGTACCTCAAGATGCAGGGCCACGAGATCTACAAGTACGCGGTGAAAACGGTTCCTGAAGTGGTCCTGCGAAGTCTTTCAAAGGCGGGGCTCACCCTGTCCGACGTGAACAAGGTGTTGATCCACCAGGCCAACCAGAAAATGGACGAAGCCATCCTGAAAAGGCTCTACAAGTTGAGCGACGTGAAAAAAGCTCCCGAGCACATCATGCCCATGACCATTTCCTGGCTCGGGAACAGTTCCGTTGCCACCTTACCCACCCTGTTTGACCTCCTACAGAGAGGGAAGATCGACAACCACATTCTTCACTCAGGAGACATCGCCGTCTTCGCCTCTGTGGGAGCGGGCATGAACGTCAACTCCATGGTCTACCGCATGCCGTGAGGCAGCGCCGCTTAGATTCCCGTCAGCAGCCCACGGGTGCAGCCACGATATCCAAGCTCCAACCACAAGCCGGGAGTAGTCAAGAATGGACAGGAAACCCGAATTGCCCGTCGAGATCGAGAAGGCTCTGAGGCGCTACGTGGAAATCCAGGCCGAAGAGCAAAAGCTCAAAGAAGAAAAAAGAGACCTCCGCGAGAGGATCGGCGAGCATATGGCTGATCGTCATATGAAGCACTGGTATCCCAAGATTGACGGCCAGGCTCTGAAGGTCAGATACAACGAGACCACGGCCATCGAATACAATGAATCACTTCTGCACGACAGGCTCGGTGACCGCTATCTTGCCATTCTGGCTCCTGACTTGCGGAAAATAAGAGCTAACCTCGACAAGTTGGAATCTCTCTTGACTCCGGTTCTAAGCTTCATCGGTTCCCCCTCCCCGGAAAAGGTTCGCCTTGCCATAGAGCATGGCATCGTGAACAAGGAAGCCTTTACCGGCGCCTTCAAGAAAACCGTGAAGCGCTTTGTCGCTGTGGGCAAATCCTGGGCCGGAGACACCTCTGACATCACCGATGCCCCTGAGGGCCCTCAAGGCGAACCATGAAAGGAGCGTGCCTGACGGCTCGCGATTCGGCGGGCAGTGCCTCCCCCTCGCTGTTCCCCTCGCAGTCGCTCGGAGCCATCGGGTCCCCCCCCCGTCCGTAACTCCATGAAATGAGGAAGCCCTCCCGCCAGGTATTACAGAAAAGGGAAGGGACCCCCTCCATCTTTAGCCGTGCGATTTAGTGATTTGAGGAGCAGCCTGCGCCCTATCAAAAGGCCTTGTGAATTGGCGTAAAATGGTCTAAGAACGGGGGCCTTCGTTAAGAGATATCCAAGGGCGGATGCAGAGGATCATCAAGTGGGCGATATCGTCGAAACCGACAAGACCAAAATATACACCGTCAGCACCCTGAGCGAAGAGATCAAGAACCTTCTGGAAGCCCACTTTGACTTTGTCTGGGTCGAAGGGGAGATCTCCAACTTCAGATCGCCCCTCTCCGGGCACTTCTACATGGTGCTTAAGGACGAAAAGGCCCAGATCCGGGCGGTCATGTTCAGGCCTCAGACGCGGTATCTCAAATTCATGGCCCAGGACGGAATGAAGGTGATCGTCAGGGGCAGAGTGGCGATCTATGAGCCCAGAGGAGAATACCAGGTCCTCCTGGATTACATGGAACCCCTGGGGGTCGGAGCGCTGGCCCTTGCCTTTGAGCAGCTCAAGAAAAAGCTGGCAGCCCAGGGGATCTTTGATGAGAGCATCAAGAAGCCTCTCCCTTTTCTGCCCCAGCGGGTGGCGGTGATCACCTCTCCCACAGGGGCTGCGATTCGTGACTTCCTGAAGATCATTAGGCGACGCTTCGCTAATCTGGAAATCGTTGTAGTGCCGGTGAAGGTGCAGGGCGAAGGAGCGGCTGCGGAAATGGTGGAAGCTCTGGACCTGGTGAATCGGGAACTGGATGTGGACGTCCTTGTGCTGACAAGGGGCGGAGGGTCCATTGAAGACCTCTGGGCATTTAACCAGGAAGAGCTGGCTCTGGCGATCCGGGCCTCCCGTATCCCCGTGGTCTCTGCCGTCGGGCATGAAATTGATATCACCATCTCGGATCTTGCCGCGGACCTCAGAGCGCCGACTCCTTCTGGGGCTGCCGAACTCCTGGTGGTGGAAAAAGAAACCCTCAAGCAGCAGATCATGCAACTCCAGGCACGGTTGCAGTCGGGATTGAAGACGGAACTTGCGAGTCTCCAGGAAAAGCTCCGTTTTCTGTCCAGGGGGCTGCGCGACCCGAGAAAAAGGATTGCGGACTCGTGGCTTCGCCTTGATGACATGGAAAACCGGCTGAGCCGGATGATGTCCTTCATGATGATGGACCGGAAACGAAGCCTCGCCGCAGGGGAACGGGCCCTGATTCTTCATTCGCCCTTGAAAATTGTCGCCGGCCTCAAACAGAAGATCGAGTTCCAGAGCCGCTCCATGGCGATGATGGTGTCGAGGAAACTCAGGGACTGCCGCATGCACATTTCCATGATCGAGGAGAAGCTCAAGGACATGAGTCCTCTCTCTGTGCTCGGGAGAGGGTATTCGATCACCCGGAAATTGCCTGAAAAGCGGGTGCTCAGGTCCTCTTCCCAGGTGAACACGGGAGAGAGGGTGAGCGTCAAGCTCGCTGAGGGCGAGCTGGAGTGCCTTGTGGAAAAAATCGTATCGGGTTAGTATAAAATGTTTGCTATAGAAAAGAGAGAAGCTTTGTTTTCCAAGTATGCGGGAAAAGTGAGCTGTCCCTGGGAAGGGCTCATCGTCTTGGTTGTCGCCGTCTGCCTTTTGATAGGAGCGAGCACCAGCGTGGCGCTTCCGAAGCCGGGAATCACTGTTTCATCCGACTCGATCTTTCAGGGCGACGTGGGTCTTCTCAGGGTACAGACACCGAACGGAGAATCCCCGCAGGCCCAGTGGATGAACCAGGACCTTTTCACCGCGCCTTTGGAGAACGGGAAGGCATGGTTCGGGTTTTTCGCGGCGGATTTGAAATTGAAGGCCGGGTCCTACCCTCTGGTGGTGAAGATCCCCTCCACAGGGGTTCGAAAGCAAATGGATATCACGGTGCGCAGCAAGGACTTTGGCGTGCGGCAACTGACGCTCCCGAAGGAGATGGTGGACCTCGATGCCCTCACTCTGGAGAGGGTGAAAAAAGAAACGGCGATCATGAAAGAAGCGCTGGAGGTCCCGCCGACAGCTCCGCAGTGGAAAGGCCCTTTTGTGAAGCCTCTCAGCGGGGAGGTGGTCGGAACGTTCGGCCGGGCAAGCATCATCAACGGCATGCCGAGGTCTCCTCACTCCGGGGTGGACTTGAAAGCGGAGAAAGGAACTCCTGTGGTCTCCATCAACAGCGGCAGGGTTGCACTCACAGGGGAACACTTTTTCAACGGCCTTTTTGTGGTCGTTGATCATGGCGGGGCTGTCCAGAGCATGTACTTTCATCTGGACAAGATCCTGGTGCAGCAGGGCGACAAGGTCAAAAAAGGCATGATCTTAGGGCTTGTGGGTTCCACGGGACGGGCCACAGGCCCTCACCTACACTTCGGAATTAGGATCAACGGAGCCCGAATCGATCCCATGCAGTTCATGAAGGTCAATGAAGCCATGGAGCGGTTATGAGCGAAAAAAAATTTGAAGATGCCATGAAAAGGCTGGAGAATATCGTAGAAAGCCTGGAGAAGGGCGATCTCTCCCTGGAGGAATCGCTCAAGAGTTTCGAAGAAGGAATGAAACTGCTCCAATTCTGCTCCAAGAAGCTGGAGGAAGCAGAGCAGAAGGTGACGCTGCTCATCAAAGAGAGCGGCGGCAAGCTGACCCAGCAGCCCTTTGAAGTCGATGAAAAAGAGGGCCCGTGACCATGGACCTGAAGGCCTACCTTCGTGACAAGAGAGCCCTGGTGGACGACGCCCTGAAGGCCGTGTTTCCGGAACCTCAGGGGCCTTCGGCGGACGTGGTCCGGGCCATGACCTACAGCCTCTTTGCAGGAGGGAAGAGACTGAGGCCGATTCTTTGTATCGGAGGCGCGGAGGCGGTCGGGAAAGAGGGAAGAACGGTTCTGCCCTTTGCCTGCAGTCTCGAACTCATTCACACCTATTCCCTCATTCACGACGATCTTCCCGTGATGGACAACGACGATCTGAGAAGGGGCAAACCCACCAACCACAAGGTGTTTGGAGAGGCCGTGGCCCTCCTGGCAGGGGATGGCCTTCTGACCGAGGCGTTCCGCCTCATGGCCGGCACGAGCGGGGTGGATCCTCGTTCGCTTCTGCGGGTGATCCATTGGGTGGGCTTGGCCGCAGGCTATCAGGGAATGGTGGGCGGGCAGGTGGTGGACATCCAGTCTGGAGGAAAGCCGGTCGATCCGTCTCTGGTGAACTATATTCATTCCCACAAAACCGGGGCTCTGATCCATGCCTCGGTCACCTCAGGGGCTATCCTGGGAGAGGGAACCGAGGAGCAGGTGAATGCGATCTCCTCCTATGGCGAAAAAATAGGGCTCGCTTTCCAGATCGCGGATGATATCCTGGATGTGGAGGGCGACAGCAAGACCATGGGTAAAGGCGTTGGAGGCGATGCTCGCAAAAAGAAAATCACCTTTCCTGCGGCAGTGGGTCTCCAGAAGGCCAAGGAAATCCAGGGCCGCCTGGTTGAAGAGGCCGTGGGTGCGCTGAAGACTTTTGACGAAAAGGCCGATCCTCTGAGGAGCCTTGCGGTGTACATTATTGAAAGAAAAAAATGACAAGTGATCCAAAGAAATACCCCCTTCTGAACACGATCAACAGCCCGGCGGATCTCAAGAAGCTGTCTCTGGACGAGATGGTCCGGTTGGCTGCCGAGGTGCGCAGCAAGATCATTGAAACCGTAGCAAGCACCGGGGGGCACCTGGCTCCGAATTTGGGCGTGGTGGAACTGACGATCGCCCTTCATTATGTTTTCAACGCGCCCAGAGACAAGATCCTCTGGGATGTGGGCCACCAGTCCTACACGCACAAGCTGCTGACCGGGCGCAGGGATCGTTTTCACACGCTTCGCACCTACGGAGGAATCAGCGGCTTCCCGAAGAGGAGCGAAAGCCCATACGATACCTTTGACACAGGACACAGCAGCACCTCGATCTCTGCAGGCTTGGGGATAAGCACGGCGAAAGGTCTCAAGGGAGAGAAAGATCATGTGATCGCCGTGATCGGCGATGGATCCACCACCGGCGGCATCGCTTTCGAGGGCCTGAACCAGGCAGGGCACACGGGAAAGAACCTGATTGTCGTGCTCAACGACAATGCCATGTCCATAGGCCCCAACGTGGGCGCTTTTTCATCCTTTTTGAGCAGAAAGATGACGGGGCGCCGTTTCGTCTATTTCAGGAAGGAGTTCGAGAATTTCCTGAAATCGATTCCCGGCGTCGGAGAGAATATCCTCAGCCTCGTTCGAAAGAGTGAAGACACCTTTATCACCCTGTTCACGCCGGGCATGCTCTTTGAAGCCTTCCGGTTCAAGTATGTGGGCCCGATTCCGGGGCATCGGCTGGATCTTCTCATCGAAACGTTTGGCAACTTGAAAAACGTGGAAGGCCCGGTCCTCGTTCACGCGCTCACGGTCAAAGGAAAAGGATATGAACCTGCGGAAAGCGATCCAGCCCACTTCCATGGGGTCGGCGGTTTCGAAATCTCCACGGGGTCGCCCAGGAAGGCTTCTTCAGGGCCGCCGCCCAACTTCACGGAGGTTTTCGGGGAAGCCATGGTGGATCTGGGCCGGAAGGACAGAAAACTCTTTGCCATCACCGCAGCCATGCCGGAAGGGACAGGACTCAACAGATTCAGCGAAATGTTTCCCGAACGTTTCGTGGATGTGGGAATCGCAGAGCAGCACGCCGTGACCTTTGCCGCAGGGCTGGCCACAGAAGGATTCAAGCCGGTGGTGGCCATCTACTCCACCTTTTTGCAGAGAGCCTTTGACCAGATCATCCATGATGTGTGTCTTTCCAATTTGCCGGTGATCTTCTGCATTGACCGGGGAGGGCTGGTCGGCGAGGACGGGCAGACTCATCACGGGCAGTTCGACATCACCTATCTTCGCAGCCTTCCCAACATGACCGTCATGGCTCCCAAGGACGAAAACGAACTGAGACACATGCTTTTCACCGCCCTAAACCACACAGGGCCTGTGGCCATCCGCTATCCGAGAGGACGCGGCCTAGGTGTTCTCTTGGATCCCGAGTACAGGATCATTCCCATCGGTGAATCGGAGCTGTTGAAAGAGGGCAAGGACCTGACCCTCATCGCCCTGGGGAGCATGGTTCGCCCATGTCTGGAGGCGGCCGCGGAAATGGATAAGGAGGGGCTTTCGGCAACCGTGGTCAATTCCCGATTCGTCAAGCCCCTGGACAGGAGACTGGCGGACTATTCCAGGAAAACCGGCAAGGTTCTCGTGGTGGAGGAAAATGTACGACAGGGAGGGCTGGGCAGCGCCGTGCTCGAGCTCTTCAGTGATATGGGAATAAGAGAAGTGACCGTGAATCGTCTGGGTCTTCCGGATAGTTTTGTTGAACATGGCCCTGTGGAAGTGCTCAAAGAAAAACTCGGGCTCGACAGAGCAGGGATTATGAAAGCAGCAAGAGCGTTGTTGACAACGAACGGCCCAACTTCAAATCCCCTCTAACTCCCCTTTACCAAAGGGGAGAACTTCTAGTCCCCCTTTCCTAAAGGGGGATGCAGGGGGATTTTGCGGGCTCTTCATTGGTCTCCAGGCTGGTACTCATGTCAGGGGCATCGAGAACTCCCCCAAAGAAAATCCGACTTGACCTTCTGCTCGTCCAGAAGGGGCTGGCTGAAAGCCGTGAGAAGGCAAGAGCCATGATCATGGCCGGCCTCGTTGAAGTGGACCAGGTCGCGGCGAACAAGCCCGGCCACCTCGTTGCTCCACTCTCAACCCTCTCCATCAAAAAAACCCTTCCCTATGTGAGTCGCGGCGGGCTAAAGCTCGAAGCAGCTCTCGATCGGTTTTCAGTGGATGTGAAGGACAGGGTTCTCCTGGACGTGGGCGCCTCCACAGGAGGCTTCACGGATTGCTTGCTTCAGAGAGGGGCCAAGAAGGTCGTTGCGGTTGACGTCGGTTACGGCCAGTTTCACTGGAAACTCCGGCAAGACCCGAGGGTGGTTCTTCTCGAGAAAACGAACATCCGGAACCTTGCCCCGGGCACGGTGAAAGAGGACCTGGACGGCGCGGTGATCGATGTGTCTTTCATTTCCCTGAAACTGGCCCTTCCTGCCGCATCCAGGCTCCTGAAGCCGCAGGCCTTTGCCATTGTGCTTGTGAAGCCTCAGTTCGAAGTCGGAAAGGGCCAGGTCGGCAAAGGAGGAGTGGTCAGAGACCCTGCGTTGCACCAGGAGGTGCTGGGCAGCCTCTGTGCCTTTTTCGGAGAAGTCGGCTGGAAAGTCGAGGGGCAAATCCCTTCTCCGGTGCTTGGTCCCAAGGGGAACAAGGAGTTTCTCGTCTACCTCACGAGGTAGGGAACAGTAGGAAGTAAGAAGTAAGAAGTAAGCAGCAAAAACCAATGACCCGGTTTACTGCTTACTACATACTGCTTACTGGTCTGCCAAAGGCGGACCACTCCCTTCAGAGACCTGGACTCTCTGGTTGAACTTTGAACGGATCAAATAAAATCAGCGGGCTGCGCGCTTAGAAGCCTTCAGAGGATTGACCTTTGCCTGCTCTTGGGCCGGGGCCTTGGCGATATGGGTGGCCATGGCGCATTTCCCGGTTCGCCATTTAACGACAGGCTCAGGGAAAATAAGGCAATAGTTGCCGGCGGGAAACTCTTTGACTTTCAGGCAGCCGGTGCATTGCTCAACGATGGGATGGCAGCTCCCACCGTTGAACTGGCAGCCATTCTTGTTCATGAAAAAGCACTCAACACCCTGCTTTACGCTATTGCAAATCATGGTTATCACGTCCCTTCTTTTAGAATGACAAAATTAAACAGTCCCGAGAACCCAGGGACTGTGGACAATATTTTAGTCATATTTAAGCGGCTGTCAATAGAATTAGAGGCCAAACATTTAACTTTTCGGTAACGTTCAAAAGTGTTTGCATGGGCTTAGAAATAAATCCCATGGACAAACACTTTTGAACGTTACTAGCTTTTCCGCACCTCCCTCGCTTCCTTCGTAGAGAGAGTCAATCTTGATTCAGAAAACAGACCTCTTTAGAACTACAATACAGCATCATAACGGAATAAATTGGGTGAAGGGCTCCTAACCTTTCAGGATTCCTGGGTTTCCTTGACGGCAAGCCCTAGTTCGTCGAGCTGCTTTTTGTCGACCCGGGAGGGCGCATCGCTCAGGAGGCAGGAGGCCGTCTGGGTCTTGGGGAAGGCGATCACTTCCCTGATGGATTCCGAACCTGTCAGAATTGCAGCCAAGCGGTCAAAACCGAGGGCAATGCCTGCATGGGGTGGGGCGCCGTACTTGAGGGCTTCCAGGAAAAAACCGAACTTGAGGTTTGCTTCTTCCCGGGAAATCCCCAGGATCCTGAACATCGTCTCCTGCAACGCGGGATTGTGGATCCTCACGCTACCGCCGCCGATCTCGCTTCCATTAAGAACAATGTCATAGGCTCTTGCCCTGACTTTCTCCGGTTGGTCCTGAAGGAAAGGGAGGTCTTCTTCGAGCGGGGAGGTAAAGGGATGGTGCACGGATTCCAGCCTGCCTTCCTCCTCGTTGTAGTCCAGGAGAGGAAACCTGGTCACCCACACCAGGTCGTAATCTTCCTTTTTCATCAGGTTGAGTCTCTTTGCCAGCTCAAGCCTGAGCATGCCGAGGCAGGAATTGACGATAGAGGCTTTGTCAGCCAGAATCAAAAGCAGGTCCCCCGGAGCGGCTCCGGTCCGCTGATTGACAGCAGCCTTGTCTTCTTTCTTGAAGAACTTGTCTAGAGAGGATTGCCATCCGTCCGCCGTGATTTTCACGTTCATCAGGCCCTTGGCTCCGGCTTGGACCGCCAACTGTGAGATCTCGTCCAAGGCTTTCCTGGAGAAAAGGCCGGCTCCCTCTTCCACACGGATGGCCTTCACGACCCCGCCCTGCTGCAGCACGCCTTTGAGAACCTGGAAATCCGAGTTTCCCGCAAGGTCGCTGATATCTCTCATCTCCATGCCGAAGCGGGTGTCAGGCCGATCCGTGCCGAAACGCTCTATGGCATCCCGGTACTCCAGGCGAGGAAGGGGCAGAGCGATCTTTACCCCCAGGATCTTCTCGAAAAGCTCGGCCATCATTCCCTCTATGAGGCCGATGATGTTCTCTTCGCTGCTGAAGGACATCTCCAGGTCAACCTGGGTGAACTCAGGCTGCCGGTCGGCCCTGAGATCCTCGTCTCGAAAGCATCGCACCACCTGGTAATACCGGTCAAAGCCTGCGATCATGAGGAGCTGCTTGAAGAGCTGCGGGGATTGGGGCAGGGCGTAGAAAAGCCCCTTGTGAATCCGGCTCGGCACCAGGTAATCCCTTGCCCCTTCGGGTGTACTCTTGGTCAGAAAGGGTGTCTCCACTTCGATAAAGCCGTTCCTGTTCAGGTACTCCCTGACCTGGGCGGTCATGCGATGGCGCTGGAGGAAGTTCTGGAAAACCTTTCTTCGTCGAAGCTCCAGATACCGGTATTTGAGACGGAGCGTCTCAGAGGCATCCACCGCCCCATCCACCTGAAAGGGAGGGGTTTCCGACCTGTTCAGGATCTTGAGTTCCGTCACCTTGAGCTCAATCGCGCCGGTAGGGAGTTTCAGGTTTTCCTGGCCCTCGAGCCTGGGCAAAACCTTTCCCTTGACGGCCAGGACCCACTCGTTCCGGAGAACGTGGGCCTTTGCGTGGCTCTCTTCATCCACGTTGGGATCAAAAACGATCTGAGTGATTCCTTCCCTGTCTCTCAGGTCGATGAAAATCAGGTTCCCCAGGTCTCTGCGGGTGTTGACCCAGCCCATGAGCAGGGCTTCCCGGCCGATGTCTGCGGCTCGCAAACTTCCGCAATCATGCGATCTCTTCCAGTCAGCCAGCGGTTCCAGACGAACATCATCATTGAGATTCATCGTGCATCCATCACTAACTTGTTCTTGAGCGTACTGAGCAGGTCCTCCAGGTCCACCGGCTTCTGCTCTTTCCTGATCATGTCCTTCAGGAGAGCCTTTCCGGAAGCCAGTTCATTGTCCCCTACGATGAGCACCCTCGAAGCGCCCAGGCGATCCGCTCGCCTGAGCTGGGCCTTGAGGCCCTTGGTCCCGTAATCTGTCTCCACCCAGAACCCGGACTTTCGGAGGTCGCAGGCCCAAGCAAAAGCCTTTTTTTCAGCCTTCTCTCCCAGTCCGATAATAAAAAGATCGGGCACAGGGTTCTTTTCCTGGCCTTCTTCCTGGAGCAGGGTGATCAACCGCTCCACGCCCAGGGCAAATCCAATGGCCGGGTGATCCGGCCCGCCCAGCTGTTTGGACAGGCCGTCATACCGGCCGCCTCCGAGTACCGCGTTCTGAGCGCCGAGTCTGTCGGTCTGAATCTCGAAAGTGGTCCGGGTGTAGTAGTCCAGGCCTCTAACGAGCATGGGGTTAATGGTGAACGAAATGCCGAGCAGGCCAAGATACTCCTGGAGTCCCTTGAAATGCTGGTCGCAGTCCCCACAAACGAATTCCAGGATTGAAGGAGCGCCTGCAACCACCTCCTTGCAGCCGTCCACCTTGCAGTCGAACACGCGGAGAGGATTGGTGTCGGCCCTTCTCTTGCAGTCTTCGCACAGCCCCTCTTTTTTCCGCCCAAGATATTTCCTCAACTCCTCGCGAAAAGCAGCGCGGCACTCGGGACATCCCAGGGAATTGACCTGGAGGCCCAGGCCCGAGAGTCCCACAGTCTCGAACACAGTCATGGCGAGAAGGATGATCTCTGCATCGGATTTGGGTCCCGGGTCGCCGAAGATCTCCGCATCGATCTGATGGAACTGCCTGAAACGTCCTTTCTGAGGCCGTTCGTGCCTGAACATGGGGCCGATCACAAAGACCTTTTGCAGGGGGTTGTCCTGGTAAAGCCTGTGCTGAATGTAGGCTCTCACGAGGGAAGCCGTGGCTTCGGGTCGAAGGGAAAAATTCCTGCCCTTGCTGTCCGTGAACGTGTACATCTCCTTGGAAACAATGTCGGTTTCCTCGCCGATACTTCGCTTGAAGAGTTCGGTCATTTCCATGAGAGGGAGCTTGATCTCCTGAAATCCGAAGCTCCGGAACACCCGCCTGGAACGCCTCTCGACTCGCTGCCAGACTTCCACCTCTCCGGGAAGGATGTCTTTAAATCCTTTGATCGTAGTGAATTCCAAAACCCTTGCTCCTACTGGATAAAGTCCTCCCGTCTCCTATCAGAACGCCCCTGGAGCGTCAATCTCATTATTCTTCAATGTTGATCTTCGTTGCTTTCTTTCCCTGCTTGGAGCGCTTCTTTTCCTCAAGCCCTTCAATCCGTTCATCCACAAGGGTGCGGATCGCTTTCAGAAATTCGATACGCGAGAGATCCATGTGCTCAAAGAACTTGGACTTCGGCCGAGAAATCTTCTGGAGATCCATGAAGAACTTCCCCACTGGACACATCACCATTTCCTCTTCTTTTTTCTTAACCATGATCTTCTCCTTCAAAACAAACGTTCAAGTATTCCTCCTCCATTTTGGCTTTCACCGACTTGGAGGCAGCCACGTGCCTTGGCAGCAGAATGTGTTTCTTGAAGCTGCCGATGCGGACGATGAGTTCGTCGGAGACCTTGTTCAGTTCCAGATGATCCTTGCCTGCAAAGGGGATCTTCAGCCTGAGACAATAGACGCCGTCTTCTTTGGAGAGCTCGTAGGGCCGGCCGATGTAAAATTTCTCCAGGGGATTGCGCTGGCCGTAGATCTGGGCCGCGAGCGATTTGAGCCGATCGTAACCGAGCACTTCGTTCCTGAACAGGTTTACGGAAAAGATGGGAATGGGGCTGAAGTAGTCCTTGGCAATTTCCATGTACTGCTTCTGGTTTTCTCGCCAGGTCTGAAAATAACTGTCCTTGATCTTCGGCGGAAGCACTCGGTTCATGATGATGGCATCGATGTTCATGCGGTAAAGGCTGAAGTACATAAAGGCCCGCTGGGTCTCCTTGATGACGATTTTCTCAGGGTTGGCGATCAGGCGAACGCTTGTGACCTCAGGATCAATCATGAGCTGATCCACCCCTTTCATCCGTTCAAAGAGGTGCTCGATGGCATCGAAATACTCATCGCCGGGGATCGGCACATTGTAGAGCCTCTTGGCCACAGGGCCTACAACCTTGGCGAGGGTTTTTTCCATCTTGAAGATCTTCTTGATGTACCAATCCAGGGTCGTGGGAACGCTGATGAACCGGATGCATTCCCCTGTGGGCGCGCAGTCCAGGAGAATGACATCGAATTCTTTGTCCCGAACATATCGATTGATGTAAAGAAGAAGGCTCACTTCCTCCATGCCGGGCAAAATGGCGAGTTCCTCAGAAAGGATTTCATCCAAGCCCGTTGTCTTGAACAGCGCCGAGAGGTACCTGTGGATCTCGCCCCAGTTCCTTTCAATTTCCTGCTGAATGTCCAGCTCCTGTATCCAGAGATTGTCGCGGACCTTGATGGGCTTGCCCTTGTTCTGGTCCAGGAGATCCTTTTCGAGATCAAAAATGTCGGAAAGGCTGTGGGCCACATCGAGCGACATAATAATGGTGCGCTGGCCCATTTCCGCCACTCGGATTCCCGTGGCAGCCGCCACACTCGTCTTGCCCACACCGCCTTTTCCTGCAAAGAAAATAATCCGCAAATCGCTTTACTCCTTCCATTGATGCGTGCCTTCCCGCCTAGAATCCCCCCTTTTGGTAAAGGGGGGCAGGGGGGATTTTCCTGCGTGGCCCAGCCGGCCGCACGTTTCTTTTGAATCTTATCACAAATCCCCTTGGGTTGAAACGATTCCCTTGGCCA
>CAZOLJ010000020.1:0-24379 GCA_964580575.1 uncultured Desulfobacteraceae bacterium
TGGTCGGGGCGAGAGGATTTGAACCTCCGACACCTTGCTCCCAAAGCAAGTGCGCTACCAGACTGCGCCACGCCCCGACAAAGGGAAAATCCGAAATCCGAATTTCGAAATTCGAAACAGAAACTTATATAAAATACCCAAAAGATAGAGCTAAATCAAGATCGAAAAATACCCTCTTATCTTTCGTGCCTTCGCCCTTTTGTGGTTGCGTTGTCGTTTGTTTTTATTCTGTCTACTGTCTCCTGTATTCTCTTCTTTTTTTGCTCATTGACTTTGTGCCCCCAGGTGTCAATAATTAAATGTTTGACAGCGCCGGGAGCAACAGCAAGCCATGGAAGACATGCAGAACCATAAGGATTACAGGAACATCAATATCGACCAGGTCGGAGTGAAGGGCATTCGCTACCCGATCACCGTGCGCGACAAGGATGAGGGCGAACAGCAAACCGTGGCCAGAATCAACATGTACGTCAACCTGCCTCACCAGTACAAAGGAACGCACATGAGCCGGTTCGTGGAGATTCTGAATGAGCACAGCCGCAGAATCTCACTTCACAATTTCTCGGAAATCCTGGAGGAGATGAAGGCAAGATTGGATGCGGCGAGTGCCCACATGGAGGTCGCCTTCCCCTATTTTGTCAACAAGAAGGCTCCGGTCACCGGGAGCCAAGGTCTCATGGAGTACGAATGCACCATCAAGGGGTCTCTGAACAGCAGCATGGATCTCATGCTCATTATTCAGGTCCCCATTTCCACTCTTTGTCCCTGCTCCAAGGAGATCAGCGAGTTCGGCGCCCACAACCAGCGCGGCGAGGTCAGGCTCCAGGTCCGCTTCAAGAAATTTGTCTGGATCGAGGATTTGATCAAGCTGGTGGAGGATTCCGCTTCGAGCGATGTTTACTCCGTGCTGAAGCGTGAAGATGAGAAGTTTGTGACCGAGCGAGCCTATCAGAATCCCATGTTCGTGGAAGACATCGTGAGAGACATCGCCCAAAAGCTGAACATGGACCCCAACATCACCTGGTTTGCCGTGGAATCAGAGAACTACGAATCGATCCATAATCACAACGCCTACGCCTACATCGAAAAGCATAAAGCGTAAAGATGCAGGTTGCAGGTCGCGGGTTGCCTGTTGGCCTTGAAGAGAGAGGAACGAAGGAGGGCGAGCATGTACAGAACTGAGTTCGAAAACCTTCGTGTATACCAACTGGCGGAAGAAATAGCGGATCTCGCTTGGAAAGTTGTTGGAGGGTGGGAATATCTGGCTCAGCAAACGGTAGGTGTCCAGTTCATAAAATCGGCGGACAGTATGGGAGCCAATATAGCAGAGGGTTCCGGTCGCGGGAGTCCCGCCGAAAAAAAGAGATTCGCGAAGATTGCCAGAGGTTCCCTTTTCGAAGTGAAACATTGGCTCAGAAGAGCTTACAAGAGGAAGCTTCTGTCGGATAGTGAAGTGAAGATGTTTCAGAAGTTGATCGAGGAACTGACGCCGAAGTTGAGTGCGTATATCAACGCCATCGGCAAGAAGCAAGAGGAGGATTAGGAAGGGGCAAAGCGCTGACCCCACAACCAACATGCAACCTGCGACCTGCAACATGCGGCAATTTGGGGCTACAGGCGCTGAACGACACGGAACTTAATTCAGGAGAAGACCTATGAGTCAAGACTTGAAAAAAATGTACAAGACCATGATGGATGACCACTTTCCTTCTCAAATGACCATCTCTTTTGGGGACCAGGTGCTGGTTTACAGAAAGAGAGCTTGGAAGCTTCCTGACGAGAAGTCAGGCCAGATCATTGAAAAGGGTCTTCGCTATGGGGAGAACCCCGGTCAGGAGGCGGCCCTCTATGAACTGGTGAACGGCAATCTCGTCATCGGCGGCTGCCAGTTCATTGAGGCGGGACGAGGACTCGTTTCGGCGATCAGCGAAGAAGACATGATCCAGGAGGGGAAGCATCCCGGGAAAATCAACCTGACCGATGTGGACAATGCCATGAACATCATGAAATACCTGATGGAGAAGCCTCTGGCGGTCATTGTCAAACACAACAACCCCTGCGGCGTGGCCTACGGGTCGAGCCTTGCAGATGCCTATGAGAAGGCGAACATGGCGGACCGGATCGCCGCCTTCGGAGGGGCCGTCGTGTTTAACAGGCCTGTCGATCGGGCCACAGCGGAGTTGAGTGCGGAGAATTATCTGGAGGTGGTGGCTGCGCCCGAGTTCGAAGAGGGAACGGTGCCCATTCTGGCCAAGAGGGGGAATCTCCGGATCATCCGGATCAGCAAAATCAACCAGCTCTCCGCCTATGCCAACACCCGTTTCGCGGATTTCAAGAGTCTTATAGACGGCGGCATCATTATCCAGCAGTCTCCGCTCAACCGCATCAAGTCTCCGAAGGACTTCTTGCCCGCGACCTGCGAGTTCAAGGGCAAGACCTATGGGATCGAGAGAAAGCCGACGGAGGAAGAATACGCGGACATGCTCTTCGGCTGGCAGGTGGAGCAGGGGGTGAGCTCGAACTCCGTGATCTACGTGAAGGACGGCGTCACGGCCGGCATCGGGACCGGTGAACAGGACAGGGTCGGGGTTGCTGAAATCGCTGTTTACAAAGCCTACACCAAGTATGCCGACTGGCTCTGCTTCAAGAAGTACGGCGTGCCCTACAAAGAGATGGAACTGAAGATTAGAGCGGGGGAGAAAACCCGATCCGTGCTGGAGGAGATCGATGCGGAGACCAAGAAGGCCAAGGGCGGGCTCATCGGTTCGACCATGGTCTCGGATGCCTTCTTCCCCTTCAGAGACGGCGTGGACGTGGGCATCAAAGAAGGAATCCGGGCTGTGGTCCACCCGGGCGGATCCATGAGAGATTTCGAAGCCATTCAGGCCTGCAACGAAGCAAAGCCCCAGGTGACCATGGTCTTCACCGGGCAGAGGGCGTTTAAGCACTAGAGCACTCCCTACCGATAGACAAAAATCCGATCATTTGCCTTGCCTTGGCGAGGCAAATGATCGGACTCCCAAGCAACCTGGTCTCTTTTCCCTCTTGACAGTTTTTCGGCGTAAATGTTATTTAAATGACCAGTTCAATGCAATGCATTGAAACCAAACCTGCGAGGAGCAGGTCACTTCTTTTAGAAGCCTTTTTCGGGTTTCTTTTCAACGGGTAAGAAAGAGCATCGCTTTCTTGCCTCTGTTGTTCTCCGAGCTTCTTCTCAGGGGTGAAGGGTGAACACCTTGGGAAATAAATTGATTTTCACATCTTGCTGCTCGGCGATGCGCTGGTGACTCAACAGCGCCATAAAGTGTCATAGCTTTAGGATGTTCAAAACCTGTTGCTGAAGGTGGTTCATTTGGGGAGATTCCTGGAACTGCGGCTGGCCAAGGGTTTTGTGTCAGAAGTTACAAATCTCGAAGGAACGGAGGCTTAATGAGCACTTGCAACCACAAATGGGAAATGGCTGACATCCGCCACGGATATCTGGTCATTGAGGGATGTCCAAGGTGCGGGGGCCGCTCGGCGTCCTTTTCTGCAGAAGTCATCGTCCCGATGGATGAACGTCAGGAAGGCGATCACTTCTGGGTCTACTTGGGAAGTTCGCAAGCGGTGAAGTTTAATCTTAAGTGTGTGGAATGCGGCAGACTTGTTGATTTGGATGATGTGATGGGCTTGATGATGTCGACCTGCGATGATCCTCAATGCGGCGTCGTCAAGATCGCCGCAAGGGAGGGCAAAGGCACCTGGGTCTATGTGGCCCTGTGCGCGGACAGCACCCACGCTTCTGGCAAGTGTGTCAGCGCTGAAGGAATCAAGGCGCTCAACGAATACTTCAACCAACATATCAAAGTTCCGGGCAAGAAGATTCTGGTCGTTCCTTGTGACACCTGCTGCAGTGTGGATCGTTGCAAGGGAATCGTGATCGCCGATGTGGGACTGACCGAGATCTACTAATTCAGCGCTTTGCGCAAGGAAGGGGAAGATATGAAGCTATCAGAACTCGCCAAAAAAACGGGCCTCAAGTCGATCAATAAATCCACGGACAAGGACTTCGAGGGCGTTTATGTCTCAGACATGGTCTCCGACATTATCACGATGGGCAAGCCCAACGCCTTGTTGATCACGCTTCAGACCCACAAGAGCCTGATCGCGACAGCCAACCTGGTGGATGTGGCGGCCATTGTTTTCGCCAAAGGGAAAATGCCTGCCGATGATGTGATCCAACTGGCCGATAAAGCCGGCATTGCTCTTTTTGTCTCAGACCTCGATACATGGACCATGGCGTCCAAACTGTTCGCACTGGGTGTCCGATAAGCTGGTTCAGGGAATCATCAACGGGAGCAATCCACTGCTTGCTTTATAGGTCACGGGGATAAATCTCATTCTCCTGTTTGTTTCAATGCCCCCATTTCGCACTTCCAGCGGGGAAAGATCATTTCGGGTAACACTTTAGCTGTTTGAAATGGATGGCTCAGGCCATGGGGGTCTCTCTCAAAACAGAACAACGAAGAAGCCACACCGCCGTGGCTTGCTCTGGGCCATGGGTGAGGCGGGCGGAGGGCTGCGGGGAAACTCGCCAGACAAAACCTTCCGGACAGGTGCCGGTGAACCCTCGCCGCCCGCCTTCGCTGCCTCTTGTCTGCGAGCTATTTCCCGATCCCTCTTCGTTTTCTGTTTTGAGAGAGACCCCCATGGCCTTTTCCTGTGACAATTTCAAAGAGCTAAAGTGTTACCCTCTCGTTATTCTAAAAGGTGCCACCGGCTGACAGGTGCGGATGACGACACGGACGTCCCTCGACAAGAGAGCGCCATCCGTCCCGAGGAGGACAAGGGTGATGAAAAAAGGGCCTCTGGCTGAGATCGAGCTGGAATTCAAAGGAGACCGCTCCGATTTGATTCCTGTGCTGCAAAGGATTCAAGCGGTCTATGACTACCTTCCCAAGGAAGCCCTCCAGAAGATCGCGCGCTGGCTCAAGATTTCCGAGAACGAAATCTATGGGGTGGCGACTTTCTACGCTCAGTTCCGATTCCTGCCGCGCGGACAGCACCATCTCAGGGTTTGTTTGGGGACGGCTTGCCATGTCAAAGGCGGTGAGCAGATGCTGGACGTTTTAAAACGCCGCCTGGAAATCAACCCCGGCGAAACGACTCAGGACGGCAAGTACGACCTTGAGAGGGTCTTCTGTCTGGGTTGTTGCGCCCTCGCACCCGTGGTCACCCTTGACGATAAGACCTATGCCCAGATGTCGGTTTTGAAACTGCAGGGGATTCTCGATGAACATAAAAAAGCTTAAAGAACGCCGCAAGCAAGCGGAAAAAGAATGGTCTAAATTCCAGAACAACCAGCGTCCTTTGATCTACGTGGGTGCTGGATCCTGTGGGCTGGCGGCTGGAGCCTCTGAGGTCATAGGCGCGTTGGAAGCCTATGTCAAAGAGAAGAAACAGGGGGTGGATGTCGTCAAGGTCGGATGCATCGGCCCTTGCTATCTCGAACCGCTGGTGGACATCCAGATGCCCGGCCAACCGCGCATCAGTTACTCCAATGTCACTGCGGATAATGTCACCCGGTTACTGCATTCCTTTTTGGAAAAGGGTGAAGTCTACAAGCCGCGCCTGGTCGGTCACTTTGGAAGAGAAGAATTCGACGGCGTGCCGAGATTTTTCGACCACCCCATGCTCGCTCCGCAGGTGCGCATTGTCCTCCGGAACTGCGGCATGATCGATCCGGAGAATCTGGATCATTATCTGGCCCGGGACGGCTACAAAGGTCTGGAAAAGACCCTGGCCATGCCCTGGAAGGATGTGCTGGAGGTTGTCAAGAACTCCGGAATCCGCGGCCGGGGCGGGGCCGGCTTTCCCACGTGGCGCAAGTGGCTCGTCTGCAGGGAGGCTGAAAGTGCTGAGCGCTACCTGATCTGCAACGCGGATGAGGGAGATCCTGGAGCCTTCATGAACCGCTCCCTCATTGAGGGGGATCCCCATGCCTTGCTCGAGGGCATGCTGATCGCAGCCTACACCATTGGCGCCACCCAAGGATTTATCTACATCCGCGCAGAATACCCCCTGGCCGTCGAGCGCCTCAAGGGCGCCATTGCCCATATCCGCGAATTGGGGCTGCTCGGGGAGAATATCCTCGGGAGCGACTTCAGCTTTGACATCAAGATCAAGGAAGGGGCCGGGGCCTTTGTGTGCGGAGAAGAGACGGCCCTGATCGGGAGCATCGAGGGCAGAAGGGGCATGCCGCGCACGCGGCCTCCTTTCCCGGCCTTGTCCGGACTTTGGGGCAAGCCGACGATTATCAACAACGTGGAAACCCTGGGAACCCTGCCCAACATCCTGCGCAACGGCGCAGACTGGTATTCCCAGTACGGCACGGAAAGCTCCAAAGGCACCAAAACCTTCAGCCTGGTCGGCAAGGTGAGGCGTACGGGTTTGATCGAAGTTCCCTTAGGCACGACCTTGCGCAAGGTGATCTTTGAAATAGGCGGAGGACTGGTCAAGGAGTTCAAAGCGGTGCAAACCGGGGGTCCTTCCGGAGGATGTCTTGGCCAGGAATTCCTGGACACCCCCATTGACTATGAGAATCTGGCCGCCGCCGGCTCTATCATGGGCTCAGGCGGTCTGATCGTCATAGACCGCGATACGTGTATTGTGGACACCGCCAAATACTACTTGAGTTTCACTCAAGCCGAATCCTGCGGCAAATGCGTCCCCTGCCGGGTGGGCACCCGCCATCTGGTCAATATTCTGACCAAGATCTGCAAAGGCCAGGGCGAAATCACCGACCTAGGGAAACTGGAGAATTTGTCCAAGGCAGTCAAAGGTGCGTCCCTCTGCGGGCTGGGACAGACGGCTCCCAACCCGGTATTGAGCTCCCTCAAGTATTTCCGTGAAGAGTTCCTGGCCCACATCGTGAACAAACGCTGTCCCGCGGCAGTCTGTCGCGATCTGGTGGTTTACCGCATTATCAAGGAAAAGTGTACCGGCTGCCAGCGCTGCGTCCAGGTCTGCCCCACCGGCGCCATTACCGGCCCCCGTTCCGAAGTGCACAATCTGGACAAAAGCAAATGCATCAAGTGCCGATCCTGCTATGAAATCTGTCGCTTCGATGCTATTGCCGGCGATGCCATTATCATTGAATCTTGAGGCGAACCGTGACTGAGAAAGAAAAGCGAGCAAAAAAGGCGCGACCCCTGAAAATGGAAATAGACCACCGCGAAGTCTCCTTTCCCGAGCATGTCACCGTGCTTCGGGCCGCGGAACTGAACAACATTTACATCCCTTCCCTTTGCTCTCACAAGGATCTCAGCCCCTTCGGAGGTTGCCGCATGTGCGTGGTGGAAATTGAAGGCATGCGCGGCTATCCCCTGGCCTGCAGCACAGTAGCCCAGGAAGGCATGAAAGTGCTGACCGACACCGCAACCCTGCGGGACATGCGCAAGGAAATCCTGCAACTGATCCTGAGCGAGCATCCCAGCAGCTGTCTGGTTTGCGGGGAAAAAGCCGAGTGCATGGAGTATCAGTTCACGATTCGCAAAACGGGCGTCAGCACCGGGTGCCGGTATTGTCCGAACGACCATCAGTGTGAACTGCAGAATGTGGTGGAGAGGATCGGGCTGACGGAGATCACCTATCCGATCTATTACCGCGGTTACGAGGCCGAGCACGATGACCCCTTCTTTGACCGTGACTACAATATCTGCATCCTTTGCGGCCGGTGCGTGCGCATGTGCCAGGAAGTGCGCGGTACCGCCATTCTGGCCTTCAAGTACCGGGGACCGAAAGTGCAGATCGGGCCGGCTTTCGGCAAGAGCCACGTGGAGGCAGGCTGTGAGTTCTGCGGGGCCTGTGTTTCGGTTTGTCCGACCGGGGCACTGGCGGACAAGAGCTCCAAGTGGGACGGCAAGCCTGACGGGGTGGAAGTCTCTACGTGTCCTTTCTGCAGCATCGGCTGCCGGATTGAACTTCATCACAAGGACGGGAAGCTATCGAAAGTTTATCCGAACCTTGATGCGGAGATCAATGACGGTCAGCTTTGCGTTCGCGGCCGGTTCTCTATGCCGGAAGCGACGCATCATCACGAGCGGGCGAAAAAACCCATGCTCAAAAGGGGCAAATACTTCCGCGAAGTGACCTGGCCTGAAGCGCAAGAGGAAGTTGCAGGTAAGCTCAAGGGCCTGAAGCCGGAAGAATTCCTGATGCTTGTTTCAGGGGATCTGACCAATGAAAGCCTGTTTGCCGCCCAGAAGTTTGTGCGTTCTTGTCTGGCCAGTAACAGTGTCGACTCCACCTCACGCCTCGACCTTCCGGGCGGTTTAGGTCTGTGGACGAAGCTCTTCTCCCTCCCTATTTCCATCAAAGGGATTGCTGAATCGGATGCGATCATCGCCGTAGGTCTTGATTCCCGTTTCTATTTTTCAGTGGTGGGGGTCCAAATCCGGCACGCCCTCAAGCATGGGGCGAAGCTCCTGACCATTGACGCACGGGATTCGAACCTGAGCCGCTACACCGATCATCGGCTGCAGCCGGTGCC
Source organism: uncultured Desulfobacteraceae bacterium (assembly GCA_964580575.1). Classification (GTDB taxonomy): domain Bacteria; phylum Desulfobacterota; class DSM-4660; order Desulfatiglandales; family HGW-15; genus CAVPDE01. The sequence goes on from CAZOLJ010000020.1 coordinate 8,531, forward strand.
GGGCCAGGAAGGGAAGCTCTTGAATGCCCTGGCGAGGCGCCTTTCCGGCAAAAGGATTGATCTCAAACCCATTGCCAAGCTCGGGGGCATGGATGAAGACGGGTTGAAAAAAGCGATCGATCTGCTCAGCTCGGGGGTGAACCTGTCCGTCATCATCGGGCCAACGGTTTTCGGATACAGCGATACTGTGGAATTGCTCGATGCGATTTTCGAAATGGCCAAACGCAAGAATACCAATTTCATGCCCCTTTACCATGGCTCCAATGTGCGCGGGGCTGTTGAGCTTGGTGCGTTTGGGGAGCTTCTTCCCGGAGGGGTCCCATCCAAAGGCCCAGGAATCTCTCTGGCTGACGTGATGGGCAAACAGACGCGGCCTAAAGTGATTTACCTTGTCGGCCAGACGCCGTTCCTGGAGCGGCCGGATTGTGATTATATAATCAGCCAGGACACTTACTATCCGCCGTTCCCGATCGATGCCTTTTTGCCGGCTGCGAGCTTTGCCGAGACCGGAGGCACCTTGACCAACATCGAAGGCCGGGTGCAGGAGCTTGTCAAGATAGAAAATCCGCCCGAAGGTGCAGTGACCGGCTTTGTTCGTCCGGACTGGCAGATCTTTTCGGACCTGAGCCAGAAACTCGATTGCCCGCCCCTGGGATACAAAAATGCAGAAGAAGTTCTGCAGGAAATCCATGAAGCCGTGCCCGGATTTACGGCCAAACCGGACCGGGAACCGCGGCGGCTCAAGGCCGGGAGCGAGTTGATCATCGAGAAAAGGAATCATCCGCCTGCGGGAAAAGGCGAATTCCTGCTGATTGTTGAACCGGCCGGTTTCCAGCACCGGGGAACGGATCTCTCCTCTGTGGTGGAGGGACTTGGGGAACTGGCTCTTGAACAAGGGGTGCGGCTGAATCCGGATGATCTGGCCAAATTGGGAGTGGAGCCGGGCGGACGGATCACCATCACCGTGGACGGAGTAAAGGCGACGGTCAGAACAAAGGCGGACGGAGATTGCCCGGCCAAGGTCATCTACTGCTCTCATCCGTCGAATTTCCGGGGATTCAAGGAGTGCAAAGATCTCGAACCCCTTTATCACTTGAACTCGAATCCCATCCATGTGGAGGTGAAAGTAACGTAAGGAAGCCGCCGTCCCGTTGAAAGAACCGGATGTCGAAAGCAGATCGTAACATTTCAGCTTTTTGAAATAGTCGTAGAAAAAGGCCATGGGGGTCTCTCTAAAAACAGAAAACGAAGAGTGGTCGGGAAGAACTTCGCAGAAAAGATGCAGCGAAGGCGGGCGGCGAGGTTTCACCGGCACCCCCATGCAGAGTTTTCGCTGGCAGGTTCCCCAGCAGCCCTCCGCCCGCCTCACCCATGGCCTAAGGCTGGACACTGCGCGGTGGCTTCTTCGTTGTTCTGTTTTTAGAGAGACCCCCATGCCCTCAGCCATCCATTTCAAAAAGCTAAACTGTTACAGCAGATGGTCTTTGGAGGAAAAGAATGTACCGAGTGATTGAACGCCGCATGATTGTGCCGAACATGCATGAGTTTGTCGTCGAAGCGCCGGAAGTGGCCAATTCTATCAGCCCCGGCAACTTCGTCATTGTAAGGCCGGATGAAAACGGGGAACGGGTCCCTCTTTCGGGCGCAGATTGGAACCGGGAGGCAGGCACGGTCACCTGCATCTTCATGCAGGTCGGCGCCTCAACGAGCAAACTGGCGCGGCTCAAACCGGGTGACACGATTCCTACCTTTGCCGGCCCCTTGGGGCGGGAAACGGAAATCGCTCACTTCGGCACCGTGCTGTGTGTCGGCGGCTGTTACGGCATCGGCAGTGTTTACCCTATTGCCCGGGCCTTGAAGGAAAAGGGAAACACGATTGTTTCCATGCTTGAGGCGCGCAGTTCCTATCTCCTTTACTGGCAGGAGAGGTTCAAAGGAGTCTCCGACCGCGTGATCGAGATCACCCGCGACGGGACCACCGGCTACAAGGGGCATCTGACCCGATTGTCCGAGATCCTGACCCTGGAAAAGATCAAACCCGACCGGGTCATTGTCAATGGCTGTACGTTTCAGATGATGAAGGTTTCGGAAATGACCAGGCCGCTGGGGATCAAGACCATGGTCAACATGAACCCGATCATGATCGACGGGACCGGCATGTGCGGCGTCTGCCGCCTGAGTGTGGCGGGAAAGACCAAGTTCGCCTGCGTGGACGGCCCGGACTTTGACGGTCATGAAGTGGATTGGAAGGAGTTTCTCAATCGACGGCGCACGTATAACCCTGAAGAGGTTCATCCGCTGCGCAAGAGTGGGTGTGCGTCCCACTTTTAATTTCGGAGGTACCGGGAATTGGCCAAGCAGATTGATTACAAGCGTCGGTCTATGCCGAAGCAAGAGCCTTTTGAGCGCATCAGGAACTTCGATGAAGTCGCGCTTGGGTACACCGAGGAATTGGCGCTCGAGGAAGCGAGCCGCTGCCTGAAATGCAAAAAACCCACGTGCCGGGCAGGTTGCCCAGTGGGAATCAAGATCCCCGAATTCATCCAGTGTATCGTGGAAGGCAATTTTGAAGCAGGCATCAAAAAGATCAAGGAGACCAACGCCCTGCCCGCTGTTTGCGGCCGCGTTTGCCCCCAGGAAGAGCAGTGCGAGCACAGCTGCATCCTTGGAAAGAAGGGCGGAGCAATCGCCATCGGGCGTCTCGAGCGGTTTCTGGCAGACTGGGAAGCAGCCAGCGGAAAGATCGAAAAACCGACTATGGCGACTTTGAACGGGATGAAGATTGCGGTGGTGGGTTCCGGTCCAGCCGGGATCACCGTGGCCAATGATCTTGCTCTGCTTGGATATGAAATCACGATGTTCGAAGCCCTGCACGAAGCAGGAGGCGTTTTGACCTACGGCATTCCTGAATTCCGATTGCCCAAAGCGATTGTCAAGCGCGAGGTCGAATATGTCAAAAGCCTGGGCGTAAAACTTTATCTTGACTTTATTGTCGGAAAGACTCGCACCATCGACAGCATCATGGAGGAATTCGATGCGGTTTTTGTCGGGGCAGGGGCAGGGTTACCGTGGTTCATGGGCATACCGGGAGAAAACCTCAACGGTGTTTATTCGGCGAATGAGTATCTGACGCGCTGCAACCTGATGAAGGCTTATCGTTTCCCGGCCCACGACACCCCCATGAAGCGACCCGCCAGAGTCGCTGTCTTCGGCGGGGGCAATGTGGCCATGGATTCGGCCAGGACCGCCCTGCGGCTCGGCGCAGACGAAGCGCATATTGTGTATCGTCGCAGCAAGCAAGAACTGCCGGCGCGGCTTGAAGAGGCCGAAAATGCCGAAGAAGAAGGGGTGATTTTCGACTACCTGACGTTGCCGGTGAGACTCATCGGCAATGAACAGGGCTGGCTCACCGAGATCGAATGCATCAAGATGGAACTCGGCGAGCCGGATGCCTCCGGGCGGAGAAGCCCGGTACCGGTTAAAGGGTCGGAGGTCAGGATGAAGGCGGATGCCGTGATCTGCGCTATCGGCAACAGTCCTAATCCCCTGATCCCCATGACCACGCCGGGTTTGAAGGTCGGCAAAAAAGGCAACATTGAGGCTGATGAAGAGACCGGAAAGACATCGCGGGACAGGATCTGGGCCGGGGGAGATGTGGTCACCGGCGCCGCCACGGTGATCAGCGCCATGGGGGCCGGACGCAAGGCTGCCAAATCCATGCATGCCGCTCTCTCCGGCGGCAATCCAGGGGATCGCTGAAACTCTTTGGTGCGAACGACCTGCTGATGAGGATGCAAACCCGATGAAGTTGGAAGAAATCAAGAACATTTTGTTTTGCCAGGTGTTAACCCATGAGTCGGACCTTTCCATTGAAGTGGACACGGTTGTGGCATCCGATGGCATGAGCGAGATCCTGGCCTTCCACTGCCCCGGGGCTTTGATGATCACGGGACTGACCAACATCCAATCCGTGAGAACAGCGGATATTGCCGATGTGCGGGCGATTGTTTACATCCGGGGCAAACGGGTTAATGAAAAAGCGATTGATCTTGCTCGCCAGAAAAAAATTCCAATCCTCGCGACCAAGTTGGGGATGTTTGATGTGTGCGGGATCTTGCGCGAGCATGGAATGAAAGGCGCCATGTGAGAATGCCCGAGGAGTTGTTCAAGAGGACCTTTACGATCCAGTCGCGCAATTTTGACAAGGCCGGCGAGAATTCATCCGAAATAAAGGCGATCCTTAAAGGGCTTAACTTTGACTCGGATATCATCCGCCGGGTGGTGGTGGTGGCTTTCGAAGCTGAAATGAACGTGGTGATGTATGCGCGGGTGGGCACCCTAACCTTTAGGATCACGGAGGAAGACATCCAGATCGAGATCATGGACGAGGGTCCGGGCATTCCGGATATCGAACAAGCCATGCAGGAAGGTTTTTCAACCGCTTCCGATGAGATGCGGGAGATGGGTTTCGGCTTTGGCATGGGCCTGCCGAACATCAAGAGGAATTCCGATTCGTTAGAAATAGAATCTCTTGTCGGGAAAGGAACCACCCTTTTCGCAAGGATAAGGCTTAACTCCAATGCGTGATTTGACCCACGGCTTTAGAATCGACCGCGACAAATGCACCGGTCGGTTGTGCTGCATGCGGTCCTGCCCCACCCAGGCCATCCGCGTCAAGGAGGGGAAAGCCAATCTTCTGTCCGAGCTTTGCATTGATTGCGGCTCCTGCCTGCGGGTCTGTCCTTCGGGAGCTATTTTAGCGACGACCCAGTCTTTGAAGGACATATGGAAGTTCAAGTACAAAGTGGCAGTGCCATCGGCTGTTCTCTTCGGCCAGTTCCCGGCGGTCATCTCTCCAGCCCATATCATCGAAGGGCTCAAATCCCTTGGGTTTGACGCGGTTTGGATTATTGGAGTCGAAACAGCCCTGACCAATCAAGCCATCCGGGAATACGTGGGAAAATGGAAAGGGAAATTTCCTCTCATATCCAGTTCCTGCCCGGTGGTCGTGAGGTTGATTCAGGTTTCCTACCCGGGCATGGTGGAGCAACTGGTCCACGTTGAAACTCCCCGGGAACTGGCCGGCCGGGAACTCAAGCGCAAATACTCTGAGGAGCTGGGAATCGGTAAAGATCAAATCGCGGCGATCTATGTGACCTCGTGCCAAGCTAAAACGATCTCGATTCTGGAACCGGCGGAAGGGATGAAAAGTGATCTGGACGGTACCGTCGGCATTTCGGATATCTATAACGGCGTCCTATCCGCAGCGCATACACACAAAGGAAATAACCTCAAGACGGATATGCAGGAATACCTGTTCAGCGATGACATGTTTCAATGGTCTACAGGCGAAGGGCAACGAAGGAATCTTCGAGGCTATCGGTACATGTCTCTGACCGGTTTATCGAACATCATTCGGGTCTTTGACGACATCGAGAAGGGGAAATTACGCAATATAGACTTCTTGGAGTGCTATGCTTGCTGGGGGGGCTGCATTAACGGTAATCTCACGGTGGATAACCTCTACGTGACCCGCAGCAAATTGCAGCAGATAGCGACGGAACTTCCGGACAAAAAAGCCCTGATCGAAGCAGAAGCAATAAAACGCTATCCTGGACAAAATCTTTACGCCAAAGCGCCTATCCGGCCGCGCCCCATAAAAGGGGATAGGGGCGACCTGAAAGAGCGCATCAAGCGCGTGAAGGAAGCCGAAGTCGTGCTGAGCACCTTGCCGGGGCTTAATTGCGGCTTGTGTGGAGCGCCGAATTGCAAAACCCTAGCCAAGGACATCGCTTCAGGCGATGCCCAAGAAACGGAGTGCATTTTCTTCTCCAAGGATCGATTGGAGAGACTCCGATCCATTTATCTCTAAAAAAAGGAGAGCTGGCTGGGTGATTTCTTTTTCGGCTTCCAGGGCTTACGCTCCAAGGGCCGGCGCAGGCTTTGAGGGATAAGGAGGGCGAAGGGCGACGGCTTCATGTCCAGAGGCCGGCCGTTCAGGACGCGATGGGCCGCGCGAGAAAGAACCAGCCTTGACCGTGCGCGGGTCATGCCGACGTAAAAGAGCCGCTTCTCCTCCGCTTCGTCCTGATCTCCAAAAAGGGTGCAGGGAAGCAGTTGATCCTCGCACCCTGCAATAAACACCACCGGCCACTCCAGGCCTTTCGCTGCATGCAAGGACATGACGGCCACGCGGTCTCCGAGCAAGCCGGCATGATCGATTCCTCGATCGAGGGATAGGGCGTCAAGAAAGGATTTCAGGTTCCCGTGGCCGGCCTTGGCGAGATCTTTAAGACGGCGCATGCGGTTTTCCTCTTCCTCCGACAATGAAGCGAGACCATGTAAGGCCACGGCCTGGCCGATCAAACTAACCAGGTTTGCGCCGCCCCTCGCTTCTCCCTCATCTCGGCCCAAACCACGGACAAAGGAGCTTGTCCGTGCCACCAGGGGAGAGGGGGAAAGGGTAATGGGAGGCGTTGGAGCCTGCCCCGGACCAGATCCGGGGGAAGGGTGAAGTGCAAGTGCGTGGTCATTCACAAGCTGGTGGTAGGCCTCCCGGTAGTAGGCGTTCTCAGGATACAAGACGGTCTGCAGGAACCGCCAGAGGACGTTGACGGGAAAGCCTTCGATCAAAGGCTTTTCTCCTGAGCGGACAAAGGGGATTCCCGCTCTTGAGAAGGATTCCTCAAAAGCATCGCCCTGGGCGTTGAGTCTGAAAAGCACGGCCATGTCCCCGAAGCCGAGGTTTTCATGCTCCTCCTGCGAAGAGGCCCTGCCGCTGTCCAACGAGAAATACGACGTCCCTCCAATGAGCTTCTCGATTTGCTCCACAATCATCTCCGCTTCTTCGGCTTCTGTTCTGCAATCCGAGATCAGCACCAGTTCGCCGATTCCCAGAACGCCTTTGAGTTTCTGCTTTTTTTGAATCAGGGACGAAGCGGCATCGAGGATGGGCTGAGTGGATCGGTAGTTGATCAGAAGGGTGACTGTCTTGGCGCCGGGGAAATCCCCGGCAAAGCGGTGGAAGTTCTCTACGTCCGCGCCCCTGAAACCGTAAATGGCCTGGTCCGGATCCCCAATGGCGCAGATGAAGACGGGACAAGGTGCACGGTTCAAGGTGCACGGAATGCTTGGAGCACACGAGACAAGGGATTTCAGGATATCGACCTGGATTCGGTTGGTGTCCTGGTACTCGTCCACGAAAATCTTAGGGAAACGTTTCCCAATCTCTGCGGCAACCTCGGGATGGTTCCTGAAGAGCCGAAGGGTTTCCACTTCCAGGTCGTGGAGATCGAGCATCCCAAGGGCTCTCAGCTTTAGCTGATATTTTTCATAAAGATCAAAGAGCGGGTCACTCTTTTCGCCCTCCTCAAGTGAAGCGAGCTTCAGGGCTGGGAGCTCTCGGAGGAATCTGGCGACACTTCGAACCCCTTGTTTCGACCCCTCGACTCGGCCCACAGCCCCTGGCCTAGGGCCCTCGCTCGGGATGGGGTCCCGGGCTCTGCCCGGAGGGATCCACTCCGCGAAGACCTGCCGGGCAAGAGCACCCACGTCGGTTTCGGAAAGAAGCCCGAAATCCGCAGGAAGACTCAGGGCAGATCCTTTTTCTCTCAATATCTCCAGGCAGAAAGCATGGAAGGTGGAAACCTTTACTTGAGCGCCCTGCTCATCCGGGAGAAGAGCGGTCAGCCGCTTCCTCATTTCCGCTGCGGCTTTGTTGGTGAAGGTAAGGGAGACAATCTCCTCGGCCGATGCGAGCTGGCTGCGAATCTGATAAGCGATCCTGTGAGTGAGCGTCATGGTTTTGCCCGTGCCGGGCCCGGCAACGATTAGCAAATGGCTTCCCTGGTGGAGCACCGCTTCCTTTTGCGCCGGATTGAGCGGATCGAGGATCGGGTCAAAGAGAAAGGCCTGGTAAGGTTCCGGCTCTTCATGAACTGCCCGTGCTGGCCGACTAGAAAAAACAGGCTTCCTCTCCTCTTCATCCGGTGCCGTCTCAACCGGCGCATCGAAGAGCGCCGCCTGCCCTCTGAGGGTCGCTTTTTCAGACTCTTCGAAAAGGCGGATCACGCCGTACTCCCCGTCGTAACCCTCTTCCCTGATGACTTTGGACTCCCGCATTCGGTCCATCGCTTCAGCCAAAAGCCGGCCTCCTGCTCGTTCAATGTCTTTGGAGGGCGCATCCATGAGAATGTGAAGTTCGGGGCCTAGGGCGGCGAGCAGTTCTTCGTAGGCTACAGTCACCTTTTTTGAAGATGGCCCGCAGCCGAGGATCTCGGAGAGGATTTCAGGCAAAGGGATGATGCTGTAGAAAGGCTTTGGGAGCTTGGGCGCTTCCCTGTCCGCGAGCTCATAAACCCTGTGGAGCACTCCGACGGTAACGGGTTTGCCGCACTTCGGACAGACTCCATTGCGACTCCGCGTTTCCGAAGGGTGAAGGCTGAGGCGGCATTTGCGATGTCCGTCGTAATGATACTTGCCTTCTTCGGGAAAGAACTCGATCGTGCCCTCGAATCCTTTCTTCACGGCCATCGCCGTCACAAGGCTGTCGTAATTGAGGGGCGTATTGAAAAGATTGGCTTCCCTTCCCAGTTTTTCAGGGGAGTGAGCATCGGAATTGGACACGAGAAGGTAATGGTCCAGGGCGGAGAGCCGGCGGTTCATGACCGGATCAGAGGAGAGGCCGGTTTCAAGAGCGTGAATGTGGCCGGTCAGATCCCCGAAACACTCTTCGATCGCATCAAAGCCGGAGTTTGAGCCGAAGAGGGAAAACCAGGGAGTCCAGATGTGGGCCGGGATGAAGAAGCTGCGGTCACTGGTTTCCAGGACAATCTCAAGAAGATCTCTTGAATCCAGACCAAGGATCGGGCGTCCGTCGGATTTCAGATTCCCTACGCGACTCAACCGGTCGTTCAACTCCTTTACAGATTCAAAGTCCGGCATGAGGATGAGGTTGTGGATCTTTCTGGTTCTCCCTCCCCGCTTGTAAATGCAGCTGATCTCTCCGGAGAGCACAAACCGGACCGGCGAGGAGCAGGACCCTGGAATCCTGTCTGAGAATTTCTTCTGCACTTCGGGTTTGAGCTGGTAAAGGCCGTTTTCAGCAGGCTCCAGTTTCTCCTGAAGCTCGCTGAGCCAGCCGGCGTGGGTGAAGTCTCCGGTGCCGATCAACGTGATTCCCTTCTTCTGAGCCCAAATGAAAAGCTCTTCAGGCACAAGACTCTTGGAAGTGGCACGAGAGAAGTGTGAGTGGATGTGAAGGTCCGCGATGAATCTCATGGAATGAACTATCGAACATCCCAAAAGGGATGTCAATGCTTGGTAGCTTGGCGAGGTGTTCGCAAGGGGCGCTAAAGCCGCCCGAAGCGGAGGCCTTTTCTTTCGTTCTCCCGCTCTCTGAGCGGGACTCATTTCAAGGAGTTACGGACGGGAGATGCCCGCCCGAGATTTGCTGAAAAGTGGCGTTTTGAGAATAAAAGAGGCGAGCATCACCCTGCATGTCGCATATCGGTTTTGATCTCAGACAGAGAGATGAAATAACAAAATCCGGCAACCAGGATGGGAATGAGGAGAGCCCAATGCGGCCACTTCAGGGGCATGGACAATATCCTTCCCATCACTCTCAGGAAAAATGCATTCAAAAACGTCTGCCCGGCAGGGTAACGGTTTTCACTTCTTCCTGAACCCCTTGGTCAACGTTCCAAGAAGCGAATGCTTTTTGTTGCTGTCCTCGCTCTCCTTCTTGGCCGCTTCGAGTTTTTCGATCAGCTCGTCAATATCGCATGGCTTTGTCAGATAGTCATAGGCACCCATTTTCTTGGCCTCCAAGGCCGTGCTGATGGCTCCGTGTCCGGTCAGGACCAGCGTCTGGATCTGCATCTGAAGCTTATTGATTTCCTTCAAGGTGGCAATCCCGTCCATGCCGGGCATTTTCAGGTCCAGAACCATGATATCGTACTTGCTCTCTCCAATGGCCTTGATCGCGTTGGGGCCGCTGTCCACAGCAGTCACCTCATACCCTCTGTGCACCAGCAGCCTCTTCATGGTTTCGGTAAACTCCACTTCATCATCGACCAAAAGAATTCTTGCCCTCTGCATTCCCCCACTCCTTTCCCTTTGCTCCGGATAAAGCCATTTCCCCTGTCCTGAACCCGGCACATGAGAAACTAGAACGACCTTCCCTCAACGATTCCGTCTATTTTTTTCAGAATCTCCTCCTTTTCCGTCGTATCCTTCTTGATCCTTGCACCCTGAATCTTTGCAACCAGATCGTCAATGTCACACGGTTTGGTCAGATAGTCGTAGGCTCCCAGTTTCATGGCCTCCTTCGCGGTATCAATGGTTCCGTGTCCGGTCAGGATCAGGGTCTCCGTGAAGATGTCCAGGTCCTTCGCTTCTCTCAGCGTGGTCATGCCGTCCTTGCCGGGCATCTTCAGATCCAGGACCACTACGTCATATTTGCCCTCTTTCAAGGCCTTGAGGGCGTCGTGGCCGCTGTTGACGGCGGTCACCTGATACCCTCTGGTGCGGAGCAATTGGGACATGCTGTCCGTGAACTCTGTCTCATCGTCGACCAGCAAAATTCTTGTTCTGAGCATTGGGGTTTCCTCCATTCCTCTGAATCGTTTATTTCATTCCTTCCGTTTCTCTTATCCCTTGCGGCGGCTCACAGGGCAGAAAGACGGTGAAAACCGACCCCTTGCCGACTTCGCTCTCAACGGACAACTGACCGCCCAGCTTGCGGACAATGCCGTAACAGATTGAAAGCCCGAGCCCGGTCCCCTTCCCCACCGGCTTGGTCGTGAAAAAAGGATCAAAAATTTTGTCGATAATTTCGGGTGGTATTCCGGAGCCGGTGTCGGAAACCACCGCCTCCACCCCCTGGCGTTCCCTGCTGCTCTTGGTCTTGATCCGAACACTGCCATACCCCGTCTGAGGATGGGCGTCAATAGCGTTTGTCACGAGATTCAGGAAAACCTGTTGGAGCTGGGAGGCATCGGCCCGGATGGCCGGGAGACCGGACTCCGGCTCCAGGATCAGACGAACACCGCTGCTGCTGGCTTCCCTTTCAACGAGCGTGACGACCTCTTCAATAAGGGTGTTCAGGTTGACGTCGCTGATCACCGCTTCGGTTTGACGCGAAAACTTGAGCAAACTGTGTGTCAGTCGCTTGCATCGCTTCACCTGATTGCTGATGCGGGCCAGGGATTTGACGAGCTGCTCTCGAAACGCAGAGGCCATGTCCGAGGTCTTTTCCATGTCGGAAAGAATCTGGCCCTCAAAATTGATGATGGCCAGCGGATTGTTGATTTCATGGGCGACGCCGGCCGAGAGCTCTCCCACCGAGGCCAGTTTGCTCGCCTGGAAAAAACACTCGTTCGCCTGATCCACGTCCGCATCCCGCTTGCGCATGGCGCGAATCATGTATCGCGTGATAAAAATGGTCACAATGAGAATGATGAACGCGCTGGCGTGGAGAATGATGAGCATCACATAATTCACATGGTTGACATCATAGAGAGCCTCCGAATAATTCTGCCTCATCACCAGCATCCATCGCGGGTTGTTCAGCCACACATAGGACGCGATCTGCTCGGGCGCTCGATCCGGATTCCCAGGGGTTCCGAAACGGCCCACCGCGACTCTCACCGTTTCGGTGAAGGGCATGACCGGGAAATCCGATTTCTCGAGCATTTTCCCGCCCAGACTGGGGTTGCTCTGGTAGACCCCCTCGGTGTTCAAAAGAAACACCTCGCCCGTGCTTCCGATTCGCACATCCTCCACGATGCGTCGAAACACTTCCGTTTCGATGGTTGCCCTCAGAATCCACCTCTTGCTCCCGTCGGTTCCCAGAGCGGCGATGATGAAGTGAGGGACCTCTCGAAATCCGAGGAACATGTCGCTGATATGCACCTGCTTGGTGGGACCGGTCATGATCTCCTGGAACCAGAAGGAGTCGGAATAGTTTTTATCCATCAGGTCGTAAGGGCCGACATAGGCGAGATGACGCCCTTCCCCATCAATCAGGCCCAGATCCGTAAAAGCTCCTTTTTTCTCGTTGATATTCACAAAGACCGAAGACAGATTCGCCCTGTCGGCCAAAAACTCCTTGGTGTGGGTACGCACCGCCAGTTCCAGCTTGGAAACCTGCTCCTCCAAAAAAAGGTCCACGAGCTTGCGATGCTGCTCAAGTTGAGTCACAAAGGAATTCTTCGTTCGAGCTTTGACGAATTCCGTATAATAATAATTGAATACCCATCCCAGGAGCAGGAGAGGAATGATGGAGCTCACCGTCGTGAAGAACACGAACCTCCGGAACTGCCTTTTATAGTAGGCCTCCCGTTCAGGGGTTTCAGAGCCGATGGGGTCGTTCTTTCCCGCCGCTGTTTCTAATTCTCTCTCGCGAGCCATGTCAGGACGTTATCTCCATCATCCGAAGCTCCCGCTCACTTGAAGGGCCAAATCATGGGGATCAGGATGCTCGCCACAACCCACATGATGAGGTTCATGGGTATGCCGATTCTTAAGAAGTCGCTGAACCGGTACCCTCCGGGGCCGTACACCATCATGTTGCACTGATACCCGATGGGTGTCGCAAAACTCGCAGAGGCGCCCATCATGATGGCAAAAGCAAAAGGCACGAAGCTGACGCCCATCTGCCCTGCCATGGAATAGGCAATCGGCCACAGGATCAATGCCGCCGCGTTGTTGGTCACCATCTCGGTGAGAATCGAGCAGGTCAGGTACAGCATGGACAAGACGAACCATGGCTCGCCCCCGGCCAGGCCGACCATCTGTTTTGCGATGAATGCCGCGGCTCCGGTCTTCTCCATCGCCTTTCCGATGCCGAAGGCCGCGATGATCACCAGAAGGACCTGCATGTCCACGCTTCGATAGGCCTGGGAAACCGTGATGCACCGGGTGATCATCAAAATGGCAGCGGCAACGCAGGCGGCCAGGAACATGCCGACACCCCCGGCTGCGGCGGCAACCACCATTCCCAAGAGCACGATTGTGGCGAAAATCGCCTTGTTATAACGGGGCGCCGATGATTCCTGCAACTGGCTGATGAGGTGAAACTCGTTGGAGTCCTTGTTTCGCAAGTAAAACATGGGATGGGTTTCCAGGAGCAGGGTGTCCCCTTCCTGCAAAATGACGCCTCCCAGGGTTTCCTTGATCTGCTTGCCCCCTCGCGAGAGCCCCACAAGGACCGCATCGTAAATCTGGCGGAAATGCCCGCCCACAATGCTCCGCCCGATAAGGCGGTTGGATTTTGAAACCACCGCTTCCACGAAGCAACGGTCCGGCCGCGGCGTTTCGATTTCAAACAACCGGTCCAGCACGGGGGTGAGCCCCTTGGTTCGATGCAGATCCGACACCATGCCCTTCTCTCCGCCAAAAACCAGACGGTCGTCTGCCTTCAGGGTCATGGAGTAGTCGATCACCGGAATGTTTTCCCCATCGCGGATGATCTGAATGAGATTGATGCCGTTTTCTTCCGTAAGCTCCGCCTTCTGGATGGTTTTCCCCACAAGAACACCTTTGGGATCCACGATCATCTCGGTCGTATATTCCTTCGGGTGGCCCATCTGCTCGATGGCAGAGGAACGGTCTGGAAGAAACCACCGGCTCAACAAGCAAACCACCGCGAACATGGCGATCGCTGAGGGCAGCCCTACCTTGGTGATTTCAAAAAAGTCGATCTTCAATCCGGTTTGTTTCTCGACGATCCCGCTCACCACCAGGTTGGTGCTGGTGCCGATGAGGGTGCATGTTCCACCCAGGACTGCCGCATAGCTCAGGGGAATCATCAGCTTGGACACGGGAACCTTGATCTTCCTCGCCCAGGCCGTCACTGCCGGGATGAAGATCGCCACCACCGGAGTGTTGTTCAGAAAAGAGCTCAAAAGCGTGACCGGGAGCATCATGCGAAACTGCGCCATCGCCGCTGTTTTAATCTTGGTAGATAGCAGGGGGGTCAGCATGGTGATGGCGCCGGTCTCCTGAATGGCCCCGGCCACAATGAACAGGACGGCCACGGTGAGCATGCCCTCGTTGGAGGCTCCGGCCACGGATTCTGCCGGCGTAATGATGCCCATGGTCATCAAGGTCACCAGCGTGCCCAGGCATATCCATTCAGGCCCGATACTCGTCTTTGCCAGCAACACGAACATGAGCACCACGCAGCCCATGGTGAACCACATTTGCCATTCCATTTTTTTCTCCTCAACTGTTTGGGTTCATTCGAGAAATCTAAGGGGTGTTCAACAGATCTTTTCGTCGACGCCCCTTCTCATCACTTTTTTTTCGCTTTGAGTTCCTCGTCTTTTTTCTCCCGCCACTTTTCGATTTTGGCCACTAACTCTCCGATCTCGCAGGGCTTGGGCAGATAGTCGTAGGCGCCCAGTTTGGTCGCCTCCATGGCCGAGTCGATGGATCCATGTCCGGTCAATATCAGGGTTTGGGTGTCCAAACCCAGTTTCTTCATATTCCTCAAGGTGGCCAGACCGTCCATTCCCGGCATCTTGAGGTCGAGAACGACCACGTCAAAGTTTTCCTGCTGCAGCAGTTTGATGGCCGCATCGCCGCTGTTGGCCACGGCGACCTGGTACCCTCGGTTTTGCAACAGCTTGTTCATGTTGTTGGTGAAGACCACCTCATCGTCAACCAGCAATAGTTTGGCGCCACTCATGATGATTTCTCCTTTCCCGGTGATCAGGGTTCGTCCATTTTGTCCTGTAATATTTGTGCCCCTCCGAACCTTTCTTCTCTCAGGCGTGTAGAGCTGTATTTCCAATGCCTTCAGGCAGGGTCCTACAGATTTTCTACGTCTATCACAAAAAAACTGTCGCCACAAGAAGATTGAACCTTCTGCCAAGCCATGTGCTTGGCAGGATCGTGCGCCCCATCCGGGAAGATTGGAAAAAGCTCTATAGTCATTAGGGGGGGGCTTCCGCGATCTCCTTTTTCAGACGGAAGTTTAACCCTTGAAGAGGAAAGGGAAATTGAAGTAGAGTCTGGTCCACGCCCGAGAAACAAGAAATTTGACTACCCCCGGAAAGAGGAAGCCGAATGGTATTTGATTATTTCAACAGCGTCATCGACTGGTACATGGGAAACATCAACTACTTCACCATCACGCTGCTGATGACCATCGAGAGCTCGTTTATTCCATTCCCCTCTGAAGTGGTCATCCCGCCTGCAGCCTGGAAAGCTGCCCAGGGCGAGCTGAATGTCTACCTGGTGGTTGTCTGCGGCATCCTGGGAAGTCTGCTCGGGGCGATATTCAACTACTACTTAGCGTTGCTCCTCGGCCGCAAGGTGGTTTACTCCCTGGCAGACACAAAGATCGCCCACCTGATGCTCATCAACCGCCGGTCCGTGGAGAAATCGGAACGCTATTTTCTCAAGTATGGAAATATCTCCACCTTTATCGGCCGCCTGGTGCCTGCGGTGCGGCAGCTGATATCCCTGCCTGCCGGCCTGTCAAAGATGGACATAAAGGCCTTTCTCTTCTACACCACCCTCGGTTCGGGGATATGGACGGTCATTCTGGCCGCCCTGGGGTATTACCTGTACACTCAAAAGGAACTGCTGAACCGGTACTATGAAGACATCTGGTGGGTCCTTGCCGTTGTGGGGGTTCTTTTCCTGATCTATCTGGTCGTGAAGACGATGAAGGGGAAGTAGGGGCTACAAGTCACCGGCCATTTGTTCCGTGAGATCTCTTTCCCTGAGGATTCGTCTCTTCCAGTTATTTAGGCTGGGAACGATGTAGGGCAGGAGCCTGACGGAGTAGTAGGGAGGAAGCAGAGGCAGACCGACAAGATCTCCGAACACGACGAGCAT
>CAZOLJ010000020.1:24479-62469 GCA_964580575.1 uncultured Desulfobacteraceae bacterium
GCAAAGGCACAAAGCAGAAAAGCCCTTCCGCTCTGTGCCTTTGTCCCTCAATCTGTCGGCTTCAGCTGACAGAAGTTGAATTCAAGAAGCTAGGGCATCAGGTAATTCCATGAGTTCAAAAGGTTCATCGGAAAAAGTGGTCCTCACGAGCTGCTCTTATGACTGCGGCGCGCGGTGCATCCTGAAGGTCCGTGTGAGAGACGGGCGAATCGTGCACATCGGCACGGACGATCGACCCATGCCCAGCCTCAAAGCCTGTGTTCGCGGGCTTGCACAAAAAGATGTCGTCTACGCCCCGGATCGATTGACCAGGCCTTTAAAGCGAGTTGGACAGAGGGGCGAAGGAAAGTTTGAGCCTATTTCATGGGATGAGGCGCTGAGCGCTGTTTCAGAGCAGCTTCAGAGGGTCAGGGACCTCTACGGAAACAGCGCCATCTTCCTCATGGACTACTCGGGTTCCATCAGCCCGCTTCAAGGCATGGGCAAGGCGGCGCGGCGCTTTTTTTCCCTTTTCGGCGGGTGTACCACCTGGTGGGGCATCACTTCTTATGAGGCGGCACTCTTTTCATCCCTCGTCACTTTCGGGACCGCCTTCACCGGTGCGACGCGGGACAATTTTCTCCATTCCAATCTGATCCTTCTTTGGGGTTTTGATCCTGTGGTCTCGCGGTTTGGTCCGGACATGGTTTACTATCTCGGGCAGGCCAAAAAAAACGGGGCCAGGATCATTTGTGTGGACCCCCGAATGACTCAGACCGCAGAGGCGCTTGCGCACCAGTGGATTGCCGTCAGACCGGGCACGGACACGGCCATGTTCATCGCCATGGCTCACGTCCTGATCACCGAGAACCTCTGCGATCGCCGGTTCATCGAGACCCACACGCATGGCTTCGGCAAATTTGAAGACTACGTTCTTGGAAAAGAAGACGGCCTGGCCAAGACCCCTCAATGGGCGCAGGAGATTGCCGGCGTGAGCGCAGAGGACATTCAGGCCTTGGCTCGCGACTATGCGACCGTTAAACCGGCTGCGCTGTTTGCCGGATGGGCTCCGGGCCGGACGGCCTTTGGAGAACAGTACCACCGGGCCGCGAGCGTGTTGTCCGCAATGAGCGGCAACATTGGTGCGGTTGGCGGGTACACCGCAGGAGGGGTCGGTCGGGTGCCCATGGGCTTCCTCAAGAAGGTTTTCCCAATGCCCGGGGACCTGGGTCCAAAGGTCCATATCAGCGATGTCTACAAGGCTCTGATCGAGGGGAAATCCGGGGGCTATCCCTGCGACATCAAGCTGCTCTACGTCGTGGGCTGCAATCTGCTGAATCAGTTTCTCAATGTGAACAAGGGTATCGAAGCTCTTAAGAGGCCGGAGTTCATCGTCATCCACGAACGGTTTATGACGCCCACTGCACGGTTTGCGGATCTTGTTCTGCCGGTCACGACTTCGATGGAGGGCGAGGACATCGGCCAGCCATGGTCCGGCAGTCCTTATTTCATTTTTCTCAACAAAGCCATAGAGCCTCTTCCGGAGACGAAATCCGATCTGAAGATCTTTTCGGAACTCGCGAAGCGCCTGAAACTTCAGGGGTACAATGATCGGTCGGACGAAGAGTGGCTGCGGAGCTTTGTGGAGGCCACGCCGGATCTTCCGGCCTTTGATTCATTCAAGGGGAAAGGCTTCCACGAGATCGGCCTTGCGGAGCCCTGGGTGGCATTTCGCGACCAGGTGGGGAAAGGCTTTCCTTTTTCAACACCCTCTGGGAAAATAGAGATCTACAGCGAGAAGATCGCGGAGATGAATAACCCGCTGCTCCCTCCTATCCCCAAATACATGGACCTCTGGGAGGGGCCGAAGGATCCTTTGAGAGTCCGATATCCTCTGCAGCTGGTGAGCCCGCACGCTAAGACAAGGGTGAATTCCCAGTTCGACAACATCCCGAGACTCAAGGCGCTTGCGGACGACACCCTGTGGCTGAGTCGTGAAGATGCTGCAGCCCGAGGCATTGTCCACGGTGACAGAGTGAACATCTCCAATGACCGTGGCAAGATGATCGCGACAGCCAAAGTCACGGACCGAATCATGCCCGGGGTCGTGAGCTTCGATGAGGGCGCCTGGTACCGGCCTGACCAGGAAGGGGTTGACCATGGCGGGTGCGTCAATGTGTTGACGAGGGATGAAAAGTCGCCGGCAGGCGCTTTCCCTTGCAACACATGTCTCGTTCAGGTTGAAAAAGCGGGCTGATCTTTTCTTACGGAATGGAAAGGCGGAAGTAGAACGCGGAGATCTGCTCGCGCAGATTTGAGAGGAGTTCGGGCCATGCCCCATATCTTATTCTTTTCCAGAAACAGATCGACCAGTGTCGAGCACATCGACGGAAGCTCATTGAAGGCTTGCTGCCGGCTGCAAGACTCCCTGATGGATGCATTGGTTGAAATCCAGGTCAAGCTCCCTGACCTTGAACTGGCAGAGGTCCGCGCGGAAGTCTACCGGAGTGACAGAGCGATTCCGAATGATGCCATGGAGAGTCTCCGTAAGGCGATTGGCATTCGCATTGGTCCAGGCCTCCTCAAAATCATGAAAGGCCTGGTTGGAGACCACGAAAACCTCGGGGAACTGCTCAACATGTTAGATGAGTGCTGCCAGGGGGTTATCCTTTCCTTTACCAAGGATGCCTTGGCAAAAGCGCCTGAAGACCGCGGGAAGGCCGAGGAGTATTATGCCCAGCTGGTCAAGGACAATGTGAGGCTTTATGACAGCTGCATTGCCTTTGCTCCGGACAGCCCTCTGGTGAAAGGCCTCGAGCAGCCGCCCAAAAGAAGTCACGAGTCATGAAGACTGAGTCAATGGACCGAGCCATGCTGAAGTTCATGAGAAACAAGACCGTGGGGATTGAAAGAAGGGACAAGGACACGCTCTGGGCTTATGGCGTGCTGGATGACGACATCTACGGGGTTGAGCTCGATGTTTCCATAGGCCTCTCCGACATGGTGATCCGATCCATCGAAGGACGGTTCAAGCGCTGGACGACTCCTGAATGCCCAAAGGCCATCCCTGTCCTTCAACAGGCTGTCGGGTTTTGCGCGCTTGAAGAGGGATTTTCACAGAAGGTTCAAAAAAACATAGGGCGAAAGGGCTGCAGGCATTTTGCCAATCTTCTTGTGGAATGCTGTGGCGCGGCCGAGCAATCGGCCAACCTGATTCGAGGCGGCAAACCGGAGAAGATCCCTGCAGAGAGCAAAACCTCCGGGGGAAGGAAACAGAAGGAGGCCGAGAGACATCCAGAGAAGAGCCTCGGGAAGACCATAGAAGCTCGGGGCGAAGACAGGAGAGGGGTCGTCATCGACCTTCACGTGCACACCTATCCGGCTTCGCCCTGCAGTGTGGCGCGCGTTGACGATGTGATCCTGGAGGCGAAGAGGATCGGCCTGGAAGGGATCTGCCTTACCGATCACAATTACGTGTGGGACAAAGGTACTGTGGATGAATTGAGTCATAAGCACGGTTTTCTTGTTTTGCGAGGGAACGAAATCACTACCGATCAAGGGGACATGCTCGTTTTTGGATTGGAAACACCGATTCGTGGCATCATCAAACTGGATGAACTGAGAACCATGGTCTCGGAAGCAGAAGGCTTCATTATTGCGGCCCATCCCTTCCGCGGCTTTCTGCTTTTCGGATCCGGGCAACTGGGGCTGACTGCGGAAAAAGCCATGGAGCGGCCGCTTTTCAAACAGGTGGACGGCATCGAGGTGTTGAACAGCAAAGTCACGGAGAAAGAAAACCGCTTTGCCTCGGAAGTGGCAAAAGGCAGGGGCCTCCCGGGAACCGGAGGGAGTGACGCTCACCAAGTCTCCGAAGTGGGCCTTTATGCCACCCGTTTTGAAGCGAAGATCCTGGATGAAAGCGACTTGGTAGCGGCGTTGAAAAGCGGCAAGTATTCGGCTTGTGCCTTCCGAAGGGTCTCAGCATAGTCTGCTGCGTTCCTTTGATCCCCTTCAGGCAGGCGAGGGGGCAGGGAGGGAAAACCAGGAAGGAGGCGCCCGTGGGAACAGAGAAGGACTGGGAAAGAATCATTCGGCGCATGGAGCAATTGTTGAGGCTCAAATCTTTTCCTGTGGCTTTCAAGATGCTCGAAAGCAAGGCGGATCTCGGGAAGATTCCCTTTATGCGAAGAATGCAGCACAAAATGAGCCTCTGCCAAATGATCGCTTTGGTCAAGGACTTTGACTGGACCGTGGGTGCGGAAGCAGAGGATTTCGTCTATCCTACATGCGCCTCAATCATCGGCCTCAGGGATATCCCCGAGCATTACAAAGACGGAACCTTTCGAAGTATCGTGTGGGTGAAGAAAAAGGAGGACGGCAGGAAGTACGAGGCGTCTATTCCGCGCTTGCCTCTCGGTCGGTACGAAGCTGTCGCTCTGGCCCCCCTGGTATACAAACCCTTTGAGCCGGACATCGTGCTCCTCTATGCCAATCCGGCTCAAATGATGCTTCTGATCAATGCGTTTCAATTGGAGGACTATGAAGTCATGGATTTCCATTGCGTAGGGGAATCCTCCTGCTCGGATGCCATCGCCCGCTGCTACCTGAACGGCAAGCCCTCCCTCACGGTTCCCTGTTATGGAGAAAGACGTTACGGCCATTGCCGGGATGAAGACCTGGTCATGGCGATCCCCGCGGAAAAGATGGAAAAAGCCTTGAGTGGACTCGAGACCCTCTATCGCAGAGGCGTCCGATACCCGATCAGCTTTGCGGGAGTTGAACAGGATCTGGGGGGTGCGTTTCCCCCTGCCTACGGCGACCTCGGGCAATTGGAAAAACTGCGGGGCAAAAACAACCGTATGCTACTGGGGGTAACCGGCGGCATTGCAACGGGGAAATCAGCGGTCTCCGCGATGCTCGAGGAGATGGGAGCGCCCCTCATCGACTTCGATGTTCTTGCCCGGAAGGTCGTTGAACCGGGACAAAGGGCATGGAAAGAGATTGTGGGGTACTTTGGTCAGCAGGTGCTCCAGGAAGACGGATCCCTTGATCGGAAGAAGCTCTCGCAGGTGGTGTTCGGAGATATGGAAAAGAGGAAGAAACTGGAGAGCTTGACCCACCCCCGTATTTTCGAAGAATTCTACAGCCAGGTGGAGAAGATCTCTGCAAAGGACCCGGACGTCATTGTCCAGGTGGGCATTCCGCTGCTCATCGAGTTGAACCTGCAGTACCGTTTCCACAAAGTTCTCCTGGTCTACATTCCCCGTGAGATGCAGATCGAGCGGCTCATGAAGCGTGACGGCATCAGCCGGGAGGCGGCAGAGAGCATCCTCAAGGCCCAACTGCCAATTGATGAAAAGCGGGGATATGCGGATTTCATCATTCACAACGAGGGAACGCTGGAGGATACGAGGCGGCAGGTTGAGCACGTGTGGGAAGAACTGAAGAAGTGCCAAGAATCAGTAAGCAGCAAGAAGAAAGCAGTATGCAGTGAAGAAAGAGCGCAGGAGTGAACTGCCTATGGCCAACTTCATCCGCAATCAATTGACTCATGGGTGGCTGTTTGAAGAGGGGACTTGCCATGATGCTTAGAGAAGTCGACCGGATAGAAGTGCTGACGCTCATGGACAACTATGTAGACGTGCTCCTCGGCAGTACGGACGTGGTCCGTCGACCGGCGCACTCAGGAGGCGGAGAGATTTTCAAAGACACGCTCGTCGGGGAACATGGTCTTTCCCTGCTGGTGACCGTCTCCAAAGGGGCGAAAAAACACACCGTCCTGTTCGATACGGGGTACAGCGCTGTGGGTGTCCTGCATAATATTGAACACCTGGGATTGGACCTGAAGCAGATCGAGTGCATCGTGCTCAGCCACGGCCACATGGATCACCTAGGATCTCTGAACGTTTTATTGGAAAAGATGCCCAAACCCATGCCCGTGCTGCTCCACCCCTATGCTTTTACCTCCCCCCGTTACGTGAGCCGCAAGGACGGCGAAAAAGACCGCTTCCCCATCATGCTGGATCGAGGGGAAATTCAGAAACGGGGAGGTCAAATTAAAGAGACTGAGGCACCCACGTTGATCTGTGAGGACATGATCATGGTCAGCGGCGAGGTGGAGCGAACCACCTCGTTTGAAAAAGGAATGCCCCACGCCATGGTGGAAAAAAATGGAAAACTGGAAAAAGACCCCATCTCGGAAGATCAGGCGTTGTTCGTTCTTCTTAAGGGCAAAGGGTTGGTGGTGATCGGAGGGTGCAGCCACGCAGGAATCGTCAATACGGTGCTTTACGGGAAGAAGCTGACAGGATCACAACCCGTTCATGCGGTCCTGGGAGGATTTCATCTTTCAGGTCCCTTTTTTGAGCCCATCATCGGAGAGACCATCGATGCCCTAAAGGCTATGGCACCCAAAGTCCTGGTGCCCATGCACTGCACAGGCTGGAAGGCGATCCATCGATGCGAAGAAGCTTTTCCTGACGCTTTTGTCCTCAACAGCGTGGGGTCGAAATACGCACTGACATGATTTTCTGCCGCCTCAGTCATGCTGCCAGCTTGAGCTGGGCTTCTACGACGTCCCAAGGCACTTCTACTTTCTCGTCAACCGTGTAACAGATCAGACCCAGCTGCTCAAGGCGGTGAACATCCGTGTGAACATTTTTATAATCTCGACCGAGCTGATTTGCCAAGGAGCGTATACTCATAGGTCCGTTGGTGCGTAATGTTTTCAAAAGCCCCCACCTGGCAGAGGTCAGCGTTTTTATCAAGGTCTCTAGGTCCTCAAAGTACAGGCGATGTTCCACCTGAGATTTCCGTCCTTCTTCGGCGCGCTTCCAAGCTTCCACAAAGCCTCTGGCGGACACTGTAGCATCAGAGACACCTATCTTAATTTGTTTCTTCATTTCATCTCCCTCATTCTTTCGATGTCTTCCAAAAAGTCCTTGACCAGAGTATCCACGTCAGTGAAACGATACGGTTCCTCCAAATCCAAGGCATGCCGATGATGCCCTTTGCCTTTCTCATTGTCGTAACGCAGCAGGCAGGTTCCATCAGCAGTGCCATAAAAGAGGCGATACTTCAAAGCCGCTGTTTTTTCACCGGAAGTCAGTGGCAGCCGCCAGAGAACCATTTCTCGAATCGCGCCATCCGCGTAGATGAATTTCTCTCGATAGAGCAGACGGGCACGCATATGGTATTATTTACCATATGGCCCGTTTAATTACAAGAGAATCGTAAAAGAGTGCCAAGAAAAAAGAAGGCGTCCGGCTGCAAACCATGGAACGGCCGCAACCGCAAGCCATGAGCGCGTGTCCTAGGAGGATTCAGGTGAACCTTGAGCGAGCATTCCTTTGCGGACTTTGCCGAGCGATGTGCGGGGGAAGTCGCTTGAGAAGGTCACGTGCTTGGGCCACTTGTAGCGGGCCAGCCTCCCGTCGCAGAAGGAAATCACCTCTTCCGGCTGAAGGGTGCAGCCCTCTTTGACGATCACGAAAGCATGCCCCACTTCTCCCCAGACGTCATCAGGCACACCGATGATGGCGATGTCTTCGATGGCCGGGTGCTGGCGTAAAACCTTCTCCACCTCGGTGGGATAAACGTTTTCTCCGCCGGAGATGTACATGTCCTTGGCCCTGTCGACCAGGTAGAAGTATCCGTCCTCATCTATGCGCGCCAGATCCCCTGTGTTCAGCCATCCGTTCTTGATCGTCTCCTCGGTGCGCACCGGGTCTTGCCAGTACTCTTTCATCATGATGGACCCGCGGACCACGATCTCCCCGACTTGGCCGGGCCTGGCCGTGCTTCCTTCCCGGGTCACGATCCCCACCTCCGCGTGAAAAACCGGCCTGCCCACGGTGCCCGGCTTCCGCAACGATTCCTCTTCAGAGGCCCACAGGAGAATAGAGGTCTCCGTCTGTCCCATGATCTGACGGAGAGAAAAGCCGGCTTCTTTGCACTGAAGAAGAAGTTCAGGGGTTGTTTTTTCTCCTCCGATGGCGGAGACGTGCAGCGAAGAGAGACCGCCCCTGTCCGAGGGGGAGACCTTAAGCAGGCTCCGGTAGACGGTGGGGACGCCCAGGAACTTGGTGACCCTGTATTTTTCAATGTCCTTGTAGGTCTGGGAAGGATCGAATTTAGGATGAAGAATGATGGTGGCGCCTTTGTATAGGATCGGCGAGGCCTGGATGAAGAGGCCTCCGGAATGGAAGAGCGGGAGAACGATGAGCATGATGTCGTCGAAATGGAGCTTGAAGAAGATGTCCGCATTCAAGCAGTTGAAGAAAGTCTTGCGATGAGAAAGCACGGCTCCTTTGGGCTGGCCGGTCGTTCCCGAGGTGTACATGATGACCTGAGGTTCTTCAGGGTCCGCAGGACCCAGGGACTTTGTGAGAAAGGGTTTTTGACCTTCGAAATCCAGGACGCCTCGATGATAGTCGAAGACGTCGGGTGAGCAGGATTGTTCCCCAACACAAGCCAGTTCCATCAGAGGCCTGCGCTGGTTCAGATTCAAAGCAAACACCGTTTCCGAAAAATTGCTCCCGAACACAAAGAGCCTTGGCCTGCAGCTTCTAAGGGTAAAGGCCAGTTCAGGCGGGGCGAGGCGAAAGTTCATGGGCACGAAAATCGCTCCGAGGCGGGAGCAGGCTAGGTAGAGCTCAATGAACTCCGGGCAGTTCTCAAGCATGACCGCCACCCTGTCGCCTTTTTCAATCCCCAGGGACTGAAGCCAGCAGCCGGTGCGGTTGGCTCTTTGATGAAGCTGTAAATAGGTGATCTCCTCGCCTTCGAAGAGGATGGCGGGTTTGTGGGGGTGAAGCTCGCTCCACCGCTGCACCCACCAGGCAATGTTCATAGACTTGATCATAGGCGCTCCTCAAGGGCTGTCAGATTCAGCAAGCAATATGGTCTCCTGACTTCCTTTACCATTTTTTAAAATTCCTTGCACCTTCCGGCCTGCGCCCTCATTGCGGCAGCGGTTCACTGGTGCGCCAGCCGGGCCCTTGGTCTGGGCATGGGAAGTCTGGAAAGGATCATAGGCGGGCTCGGGCCATAAAACGACGACCGACCATGGACGGACGACCGCAGAAAGCGGAAGGAGGACAACCGTGTCACTCACGGCGCTATCACGGACAAGCTGCGCTTGTCCGTGCCACCGAGACAACGAGTTCGGGCGGAATGCTGAAAATGAGATGAGGGGTGGCACGGACAAACTGTGTTTGTCCGTGAGTGAGAAGGGGACACATGCTTTGGTTTGACCCTTCGGCGGCTTCAGAACCGTTCAGGGTCAACCCTGAGTGGGCAATCGAAGGGTTGACACGGGCCTTCGGGAAGAGTATGTTCGGCAAATCCTCATTTACGATCCAAAAGCAAACAGCGAGGTTTTGTCCTGAAAAGCGTTTCTCAGGGACTGATTCCATCTCCGGGAATAGTGCAGAGAAAGCAGGCAGACCAATCCGCCTGCTCGATGTGATGCCGGTTTGAACCTTTAACAAGAAGGGGGGATAGACCATGCTACTCGTCGAGAATTGGATGAACCCGAATGTGATCACTGTGGACGCGGACGACTCCATGCTGGATGCCACAAAGCTCTTGAAGGAACACAACATCAGGCACCTTCCGGTTTTGGAAAAAGGCAAGCTCGTAGGAGTTATCACCGACCGGGATCTCAAAAGAGCCTCCCCCTCGGACGCCACAACCCTCGAAGCCCACGAACTGCTCTATCTCATCGCCAACATCAAGGTCCGAGAGATCATGACCAAGAATCCGATCACTGTTCCATACAATTACACGATAGAGGAAGCCGCCGAGATCCTGCTCCAGGCCAAAATATCGGGCATGCCGGTGGTGGACAAACAGGGAGACGTGATCGGGACCATTACCCAGACCGACCTTTTCAAGGTCCTCATTTCTCTTACCGGTGTGGGCAAGAAAGGGGTCCAGTTCGCCTTCCTGCTGGAAGATCGGGCGGGGTCGATCAAAGAAGTGGCGGATATCATCCGCTCTTACGGCGGCCGAATGGCTTCGATCCTGAGTTCCTATGAGAAGGCGCCGGAAGGCCACCGCTACGTTTACATCCGCATGTACGACGTGGTCCGGGAAAAGATGCCGCAGCTCAAGGAAGAACTGAAGAAGAAAGCCAAAGTGCTCTACATCGTCGACAGCCGGGACAACAAACGGGAGATTTTCATTCGCTAGGCTCTCCTGGAAGTCCCTTCCAGAATTTCTACGGCCCCTCCTTGTCAAGGAAGGGGCCGTGGGGTCGTGGTTGACATCACTAAGATAATCAAGTAGAAGGCTCTGTAACCCTGTTCTGGAATGGAACAATTCCTGAGCAAGGTGCCCACCGGACTTAGGACGTCACTTCTGTTAGACTGCTGAAATAAAGAGAAAGGCTTGTTGCCTCTTCAAGGAGCGCCGAGGCGACTCGCGTCCTTGTCTTCATGAAAGACAACGACGAGAATCCTATGCCGTTTAGAATTCCAGGCCGAATCCTTGGGGATAGAACGCGGAATGCTGCAGGAGGGAATTGAGATGGCGGGTGAACTCGGAATCGATTCTGCCCGGCGCAATGTGGATTGGAAGCGCATCGTCTTTATTCTAACCGGGATCATCCTGTTTGCCGTCG
This sequence comes from uncultured Desulfobacteraceae bacterium, assembly GCA_964580575.1. Lineage (GTDB taxonomy): Bacteria > Desulfobacterota > DSM-4660 > Desulfatiglandales > HGW-15 > CAVPDE01. The sequence continues at coordinate 35,083 of CAZOLJ010000020.1, forward strand.
TTTACATGAGCCCGCCCTGGCCCGATGCCGTAGACCCCATGGGCAAGCATTTTGCCCTGAGTCACGAAGGAAAAGGGGCCCTGGCCCTCTTTCTGCTCGCTGCCACTTGGTGGATCTTCGAGGTCATCCCCATCGGAGTCACAAGCCTGGCCATAGGCGTGGTTCAAGCGATGTTCCTGATCCGACCGGCAAGCAAGGCGTTCAAGGATTTCATGGATCCGTCGGTCATGTTCATTTTTGCCTCTGTCGTCATTGGCCTTGTGTTCACGAAAGCAGGCCTCACGAGGCGGCTGGCCTACAAGATGCTTACGATTGTCGGTGAAAGGACCAGCATGATCTACCTGGGATCTTTCGTGGTGACCGTGGCTCTCACTCACATCATGGCTCACACCGCAGTCGCCGCAACCGTCTACCCTCTTCTCCTCGCCGTGTACAGCCTTTATGGTGAAGGAGAGAAACCCACTAAGTTCGGAAAAGGGCTCTTTATCGGCATGGCCTACGTGGCAGGGGCCGGCAGCATTATCACTCTGCTCGGAGCCGCACGCGGGGCCGTGGCCATAGGCTTTTTCAAGGACATGACCGGGAAAGCTGTCAGTTTCTTTGATCTGAGCTACTACATGTTTCCCATAGGTTGGGGAATGATGTTCTTGATCTGGGGACTGATCATGATCTTTTTCAAGCCGGAAAAGAAAACAATCCCCGGATTGAGGGAAAGAGCCCTCCAGGCCTATGCGGAGATGGGACCCATCAAAACGAAGGAGATACTGACGGCCGTGATCGTTATTGTCTGCGTTCTGACCCTGGCCCTTCGCTCTTTCATCCCTGCCCTTGACCTGATCGACAAAACAGCGATCATCCTGATCTCCAGTGTCCTTTTTTTCTTGATGAAAATTCTCGACATTCGGGACCTGGAGGAAATCCCCTGGAATATCATTCTTCTTTTCGGGGGAGCCATGAGCATAGGGTTTTGCCTCTGGGAGACGGAGGCCGCAAAGTGGCTGGCCGTCAACTGGCTCGTCATGTTCGAAAAAGCCAACTGGTTCGTGTTTGTGATGAGCATCGCCTTTTTCGTCATGATCATGACCAACTTCATCATGAATGTGGCGGCTATCGCCATTTCTCTCCCCGTCGCCCTGGTCGTGGCGCCCTACCTCGGAGTCGCGCCTGACGTGATTCTTTATGCCTCCCTGGTGACTTCCGGGATGCCCTTCCTGCTCCTCATCGGCGCCGCTCCCAATGCGATAGCCTATGACTCGAAGCAATTCACGACCGGCGAATTTCTTTTTACAGGGATCCCAGCGAGCATCATTCTGATGCTTGTCGTTGCGTTGGCTGCGGCTGTTCTGTGGCCGCTCATGGGAATGCCTGTGACCGTGGGGAAATAGAAGCGGACCGGGAGGGCTTGATAGGATGATCCACAAGAACCCCAGCACAGAATTCTGCCCTTCGGAATACACTCCCAAGGTGGATACCTCTGCCTTTGTGCATCCTCTGGCTGCCGTGATCGGGCACGTGATCATAGGGAAAAAAGTCTTGGTGGCACCGTTTGCTTCGGTTCGAGGCGATGAGGGAAGCCCCATCTTCGTAGATGACGATGCCAACATTCAGGATGGTGTCGTCATCCACGCGCTGGAGACGGAACGCAACGGTGAACCCCTGGAATCCAATTTGGTGGAGGTCGAGGGTAAAAGATATGCCGTCTACATCGGCCGGGGGGTTTCCCTTGCGCACCAAGCACAGGTTCACGGTCCTGCGTCTGTCGGGGATGGAACCTTTGTCGGCATGCAATCTCTTGTGTTAAAGGCACGGGTGGGAAGGGGCTGCGTTGTCGAGCCTGGCTGCATCATCATGGGTGTCATCATAGGCGACGGCAGGGTCGTGCCTGTCGGCACGGTCTTGAAGGACCAGCTGCAAGCGGATTCGTTGCCTGAGATGGCCGAGGACTACCCTTTCAAAGCGCTCAACCAAGCTGTGGTTCGAATCAACATAGGATTGGCGGGTGGCTACAGCAAAATCCCTTTGCCCTGAGAGACGGCCTTTACGGACTTGGCAAAAAGGAAGGGGTGGAGTATAGAGAAAGGGTTAAGACCCTTTTGTTTCCGGATCTGTCATGAATCAGAACAACACAACCGGTGTTGCCTACTACCGCTCACTGAAGAGGAATATCGTCCTCGTGGTGATCATGGTGTCGATTACGCCCATGATTCTGGTGAGCGGGCTGATTCTCTATTTGTATCAGAATACCTATCGCGATAAGACGTACGCCTATTTGGGGGAAGTGGTCCAAAGGCACAAGCAAAATATCGATAGCTTCCTGAAGGAGAGATTGGATGACATCCGCTTCTTGACAAGAACCTTCACCTTCGAAGAACTGAGCGAGGATTCTTTTCTGCAGGACAGGTTGTTCACGTTTCAAGAGGAATTCGGCCCGGTCTTCGTCGACTTGGGTGTGGTTAATGAGCGAGGCATTCAAGTCGCTTACTCCGGGCCTTTCAAACTGGGCAGAGCCCTCTATTCCGAGGCGGATTGGTTCAAGAAAGCCATGAGCCGAGAGTACTATATCAGCGATGTTTTCCTTGGGCTCAGGGGGCAGCCGCATTTCATCATTGCCGTTAAAGAAAACTGGAAAGGGCAGAGCTGGATTTTGCGGGCCACCATTGACTTTGTGGCCTTCAACAACCTGGTTGAAAATATCCGCATCGGAGAGACCGGATTCGCCTTTATCGTGAACAAAGACGGAGAGTTTCAGACAAAGCCTCTTTTCGACGTGGCGGCATCAAAAAACATCTATCTGGATCTCTTGCATAGGGACAAAGGACGGGACAAGGATGTACACATCGTGGAACGTTACGATGCGATGGGCCGGAAAAACATTCTGGTCGCCGATTCCCTGAAGGGAGGGGACTGGCTTCTGGTTTGCCAGCAGAGCCGTTCGGACGCTTTCGCGGACCTGGAAAAGGCACTGCGATGGACCATCCTCATTAATGTGTTTGGGGGTCTGGCCATTCTCACCATGGCCTTCCTTCTTTCCGGAAGGATCATCACGCGGATTGCGAAAACCGATCAAGAAAAGCACACCATGGACGAACAGATTGTCGAGACGGGGAAGCTCGCCTCCATCGGCGAACTGGCGGCCGGGATCGCCCATGAGATCAACAACCCTGTGGCCATTATGGTGGAAGAAGCGGGGTGGATCGGCGACCTGCTCGAAGAGGAGGAATTCAAGGAGAGCGGTAACCTCGATGAATTCAAGCGAGCCCTCAACCAGATCCGCACCCAGGGGAAACGCTGCAAAGACATCACGTACAAGCTTCTCAGCTTTGCCCGCAAAACAGATCCCAGGGAGCAGGATGTCCAGCTCAACGAGTTGCTTGAGGAACTGATCGCCCTCTCCGCTCAAAGGGCGAAGTATGGAAATATCACCATCAAGACCGATTTCCAGGAAAAGCTCCCCGCCGTCATGGTGTCCCAGTCCGAAATGCAGCAGGTCTTCCTCAACCTCATCAATAATTCGATTGACGCGATGGAAAAACGGGGTGGTGAGATGGTGGTCAGGACCAGGCTGGAAGAAAACCATTTGGTCGTGGACGTTGCGGACAACGGGCCGGGAATCGCCAGGGCTAATCTGGGGCGGATCTTTGATCCTTTCTTTACGACCAAGCCGGTTGGGAAGGGCACAGGCCTGGGCCTGTCCATTTGCTATGGCATCGTCAAGAAATACGGAGGCGAGATCCAGGTTCGCAGCGTCCCAGAAGTGGAGACGACCTTCAGTGTAAAGATTCCGTTAGCCAAGGACAGGGTGGTAGGGTCCGGTGTGCAGCGCGCCGGTTCTGAAGACCCAAAAGCTTCATAAGTCGGGAGAAAACAATCATGGCCATTGCAAACGTTCTCCTTGTGGATGACGAAGTCCCCTTTGTGGAGACCATGACAAAGAGGCTCAACAAAAGGGACCTGCAGGTAAGCACCGCATTCAGCGGAGCGGAAGCCCTGGTAAAATTGGGCAAAGAAAGGGAGGTGGAAGTGGTCATCCTGGACGTGAAGATGCCGGGAATGGATGGGATCGAAACCCTGAGGGAAATCAAGCGAACGCACCCTCTTGTGGAAGTGGTGATGCTGACCGGGCATGCCACAGTGGAAACGGCCATTGAGGGCATGAAACTGGGCGCCTACGATTATCTCATGAAGCCCTGTGACATGGAGATTTTGATTTCAAAAGTCAGGGGAGCGGTTTCCAGAAAGCGGGCGCAGGAAAACAAAATCGTTGAAGCCCGTATCAAGGAAATTACCATGAGGAGAGCCTGATTCCTCCTGTTCTGGCTCTCACCAGGAGGATCTCAGCCGATGACCGAGGAGTCTAAAGCCCGCATCAAACTTCTTCTGGTGGACGACGAAGCAGCCTACGTCAATGTCCTTGCCAACCGGATGGCAAAGCGTCACATTGCCGTCACCAAGGCTCTGAGCGGCACGGAAGGGATTCAGGCTCTTCGCAAAGAGGACTTTGACATAGCAATCCTCGACCTCAAAATGGAAGATATGGACGGGATCGAGGTTCTAAAGGTTTTCAAGAAAATGGTGCCGACCATGCCCGTGATCATGCTCACAGGCCATGGGTCGGAGAAGGCGGCAAGAGAGGGACTTGCGTTAGGGGCGTCCGATTACCTAACCAAACCTTGCGACCTTGAAGAACTGATAGAACAAATCAAGGCGGCGATCCGATTGGAGGGGTCATAGCAATGGAACGTTTTAATGTGCTTCTTGTGGATGACGAAGGGGAGTTCCTGGATACCTTGGTCAAACGGATTCAAAAGAGGAATGTGAATGCCACCGGAGTGAAGAGCGGAGAGGACGCCCTTGCCTATCTTTCAAAGAACCCTGTGGACGTGGTCGTCCTTGATGTGAGAATGCCGGGCATGGACGGGATCGAGACGCTGCGGGCGCTCAAGAGACAGTATCCTCTGACGGAAGTGATCATGCTGACGGGCCACGCCAGCTTGGAAGTGGCCATCGAGGGGATGGAGCTCGGAGCCTTCGACTATCTCATGAAGCCCGTGGAGATTGACGACCTGCTCTACAAGCTCCAGGATGCCAACAAGAGGCGAACGATCCAGCTCGAAAAGATAAAAGGAATGGGAAAACTGTAAACAGGAATCGTAACGCTTTAGCTTTTTGAAATGGGAACGCGTAAAGGCCATGGAGGTCTCTCTTAAAACAGAAAACGAAGAGTGTACGGGAAAAACTACGCAGATTAAGGGCAGCGAAGGCGGGCGGCGAGGCTTCACCGGCACCTCCATGCACAGTTTTCGCTGGCAAGTTCCCCAGTAGCCCTCCGCCCGCCTCACCCATGGCCCAAAGCTGGACAGGGTGGTGTGGCTTCTTCGTTGTTCTGTTTTAAGAGAGACCCCCATGGCCTCAGCCAAGACCATTCAATTTCAAAAAGCTGAAGCGGTACCAGAATTCTAGCAAAAGGAGTCGCGGCCTATGGGGTTCTTTAACGAGTGGGGCAAATTCATGATGGCGGGCGCCAGAGCCCACGCCACGTGGGAACTGGAGGTCTCCCGGGTCATTCTTGGGGACAAAAGACGAATGCTGTTGCTGGGGTTGCTCACCCTGCCTGCGATCCTCGGATGTATTGCTTTCGCGGACCAGGTGGGGGAAGCGATTCCCCAGTTCCTGGGTGGGAAGACGGCTTACAGCCCGGCCTTTTATTCCACAGGCATTTTCGTGGCATCGATCCTCATCGGGGTGGTTGCCGGCCTGATCACCGGCTGCATCGGAGCAGGGGGAGGATTCGTCATTGCTCCGGCCATGATGAGCGCGGGCATCAAGGGGATCCTTGCGGTGGGGACCGATCTTTTTCACATCTTTGCCAAGGCCATCATGGGCAGCGTGATCCACAGGAAACTCGGCAATGTCTCCATCCCTCTGGCCGCGGTGTTCCTGATCGGCGCCATGATCGGGGCAACGGTGGGAGGCCTCATCAACCGCGTCCTCTATGAGATCAACCCGGTTCTGAGCGACGCCTTTATCACGGTCATTTACGCGGTGATGCTCGGGTTCCTCGGTTTCTACGCCCTCATCGACTTTCTGAAAGCGAGCAATCTCAAAAAGAAGAAGGACTTCCATGGCGCAGGTCAGGGAGCCCACGGCGGAAAGGATGAGGGCGCCGAGATGGGGAGCCTGCCCCAGAAGATCCAGGGCGTGAAGGTTCCGCCCATGATCAAGTTCGATCACGACTTCACCCCGGGCGGTCGAAGCATTTCATGGATTTTCCTCGTGCTGAGCGGCGCCCTTGTGGGGCTTGCGGCAGGCATCATGGGAGTGGGCGGCGGGTTTCTCACCTTTCCCATCTTTGTGTACGTCCTGGGGGTGTCCTCCATGACCACGGTGGGCACGGACGTGTTCCAGATCATTTTCACGGCCGGCTTTGCGGCCGTGACCCAGTACGCCATTTACGGCTTCATTTTCTACACTCTGGCCATGGGTATGCTCCTGGGGTCCTTGTTCGGCATCCAGATCGGAGCCATGGTGACCAAGGTCGTCACAGGGATCACGATCCGCGGCTTTTACGCCATGGCCGTCCTCGCGGGCTTTGTGAATCGTATTTTTGCTCTGCCGTCCAAGTTAGGGGCGATGGAAGTGCTCCCCATCTCCAAGGAGACAGGAGCGCTCCTCGAAAACATCGGCATTGTGGCCTTTTTTCTGGCCGTGGGCGTCTTCGGAATCTGGGTGATCGGCACCTTCCTCAAGAACATTCGAGTGCTCAAGAGAGGAAGTTTAGGGCTGATCGAAAATGTGAAGCAGTTCTATGCAGGCCTGGGGCTGATGATCGGTTTTGTCGTTGTCCTGATTCTTTTCTTTATGCCCTTCTACGGCGGCAAGAATGCTCTGGATTACCTCGACAACCTCTACAACACGATCTCAAAAGGATCCGCCTACTACATCCCCAAGGCTGGCGAAGAGGCGCGAAAATTCAAAGGAACCTCAGTGAGCGTCAACCTGAAAATGGCGGAGGTCAAACAGGCGGAGCAGACCGCTGGTCTTTTCAGAGCAAGCGGTGCCGAAGTCACGGTCTCAGGTGCAGAACTCAAGGTGACCGGCGATTTTGAGAGAATTCTCCATAATGCTTTGGCGGACTCCGACGCCATGTACAAGAATGACGGCCGAAAGGTGTCCGACAAGTACGGGTATGATGAAAGGCGAGTTCTTTACAACTGGTGGAAAGCGTTCGAAGAGATAGACAAGGACCTGAGCAGGCAAAAGAAGTTCAAAGAAGCCAAGGCCGTTGTCCTGATCCAGAAGAAAGCGATAGAGTGCTCTTACAATTACTACACGATAGAGCCTCAAAACATCGGCGATCGATGGGGAACGGTTCTCTTTTCTCTTCTCTTCTACGTTGTTTACACCCTTTGGTATGGGTTCGCCATTCTGTTCCTGTTCGAGGGATGGGGACTGCGACTGGGCCATTGACAGGAGGGTAACAGTTTAGCTCTTTGAAATGGATGGCTCAGGCCATGGGGGTCCCTCTAAAAACAGAAAACGAAGAGTGTGCGGGAAAGACCCTGCAGATAAGGGGCAGCGACGGCGGGCGGCGTGTTGTCACCGGCACCTGCCAGCTGGGTATGACGTGGCGAATTCCCCGGTAGCCCTCCGCCCGCCTCACCCATGGCCTAGAGCTTGCCATTAAGGTGTGGCGTCTTCGTTGTTCTGTTTTTAGAGGGACTCCCATGGCCTTTTTCTATTTTATTTCAAAGAGCTAAACTGTTACACAGGAGGAGTTCGTGAACCGTGCAGAGCCGAAGGCCATTCCGCGCCTTCGGCTTTTTTACGAGGTCCTCAAGGCGAGGCATAATGAAATGGAGTAATGGAGTACTGGAACAATGCGGAATTGCCGTGCTGGGGGTTGGGTTTCCCAATACTCCAGTACTCCAACACTCCATTACTCCAATATTTGAGCGAAGTTCTCAAGCAATCGGTGCGGGTGGAAATTTGAAATGAGCGTGCTTGATCGCATCACATCGCTTCTTCGCAGAGGCCCCAAACAAGAGCCACAGAGCCCGGAAGAGCTGCGCCTGGCTTTTCGGGGCCGGTACCATCTGTTCAAGCTCCTTCTCAACGCCAATAACAAGGCGCTCGACATCATGGCCGAGATGGAAGAGGCCCTGAAGGGGACCTGGCCCTTTGGGATGTCTTTTGTTCGATCGAGGTGTACGAGCGTTTCCACGAGTGTTTTCCAGATTGTCAAGAATCTGAACGATCTTGCCCCGGGCAAATACAGCGCCCTTCTTCTCCGCTTCAAAGAGATCCAGATGAAGATCAATCCCTATATTCGCCCACCGCAGCTTTCCCACGACGGCGTGCTGGTCAAGCCTCTCCGGGAAGTGGACATCAGCATGGCGGACCTTGTGGGAAGCAAGGTGGCCAGTCTTGCCGAGATCGGGAAGCAGGTGGATTTCAGGATACCAGGAGGATTCGCGATCACCGCGACAGCGTATGATCTTTTTATGAAGCACAGCGACCTGCAGGCGGAGATCGACCGACTCATCCAGTCGACCAACGTGGATCAACTCGATCAGCTTTTCGGCCTCAGCGCCTCGATCCAGCAACGGATCATGGCTTCTCCGGTCCCTCCGGATCTCGAAAAAGCCATCCTGGACCAGTACAGGCTGCTGGGAGAGGAGGCAGGGGAGGGCGTGCGGGTCGCCCTGCGGAGCAGCGCCCTTGGGGAGGATATGCCGGGGACCTCGTTTGCCGGACAATACCGGTCAGAACTGAATGTAAGCAGGGAGAACCTTCTCGAAGCCTACAAGAACGTGGTGGCCAGCAAGTACAGCCTCACGGCCATGACCTACCGTCTGAACCGGGGGATTCGAGATGAAGAGGTGGCCATGTGCGTGGGCTGCATGCAGATGGTGGATGCCCTCTCGGGAGGAGTGATGTATTCGAGGAATCCCCTGGATATTCGTGACGAGGCCGTGGTGATCAGTGCCCTATGGGGCCTTCCCAAGTCGGTCGTAGACGGAAGCGCTGCGACGGACCTTTTTGTTGTTTCAAGAGGCGACTCCATGGCCATCCGCGAAAAGGTCGTCCCGGTTAAGGATCAGAAATTCGTGTGCTACCCTGAAGAAGGGGTTTGCCGACTGGATGTGACCGGCGAAGAGAGCCGCTCGGCCTCGCTGACGGATGACCAGGCCAAGGAACTTGCCCGCCTCGCGGTCCGGATCGAGGCCTATTACAAGAGGCCCCAGGATATAGAATGGGCCTTGGACCGAAACGGATCTTTCGTCATTCTGCAGTGCAGGCCCCTTGTCCAGAAGGCGGAGAAGAGGCCCTCCGACAATGACTCTCCCCTCCCTTGGCGGGAGGGGACAAAGGGGAGGGGGAAAAGAGGGGGAGGGGAAATTGAGGTTGTCGGAGAGGCGGAGAAGGAAAAAAGTCCCCATGAGGAAAAGGACGATCAAGCTAAAGCGCTCGTCCGGGGCGGCGTGACCGCGAGCACGGGGGTTGGATGCGGGCCTGTTTTCATTGCCCGCAAGGACATGGACGCCCTGCACTTCCCGGCAGGCGGTGTTCTCGTGACCGAGCAGTCCCTCCCTCGATGGGCTACCCTGCTGAGCAGGGCCGCTGCGGTGGTGACCGAGCAGGGGAGCATTGCCGGACATCTGGCCAACGTGTGCAGGGAATTGGGCGTACCGGCACTCTTCGGCGTGGATGGGGCGATGAGGCTTCTTGAAAACGGTCGGACCGTAACTGTGGATGCGGACGGCCTGAGGATCTATGATGGCCGAGTGGAGGAACTGCTCGTCCAGACGGAGAAACCGCGCAATCTCATGGAGGGAAGCCCTGTGTTTTATGCGCTCAAAGGGGCGGCGGAGCAGATCATTCCCCTTCACCTGCTGGACCCGGATGCGCCCTCCTTCAGGGCGGAGCGGTGCAAAACGTTTCACGACGTCACGAGATTCTGTCACGAGAAGTCCGTTCAGGAGATGTTTCAGTTCGGGAAAGAGCATCAGTTCCCGGAGCGTTCCAGCAAACAGCTGCTGTGCGAAGTGCCCATGCAGTGGTGGGTTCTGAATCTGGACGACGGGTTTCGGGAGGAAGTGGAAGGGCGATACGTGAAGATCGAGAACATCGTTTCCATTCCCATGCTCGCCCTGTGGGAAGGGATCTCGGCCAAGCCGTGGGGAGGCCCGCCGCCTGTGGACGGAAAAGGGTTGATGTCCGTCATGTTCGAGGCCACGAGAAACACGGCGCTGGTTGCGGGCGGCCGTTCAAGTTACGGCGCAAAGAACTACTTCATCATTTCGAAAAATTACTGCAGCCTCAGTTCAAGGCTCGGCTTCCATTTCTCGATCGTGGAAGGCCTCGTGAGCGAGAGGGCAAGAGAAAATTACATCAGCTTTCAGTTCAAGGGCGGGGCTGCCGACTTCGATCGAAGATACAGACGGGTGGTCTTTGTGAAGGAACTCCTGGAGGAGTACGGGTTCAGGGCAAGCGTCAGGGAGGACAACCTCCTTTCACGCATCGAGGACAGAGACGAGGAGTTCATGAAGAGCCGGTTGAGGATTCTCGGATTCATGACCATCCACACCCGGCAGCTGGACATGGTCATGGCCAACCCTGCTTCGTATCAGCATTACCAGGAGAAGATTCATCAGGACATACGGAAATTTTTGAAAGTGGAGTGAGACGATTGGAGTAATGGAGTAATGGTGTTCGGAAGTCCTGGCATTCTCACTACTCCAACACTCCATTACTCCAACACTCCGGTTCTTAAAAACGAAAACATTTCATTAAGTTAAAACGCCCGACCGTTTCCCTTCACCGCCGAATCGATTGCCGATTTGTTTAATTGACTTTTTCCTGGACTTTAATATACTTACGCCCTTATTGACCGGTACTTCCCTTTTCATCCTTTTCACGAGTGACGCAAGTATGTAAACCCGGTTCACTGAAGCAAGGCAAAATGAGGCAGTGCTTTTGCCTGGACTGTTTGAACCGAGAATGACTGAGGTGGGGTTTCCCCTCCCTTCATCATCAAGACCCATGGAGGAGAGTATGGCTCATCACGAAGCGGCATTTGTCTCTAACCCTGGAGAAAATTTCTGGGCAAGCAGGCCCGGTTACAAACCTGCGCTCCTGTTGATCAGCTTTATCGTTTACGCGATTCTGGTGATCATTCCGCCTCCTCAGAGCATGATCGATCTCGTGAGCAAAGAACATCCGTCAGGATATTCTCTGAGTTCAGGAGTCAAGACGATCACCGAGGCCGTGAACCGGAAGCTCAATCCGGAGGCCTTCAAGAAAAAGGAAGCGAAGCCGGACCCAAAGCAGGTGGCATCGGAGGAAGTTCACCAGAAGCATGTCAAGCTTCTCTCGGAAAGAGACGCAGCCCAACTGGCCAAGATCACCCTGGCCACTTTTGCTCTCACCGTTTTCCTCTGGGGTACGGAGGCTCTGGCTTTGGGTGCCACGAATATCCTCGTGGCTGTCCTGATCTATCTCTTCGGGATCCTGCCCATCGAGGAAATCTCCAAGGCCTACATGCAGGATGCGGTCTTTTTCATTTTCGGCATTCTGGCCGTGGCCGTAGGCGTTGCAAAGACCGGTTTGGACAAACGCATCGGCCTCATCCTCCTCAGCAGGATAAAGAGCGCCAAGTCCTTCGCCTTTCTCTTTTTCCCCATGATTGGGATGGCCGCGAGTTTTCTTTCCGAGCACGCTTTGGTCGCCTTGCTCATCCCGGTGCTCATGGGTGTTTACAAGGTGACGTGCAGAATGTACGGGGTTGAAAAGGATCGAGCCCTGGCGGTTTTTCTTCTTCTGGGGCTTTGCTTTGCGGCCAACCACGGAGGTCCGGGCTCTCCTGCCGCCGGGGGAAGAAACGCCATCATGGTGGGTTATCTCACGGGATACGGAGCACCGATCAGTTTTCTCGAATGGATGAAATACGGCTTCCTCTTCGTTCCGGTGATGGGCGTCTGTATCGGCGCGTACATGTACCTCATCTGCAAGCCGCGATTCAAAGTCAAGGACATGAACCCGAGCGAAATCGTAAAAGCCGAAGTGGCCAGGATGCCCAAGTTCGGCGGAAAAGAAGCGATCATGGCGGTGATCCTGGTCGTTCTTGTGGCAGCGTGGATTATCCTAGGGGAAGAGTTCGGGCTTGGAGGTCCCACCCTCTATGCGGTCATGGCCATGTTCCTTGCCAAGATCCTGACGTGGGACGATATCCAGGAGGGTGTGGCCTTTGATGTCGTAGGGCTGTATGCAGCGGCCTGCGCCATGGGAGTGGCCCTCAAGTTCACAGGAGGGGCCGTGTGGATGGCCCAGGTCTTTGTGAATGCTCTCCCCGACTTTCTGCTCGAGGGAGATAACCTTCTCATCGGAGTCAGCCTGGCGACCGGAATCATGACGAACTTCATGAGCGACGGAGCGACCGTGGCTTCTCTCGGACCGATATTCCTTCCCATGGCCGAGCTGGCCAATGTGCACATCTGGAAAATCGCTCTGGCCTGCGCCTTTTCATCCTCTTTTGCCAACTTCCTCGTTGTGGGAACCCCTAACAATGCGATAGCCTATGGGATGGGCAGGGATCCTGAGACAGGAGAAAAGCTCCTGAACGTGATGGATTTCGTCAAGTACGGCCTGCCCGTGACGATCATGGCATGGCTGATTCTCTGGTTCTGGGCGATCTTCGGCTACTGGAGATTCATGTCCTGGCCGACGTTCTAGAGTCGCGCTTCACCCCCACCCCGCCTCCCCCATCAAGGAGGAGGTGCGTAAGAACCATCGCACCAGGTTCCCCTCCCTCGGTGGGAGGGGTCAGGGGAGGGGGTAGGGTACCGGCCAAGCGCATGTTGGATCAACCCGCCTGAGGCGGGCAAGGGCGGTTATGAGAACTCCACTTTACGCGAGCCTGCAGAGAAATATCATCCTCATTACCCTGCTGGTAGCATTTGCTCCTCTTTTCGCTCTGGGCACGATTATCTACAGCCAGTTCTACCAAATGTACCGGACCAAGGTGGAGGAGCAAATCCAGTACAGGGCCAGGGCTCAGGCTGAGGCGGTGGATCTTTTTCTAAAGGAGAGGGTTGCCATTCTGGCAGCCATGGCGGATACCCACACGTACCAGGAGATGATTCAGGAGAAAATCCTCGCCGAGGCCTTTCGAATCATGAACCTGAGAGCGGGCGCGCTGGTAGATCTCGGCGTGATCAACAATGCGGGCCAGCATGTCGCCTATATAGGCCCCTACGACCTGAAGGGGCTGAACTACTATCAGCAGCCCTGGTTTGGGGAAGTCATGAGCAAGGGGACGTACATCAGCGACGTGTACGTGGGATTTCGTTTACTGCCCCACTTCATCATTGCCGTACGCCGCCAGGAAGGGGAAAACAGCTGGATCCTGAGAGCCACGATCGATTCCGACGTTTTCGGCAGCCTCGTGCGTGCCGCCCAGCTCGGCAAGAGCGGAGATGCGTTTATCATCAACGGCGAGGGGTTTTATCAGACGCGGCCTCGTTTTGACGGCCAGATCCTTACCTTGTCGAAAATCGATTCCGCCCTTTTTGGAGGAAGGACGAACGTCGTTGAAAAGAAGAATGACCAGGGTAGGACCCTTCTCTATGCCGGGGCCTGGCTGAACAACGGGAAGTGGCTGCTGGTGATCAGCCAGGACCTGTCGGAAGAAATGACCGGGCTTTTCGCCACGCGAAACGTGGGCATTTTCCTCCTCCTCCTGGGAATCGCGGCCATTGCGGTGACAACGATCTTTACAACTCGAATCACGGTGAAACGGCTGCAAGATGCGGATAACAGAACGAACAGCCTGAATGCCCAGCTCATGCAGTCCGACAAGCTGGCTGCCCTCGGCAAGATGGCTGCTGGCGTTGCCCATGAGATCAACAATCCCCTTGCCGTAATCCTGCAGAAGACCGGATGGATGGAGGATTTGCTGACTGAAGAGGATTTTCAGAAGAGCAGGAATGTCGAAGAGTTCAAAACGTCGATCAAGAAAATCGAGGAGCATGTCGAACGGGCCAGGAAAGTGGTCCACAACATGCTCGGCTATGCTAGGAGAATGGAGCCCCGGCTTGAAGACGTGGACGTGAACGACACGGTCAGGCAGACCATTGGGATTTTGGATAACTATGCCCGCATCAACAACATCGACATCCGGACGGAACTCAATCCTGATTTGCCGATCATTGCAGGGGACCAGGCACAGCTCCAGCAAGTGTTCCTGAACCTGATTTCCAATGCGATTGACGCTATCGGGAAGGAAGGATGGATCCGGGTCAAGAGCATCCGTTCCGGGGGAGAGATTCTCGTCAGCGTGACCGACAACGGACCAGGCATTCCGGACGAGATGCGACGAAAAGTTTTTGATCCTTTCTTCACAACGAAATCGGCCGGCAAAGGAACCGGACTTGGGCTTTGGATCAGCTACAGCATCATGGAAAAAATGGGGGGGACTATTTCTCTGAACAGCAAGGTAGGTGAAGGGACGACCTTCGTGGTTCAGATCCCCATCGTAATCCCGGAAAAGAAATAAGCTAAAATCGCTCTGCCGGCGGCAGAGCAAGGTGAAGGAGGAAAGGCCCATGGACTATTTCAGAGCTTTGGTGGTGGACGATGAACCGGATTTTCTTGAAACCCTGGTCAATCGTCTTCAGAAGCGCAACATCGACACCGCGGGTGCCCGGAGCGGGGAAGAAGCGCTCGAGATCATGAAAAAGAAGCTCTTCGACGTCGTGATTCTGGACGTCAAGATGCCCGGCGGCATGGACGGGATAGAAGCGTTGAGGGAGATGAAGAAAATTCAACCTCTGGCCGAGGTGCTTCTTCTTACAGGCCACGCATCCGTAGAAACCAGCATCGAGGGAATGAAGCTCGGCGCATTTGACTACCTGCTGAAGCCCATAAAAATCGAGGATCTCATGACCAAGATGGCTGAAGCCTTTGAGAAGAAGAATGCCCATGACCAGAAAATCCGAAAGGCGAGGATCAAGGAACTGCTTCGATTTCCAGGCCGGGTGCTTGAACACGACAAAGAGGATGAGAAGAAGAGCTGACGATACTCCATGACCGAGAACCGCTACGCCAGATTAAGAAAACTCATCCTGGCCACCATGATCCTGGGGCCGGCAATCCCTTTCTATATCGTCATGGGCATCGGGTACTACTACTTCACCACGTCCATCGAAAACAGCACCATGGCCAGCATGAGAAGGATTGTCGAGGATCATCGGCAGATGATCGACATCTTTCTCAAAGAGAGAAGATCCGATCTTGAATTTGTGGCGGCATCGTACACCTTTGACGATCTTGCGGATCCCATCAATCTCTACAAGGTTTTCAATCTCCTGCAAAACAAGTCGGCCGCCTTTGTGGACCTGGGGGTTTTCAACGAAGAAGGGATTCACGTGACGTACCAGGGACCCTACAAGCTCATTGGGAGAGACTACGGCGCAGAGGACTGGTTCAAGGAGGTCGTGAAACAGGGTTACTACGTCAGTGACATCTTCCTGGGATATCGACGGGTCCCTCACTTCATCGTGGCCATTGCCCGGGAAGAGCCGGGAAGAAAATGGGTGCTCCGCTCCACCATTGACACACAGTTTTTTACGCACCTGGTGGAAAGAGTGCGCATCGGCAAGACCGGGGAGGCCTACATCCTCAACGAGAAAGGCATTCTCCAGACTCAACGCCGATCCGGCGGCAATCTCATGGACAAAGATGTGGACAATGTGATTGGCCCGGCGCGCCACGAGGGGACCGAAACCTTCTTGAAGAAGAACCAGAAAGGAGAGGAATTCCTGTACGCGACGACCTGGCTGGAGGACAAGAAGTGGTTGCTGGTGGTGAGACGGGAAGAAACGGATGCGTTCCGGGATGTACGGTCCGCGACTCTATTAATTATGTTCATCAACGCCGTGGTCGGTGTGGGGATCATCATCGCGGCTTTTTATCTGACGAACAGCATTGTGCGCCGCATGGAAGGGATCGACACAGAGAAGGAGCACCTGGGCCAGCAGCTCGTCAGAGCGAGCCGGCTTGCGGAACTCGGGGAGATGGCTGCGGGATTTGCCCATGAAATCAACAACCCTTTGCAGATCATGACCTCTGAGCAGGCCCTGGTGGAAACGATCTTTACGGACATGATCCAAAAGGGGGAACTGAAAGAATCCCCGGATCTTGCGGATTTGAAGGACTCGATGGATCAAATCAAGCTGCAGATCGGGCGGTGCGCGAAGATCACCCAGGCGATTCTCAAATTCGGAAGACAAAGCGAACCCGTGTCAAGGGACATCGATCTGGTCTCGTTCATCCCTGAAACGACCGCCATGATTCTCAAGAAAGCCAGTGTCGAGGGCATTACCGTGAAAGAGGAAGTATCGGATCAGACGCCCGACATCTGGGGAGACCCCTCCATGCTCCAGCAGGTCCTGCTCAACCTTTACAACAACGCCATGGACGCGATCCTGGAAAGGCACGGGACAGAGGGAGGCGAGATGGTCATCGCCTCAGCGCCTGATGAAGACGGGAAGGTGAAGATATCGGTCAGGGATAACGGGATCGGCATCAGCCCGGAAAACCTCAAAAAGATTTTTTCTCCCTTTTTCACGACAAAACCCGTGGGCAAAGGGACCGGGCTGGGGCTCTCGGTGTGCTACGGAATCGTGGACAGCATGGGCGGGGTGATGGAAGTGAGGAGCGAGAGAGGCGTGGGAACGACCTTTACGATGCGGTTCCCCGCCGCATCGGAGAGCAAAAAAGAAAAAAGCTAAACTGTTAAGGTTGAAAAATAGTTTACCAAGAGATAGAAGGGGGAGGGGGGGACAACCATGGAGAAAATGAAGATGATGCTGGTGGACGACGAGGAGCGTTTTCTGGAGACCACCAAGAAACTCCTTGAAAGACAAGGGTACCAGGTGGCGACGGCGCCGAGCGGCCCTGACGCGCTCGACAAACTGCAGAAGGAAAACATCCACGTCGTGATCCTGGATGTGAAGATGCCTGGCATGGACGGAATCGCAACTCTCAAGGCGATCAAGAACCGCTATCCCCTGGTCGAAGTGATCATGCTCACCGGTCATGCGACGGTCGAGTCTGCAGTGGAAGGGCTCAAGTCCGGAGCGACGGACTACCTGATGAAACCCACGAACATGGACGACCTGATCAAGAAAGCCGAAGACGCCTATGCCAAGAGGCAGGTCCTCGAGGAGAAGATCCGGGTAGCCCAGGCCAGGATGGCCATGCGGACTCCCCTGGAGATTCTGAGGGATTCCAAGTAGGATTGAGTTCGTCAAGTTCGATGCGTTCGTAAAAAGCCGCGTTCCCCCTTCGATACCTCAGGGCGAACGCTTTGAAGCGGCGCCAAGTGCCTGATTTTCCTTTCGGGGTACCCGCCTAGGCGGGGAACCATGAAGGGAAACGCTCCGTTCGACTTTTTACGAGACCGTCAAGTACTGTTCTCCAATAACCGTTCGTGAAGAAGGGGGAAGAGGTCATGGCAGGCAAAATAAGAGTGCTCATGGTGGATGACGAGGAGCAGTTCCGAGCGACTACGTCGAAGATTCTCACGAGAAAAGGCTATGAGACGACGATGGCCGGAAGCGGGGAGGAAGCCGTCGAGTTGCTCAGGAAGCATCCTCAGGATGTGGTGATTCTCGATGTCAAGATGCCGGGCATGGACGGCCACCAGACCCTGGCGGAGATCAAGAAGATCAATGCCGACATTCCGGTGATCATGCTCACAGGCCATGGGGACCTGGATTCTGCGAAGGAATCCCAGAAGACCGGCGCCTTTGACTACCTGAGCAAACCCTGTGAGATCGATCTTCTGGCCGCAAAAATCAACGACGCCCACGCCATGGTCAAGAAGGGGATCCGGGAAGAAAAGAAGGCCGGGGAGATCATGATCCCTCTGGAGAACTACACGACCATTCACTTGGACAGCACGGTCAAGGAGGGAATCGAGCGGCTCAAGAAGTCTTTTGAGAGCTTCGTGGCCACAGGCACGGTCATGGAAACCGGGCACCGTTCCATTGTGGTTTTTGACCGCAACGGCCAGGTCGCAGGGATTCTCAGCATCCTTGACCTGATCGAAGCCGTTCGACCGGCCTACCTCTCCGCCCCGAAACCTTCCATGGCCGATTCTCTCCAGTATTCGCCCATGTTCTGGACCGGCCTGTTCACCAGTCAGGCCAAGGCGCTGGTGAACAAGAGAATCGGAGACATCATGTCGGAGCCTCCTCCGGTGATCGACGAAGCCGCCAACCTCATGGAGGTGGCGGACCTGATGTTTACCACAAAGGCGAGAAGACTGGCGGTGACGCGCAAGGGCGAGGTCGTCGGGATTCTGAGAGAGCAGGAGCTGTTTTTTGAAATTGCGAGGATCGTCCTGGAAACACGTTAGGGAATAGGAATTCCAATTCGAGAGGTGTCGCATGGTAGACAAGAAAAAGAAGCTCACAGGGTATGACAAATATGTGGACTGGAGACTTTTCGGGATTCCCGTCGCTCTTTTCTTTATTGTCCTTTTCATGCCGGCTCCCTATGGAATGAAAGACGTGGGAACGGAGATGAAGGTGGGTCCAAAGGCCGTGGTGGATTTTCTCACCATGGAGCTTTTCAAGGAAAAGAGCTCCGCCGTAGAGCAGTGGCAGTTGATGACCGCCGAAATTGCGGAAAGAAACATGCGCATGGGGGCCCTGTCGAAGAAGCGCTTCCTGGAGCGCAACCTGAGCTGGTGCAGCAAGTACGACATCCGGGGAGACGCGGTCAACCTAGAAAAGGCCAAGGACTTTGTCGAGAAAGAGGTGAGCGACGATGCCTTCTTGAACCTGATGAAACAGGCCGCCCAGTTGAGAAACCAGGATTTGAAGTACGAGGAACTCACCGGCGAATACAAGAAGCTGGCGGACAAAGGGACATGGCACATCAAGGTGGCCATTGCCATGGTCGTGTTCGTGGTTTTCTGCTTCATCACGGAGTGCATTCCCTTGCCCATGGTCTCTTTTTGCGTGGGGCTCATTCTTGTCTTCACCGGGGTGGTTTCCAGGCAGGAGGTGGCCATGCTCTACTGGGACGATGCGGTCTGGTTCATCATGGGGAGCCTCATGTTCGCAGCGGCCTTTGTGAAGACAGGGGTCGACAAGAGGGTTTGCCTGCTCATGTTCAAGAAACTGGCCGTTCCCAACGTGCGATGGATCACCCTCATCATCTTCATCGTCATCGCGCCCCTGGCCTCTTTCATATCGGACCATGCCCTGGCCGCCATGTTCCTCCCCATCGGCATGCTCCTGTATCAGAACAGCCTCACCGACGAGGTGCCGGAGGACAAGGAGCTGGCCAAGATGCTCATGATCACCATTGCCATGGCCTGCAACATCGGTGGCCCGGGAGCGCCCTCGGGCGGTGCAAGAAACGTGATCATGATGACCTACCTGAACGACATGTTCGGCATCGACATCGGGTATTTTCAGTGGGTCACCTACTGCATGCCCTTCGTGATTGTCATGATCCCCCTCACGTGGATCATGGTCAACTGGCGCTTCAAGCCGAAAATCAAATCCCTGGCCCCGTCCATGAAATTCCTGGAAGCCCAGATCGACCGCATGGGCGGCTGGAGCAGGCAGCAAATCTGGGCCACCGTCATCTTTGTCATCATGCTTTTCGGTTGGTTTACGGAAAAGACCTTTTATGACATGGGGATTCTTCCCGTCCGGCTCGGCATCGGCGTGATCGCCATGGCGGGCGCCGTGGCGTACATCTTTGCAGGAGTGGTCAACTGGAGGGATTACCACGAAAAGGTGGACTGGGGGGTGGTCTGGCTTTATGCAGGGGCCATCATCTTCGGCCGCACCCTGGACAGCACCGGGGCGGCCTACTGGCTGGCGCGATCGGTGGTGGACAGCCTGGCCCCGCTGGGCTTGAACACTGGACTGCCACTTCTCATGACGGGGAGCGGGGTCACGGCGGTGATCACCAACCTCATGGCCGACGGCCCGGCTGCGGCGGCCGTGGGGCCCATTACCCTCAACATGGCGGGTCTGGCCCATCCCGGCACGACCTACTTGCCCTTCATGGCCATGACTACGGCGATCGCGTCTTCCTTTGCGTACTGCCTGATCATCGGGACGCCTCCGAATGCGATCGTGTATGCGAGCGGGTACCTGGAGGCCAAGGATTTCCTCAGGATCGGGGTTATCATGTGGCTTTTGTCCAACATCTTGGTCCTGGTGATGGCGGCCTTTTACTGGACGCCGAGGGGGTTTGCCGACCTTCCCGGATTCTAACGGGTGGTCGGAGTCAGGAGGGGAAATGGACCAAGAGAAACCCTTGATCCACGAAAAGGGGATTACCCGTTTCAGCAGGAAGACCGAGAGAACCCTGTTCTTTCTTCTCACCCTGGCGATGCTCGTCTGGGGAATTCTGGAGATGACGGGGTGGCTCTAGAAAACCGGAGACCGAAGAGAGCGCGATGGAGCCGTAAGGCGGCCGATGGATGAAAAGGACCGTTTTGCCGTAAAGGACTACTTCAGGACCCTGACCCGGTTGTGGTTTTCGCCGGGGCAGTTCTTCCGAGAGCTGCCCGAAACTCCTCGCGTCGGCCAGCCTCTGAGTTTCCTCCTGCTTTCAAGCTTCATCGCGGCTGCCGGGACCTTCCTCTATGTTCCCGCGTGCACACTGCTCATGGCGGCCGTTGTCTTCATCAATGCAGCGTCCATGCCCTTCATCGCTTCGGCCTTCGGGTACCTGGTGATGACCCTCATGAGAGGGGAGCAGGCCGGCTATGGGAGGCTTTTCCGGGTTTATGCCTTTGCCTCAGGAGCCACCCTGCCCCTGGCATGGCTTCCCTCTTCCCTCTGGTTCACCGAGACCTGGAAGTGGGTTCTCATCGGCATCGGCCTGGTGAAAGGATGCGGGTTGCGTCCTCTCCAGGCCACGGCGGTCATCGCCTTTTCCGTGCTCCTCCTGGTTCTTTTTTTCTGGTCCCTGGGTCCGGTCATCTTGTGGATGAAGGGCGGGGCATGATATGAGAAACGGTGTCTCGGGTTTTGGTCGCTGAAAAGAAAGAGAGATCAAGGGACAAAGGCACAGAGTGACCATCATCGTTCAGGTTGACCATGGACAAGGACCTCCGCCCTAAGATCGCCAGGAAAGCCCTCGTCGCGATCTCGGTCATCACGCTTCTCTTCCTTGCCGCGGGCGTGGCCCTAGGGGTGTGGACAGCCGCGGAGATGAGAGATCTCGTGGGACACCAGTTCAACGAGGAGCAGCTCGCGCTGGCCCGGCACGTCTCTATACTGATTGAAAGGCAAATGCATTTCCTCGAGAGAGAGCTCCTCCTCCTCAAGAGAGCTCTGGCCCTGCAGAAGTTCGATCCCGAAGCCTACTACCGGGAAATCCAGCAATCCTTTCAACGAGTGCTCGAAAGCGGGGTCTGGAAGATCGAGATCCTGGATCTCAATGCCCGCCGGGAGTATATCTTTATGCCTTACCGGCACTGGACCTCGGTGGAAACCCCTGCGGAGAGAATGACGATCCTGCCGCCTCCCGAGACTCTGGGAGAGGAAATCGTCTTCATTTCCGAGACGCAGGTCAAACCTTATGGAATCGGTCTTTTCATGGGGACGCTTCTTCCTGCAGAGTCCCCCATGGTGCTTCTGTTCAACCTCAATGTCTCCTGGTTTTTGAGCCCCTTTCTGAGCGAAATCCGTTCAGGGAAAACAGGGTATGCCTGGCTGATCGATGAAAAGGGGAACTTCCTGTACCATCCCAACACCGAGTTCATCGGAAAGAACTCGATGCAAATCCGCGAGGAAAAATATGTGGACGTCCCGTTGGGGGCCATCGGTGAAATCCAACAGGAAAAGATGCTCAAGGGAGAGGAGGGGACAGGGATTTACTATTCAGGCTGGCACCGGGGCATCACCGGCAAAATAAAAAAGCTCATTGCCTACAGCCCCGTGACCATTTCCCAGAGTCCTTCCCGACTCTGGTCCGTTGCGGTTGTGGCGCCCAATTCGGAGATAGAGGATGCCGTGCAAAGGGGACATGTGCGACAGCTCCTTTTGCAGGGACTGGTGATCTTTGCCATCCTGTTCGCTGCGGTGGCCGTTCTCTTCTTTGAGATCAGGTGGTCCCGATCGCTCGAAAAAAGGGTGAGCCAGAGAACAGAGGAGTTGAAAAAGTCGGAAGAAAAGTATCGTTCCCTGGTGGAGAGTGCGGAAGATTTCATTTTCACTGTCGACTTCGATGGCCATTTCCAGTCCATGAACAGCTTCACCGCGATCTTCTTCGGCGGCAGGCCCGAGGATTTCATCGGCAGGGGCCTCTCCTCTCTTTTTCCCGAAAAGGTCGCTCAAGAGCAGTTCAAGCTGGTGAAGCTTGTGTTCAAAGCAGGCAAGAGCGTCCGGGATGAGTTCGAGATTCCCCTGGCGGATCACACCACCTGGATCAGCGCCAACTTCATGCCTCTCAAGAATGAGGAAGGAGCCGTGCACGCGGTGCTTTGCATTGCCCGGGACATCACGGAAAATAAGAATCTCGAGAGACAATTGGTCAACGCCGAAAAGCTCGCATCCCTGGGGACCCTGGCTGCGGGCGTTGCCCATGAGGTCAACAATCCGCTTGGGGTCATTCTCGGTTTCTGCGATCTTCTCCTGAGGAAAACGGACAAGGATTCTCAAGCCTATGACGACCTCAAGACTATTGAACGGCAGGGTCTTCACTGCAAACAGGTGGTGGAAAACCTCCTGAGTTTTGCCCGGCTCGGAGAGGGCGGATCGGAGTACGCAGGGGTGAATCAGGGTATCGAGGACATTGTCAAGGTCGTCAAACACACCCTGGACATGAATGGTATCGAACTGAGTCTTTCTCTGGCGGAAGATCTGCCGCTGGCGGTGGGCGACAGCCGGCAGCTCCAGCAGGTGTTTCTGAACCTGATCAACAATGCGACGGCGGCCATGCCTTCGGGTGGAAAGCTGAGGATCAGCACCTCGCTTGAACGGGCCACCCGGAAGGTGGTGATCCGCATCGAGGACGACGGCGTGGGCATTAAGCCCGACCACCTGGACCATATTTTCGAGCCCTTTTTCACGACCAAGCCGGAAGGGGAGGGGACCGGTTTGGGGCTTTTTGTGAGCTACGGGATCATTGCCAAGTACGGCGGAACGATCGATTGCGTGAGCAATGACTCCGCTTCGCTCAAGCCCAGGGGCACGACCTTTACAATCAAGCTTTTGACCCAGAGTTAAATCTGATAAATCCCTGAGATTTAGAAGGGAAGCCGAATGAGTGGAAGGATACTGATCATAGACGACGAGAAGGACATGCTGGTCCTTCTGAAAAGAATCATCACCGAGGAGACGGACCACGAGGCAGTCACCGAGTCTGATCCGCAACGTGCGCTCGAGATCTTTAGGGAGAACCCCTTTAACCTGGTCATCACGGATCTGAAAATGCCCAAGATGGACGGCATGCAGGTCCTTGAGAGAGTCCGGGAGATGAATCCGAATGTGACGGTCGTGATTCTCACAGCCTTTGCGACCATCGAAAACGCCGTGGAGGCCATTCAGAAGGGGGCCTACGATTACATCACCAAACCCTTCAGGCGCGAGCGAATTCTTCTCACCATCGGGAAGGTGATGGAGTGGCAGGAGATGCTCCGGGAGAACCTTTCCCTTAGGCAAGCCCTTGCGCAAAAGGAAGGCACTCCCCCTCTCATCGGATCCACCTCCGTGATGAAGGATCTTTTTGAGCGAATCAAACAGGTGGCCCCGACCATGGCGACCGTCCTGCTCACGGGCGCCAGCGGCACGGGGAAAGAGCTGGTGGCCAGGGCGATCCATCAGCACAGCCTCAGGGCTTCCAAGAAATTCATCACCGTCAACTGTACCGCCATTCCTGAACAGGTGATCGAAAGCGAGCTTTTCGGCCATGTGAAGGGAGCGTTCACAGGCGCCTGGAAAGACAAGAGAGGCCTTGTGGAGGAAGCCCACGAAGGGACCCTGTTCCTCGACGAAATCGGGGATCTCAATCCCAACATGCAAACCAAGCTGCTTCGGCTTTTACAGGAAGGAGAATACAAGCCCGTAGGGAGCCTGATCACAAAGATAGCGGATATCCGATTTGTCGCCGCCACCAACCATAACCTCAAAGCGGATATCAATGAAAAGCGATTCCGGGAGGACCTCTACTACCGTTTGAACGTGGTGCACATCGATCTTCCCACCCTCAAGGAGCGCAAGCAGGATATCCCCCTTCTCGCGTACCACTTTCTGAAGAAATATGCCCAAGTCAACGCTAAGGTCATCCAGGAGATTTCACCCGAAGCCATGCAGGCGCTCATGGGTCGTGAATACCCCGGTAACGTGAGGGAACTGGAGAACATCATCGAGCGGGGCATAATCTTTTGCAACACAAACACTCTGAGGGTGAAAGATCTGCATCTGGACCGCGAGGGTGCCTCCTTTTTGCCGGAAGTCAACGAGGATGTGGCCCGCCTGTCCTTCAAAGAAGCCAAGGATAAAATGATCAACCTGTTTCACAATCAATACATCATGGCCCTTCTCCGTGAAAGCGGAGGAAACATCAGCAAGGCGGCGGAGATCGCCGGCATTCAGCGCCAGTATCTGCACCGGCTCATGAAAGAGGCCGGCATCGAGGCAGAACAGTTCAAACAAAAGCCTGAATAGAATTAGTGACGAGTAACAAGTGACAAGTGACGAGATCAAGACATTAACTGGTCACTTGTTACTCGCCACTCGTCACTTTCTTGTGTCTCTGTGGTGAACCCCCAAAAGGAGGGGGCGGAGCCGGAGCTCCGCCCGTTTGGAGGAAGACGCATCACGTATTGGATGCGGGATGAGCAAGCATTAGATGAGTTACTGTGGCCCTCTGGCCTGCGCTTCGGTCATGGTGAGCCCGATTTTCTTGAAGGCGTCTTCGAGCCGAACCATTCCCACAGGCCTCTGATTTCTCACCACGGCGATCTGCTTCAGGTTTTTTCCGACCATCACCTCTATGGCCGTGATGATCCTGTCCCCTATCCTTACTGAGGGATCAAGGGGCAGCCCGTCTTCATAGGGCAACAGGATTTCATCAACCTTTCTTCGCCTCATGATCCGAAAAACCCTGAATAGATGGCTTCGCAAAAGTCGCAAAAGCCTCTTTTCCGTCATTCCGGCGAACCCGCCTGAGGCGGACAAGATCCGGAATCCAGGTTCTTCGAGCATTTAAAGAATCTCTGGACCCCGGTTTTCACCGGGGGGACGTCTTCTTGCGAAGACGCAAAAGAAAGTACTGATAGAATCCTTGTTGCAAAAGAGGTGCCACGGCTTAGCGCGCTAGAGATAGATCCGGCAATTCATGTGCTATTGTGCCTATCTACTGCATTCTGAGGCCGAAACCGGGCAGAGTCAGCCGCCTTGACGCGAGCCCCGATTCGTCACATCCCTGATGACAGTCTCTGTAACCCAGCGGGTTTCGCATGAGACCTGTCCATCCCCAAAGGTCATTGCTGTAATCTTGATGTTTACAAAACCCCATTTGCTGGGCCTAGCCATGACGGGGATGTTGATGGAATTTTTCCTCCTTGATGGGGATTCTTTAGCATGTTTAAAGACTTGTAGGACGGCGCTGTTATGTGTGCAAAGCTGGCATATATCTTGAATGCTTGGATAACGAGAACTTTCGAAAAACCGCAAAGTCGGCAAGAATGTGAAGTTTGAGACTCAGGAGTTCAGATAAAACTGTTAGACTTGCGTTCAAGGAGGTGTTGAATGGAACAGAAAACTGAAAAGAAGATGGGATGGGAAATTGCCCGGGATGTGGAAAAAGAAAAGCCCACCATGGGCGACAGGGCAATCATCAGCGGCGAGAAGTGGAGAACCCTGATCAAGTATGCGGTCTTGTACGTCGTCCTTTTTCTCGCAGCGATCTGGCTCGCCGGAAACCCCTTTGAGTGGACCCAGAGAATCCCTTCAAGCTTTGTGGTGTCCAACGGGTGGGCCGGAACAGACAACTGGACCATTGTCTGGTGGGTCGTTCTTCTCTGCGCCGTATTCGAGTACATGGACTCAGCAGGAGGAATGGGATACGGCACGGCCCTTACGCCTCTTCTCCTCACTGCAGGATTTGATCCGAAACAGGTGGTCCCTCTCGTCATGATCACCGAAATGGTGACAGGCCTTGTGTCGGGACTGATCCACGGCGAATTCGAGAACGTGGAATGGAAACTGAGGCCCATGAACGAAACCACCAAGCTGATGTTGCTGATCTCCATCACGGGCATGTGCGCGACCATGATCTCCATCAGTGCTGTTTACAATTACTTCCAGCTCCACAAGTTCTGGATCAAACTGTACGTGACCGTTCTGCTGGTTGTGATGGGTGCGTGCTCGATCCTGACCGCTGTGAAGTACGCCAAGTACAGGCCGAATCTGATGTGGATCTTCGCCTTTGTGGGAGGCTTTAACAAGGGAGTCGGAGGTGGCGGGTACGGACCGGTGATCACCGTGGGCGGGCTCATTTCCGGAGTCCCCGTTAAGAGTATGGTAGCCGTGACCTCCTTTGCTGAAGGCTTAACCTGCCTTGCCGCTGTGGTCACCTGGTTCGCCCTGGTGAGCGTCGGTGTGATCGTGGACTATATGCTGCTGCCGAGCTTCGTCATCGGAACAGTAGTTGCTGCCGTAGGAGCGCCTTACACGACCCGTGTCGTGCCGGAGGTCTTCTGGAAGTGGGCGGTGCCGATTTACTGCTGCATCCTGGCCGCCTACTCAGCGTACAAGATGTGGCCGGATATTGCGAAGCGACTTGCCGGTTAGCCGTTCTCTGTGCGACTCCATCTCTATCTCTAGAGGGCCCCGTAACGGCCGGGGCCCACACCCCTTCAAAAACAATTTGACTGGAGTGACGCAGTTGTTATGATGACAACCATGGAAAACTATGGCCCGCAAAACCCTTTCTGGAAATGGTGGAACAGCTTGAGCTTTGTGCAGAAGCGACTGTTCCGCATGTTCGCGTCCATGCTGGTCATGATCCTTTGCTTCCCGTTGTACTATCTCGGGCTTTTCGGAGGTGTGGAAGGGCCCCTAAACCCGGCGCGGATCGGCGACTCTCTCGCGGGCATGGGGGTGACAAAAACCCATTCCCTGGTCTTCTTCCTTTCCTTTCTCATCATTTCGGTGAGCTGGAACTGGATTTACAACATCGTGAGTCTTCTCATGGGCCACCGGCTGACCTGCAACAAGAAAGATGACGAGGGAAAGCCCTGCGGCGCCCGGGTGGAGAGGAGGAAGGCGGTGCAGAAGAAAACCGGGCAAAAGGTGACCGAGTATGTGTGCGCCAACGGCCACAAAAGACCGGACGCCCATT
>CAZOLJ010000021.1:0-59734 GCA_964580575.1 uncultured Desulfobacteraceae bacterium
AAAAAAATTACGCTATATCACCCCCTGAATCAAAGTCAAGCGCAGAAATCAAGTAGCAGTAAGCGGTAGGGAGTAGGCAGCAGACAAGAGAAGTTACCAGGGAGTAAGCGCCTGCTGATCCCAAAGGGGTTGCAGCCAAAGCCCTGGATTCTTGGAGGTGGCGCAGATTTTTTGATTGCGAAATAAAAGGGATATGCTATTTTGAAGTTTTTTAGAAGGCACAACCGTGAGACTTCCCGAACTCATTGATTCCTACATTGAGGCCCTGAAAACCCAGAGAGGGTATTCGGAGCACACGGTCAGGAATTACCGCAGTGATTTGGAGCAGTTCCTGGGGTTTCTGAGGGGAAAAGAGGCAGACAAGGGAAAGACGCAACAGGAACCGGCCATTGAATCCGTGGACTTCCTCGTGATTCGCGAGTATTTCGGCGCCTTGTTCGGCGCAGCCAGGAGGACGACGGTTGCCCGGAAGATGTCGGCCGTGAAATCCTTTTTTTCCTTTCTGGAGAAAAGAGGTTTAGTCCGCAACAATGCTGCGGCAGATCTGACGGCGCCCAGGCAGGAGAAATACATCCCCACTTATCTGCCTGTCGATGAGATGTTCCGGCTTCTTCAGAGGCCGGATCAGGCTCGTCCCCTCGGTTTGAGGGATCTGGCGATTCTGGAAGTTCTGTACTCCTGCGGGTTGCGGGTGAGTGAACTGGTGGGGTTGGACATCAAGGGCATTGATTTCGATCAGCGGCTGGTGAGAGTGGTCGGCAAAGGGAACAAAGAGAGGATTGTGCCCGTGGGAAAAGAGGCGGTCAAAGCCGTGGGCCGCTACCTGGAGGCCACTCTGCCTCTCAGGAAAAAGGCAGGAGGGGATGCCGAGACAGGTCCTCTTTTCATCAATGCAAGGGGCGGCCGGCTTTCGACTCGAAGCGTGGCCAACATCGTAAAGAAATACGGAAAACAAGGGGGGCTCATGCTCGACATCAGCCCTCATGCCCTGCGCCACACCTTTGCGACCCATATGCTGGACGGGGGCGCTGACCTCCGGTCCGTTCAGGAACTCCTGGGCCATGCGAGTCTGTCAACGACTCAGAAGTACACCCACGTGAGCCTTGACAAGCTGATGGAAGTCTATGACAAGGCGCATCCCAGAAGCAAGTGACGAGTGACAAGTGATGAGTGACAAGATAAAAACAAAAAGCATTGCTTTTCTTGTCACTCGTTACTCGTCACTCGTTACTAAAAGGACAACTGACAATGAACAGCGGACAACGGACCATGCGATTTGAACCCATGCGAAGCACGACTGTCCTGGCGGTGTGCAAAGACGGCCGGGCGGTCATGGCAGGGGACGGCCAGGTCAGCCTCGGCGAGACCATCATGAAGCACAAGGCGGTGAAAGTGCGGTTCATGTACAAGGACACGGTCCTCGCAGGCTTTGCCGGCGCCGCTGCGGACGCTTTCAATCTCTTCGAGCGACTGGAAGGCAAGCTGGAGACTTACAAAGGCAACCTGACCAGGGCGGCTGTGGAGCTGGCCAAAGACTGGCGCACGGACAGGATCCTGAGAAGGCTGGAAGCGCTGATCCTTGCCATGGACCGCGAGCACATGCTCATCATCTCAGGCACCGGCGACGTGATCGAGCCGGACGAACCCGTGGCAGCCATCGGTTCGGGCGGCCCCTATGCGCTGGCAGCGGCCAGAGCGCTTGTCGCACATTCAAACCTGGATGCTCTGTCCATAGCGAAAGAGGCGATGAAGATCGCCTCGTCTATTTGCGTTTACACGAACGAGCACATTGTGCTCCACGAGATAGGGGAAAAGGGATAGGCATGGACAAGGCGTTGGAACACAGAGACCCGCACATGAAGGTTTTCACCCCGCGAGAGATAGTCTCGGAGCTCGACAAGTACATCGTGGGCCAGAACAATGCGAAACGCTCTGTGGCGATAGCCCTTCGAAACCGCTGGCGGAGACAGCAGGTGCCGCGGGATCTGAGAGACGAGATTGCGCCCAAGAACATCATCATGATCGGCCCCACCGGTGTAGGGAAAACGGAGATTGCGAGACGGCTCGCCAGGCTGGCCAATTCCCCTTTTCTCAAGATCGAAGCCACCAAGTTCACCGAGGTCGGCTATGTGGGCAGAGATGTGGAGTCTATGATCCGAGACCTGATCGAACTGGCCGTGAACATGGCCAAAAAGGAAGAACAAGAAAAGGTGAAGGCCAAGGCAAGGGAATTGGCCGAGGACAAACTCCTAGATATCCTGCTGCCGAAAAAGAGGGAGGAACCCCGCGAAGGGGAGGAGGGCGACAAAGAGGTCGTTCTCGAGGTGGTCAAGTCGGACAAGCTGGAAGGAGATTCTACAAGGGACAAGCTGAAGCGGTTGCTGCGAAGCGGGAAACTGGACGGCCGATATGTGGAGCTGGAGGTGACCAACCGGAACATGCCCATGGTGGAGATCTTCTCCAACGCCGGCCTTGAGGAGATGGAGTTCAACATCAAAGAGGTCTTTGGCAACCTCTTTCCGGCCAAGAAAAAGAAGAAGAGGGTGAAGATCCCCGAAGCCCTGGAAATCCTCTTCCAGGACGAGTCTCAGAGGCTGATTGACATGGATCAGGTGACCTCCGAAGCGATCCGCATGGTCGAGCAGAACGGGATCATCTTCCTTGACGAGATCGACAAGATCGCAGGCTCGGGCGCCAAGTATGGCCCGGACGTGTCGAGGGAAGGCGTGCAACGGGATCTCCTTCCTATCGTGGAAGGGTCCACAGTCAACACCAAGTATGGAATGGTCAAAACGGATCACATTCTCTTCATTGCGGCAGGGGCGTTCAACGTGAGCAAGCCGTCTGATCTCTTGCCCGAGCTTCAGGGGAGGTTCCCGATCCGGGTCGAGCTGGGTTCTCTCACGGAAGAGGACTTTGTCCGCATTCTCACGGAGCCCAAGAACGCGCTGATCATCCAGTACAAGGCGCTTCTGGCCACCGAGAGAGTGGATCTGGTCTTTGAAGATTCGGCGATTTCACAGATTGCTAAAATCGCAGGCCAGGTGAATGAGCGGGCCGAGAACATCGGGGCCAGGCGCCTCCACACGGTCATGGAAAAACTCCTGGACGACGTGTCTTTCAGCGCACCGGACATGGAGACGAGAAAGGTCGTGATCGACAGCGGCTACGTGACGGAGAAGCTCAGGGACATTGTGGAGGATGAAAACCTGAGCCGGTACATTTTGTAGGAACCAAAGCGCCTAAAGTGTCTAAAGTGGACTGAAGTGAGCTAAAGTTGAAAAACTGAAGAATAGAGGAGACAGACAAGGAGACAGAAGACAGGAGAATCCCTTACCACGAAAACACGAAAAAGTGAAAACACGAAAGAAGAGGGGAGGTGGCACGGACAAGCTGTCTTTGCTTGTCCGTGAGATCAAGGGATTTTCGTGCTTTCGCCGTCGGTTTTATCTTTTTTTTTATTCTGTCTTCTTGTGATTCTCAGCTTTAGGCACTTCACGCGGCGCAAGCGCCTGCGCTGCGCGTAGCTCACTTTAGTCACTTCTTCTTGGGGGTTTAGTGATGTCCATCGATCACACTGAGCGAGCGAAAGTTCTGGTGGAGGCGCTTCCGTACATCCGGAGGTTCTACGATGCGACCATCGTGGTGAAGTACGGCGGCCACGCCATGGTGGATGAGACGCTGAAGAAGAACTTTGCCCTCGACATCATCCTGATGAAGTACGTGGGCCTCAAGCCGGTTGTCGTTCACGGAGGCGGCCCGCAGATCGGCAGCTACCTGAAAAAGCTCTCTATCGAGTCGGAGTTTGTGGACGGCATGCGGGTGACGGACAAGCAAACCATGGACGTGGTGGAAATGGTCCTTGTGGGCAAAGTGAACAAGGAGATCGTCACCCTCATCAACCAGAACGGCGGCCAGTCCGTGGGGCTTTCCGGCAAGGACGGGAAACTCATCACGGCAAAAAAAATGAAATACATCAAAAAGCGCGGGGACGATCAGCCGCCGGAGATTATCGACATCGGCATGGTGGGCGAAGTGACCTCCGTGAACACCCAGGTTCTGACGAGCCTCCTGGAAAACCAGTTCATCCCGGTCATTGCGCCGGTGGGAGCCGGAAAAAAAGGGGAGAGCTACAACATCAATGCAGATCATGTGGCCGGGCACATTGCTTCGGCGCTGAAGGCCAGGAAGCTGATTCTTTTGACAGACACCCAGGGCGTTCTGGACAAGCAGAGCAAGTTGATCTCTTCCATCAAGGTGAAGGATTACCCTGCTCTGATCGAGGATGGAACGATCAAGGGCGGCATGATCCCCAAGGTGAATTGCTGTGCAGACGCCTTGAGAGGCGGGGTGAAGAAGGCGCACATCATTGACGGCCGCAAGGATCATGCGATTCTCCTGGAGATCTTCACAAAGGGTGGGGTGGGAACGGAGATTGTGCCCTAAATCCATGGAGTGTTGGAGTACTGGTAAGAAAACCAAAGCGCACCTGCACTGGTTTTAGATCTTTTCCATTACTCCATCACTCCAATACTCCAATTCGAAGAACTCTTTTCAGAGGAGAAATTGGATAGCCATGACTAATTCTGGAACGACTAAGGAGCTCGCTGACAAATACATCTTTCCTACTTACAATCGGCCTCCCTTTGCGCTGGTGAAGGGGGAGGGCTGCCGGGTTTGGGACGAGAGCGGCAAAGAGTATCTTGATTTTGTGGGAGGGATCGCGGTTTGCGCCCTGGGACACAGTTCGCCCATTGTCACCAAAGCTCTGGAAGAGCAGTCGAGAACCCTGGTCCACGTCTCGAACCTCTACTACACGAGCCCTCAGGCGGAGTTGGCGAAACTCCTCGTAGAGAACTCATTTGCCGATCGCGTGTTCTTCTGCAACAGCGGGGCAGAAGCCAACGAGGCGGCGATCAAGATCGCCAGGCGATACACGCGGGAGAAGTTCGGGCCGGGAAAGCACACGATCATCAGCATGCAGGGGTCCTTTCATGGCCGCACGATGGCCACCCTTTCGGCCACGGGCCAGTCCAAGGTGCAGATCGGCTATGATCCCCTGCTCGAGGGGTTCAAGTTTGTTCCCTTCAATGATCTCGCGGCCTTGAGGACCGCCGTGGATGACACGGTGTGCGCGGTCATGCTCGAACCCATTCAGGGGGAGGGAGGCATCGTGGTCCCTCACCCTGATTATCTCAAGGGAGTGAAAGAGATCTGCCGGGAAAAGGGGGCTCTCCTGATCTTTGACGAGATCCAGACCGGCATGGGCCGCACGGGACGCTTGTTTGCCTATGAGCACTTCGGAGTTTCCCCGGATGTCATGAGTCTTGCAAAAGCCCTGGGAAACGGGCTGCCCATCGGCGCGATGCTCAGCACCGAGGCTCTGAGCACAGCCTTTGGTCCGGGAAGTCATGCGTCCACCTTTGGGGGCACGCCCCTGGTGACCGCCGTTTCAAAGGCTGTTGTGAGCAGTCTGTTGAAGGACGGCCGGCTGGAGCATTGCCGAAACATGGGGGCCTATTTCATGGTGAGGCTCGAGGAATTGAAAAAGCGTCATGCCTGCATCAAGGAGGTGAGGGGGCTTGGCCTCATCATCGGTGTTGAGCTGGACCGGCCTGGGGCGCCCGTGCTCGAGGCGTGTCTTCAGAGGGGCTTCCTGATCAACTGCGCTCAGGAAAAGGTGCTGCGCTTTGTTCCACCGCTGGTGGTTACGAAGAAGGAAATCGATCAACTCATTGAGGCACTGGATTCAGTGCTGGGCGGTGTGTAAATGAAAAAGGATCTTCTCACCCTTCGCGATTTGAGCAAAGAAGACCTTCTGGGGCTTCTGGAAAAAGGTCTTCAGTTCAAGAAGCAGGGCCGGAAGGTGAAGCGGACCCTTCAGGGCTACACCCTCGGCATGCTCTTTGACAAAGCATCGACCAGGACGCGCATCTCCTTTGAGACCGCCATGTTCAGGCTGGGGGGACAGACCCTATTCATGCACAGGGCCGAGACCCAGTTGTCCAGAGACGAGACCGTGGGAGACACGGCTCGCGTCCTCTCCCGCTACCTGGATGCCATGGCGATCAGAACCTTTTCCCAGCAGTTCCTTGAAGGCATGGCCAGGGAGGGGGACATTCCGGTCATCAATGCCCTCACCGACCGCTTCCATCCCTGCCAGGTCCTGAGCGATCTCATGACGATCCTGGAAAAAAGAGGAAGCCTCGATGGCCTCAAGGTCGCCTGGGTGGGAGACGGAAACAATGTGGCGCATTCCTGGATCAATGCCGCCCACGTCCTCGGATTCGAATTGGTCCTCGCGTGCCCGACCGGGTATCATCCTCTACCGGAAATTGTGAACGGGCCGAACAAGAAAATTCGAATCGTGGGCGATCCGAAAAAGGCCGTGAAAGGGGCGGACGCCGTCAACACGGACGTGTGGGCGAGCATGGGGCAGGAACATCAGCGAAAGAAGAGGATCGCCGCGTTCCAGGGATTCCAGGTGAACGAGGATCTCTTGAAAGCGGCGAGGCGCGACGTGTTTATCATGCACTGCCTGCCGGCTCACCGCGGCGAGGAGATCACTTCCGATGTCATGGACGGGCCGAACTCGGTCGTCTTTGACCAGGCGGAGAACAAGTTGCACCTCCACATGGCGGTGCTGGAGAAGCTGATACTGCGGAAATAGGGGAAGGAGGAGAATCGCTTGAAACGAGACATCAACAAAATCGTTCTGGCCTATTCAGGAGGGTTGGACACGTCGGTCATTCTGGCTTGGCTCATTGAAACCTACCAGTGCCCGGTCGTTTGCTTTGCCGCAGACGTGGGACAGGGCGACGAGCTGGGAGAGGTGAGGGAAAAGGCGCTCAAAACAGGAGCCGCGGACATTGTCATTGAAGACCTCAAAGAGGAATTCGTCCGGGACTTCGTGTTCCCTGCTCTGAGGGCCAACGCGGTTTATGAATCGGGTTATCTCCTGGGAACGTCCCTGGCAAGGCCGATCATCGCCAAAAAGCAGGTGGAGGTGGCCAGAAAATACAAGGCCAATGCCGTGAGCCACGGCGCAACAGGAAAGGGCAATGACCAGGTCCGCTTCGAGATGACCTACATGGCTCTCGCCCCGCACCTTAAAATCATCGCCCCCTGGAAGATCTGGGACTTCAAGGGCAGGGAAGATCTCGTGAAATACGCCAAATCCAGGAAGATCAAGGTGCCTGTGACCAAGGCGAAACCATATTCCACGGACAGGAACCTGCTTCACATCAGTTTCGAGGGAGGGATCCTCGAAGACACGTGGAATGAACCCTCAAAGGACATGTTTGTCATGTCCGTGGGTCCCGAGGAGGCGCCTGATCGACCCACCTACGTCGAGGTGGAATTCAAGGAAGGAAACCCCGTGTCCGTGAACGGGGAGCGACTGTCGCCGGCCAGTCTTCTCGGCCGCCTGAACACCGTGGGCGGCAAAAATGCCGTGGGTCGGGTGGACATCGTGGAGAACCGCTATGTGGGGATGAAATCCAGGGGGGTCTACGAGACACCTGGAGGAACGATCCTCAGGGTGGCGCATCAAGCCATGGAGACGATCACCATGGACCGCGAAGTGATGCACCTCAGGGACAGCCTCGTCCCGCGTTACGCGGAGATGATCTACTACGGGTACTGGTTCGCGCCGGAGCGAAAAATGCTTCAGACCTTGATGGACGAAGCCCAGCGAAACGTCACCGGCCTGGTGAGGCTCAAGCTCTACAAGGGGAACTGCATGGTGGTGGGACGAAAGTCCGAGAAGTCCCTCTACCACTCCGGATTCGCAACCTTTGAGGAAGACCAGGTGTACAACCAGAAGGATGCGGAAGGCTTCATCCGGCTCAGTGCGCTCAGGCTCAAGATCGCCACGCTGCTGGGAAGGAAATAGGAAATAACTATGTCTCACAAAACTTGGGGGGGCCGTTTCAAGGAACAGACCGACGAAGCGCTGGAGCGCTTCAATGCGTCTATTGCTTTTGACCGGCGCCTCTATGTGCAGGACATCGAGGGCAGCAAGGCCCACTGCCGAATGCTTGCGAAGCAGGGGATCCTCACCAAGGCGGAGGCCTCGAAGATCCTTCAAGCTCTGGCCGAAATCAGGGAAGAGATGGACCAGGGCGCCTTCGACGAAACCTACGAGGACATCCACACCCTGGTGGAGAAAGCTTTGGTGGACAGGGTGGGACCTGTGGGAGAAAAGCTCCACACGGCAAGAAGCCGTAACGACCAGGTCGCTCTTGATGTGCGTCTCTACGTGAGGGATGCGATCAGCCGGGTGGACGGGCTTGTGAGGGAGATGCAGAGGGCTCTGGTTGATCTGGCGAAGAAGAACTCGGACGTGATCATGCCGGGGTACACCCATCTGCAGCGGGCTCAGCCGGTGCTTCTGTCCCATCATCTTCTTGCCTACTACGAGATGCTGAAGCGGGATCGTCGGCGTTTTGCCGAAAATCTGAAGCGTGTGAATGTGCTTCCTCTGGGGAGCGCAGCGCTCGCGGGCTCGACCTTTGATCTGGACCGCGAAATGGTGGCCCGTGAACTGGGCTTTGATGCGATCTCCGAGAACAGCATGGATGCGGTGAGTGACCGTGATTTTGTGCTGGACTTTCTTTTCGCGTCATCGGTCCTCATGATGCACTTGAGCCGCCTGAGCGAGGAACTGGTGATCTGGGCGACCAGGGAGTTTGATTTTGTTTTTCTTCCTGATGCGTTCTGCACCGGGAGCAGCATCATGCCCCAGAAAAAGAACCCGGACTTGTTGGAGCTTGTGAGAGCCAAGACCGGGAGAGTGTACGGGAATCTCACGGCTCTTCTGACCACGATGAAAGGTCTCCCCCTCACCTACAACAAGGACATGCAGGAAGACAAGGAGCCGCTGTTTGACGCCACAGACACAGTGGAACAAAGCCTGGTGGTGATGACCCGCCTGCTCGGGGAGATCTCTTTCAACAAGAAAAGGATGAGGGAAGCCGTAGACCAAGGCTATCTGGTGGCCACGGACCTGGCGGATTACCTCGTGGGAAAGAGCGTGACCTTTCGCCAGGCCCATGAAATCGTGGGCAAGATGGTCCTTTATGCACTGGACCACAAGAAGGAACTGAGACAGCTCACCCTCAAGGAGATGAAAGGGTTTTCCCGGCACATCGAGAAGGAAGTTTATGACTGGCTCGATCCCCTCTCTTGCATCGACAGACGGAACGTTCCGGGCGGGACCGGGAGCGCCAGCGTGAAAAGAGCTCTTGCGAAGGCTCGGAAAGAGATCGGGGCTAAATGAGAGGCCGTGCTTTACCCCTCACCCCCACCTCGCCTCCCCCATCAAGGGGGAGGAAAAGGGCAGCTATCACCCGGAATTCCCCTCCCCTGGTGGGAGGGGTTAGAGCCTGCCCCGTACTTGATACGGGGGGAGGGGGAAGCAAGCGCGTATTGGCTTGTCTTGTTCTTGTTTTGATGCTCCTGATCTCTCCGACCTGCGGAAGAAAAGCGGATCCCTTTTTGCCGCAAAGAAGCACGACGGCAAGAGTGGCCGATTTAAAAGGAGCGTGGCAAGGGGGGTACATCGAGTTGAAGGGAGGCATTGTGGACTCCGCAGACCCTGACTCGGAGGTCACCGGCGCCCGCGTTCACTATGCGATCTATCCTGTGACCGACCCTCCCTGCGACGGTTGCCCCATAGAGTTCCAGGGGTTTCACGCCTACGGGACTGAAGTGCTTCGGGAAGATCGGTTCTTGTGCAAGATCCCTGGTGCGTTGAGGGGCAACATTTACTATTTTGAAGTGCAGCTTACCGGGGACAAGGGCAGCCTGGGCCCGCCCTCGAACCGGGCAAAGGTAATCGTCGAGTAGTCATATTTCATCCATCGATCATCGAGTGCTTTTGACCGTGCGCCTTGTACCGTGAACCGTTTTTCTTCTGTCTTCTGTATTCTGTTATTCTTGTTCTTATGCATCACTTTCAGTACAAAAACAGTGAACTTCACTGCGAAGACGTGCCTGTCTCCCAGATCGCAAAGGAGGTCGGAACGCCCTTCTACCTCTATTCTTATGCGACTCTGAAGCAGCACTTCAGGGCTTTTGACGATGCATTCAGCGATCTCTCTCATTTGACTTGCTTCGCCATGAAGTCAAACTCCAATCTGGCCATCCTGAAGCTTTTCGCTCTCGAAGGGGGAGGCGTTGACATTGTTTCAGGCGGAGAGCTTTACCGGGCTCTGAAGGCGGGAGTCGACCCCAAGAAGATCGTGTATTCCGGAGTCGGCAAGACAAGCGAAGACATGAGGTATGCTCTCCAATCCCGAATTCTCATGTTCAATGTCGAGTCCTCCCAGGAAATCCTGCTGCTCAATGAGATTGCGGGCAGGATGGGCAAAAAAGCGGCAGTTTCAATCCGAGTGAATCCGGACATCGACCCTCAGACCCATCCTTACATTTCGACAGGGCTGAGGGAGAACAAGTTCGGGATCGACATCCGGCAAGCTCTTGAAGAGTACAGGCGGGTGTTTGGGGTGAAGAACCTGACAGTGTCCGGCGTCTCCTGTCACATCGGGTCCCAGTTGACGCGGTTGAGCCCCTTCGTGGATGCCCTGAAGAAACTCAAAGAATTGATCGTTCAGTTGCGGGCAATCGGGATCGGCGTGTCCTATTTGGACCTGGGCGGCGGGCTGGGAATCACCTATGATCAGGAGGAACCGCCTCATCCCAGAGAATATGCGAAAGCCATCAAAAGTGAACTGGACATCAAGGACGTTACGGTCATTCTGGAACCGGGCAGGGTGATTGTGGGCAATGCGGGGATCCTGGTGACCCAGGTGCTTTACAGGAAAACCACTGCCGAGAAAAGTTTCATCATCGTGGACGCGGCGATGAACGATCTCATCAGGCCCAGTCTCTATGGGTCTTTCCACGGCATTGAGCCCGTGAAACTCGGGGGGCTGAGGAAGATCAAGGCGGATGTGGTAGGCCCGATTTGTGAATCTTCGGATTTCCTGGCCAAGGATCGGGAGATGGATTCCTTCGAAGCCGGAGACCTCCTGGCGGTCATGAGTGCGGGCGCCTATGGCTTCAGCATGTCTTCCAACTACAACTCCAGGCTCCGGATTGCAGAGGTGCTGGGAAAAGGGAACGCCTATCACGTCATCAGGACGAGGGAAGGCTACGAGGATTTGGTGCGAGGGGAGAAGATCCCTGATTTTATGCTTTCGTGAGGGGTTCTTGGATTTTCATTCTGTATTCTTTGAATCAAGAGGGGAGGAAGAGTCATGTTCAAAGGATCCATTGTGGCGATCGTCACGCCTTTCAAGAGAGGGAAAGTGGACGAGGAAGGCTTCCGCAGGCTCATCGAATTCCAGATTGAGAACGGCACGAGCGCCATCGTTCCTGTGGGGACGACCGGCGAGTCTGCAACGCTCGACATGGAGGAACACAAGCGAACTCTGGAGATCGCCGTCGAAGCGGCGAGGAAGAGGGTGCCGGTGATCGCAGGAACAGGAGGGAACAGCACGGCAGAAGCCATCGAGCTGACGGAACACGCAAAGAAGATAAAGGCGGATGCCACCCTTCAGGTGACGCCCTACTACAACAAGCCCACTCAGGAGGGAATGGTCCAGCACTTCAAGGCCATTGCGAAAGCGGTTCCTCTCCCCCAGGTGCTTTACAACATCCCGGGAAGGACGGGGGTCAACCTGCTCCCGCAGACCGTGGCCCGCCTTGCGGAGATGCCCGAGATCGTGGCCATCAAGGAAGCATCGGGCAGCCTGGGTCAGATGGCCGAGGTGGTGCAGCTTGCAGGGGACAAGATCACGCTTCTCTCCGGTGACGACAACTTGACCCTTCCGATTCTCGCCATAGGGGGTAAGGGCGTGATTTCCGTTGTGGCCAACATTGTGCCGAAGGACAATGCGGATATGGTCAAGGCCTGGGAAGAGGGCAAGATCGACCGGGCGCGGCAGCTCTTCTACAAGCTTCTTCCCCTGTGCCAGGCCATGTTCATCGAGACCAATCCCATCCCGGTCAAGACCTCGCTGGCCCTCATGGGAAAGATCGACGGGGAGATGAGATTGCCGCTGTGTCCCATGGCTCCGGCAAACCTGGAAAAGCTGAAATCGGCCCTGAAAGACTACGGCCTCGTATGATAAGGGCGGCACGGACAAACGAATTGTGTTTGTCCGTGTTAAAGATAGACGAACTTGAAACATGGGAAGTGTCGATAGAGAAGCACAGGGGTGGTACGGCACGGACAAGCATAGGTCGCTTGTCCGTGGCACCAAGACTCAGATAAACGGGCGCGGGGGTTGCGTCATGGTGAAAGCAATCGTTGCCGGGGCTGCGGGAAGAATGGGCGGTCGAATCATCCACATGATTCGTCAGAGCAACGAGGTTGAGCTCTCCGCCGCTTTCGAGCGGCCGGATCACCCGAGCGTGGGATCCGACGTGGGGCAGGGGACAGGGCTCGGGGACCTTGGGATCAAGGTGGCCGGCTCCCTCAAGGACGTCATCGGTCTGGGCGAGGTGATCATCGACTTCACGGCGCCTGAGGCAACGCTGGAAAACCTCAAGCTTGCGTCCACATCCAATCTCGCTGTGGTCATCGGGACCACAGGCATGAGCGGGAGCTTGCTCGACCAGGTGAAGGCGCTTGCGAGGAGCACGCGGTGCGTCCTGTCGCCCAACATGAGCGTCGGAGTGAACGTGATGTTCAAGATTGCCGGGGAAATGGCCAAGGGACTGGGAAAAGACTATGACATGGAAATCCTCGAAGCTCACCACCGGTTCAAGAAAGACGCGCCGAGCGGCACGGCCACACGCCTTGCTCAGATCCTGGCGGCCGCCACGAACCGGGATCTTGACGACGTTGCGGTTTACCAGAGAAAAGGTATGATCGGGGAAAGGACGTCCAAGGAGATCGGAATACAAACCTGGAGAGCAGGCGACATCACAGGGGAACACACCATCCTGTTCGGCGGGATCGGCGAACGGCTGGAACTCATCCACAGGGCCCACAACCGCGACAATTTTGCCAGAGGGGCGGTCAGAGCCGCTGCATGGGTTGTCCATCAACCTGACGGGCTGTATGATATGATGGATGTGCTGGGATTGAAGTGAAGAATGGAGTGTTGGAGTATTGGAGTAATGGAAAAGATTAAACACCAAAGCGGATAGAATGGGATGTCTTTACCAGCACTCCAGTACTCCAGTCCTCCATCACTCCAGTGATAAATCTTGGATAGAAGATCAGGAGTTGAGAATCATGTTCGACAAAGCCGATCGTTTGCGCAAGCTTCCCCCTTATCTCTTCAAGGAGATCGACAGAAAAAAGGCTGAATTGAGAGCGAAAGGGGTGGACCTCATTGACCTCGGCATAGGCGATCCGGATCTCCCCACCCCGGCTCACATTGTCGAGGCTATGAAAAAAGCCGTGGGAGACTCGGCAAATCACCGGTACCCGGCCTATTCGGGCATGCTCGAGTTCCGGGCTGCGGTGGCGGAGTGGTACAGAAAGCGGTTCGGTGTTGACCTCGATCCCGAAAAAGAGGTGCTCATCCTCATCGGGAGCAAGGAGGGGATCGCCCACTTGCCCCTGGCTTTCATCAACCCTGGAGATGTGTCGCTGGTCCCGAGTCCGGGTTATCCCGTGTACAACATCGCGACTCTTTTCTGCGGCGGCGAGAGTTACACAATGCCCCTCTACAGAGAGAAGGGCTTTTTGCCTGAGCTTGACACCCTCCCCGCTGACGTGGTGCGCCGCGCCAAGGTGATGTTCATCAACTACCCGAACAATCCAACGGCAGCCGTTGCAGATGTGGCGTTCTTCGAAAAGGCGGTGGAGTTCGCGGCCAAGAATCACATCCTTGTCTGCCATGATGCGGCCTATTCTGAAGTCGCCTATGACGGGTATCGGCCGCCGAGCTTTTTGCAGGCAAAGGGCGCCAAAGACGTGGGGATCGAGTTCCATTCTCTGTCCAAGACCTACAACATGACGGGCTGGCGCGTCGGGTTTGCTGTAGGAAACAAGGAAGCCATTGACGGCCTCAGCGCCATCAAGAGCAACGTGGACTCGGGTGTTTTTCAGGCCATCCAGTTTGCAGGGATCACAGCCCTGCGCAGTGACCAGTCCTGCGTGCAGAAGATGATCGGCATTTACACGGAAAGGCGAGACCTCATGGTCTCTCAATTGAAGAAGGCGGGCTTTGAGTTGGAAACGCCCAAGGCGAGCTTTTATCTCTGGATCAAGACACCCAGGGGGTACAGCTCAGCGCAGATTGCCACGCGCTTGCTTGAAAAGGGCGTGGTCGTCACCCCGGGCAATGGTTTCGGCGAACCGGGAGAAGGGTATTTTCGAATCGCTCTGACACAGAAAAAAGAACGCCTCGAAGAAGCCATGCAACGAATCAAGAGTGTTTCATTCTAGCTTTGGTTGCAGAAGATCAGCGCCGTGCTGGAGCATTGGTGTAGGCACAAAGGCACATAGGCACAAAGAAAG
Organism: uncultured Desulfobacteraceae bacterium; assembly: GCA_964580575.1. Classification (GTDB taxonomy): domain Bacteria; phylum Desulfobacterota; class DSM-4660; order Desulfatiglandales; family HGW-15; genus CAVPDE01. Next base: position 14,483 of record CAZOLJ010000021.1, read on the forward strand.
ACAGGGACAAAGTGACAAAGGGACAAAGATGCAAAGGGTAAAGACAAAAAAGAAATCTTCTGCTTGGTCCCTTTGCGCCTGTGTCCCTTCCGCTGTAGGCTTCAGCCGACAGCGGGGGACTTGATTATGAAACGCGCTTATATCGGAATTGGTTCGAACATCGGAGACAGGCGAAAGAACTGTATCGAGGCAGTTGAAAGGCTGAAAGAGATCCGTGGATGCGGCTTCATCGGGTGCTCCCGTTGGTATCTGACGAGCCCCGTGGGGGTGGAAGACCAGGACTGGTTCGTGAACGGCGTGGCATCCCTGGGCGCAGGGATTTCTGCCCGGGATCTTCTGGTCAGGCTTCTCACTATTGAAGCCGCGATGGGGAGAGTCAGGACGGAGAAGTGGGGGCCCAGGGTCATGGATCTGGATCTCTTGTTGTACGGGTCACACATCATAGACGAAACAGACCTGAAAATCCCTCATCCCTGCATGCACGGGCGCCGATTCGTCCTCGCGCCGCTGGCTGAAGTCGCCCCGGATGTGATTCACCCGGTTTTGGGCAAGACGGCTTCCCAAATACTGCAGGAACTCAGAGGAGAGGACCAGCAGGTCACGCTCTTGGAATAAAGGTCACGGCCATGCGTTTTATCATTTATCTCGTGCTCGCTTATGTGGCTTACAGGGTCTTGAAGGCGGTCATCAGGCCGAAAGACAGGATTTCTCGCAGCGAAAACGGCGGTGTCATTGACGAGATGGTTCAGGACCCTCAGTGCAAGATGTACATCCCGCGGCGCGAAGCCATCGAAAAGGCAATAGGCGGAAGAACCTACCATTTTTGCAGCGATGCCTGTGCGACCAAGTTTTTGCAGGAAGGAAAGAAAGAGGACGCTTGAAATATTCTAGTGATATAGGTATAATACCGGGCAAAACGGTAGAGATGTCAGCTCGAAGAATTTCTTTCTGATTGGAGGAAGATAGAGAGAGCGTGAATGCGTGGGCTCGCACAATTTTGTGCGGAGTGATTGCCGGTTTTTCCCTTTGCCTCTGCAACCCGGCCCAGGCGGACATTTACCGTTTCAGGGACGAGAGAGGGGTCTGGCATTTCAGCAACATCAAGAGCGACCCCCGGTACAAAATCTACATCCGGACTTATGACGGCTCCAAGCCTGTGAATCAGTACATCAAGGATTACGACGACATCATCCACAAAGCCTCGAAACGGTACGGCGTCGATGTCTCTCTGATCAAGGCGGTGATCAAAGCGGAATCCGATTTTGATCAGCACGCCGTCTCCAGCAAAGGGGCCCAGGGTCTCATGCAGCTCATGCCCGGCACAGCAGATGCAATGGACGTGGAGGATCCCTTTGACGCTAAGGACAACATTCATGGCGGGACCCGTTACTTGAGCCTGATGCTGGAAAGATTCAATAAGGATATGCGCTTGGCCCTGGCAGCGTACAATGCAGGTCCGGAAAGAGTGGCGGAATATCATGGGGTTCCTCCCTACCAGGAGACCAAGACCTTCATCGACCGTGTGCTGAGTTATTACAGACAGTTCAATTCCAGCTCCAAGTAGCCTCGAGGTTATCCCGGAATCCCGTTTTTCTTCTGCTTGCGGGTCCTTCCTTATTCCCTCTTTCTTTTTGTTTTTTTGTGTTGTATAGTGGCTAGAAATCCATGGAGAAGTTCAGCGACCCGGCCCAGTCATGAACTGCGCCGCGCCTTCATCAAGCCAATGGACACAGACTCACGCCATCGGGTCATACTCAATTTACCCAATTCTCTGAGCCTCCTGAGGCTGGCCTGCCTTCCGGTCATCATCCTCTGTCTGAGTTACGAGGGAAGGCTGGGCAGTTTCTTGGCCGCCCTCTTTTTCGGCATGGCCTTTGTGACCGATTTTCTCGACGGCTACTTTGCGAGAAAGTACGGCGCCGTGACCGTGATGGGGAAACTCCTCGACCCTCTGGCCGACAAAATCCTTGTGATCGTGACGATGATCATGTTGATCCCGATCGGACGAATCCCCGCCTGGGTCGTCATGCTGATCGTGGTCAGGGAGCTTGCGGTAACGGGGTTGCGGAGCATCGCTGTGGCAGAGGGGGTTGTCATCCAGGCAAGCTCTCTTGGGAAATACAAGACCGTGTTTCAGTGTTCGGCGACCATTGCTCTGTGCCTTCACTACGAGTACCTGACGGTTGACCTCCATGTGGTGGGCATGAGTCTCTTGTGGGTCGCCCTGGTATTTACGCTGTGGTCCGGGTGGGCCTATTTCCGTGACTTCTATCGCGAGTTTTTTTCCTCCTGATTTTTTGTTGACAAAGAACCTTGAAGCTATAGAATAGTCGCCGGTTGAGCGGGAATAGCTCAGTTGGTAGAGCCCCACGTTGCCAACGTGGTTGTCGCGGGTTCGAGCCCCGTTTCCCGCTCCAACAAATTATAGAGAAAAGGAGTATTGGAGTCCCGGAGTGTTGGAGTATTGATCACTGCTTACTCCATACTGCTTACTGATTCTCCGGCGGCATAGCCAAGTGGCTAAGGCAGCGGTCTGCAAAACCGTTATTCATCGGTTCGAATCCGATTGCCGCCTCCATTAGAACATAAAGGTCAGCCCCCAAAAGGCTGGCCTTTTCTTTGACTCGTGCCCGTCTTGCCTTTCCTCTCGATCCTCGTGCCCCAATCTTCCACCCGTACGGCCGCGGCATTCCGGAAAAAAGAAAACCCCCTTTATCCTTTCAAAAAAGGCAAAGGGGGCTTGACAAGAAAAATTCAGGCGAAATCCTTAACTGACTTTGAAGACCAGGGCTGCGGCCGTATCTCCAGCTGCGCAGCCGGCCCAGAGGCCATAGCCTCCACCGAGCATGACGAGCTCTTCAAGCATCTCGGCGATCAGTCTTCCAGCGGTCGGGGCCTGTGGATGCCCGTAAACCAAGGAACATCCGTAGTTGTTCATCTTCATCGCATCGATGCCCATTTTCTTGGCCATGTTGATGTCGTTGACGATGAAGGGGTTGTGCGTTTTGATGGCCTTCATGTCGCTGACCTTCAGCCCCGCGATTTTGAGCGCCATTTCCGCGGCAGGCACCGGGGCTGCCGCCATGTACCCGCGTTTGACCCTCGAAAAGCCGTAGGAGAGAATCTGGATCTCGACCTTTGGATCGGCGCTCAGCGCCTTGGCTTTGTCCCGGGTCGTGACGATGAAACCGCAGTTTCCGTCGGCAGGGTGGGTCTGTGCGCCGAAGCTGATCACCCCGCCCGGCTCTGCCGGTTTCAGTTTGGCCAATCCTTCGGCTGTGGTGGGGGTAATGCCTTCGTCCGTTTCAATGAGGGCGGTTTTTTTCTTGCCCAACGAAACCTCGGCCGGGAACATGTACCGTTTCTGGAAAGCCCGGTCATTGGCCAGAGCATCCTGGTACTGCTCGTATCGTCGAAGAGTAACGGCGTCACACTCCGCTTTTGTGATCCCTGCCTCTTTGGCGACGTTTTCAGCCGTCTGCACCATCTTGAGCCCGGCATTGGGGTCAGCGTTGAAGTTGTCCATCATCCAGTTCTCGGAGATCACCTCCCCGCCTGGACCCATGGGATTCGGCCAAATGGTGTGCGGGCCGTTCGAGCACCGGTCGGACATGAGGGCATAAGCGCACTCATAAGTCCCTGCCTCCACATTGACGGCCGCCAGATGGATGCAGGTCGTCGACGTCGTGCAGGCCTGATTGACCATCAGGGCCGGCAGAGGCTTGGCGTTATCCACCAGCATGGCAGCGGCCCAGGTGTGGCTGTAAAACATGTGCAGCTGGGCAATCGAGATGCCGTAATACATGTAGTCCAGCACGGTGGGATCCAGTTTCTTCTTCAGCCACCAGTTCCGGGCCGTCCGGGCCCCGAGTTCAATGGCATTTTCATTGGCCATGCTCCCCTGCCACCTGCAGAAAGGGGATGAGTAGTAACCGTTGTAAGGGATAAATGCTTTCGTCAACATGTCGTTAGTCCTCCGAAATGATTTGATTACAGAAGTTATTTCTGCTGGCTCCAGGTCCCGTACTTCTCTCTCAGAATCCGGTGCAGGATCTTGCCGGTCGGGGTCCTGGGCATTTCCTCATCCTTGATGAAGTCCACCGTCTTGGGCCTCTTGAAACCGGCGATCTTGTTCTTTGTGGATTCGAGAATCTCTTTCGCCAGGTCTTCGCTGGGTTCGTATCCGGCATGGAGCACGACGATCGCCTTGACCATCTCGCCCCACTTGGCATCCGGGACACCGATGACGGCGACATCTCTGACCGACTTGTGCTGGCCGACGACCCCTTCCACCTCGGAAGGATAGACATTCTCGCCACCCGTGATGATCATGTTGGCCTTCCGGTCAACGAGGGTGTAATACCCGTCCTCATCCCGCTTGACCATGTCGCCTGCAGAAGACCATTCTCCCAAGAAGGCCTGTTTGCTTTTCTCAGGTTCCTTGAGGTATTCCTTGAACAGCATGGGGGTGCGGTAGAAAAGCTCTCCCACCTCGCCGTCCGGAACTTCTTTCCTGTTCTCGTCCAGGATCTTGATCCTGTCCGTCCCGAAGATCTCTTTTCCGATGGATCCGAGCTTCTTGAGCTGATCCTCAGGCCTCAGCAGGGTCACCAGGCCGCCTTCGGTGCTTCCGTAAGCTTCCCAAAGTTCGGCATTCTTGAAATACTCCATGATGGCGATCTTGGTTTCCTTTCTGGCAGGAGCCGAGGAAATCAAAAGCTGACGGATCGAGGACACATCGATGCTGTTCTTAACGTTATCCGGCAGGGACAGCATCATGATGTAATGCGTCGGAACCAAGGACGTGAACGTGATCTTGTATTTATCGATTGTCTTGAGCAAATCAACCGGATCAAAACTGATCATGTTGTAAACGAAGACCGGAGCGCTCACGAGGGTGTAAGCGAAAGAGTAGAAGATGGAGTTGACGTGGCACATGGGCATGACCAACATGATCTTGTCCGTGGGACGGACGCCCATGTTGACGTCGTTCAGGAAATACTGGGCCACGTAACTCTCCTGGGTCCGGATCACGCCCTTGGGCCGGCCTGTGGTTCCCGAGGTGTACATGATCGTCCAGCAGTCTTCCCCGTCCACCAGGTAGTCCGGTTCCTCGGGAGAGGACTTGGCAAGCCACTCCTCAAAGTGGACATACCCTGCAGGCGCAGGGCCGTCGCCGAGATAGATGTAGGCATTCTTGGGAACAGGAAGTTTATCCTTGATGCCGTTGATCATTTCCACAAAGGGCTTTTCCACGATAAAGGCCTTGCATTCGGAGTGCCCCACGATGTAGGCGATTTCAGGGGGCGCCAATCGGAACATGACAGGGACAATGGCCTGCCCGCCTTTGGAGCACCCCGTGTAAATGTCCATCCACTCCCCCCGGTTGTAGGCGATCACGGCAAAAGAATCCTTGTGCTTGACGCCCAGATCACGAAGCCCGTTCGCCACGCGGCACGCCCGATCATTCCACTGCTTAAAGGTGAATTCCTGGAATTTGTCTTGCCATCCCAGTTTGTCCGGATAGTTGATGGCGTTCATCTTCACCATGGTTCCTGCAGTCATCCATTTGCTGGTCAACATTTTCAAACCCCTCCCTTCATTTTGTATTCATTAAGTTATTGATCTGAGTCCCAAGGACCTCCGGTGCCCGAGGCGACAGGAGGTCTAAAGGCTGTGGGATTACTCCATTGAGGAGGCCACCAGTTCCGTGATGTCCATGATTTTCAGTTTGGCTCTTTGATCCTTGGGGATGGCCTTGGTTCCTTTCCGGAGATTGTCTTTGCAGGCCGCACAGCCGGAGACAATCACTTCCGCACCGACGGCCAAAGCATCCCGCACTCTTTCCGCGCCCATTTCGGCAGCCATCTCAGGGATGTTGGCCTGCACTCCGCCGCCGCTTCCGCAGCACCGGGCCTGGAGCCGGTTCCTGACCATTTCCACGTATTCCACTCCCGGGATAGCTTTGATGATATCCCGCGGCGGCTCGAAGATCTGGAAAGCGCGGCCCAAGTCGCAGGGATCGTGATAGGTCACCTTCTGTTTGCCGTTCCCCTTGAACTTGATCTTGCCCTCTTTGATGAGCTTTTCGAGGTACTGGACCGAATGATACACTTCGAGGCCCAGATCGGCGAATTTGGGATAGATCTTCTTGAAGGTCTTGTAGCAGCCGGCGCAGGGTGTCACCAGTTCCTTGGCTCCGGTGGCCTTGATCTTTTCAGCGGTCTTTTTGGCGTGATCTTCAAACTCGTCCGTCCCCATGAGGAAGAGCGGGAATCCGCAGCAGCCTTCCTCGGCGCCGAGCGTGGTGTAATCCACTCCGGCGGCGTCCAGAGGCTTGAGAAGGCTCGGGACCATCTTCATGTCCAGGTAACTGGGCACGCACCCCATGAAGAGCAGGGTGTTGGCCTTGGCCTTGAGCTGGCCCTTCTTTACCTTTTCCTTGAGGGCCTGAGGATAGATCTCGGTCCGCTCCGCTTTGGCGCTCGCAAAGATGTTGCCGGTCTTGTAAATGCTCTCTCTCAGGCCCAGAATCGGCTCGGGGACCATGCCGGCCTTGTACATCTTCTTTCGGACTGCTTCCACGATTTCATCCACCTTGATCCTGGCCGGGCAGAAATAGGTGCAGGCCTGGCAGGTCGTGCAGGTGTAGAAAGCCTCGGAAAGCTCGCGGGAAGGCTCGATCGTGCCGTTCATGAGGTAGAAAGCAAGGGCGTTTCTTCCCCGGGCATTCCTGGCCTCTCTCTGAGTCACGCTGAAGGTGGGGCAGCCGAGGCGGCAGAACCCGCAATGGATGCAGGCCAGCACCTCGTCATCGACGGCTTTTCCATAGGAATTGAGTCCTTCCGGATGCTCCACAAGAGGCTTGAAGGCGAAGTAGTCGTAGATGTCGGTCTTGAGCCCTTTCTCCAAACCCATTTTGCCCGGGTTCAGAATGTTGTCCGGATCCATGGCCTGCTTGATTTTGCGCATCACGTCCATGGCCGGACCCAACTGCATCTCGATGTGAGGCGCCCGGGTCAGGCCCGTTCCATGCTCTGCGCTCAGGGTTCCCTTCATTTCCATACAAAGCTTCACGAGATCTTCTGCTGCGGGTTTCAGGCGATTCCAGTCTTCCCTGCTTCTCACGTCGCAAACAAAAGTGGTGTGAACATTGCCGTCGCCCACATGACCGAAGGTGGCGATGAGGATGTTGTGCTTCTGCGAAATGGCTTGAGCCCGTCGGATCGTTTCAGGGATTTTGGTCGAAGGCACACCCAGGTCTTCGGCAATGGCGACAAGACGATTGCCCGGCTTGATCCTGGAAAGGGTGGGAACCAATCCGCCCCTGGCTCTCATCATCTCCTCTCTTTTGGCCGGGTTGTCGGTCCACTCGTATTCGAGAACCCCGTACTTCTTGCAGATGTCTCCGATCCGGTTCATGTCGCGGACCACCACGTCCTTGGCCCCGTCTCCTTCCATGATGAGAAGGGCTTCGATCTTGCTCGCATCCTTGCCGAGCGCCTTCTCCACGACCTTGATGCTGAACTTGTCCATGATCTCGCAGCCGGCCAGCTTGATGCCCGAAGTGGTCACCTCGGTGACGGCGTCGCCGGCGGCGTTGATATCGCCGAAAACGGCCAGGGCCAGGGCTCCGTACTCCGGCTTGGGCTCCAGTTTACAGATGATCTCCGTGATGATGCCGAGGGTCCCCTCCGCCGCACAGAAGAGGCGGGTGAGATCGTAGCCGAGGGAGGTCTTCGGGGTGATGGACCCTGTCTCAATGATGGTTCCGTCCACCAGGACCACTTTGAGGCCTTTGATGTAGTCCTTGGTGGTTCCATACTTGACAGCCCTGTGACCGCTGGCGTTGGTGGAGACCATGCCGCCTATGGTGGCAATGATCTCGCTGCCGGGGTTGGGAGGGAACATGAGGCCTTCTTTGCCGAGGACCGTGTTGAGCTGCATGCAAATCACGCCCGGCTCTACACGGGCATAGAAATCCTTCTTGTTGACCTCCAGGATTTTATTCATGTTGTGGAGATCCAGCAGAAGACCGCCCCGGACAGGCAGGACGGCGCCTGTGGTGCTGGTGCCGCTTCCGCGGGCCACGACAGGCACTTTGTCCCGGGATGCAAGCTTCATGATGGCCGACACCTGTTCCGTCGTCCTCGGGAAGAGGACGGCATCCGCAACCCCCTGGTGGACGGACATGTCCCGGGAATAGCACAGGCGCTCAATGTAGTCGCTGAAAACGTTCTCTGGGCCGACAATCTGGGTAATTTCGTCAATGATGCTCATGGACTGACCTCCAAGGAAGAGAGTGTTAAACGAAGGATTTCCGGTTTTCTTGGTGTGGCTACTATTTAGCTACAAAGTGACTATAAAAGAGAAAATAGGACCATGTCAAGCAGAAATGTTCTGGCCATTAACTCTATCTTAAGGGCAAGTTTTCAGGGGAGTTTGTTCTTGACAACGAGTGTTTATCCAATAGTATATCGTGACTCCGGCTTTTAGCCAAAAGCCAAGGAGGGGAATGGACAAACCCCGGAGGAGGTTTCCCGATGAATATTGAAGAAAAAATTCAAGCCCTTCAAAAGAGGAACTTCGAGGCGGAAATAGGCGGAGGGCAGGACAAAATCGATGACCAGCACGCCAAGGGAAAGATGACGGCCAGGGAGCGAATCGACTTCCTTCTGGACAAGGGGAGTTTTCAGGAAATCGACAAGTTTGTCGTCCACCGGTGTCATGATTTCGGGATGGACGGGAAAAAGATCCCGGGCGACGGAGTGGTGACCGGCTACGGGAGGATCAACGGCCGCCTTGCGTTTCTTTTCTCCCAGGATTTCACCGTATTCGGCGGTTCCCTCAGCGAGACCTTCGGGCAAAAAATCTGCAAGGTCATGGACCTGGCCGTCCAGAACGGCGCACCCATGATCGGTCTCAACGACTCGGGCGGCGCGCGAATCCAGGAGGGGGTCATGAGCCTTGGCGGCTACGGCGAGATCTTCAAGCGGAACGTGTGGTCCTCGGGCGTCATTCCCCAGATCTCGGTGATCATGGGACCCTGTGCAGGGGGCGCGGTTTATTCGCCGGCCCTCACCGACCTGGTCATCATGGTGAAGAAGACGAGTAACATGTTCATCACAGGCCCCCAGGTCATCAAGGCGGTCACTTCAGAAGAAGTCACCGCGGAGGAACTCGGCGGCGCCATGACGCACAACACCAAGAGTGGCGTGGCTCACTTTGCGGAAGACAATGACAAGGCGGCGCTGGAGAGGATCAAGGAGTTGCTGGCCTTTTTCCCGCAAAACTGCCGGGAAAAGCCGCCGATAGCGGAATGCACGGATGATCCGGACCGGAAAGAGAAGACTCTCAACAAGGCAGTGCCGGTGAATCCGAAAACCCCCTATGATATCAGAGACATCATCCGGGCTGTTCTGGACGACAAATACTTCCTGGAGGTCCAGAAGCACTTTGCGATGAACATGGTTGTGGGTTTCGGAAGGCTGAACGGCTATCCGGTGGGCATCATCGCCAACCAGCCGAGAGTTCTGGCCGGGTGCCTGGACATCAATGCCTCAGTGAAATGCGCCCGATTTGTTCGCCTCTGCGACGCCTTCAACATTCCCCTGGTCACTTTCGTGGATGTTCCCGGTTATTTGCCGGGGGTGAACCAGGAGTTCGGCGGCATCATCAAACACGGAGCCAAGATTCTTTTTGCCTATTCCGAAGCGACCGTCCCGAAGATCACGCTGGTCACGCGCAAAGCCTACGGAGGCGCCTACATCGCCATGTCCGGAAAGCATCTTGCTGCGGACATCAACTACGCCTATCCGACCGCAGAAATTGCCGTGATGGGACCGGAGGGGGCGGCCAACATTATCTTCAAGAAAGAGCTGGATGCGGCCCAGAACAAGCAGGAGACGAGGCAGAAACTGATAGACGAATACCGGGACAATTTCGCAAGCCCGTACAGGGCCGCGGAAGTGGGTTACATCGATCAGGTGATCATGCCTGAGGATACGCGGCCCAATCTCATCAAGGCGCTCATGGCGCTGAAGGACAAGAAGACGTCGATCCCTGCTAGGAGGCACGGGAACATCCCGCTCTAGCGCCAGTAAAAAGAAGGCAGTAGGCAGTAAGCAGTAGGCATTGAAAATCCTGAACGGAGTCTCGCTGACCTGAGACCACTTCTCTTTCGCCTATTCTTTGAGATATTCTTGGAGGCTGTTCAGCAGTAGCGTTTCAGCGGTTTTCTACAGGGTTCCCACCCAGAGAACGACGGCGATTTCTCTTCCTTTGTTAGTAATCGACTGACGGGCGGGGTTTGCGTAGAAGTGAACGGCGTCGCCTTCCGCCATCGCGATCGCCTGGTCGCCGTGCACGAGCTCCACAGAGCCCTTGAGCACACAAAGCACTTCCTGACCGGTCTTGATGTTCTTTCGCACGGGGATGGACTTCTCCTGTGCAAGGAACAGAAGGGCGCTGTCAATGACGGACCGGTTCTCCGGCGAAAGAAAACGCCGTGTCACGAACCCGGTTTTCGGGAGCTCAATGTCCTCCCAATCAGACTTGAGGGTCAGAGCGATTTCCTCTTGACTCTTGGCTTTGTTGAGCAAGTCGCCGGCATTCACACCGATGGCCTTACAGATGTTGACCAGAGTGTCTACCGAGGGAGAGCTGACACTGTTTTCAACCTGGCTGAGAAACCCCTCAGACACATTGGCCTTTTCGGCCACCACCTTGAGGGTCAGCTTCTTCTCTTTGCGGTATTTCTTGATCAGGGAACCTAAGTTCACACCCTTTCCCCCGTAACAAGTCATTATTGGATAATAGGTTAATATTTAGTATAACCTTTGTAGCCGACCCGTCAAGAACTATTCTCATTCTCGCAAGTGATGCAACCGATGCCGATCTATTAGCATCAGGCCTCAACAAAACCCTTGACAATAACCGGGCAACTGCTATATATATTAAAGTTAAGCAGAGCTTAAGTTCAGGCTGCACAGCAGCCATCCTCAAGGGCAGAGCACCCTGTACTTCACTCCATTCCAGGAGGTATTCAAATGAAAGGGCCGATCCAAGTGGTGAGATCAGGGAAGATCAGTGGCCTCGCAAACCTTGGGCCCCTGCACGAATGGTCGGAAGGTCCCGCCTATCTGGTCATCGACGAGGTTTCATTCAAAGGGAAAAGAGGGGCGGTGCTTTGCTACTGCAATCCTCCAGTCCACCAGGTGGGCAACCCCGCCCTCGATGCCTACCTGCAAGGTCTCGACAAGGTCTTTCACAAAAAGGAAGCGCTCAAGTTCCTCCTCTTGTACGGGGCCAATGATCCGGTCCATGCAGGAGGAGATCTCAAGGAGAGCCTGGAAAAACTGGACAAGACCCTGGCCATGAAAAAAGAGAAAGAGAGAACCGGCGCAGCCGTGAAGGAGATCGACCAGCTCTACGATTGGGCGGACAGGCGGCTCGAAAAGGGGATCGGGCTTCATTCGAGGGTGAGGAGGCTGGCGCAGCACCTGAGGGTGGTGGCGGTGTGCGGAGGAGGAACGCGGTTCGGAGGTTCGGCGGAAATTCCTCTCATGGCCGATGTCCTGGTAGGCGATTCGCGGAGCGGCATGTGTTTCAGTGAGGCCATGATCGGCCTTTTGCCCGGATGGTCCGGAATCGCAAGAGCCCTGGTCAAGGCAGGGCTAGAGAACGCACGCGCCATGGCCTTAACCGGAAAGGAAGTGAAAGCAGGTCAACTCAAAGCGATCGGCATCTACGATGTGGTCGTAGAGGTCCCGATCATCTTTCCAAAGATGCCCAAGACCGGGGATCCCAAAGCGGACAAAGCCGCCTATGCCGAGGCGCTTGAAAAACACGATGAAGAAACAGGGAGGCTTCTCCTCCCGAGAGGGTTGGAATTGGCGACGTGCTCTCCCGGGGAAATCCCGCCGGCTCCGCAGCCCGCTGTTTTGGTGAAAGAGACGGAGCTGACCGAGGAAGTGAAGAGAAGGAGCAATCCCCAAACCTATGCCCAACTCTTTGGAAAACCGGTGAAGGAGGTGAACGAAGAGGTGGGTCGGCTGGGAAGGCCTCTTGCGCCGCAATCCATAGAGGCCCTCTCAGCCCTTTTCAACCTCTACGGCGCGTCCGGCTTCGACGAAGCGGGTTTTGTGAAAGAAGAGGCTGACGCGGACGCTCGGCTCTATCGGGACCCGAGGTTCAGAGCCGGTCTTGTGGCCACGCTTGAGCAAAAGGTGGCCGATTACAGGGAGGTTTCTTGATATGAGACAGTATTTTCAGCAAATGAGCCCCATAGGCAAAGCGCTCTCTCCTAGCGAAAGCAAGCAAGCGGAGGCGAGTGCGCTGGAGATCTCGAAGGTGGACCAGGAGATCGCCGCAGCGCTCGAAAACCGAAAGAAGACGGGAATTCCCGCTGACGTGGTTCACAAGAGAGGAGAGAAAACCGCGTGGGAGCGAATCGATCACTTGGTCGACCCTGGGACCTTCCTGCCGCTCGACAGCCTGTATGACCCTGAATTCAACCAAGAGGGAACGACCGGCGTGGTCACCGGCCTGGCACAGATATCGGGCCGGTACGCGGTGGTCATTGCATCCGACAACAAGGTCCTGGCCGGCGCCTGGATTCCAGGTCAGAGAGAGCATGTGTTCAGAGCTCAAGACATGGCGGAAAGACTGCGTGTCCCCCTGGTTTGGGTGCTCAACTGCAGCGGCGTCAAACTCACGGAGCAGGAAAAGGTTTATGCCGGAAGGCGATCCGGCGGAAGGACCTTTTTCAGGCATGCGGAGCTGGCGGAAAAGGGAATACCGGTCATCGTAGGGATGTACGGGACCAACCCGGCAGGCGGCGGCTACCATGCCATCAGCCCTGCCATCATCTTTGCCCATGAAAAGTCCAACATGGCCGTGGGCGGAGGAGGCATTGTCAGCGGCATGTCGCCCAAGGGGTTCTTTGACCTGGAAGGCGCGGAAACCCTGATCGAAGCCACTCGAAAGTTCAAGGAGATTCCCCCAGGGGGAGCAAGGATTCACCATGACAAGACCGGATTCATGCGCCAGGTCTTTGACACGGAAGAGGGGGTGCTTCAGGCAGTGCGAAAGTGCATGGCCGGCATGCCCCAGTACGATCCTTCCACCTTCCGGGTGGCAGAGCCTGCAGAACCTCTCTACCCCGGAGAGGAGCTTAACTATTTGGTTCCATTCAATCAGAAAAGGACCTACAGCATCGAGCAGGTCCTGGCCAGGCTTTTTGACGCCAGCGAGCACATGGAGTACAGGCCGGACTACGGACCGGAAGTCTACTGCGGGGTTGCAAGGATCGACGGTTTTCCCATGGGAGTCATTGCCAATCGCCATGGATTCCTGGGCAAGGACTATCCCGGCTATGCCAAGGGAAAATACCTGGGCATTGGCGGCAAGCTCTACAGGGAAGGCCTGATCAAAATGAACGAGATGGTCATGTTCTGTGGACGGGACAAGATTCCCATGATTTGGTTCCAGGACACGAGCGGGATTGATGTGGGAGACCTTGCCGAATCGGCCGAGCTTCTGGGTCTCGGCCAGTCTCTGATCTATTCGATCGAAGATTCGCATCTTCCCATGCTCTGTGTGGTTCTCAGAAAAGGAACCGCTGCGGCCCACTACATCATGGGCGGACCGCAGGCGACCCGCAACAATGCGTTTACCCTGGGAGTAGGGACCACCGAGATTTATGTGATGCATGGGGAAACCGCGGCAGTCGCGTCTTTCGCACGCCGCCTGGTCAAGGAGAAGGACTCTGGAAAGCCTCTTGAGCCGGTGATCGGGACGATGAATGCCCTGGTCCAACAGTACTACGATCAGTCCAGGCCCATTTACTGCGCAAAGGCAGGGCTTGTGGACGAAATCGTGCCCATGAAGAAGATCAGGGATTATTTTGTCGCCTTTGCCCGCAGTTGCTACCAGAACCCGGATACGATCTGCCCGCAGCACCAGATGCTGCTGCCAAGGTCCATTAAAGGATGAAGGAGGAGAAGCAAGATGAGCGAGAATGATCTGTTCAAAGTCCATCCCCGGATGCCGAAAAAGGTGAGACTCGGCGACATCACGGTCCGCGACGGTTTCCAGCACGAAGAGAGCTGGATCCCCACGGAAGCCAAGATCTACTATTTGCAGGAGCTCGCCTTGGCAGGGGTGAAGAGACTTGAAGTCACCAACCTCGGTAATCCGAGGATCATGCCCCAGTTCAAAGACTCGGATGAAGTGCTCAAGGGAGTGAGGGATCCCTTCTTTGTCAGAAGGCTTGCCGGCAAAGGCATGAAACCGGAGGATATTGAGTGGACGGCGGTGACCATCCGGGAGACCGGCGTTGACAGGGCCATCCAACTGAAACAGCAGGGAATCGGCCCTGACCGTGTCCTGATGATGGTCTCCACCGACGAGCAGCACCATTTCGCAAACAGCGGAATGACCCTTCCCGAGTACTGGAAGGAAGCGGAGCGGTGCATCAAGAAGTGCAAGAACGCAGGGATCAAGATGTGCGGGACCGTGAGCACCATTTGGGGAAGCCCCATTTCCGGGCCCACCCGGTTCGAGGATGCTGTGGAGTTCGCCAAGCGGTGGCTGAGCATCGGCGCGGATGACATCGAGCACGCGGATCACGACGGATCAGCGCCTCCGCACCAGGTGTACCGCTATTTCTCCATGATCTTGGACGAGATTCCCAATCCGGATCTTCACATCGGCCACTTCCATGTGACCAGAGGCTGGGGGCTTGCCAATGTCCTTGCAGCCCTTCAAGCAGGGATAGATATCTTTGAAGGGACCCTGGGCGGCCTGGGCGGTCAGCCGGCTAATTTCCTGGACCGAGTTCCTGTGCCGGGCACAGGCTCCTATTACTACAAGGATCCCAATGTGGTCGGCCTGGCCACCTTCGAGGACATGTGTGTCATGCTGGACGAGATGGGGATTGATCTTTGCGGCATCAACGTGGACCGGATCCTGGAGCTGGGAACCCTGATGGAAAGGACCATCGGCCGCCGCCTTCGGTCAGAGGCTATCCTGAACGGCAGAATCCCTAAAGAACCGAGAGAGGAGTTCAAAAGGGCGGGCCTTTCAGGAGTCAAGGCCAAGATGAAGGAAAAGCCGGGTCAGCTCATTCCGGAAGGGTGGCTGGAAAAAGCTGTTGTCCCGCCGGAGATGCTCAAAAGAAAATCATAACACTGCGGTACGCCGAATTCTCTGCCGAGGGGCTTTCAGGAGGATTTGCTGGCGGGGAGCGCGATTTTGCGGTAGAGTTCCTGTTCAACAAAACCCGCCAGGGCTGAGACCTCCTCAGGTTTCAGCCCTGTTTTTATTCCTTTGTCCTCAAAGAACCTGACCAGCGCTTCAGTCGGCTGGTTTCCCGGAGCGCCTGTGACACAACCTCCTGTTCCCCCCAGGGAAGCATCGAAACGCCTGATGCCGATGTCATAAGCCGCCATGCTGTTCGCTAGGGCTTCGGGGTCGGACACATGGTGGGGGTGGTAACCGATTCTCCCCATGTCTCTCCCCTTTCTGATGTTCAGGCTGTCTTCCAACAGCTTTCGCGTCTCTTCCTGATTCGCGACTCCCTGAAGGTCGGACAGGGTCACGGTTGCTGCGCCCAAGTCAAAGAGAAGATCGAGATGGCCTGCAATATGTTGAGCGTCCACCCTGAGGATGTTTCCCGTTTCAGACTCCCGGAATCCGAAAGCCGCTGAGAGGTAAGCAACAAGCTTCACTCCGCGCGAAGCGGCATCCTTTGCAATAACCTTCACCTCTTCCAGAGTCTCCTGGATGGAACACCCCAGGTTGAGAAAGTTGTGGGCTTCCACCGCAGAAAAAAAGATGCTTGCAGAGTGGTTGTAGCCGTCGGGACCAAACCCATAGGAAAGAAATCTCCAGTAACCGGCTTTGTTGGGGACAAGGGTGACGATGTTGGAGGCTCCGACCCGGCCGAGACCCCGGCCGATGGTCTTGATCGCCTCTTCGCTCATGGCAGGCGCAATACGGGGATGAACGCATGAGAAGACTTCAATGCTTCTGAAGCCCAGCCGGATAAGCCTTTGAGCGATGTCGATTCTTATCTGCGGTGAAAAGAGGTGAAGAAAACGGGAGGGAACGTTTTGCCCATACTCCCTCAGAGTGACGTCCGTGATGATGACTTTGTCTGCGTTTTCTCCCATCCAATCGTCAGCGGATCAGGCCGTTGGCCGGCCGTTGCCCAAATCGCCTCCCAACCCCATGCCTGAGGATGCGGGGCCCTTTTCTTTTTCCCATTATTCCAGCAATCCAATCTTCCATTATTCCTCTGATTACCCTTCTTGCTGTGCTCCCAGTTCTTTTATGGTGCTCTCAAGGGATTCTACATCCTCGACGTTGAGCGTGGGGATGTTGGGCGCGATGCTCTTGATCATGCCGCTCAAGACCTTCTTGGGGCCGATTTCAATGAAAAGGTCGGCCCCGTTTTCAACCATTCTTTCCGCTCCACGGCGCCAATCCACGCAAGTGTAGATCTGCTCGTAGAGTTCTTTACGGATGTGCAGGGGGTCGACAATGGCTTCGGCAGAGACATTGGCGATAACAGGCTTATGGGCAATGTGAATCTGGCTTGCAGCGAGGTCGTTTTTGAAACGGTCTGCAGCAGGCTTCATCAGAGGAGTGTGAAAAGGCCCTTCCACCTTCAGGACGGTGGAGAAGAGGTTTTCTTTTTTCAGGGCCTTGGAGAGTTCCTCCAGGTTCTTCTTGAAGCCGCCCACGACAAGCTGATTCTTGGTATTGTTGAGCGCGATGTGGACTTGGGCCTCCTTGGTCAGGGTTTCTATTCTGCCGTAATCGAGATCGCCTCCCTTGTTCACGATCGCCATGAGGGCTGCGTGAGGATAAGCTTCGCTAAACTCGGTGATGCAGGTCGCTCTTTTGTTCACCAAATCCGCGCACGTCCTGAAATCCATGGCCCCGGCAACGAGGAGCGCCGTGTACTCGCCCAGGCTGTGGCCGGCAAGAAAACGAATATTTGGGTGAACCCCGACTTCCCTGCACATTTCTTCAAAGATCCGGTAACAGGCATAGCCTGTGACCATGACCGCCGGCTGGGTGTAGATGGTCCTGTCGAGGTCCGGCTTGTGAATTATGGCAGCGCCGGGAATCGGTTTTTTGAAGCATTTCTCGGCAATGTCATAGCCCAACACAGAACCCGCTTCATCGTAGATGTCCCTGACCAATTTGAAGCGGTCATGGAATTCTTTTCCCATTCCCACATACTGGGACCCTTGCCCAGGGAAAATCAGTGCTACTTTCTCATGCTTCATATCCGAACTCCTTCCGTCGATGATCTGGCGGTTTGCCTCAGAGGGGAGCACAAAGTATCCCGCCCGCGTTCAGGCGAAGAAATCATACACGGAACGCCCTTTTTTTTAAAGGCATAAACAAGGGTCTCTCGCAAAGGGGCGCCGATGGTCAGGGCAGAGGCTTCGCCTCATCGATCAGCATGATGGGGATGTCGTCCTTGATTTCGTAAAGGAGCTTGCACTTGTCGCAGATGAGCCCGTTTCCCGCTTCGTTCAGGGTGATGTCTCCTTTGCATTTGGGGCATGCCAGGATGTCAAGAAGTTCTTTGCTGATCGCCATGGGAACTCTCCTTCAATCAAGAAGTTTTGTGCAAAGGTTGATCGACCTCATCGCGTGCGAGGATCCAGCGGACGGCATCCAGAAGACCCTCTGCAAGGTGCGCGGGTTTCGCGGTTTTGCGAGGCAGAATATATTCGATCTCTCCAAGCCCGTAACCCGTTTTGACCATGACACCCGGAAGCCCGGCCCTCTGAGCCAGCTCCATGTCGGTGCACATGTCGCCTACGACAAAGGATCGCTGGAGATCGATCTCAAAGGATCTGCATGCCTGCTCAATAAGACCTGTCTTGGGTTTTCTGCAATCGCAGTCGCGGGAGAATTCGGGGACAGACCCTGCCGGGTGGTGAGGACAGAAAAAAATGCCGTCAATGTTTCCTTTCTTCTCCCTGATCCGGGTGAGCAAAATCTGGTGAAGCGTCTTCACAAGATCCATGGGGTAATAGCCCCTAGCCACTCCGGACTGGTTGGAGACCACGAGCACATGGAATCCCTCACGGTTGAGCATTCTTATGGCCTGAGGAACCCCAGGAAGAATTTTGAACCGGCTCACATGGTTGACATAGCCCATTTGCTCATTGATGGTCCCATCCCGATCGATGAATACTGCAGGTTTTTTCATTTCACTTCAGTCTCCAGAACAGTAACAAGTGACGGGTCCTGAGTATAAGATATCCTGGATCAAGAATCCAGTCGTCGGGAAAGAAAGGCAATTGGTGATGCATCCAGCCGTTTGCCCTCAAGCGCAGCGCTCCTCAAGTCTCGCATTGGCGAGACGCTCCTCAAGCCCCGCTTCAGGCGGGGCGATCCTCAGAGTTGGTGCTCCGGCGCAGCTTCTCCATCTCCATCCACACATCCTCGGGTTGCACAGCAAGCAGACAGCGGTAACCCACTGTACACTCGGGCTTCAAGCAGGGGGAGCATTCCATGTCGTGTTTCACAATCCTCGCGTTTTTACCGCGGGGCCCTGTGGCGACGGAGTCGGTAGACCCAAATATGGCCACGGTCGGCACCTTCAGAGCCGCTGCGACGTGCATCAACCCTGAATCATTGCTCACGAACAATTGGCATCGTTTGATGAGGGCCAAGGCATTCCCTAGATCGGTCATGCCGCAGAAGTTGACAGCTCCAGGCGCTACGGCGGAGATCACGGTTTCTCCAAGTTCCTTCTCCTTTTCAGTTCCTATGACGACCACCTTGGCTCCCCACTCTCTGATCGCCCGGTCGGCAATGGCGGCGAATCGTTCAATCGGCCATCGCTTTGCAGGGCCATAGGCTGCGCCCGGGCTGAGCCCTACGAGCAAATCCTGATCTTCGATTCCTCTGGAGGAGAGGAGAGACCTCGCACGGGTGATAGACTCAGGCCCGGCTCTTAACACCGGGTCCCTGGTCGGTGCATCCCAGCCGAGAGCCCTCAAAAAGGTGAGGTAGTATTCGACCTGATGCCGTTTGAGTACCTCGGTTCCTCTTACAACGGAGTGGGACAGAAGAAACCCTCTTCCATCCGTATTGTAGCCGACCCGGATCTTGATTCCAGCGAGGCGTGCGATAAGAGCGGCCTCGAAAGCATTCTGAAAAAGCACGGCCATGTCATAGTGAAGCAGGCGGATGAGTCGAATGACCCTGAGGAATTCAGAGGAGTCTTTTAAGACTCCATACCCTCTTTTGTAAGGGACCACGTCATTCACCGCTGGATGGCTTTCGTAAAGAGGGGTCACCCATGGTCTGGCAAGGACCGTGATATGGGCTTCCGGGAAATTCTCTCTCACCGCTTCAAAAGCGGGCATACTCATCACGGCATCGCCCACCCAGTTCGTGGCCCGGATAAGGATTCTGTGGATCTTTGATTTGTCTATGGGCAGAGCCCCGCGGACTTTGTTCATCTTGTCACGAATCGACAAAACCGTCCAACCGTTTAACTAAAATACCCCGGCGGGAGCGGGCAATAGGGCTTGGTTTTCCACCGCTTGTGAAACCAGAACCACTGTTCAGGGTTCTCCCGGATGTGGCGTTCGATGATGCTTGTGAAGAGGGCGGTGTTCTCCTCCACATCCTTGAGCTTGTCGCCTGTCCTGATCAGCTCGACCTCCTTCCCGATCATGATCCGATAGCGGCCGTCTTTTGCTTTCGCCGAAAAGATGGGGACAACGGGGGCCCCGGTCTTCAACGCGACAAGGGCCAATCCCTTGTTGGTGCAAGCCGGCCGACCGAAGAAATCCACAAAAGCGCCTTCGTACCAGTCCACGTTCTGATCCAGAAGGATGCCGATGATCTTGTTCTCTTTAAGACTCATCAGGAGCTTTCTCATGGACCGTTGCTTGGGAATAATCTCGGTTCCGTACCCGGACCGCAGATCAATCACCAGCCGCTCAAGAGGGGCGAAATCCATGGGTCTGGCCACCACAGCCAGATTTCCGAAGCGCATGGCCACAGCAGTGGACTCAATCTCCCAGTTGCCGAGGTGCCCTGTGAGAGCAAGGACTCCCCGTCCTTTTTTCAAAGCATCGAGGAGATGCTCCTCTGACTCGAAAGCAACGATCTTGTGCGCGTTCTGAGGGGTAACCGTCATGGCATGCGGGACTTCAAGGAACATCTGCCCAAAGTGGATGTAGATTTTTCTGAGGAGTCGCTTTGCACCTTCTTCGTTCATCTCAGGGCCGAAACTCTGCATGAGATTGTCGAGAGCGTCGCCTTTCCTGCTCAAGGGCACCAGAGAGGCCAGGGTGCCCAACATCTTCCCCGCGAACTGCACCACCGGGAGCGGGAAGCGGGACATCATCCGGACAAAGAGTCGGAGGAGTCTGTAGACTATGACCTCAAGCATGCTTCCTTGGCTTTCCCTCTGATCATGTCGAAAAAAGTCTCGGCCCCCGAGATCATCTGGAATCGTATCGTGAGATAGCCGAGGTGGTCGTCCGTCGGGGCCAACTGCCCGAGGCGGACATAGTCCTTCTCGGTTGTGATGAGCAGGTCGGCGCAGAGTCTCTGTCTTTCAGCGACCAGGTTCTGGAACTCAGATCCTAGAAACACATGATGGTCTCGAAAGCTCCGAAAATGAGTGATCTCACCACCGAGCTTGATGAGCGTCTCTCTGAAAACCTCCGGTCTTGCGATTCCTGCAAAAGCCACGACCCGTTTGCCTCGGATGAAGTCGGGACCATGGGCGTTGTTAAGGTTTGGAAGAACGAGACGTTCCGGCACGTGCTCACTCTGAAATGCGGGCTTGCCCCCGAACTTCTTCTTGAGGTAGTTCATCATGATGAGATTGGTCCCATGACCCGTCCGCGTGAGGATGAAAGCGTCTGCCCTTCGCAAGTGCTCGACCGGTTCCCTCAGGGGGCCACGGGGGAGAAGGTGCATGTTGCCGAAAGGGCTGGTCGCATCCAACAACACCAGGTCGAGGTCCTTTTTAAGGCCCATGTGCTGAAATCCATCGTCCAGGATAAAGAAGTTGGAGCCGTGCCGCTCCTGGGCAAGAAGGCCCGCCTCATAGCGAGTCTTAGAGAGGATCACCGGAACCCCCGGAAGGTTCTTGGCCAGCAGATAAGCTTCATCGCCTGCTTGCGCCGGAGTGCACAAGAGAGGTTGCCCGTCGGACACCTCGAAGATCTTGCCTCTGTGCTTGCTGCCGTAACCCCTGGACAGAATCGCCGGACGGTATCCTTCCTTGAGTGCCCATTCTGCGATCATGGCCGCTGCGGGAGTTTTGCCGGTTCCCCCTACAGTCAGATTTCCGATGCTCAGGACGAATCCGTGCAGCTCCTTCTTCCTTCTCTTTTCGTAAACTCGAGTCCTGATCCAGACAGCGAAGCCGTAAAGAGAGGATAGACCTGCGAGAGGAATCATTGCTGGAAAAAGAGTTGTTTTTTCGTGAATCTTTGGCCAATCCGTCATAAAGCGTATTCCGTCTCGCGCTGCGCCGGAGATAGGCAAAAACCGTAACTGTTACCAAAAACCTATATTGAGATTTCGCTATGTTCAATCTATAGTTAATAGACGATCAGAGCAACCAACACAAGATTTCTCAGTGGATGAGAGCATGAACGGAACAAACCGAAAAACCGTTAAAAAGGGAGCCCATGTCAAAGTGGTCAAGAAAGAGGGTCAGCGTTCCGGAGAACTCACCGAAGGGATCGTCCAGGATGTTCTCACCCGTTCGGCGGTCCACCCCCACGGGATCAAGGTGCGCCTGGCCAGTGGAGTCGTAGGCCGCGTCAAGGAAATCATCCAGTGAGGGGCGCCCTTAATGGATTCGATTTGAGCAAAACCTCTACGCATCATGCAAAGAAGCCAGTGTCTAAGACTCTAGCCGTTGAATGTACACTGCCGTGTTTTGACATGCAAGGGGAAATCCGGTGGCACTGTTTTGGAAGATGAAGGGAGTTGTGTTTTGCAAAACCTGGATAAGACCAAAGAGATGCTTCATTCATGGTGTGAGGCAACGGGTATCGAGTTTGTCAGCAAAGAGGCTGCAGAGGCCTATAAGCGAAGGGCCAGACGTGTTGCGGATGTCATCGAACTGAAGGTGCCGGACCGGGTGCCTGTTGTTCCGATCACATCTATCAGTTCCAGGAACAAGAGTATGTGAAAGCAGAGGAATTCTACGACCCTTTCCTGGATGACCCCTCGGATTTCATGCTTCGAGCATACCTTCCCCGAGTCTGCGGCATCTGGTTTGACGAGGCAAAGCATGAGAACGTGAAGGCTATGGTGGACTATGCCAAGGAGTATGGAGTATACCCAAGAAGGTTTGAGGTCAACGGTTTGAGGACTGAGGCAAAACATTTAGCGGATTAAGTTTGCGAAAAAATATAAACATGGCATCGCACAAAATTGATTTTGAGCCGGTGGGCCGGAGGGGGGAGGCATCTCCTGAAAACTCGCTTCTTGATGCGGCGCGTCAGATGGGAGTGGGACTCTCAGGGATTTGTGGAGGCCACGGAAAATGCCAGGCCTGCAAGGTGAGGATCCTGGAAGGCGAGGTCTCTGATTCTACCCCGAGCGAAGAAGGGACGTTCACTGCGGAACAACTCCGAGAAGGATGGAGATTGGCCTGCCAGGCTTATCCTGCGGCTGACTGCAAGGTGCATGTTCCAGCCGAGTCCATGACGGCTCCGCAGAGGACTCAGGTTGAGGGGCTGGAAATACAGGTTCCCCCTGAGCCCTCTGTTCAGGCTTACCTAGTAAAACTTCAAGAATCCACCCTCTCGAAGGTTCTGGCGGACGACGAAAGCCTCGTGCGAACCCTCAACAGGGAACACGGGCTGTCCTGCAGCAAAACAGACATCGAAGTTCTCCGGGGGTTTTCACCTTTCGTGAGATCCCGGGACTGGGAATGCCAGGCGTCGGTGCGCGGAGATGAAATCATCGGCGTGGCTTCGCAGCCGAGCCCTGCGCTGGGCTTTGCAGTTGATCTTGGAACCACCAAGATCGCCGGTTATCTGGTCGATCTCAAAGAGGGCAGAACGTTGGCTTCCAAAGGTGTGATGAACCCGCAGATCAGCTACGGGGAAGACATCATCAGCCGGATTCAGGGAACCTTGTCGTCCCCATCGGCAGGTGCCGACATGCAGAGGGTTGCGGTGGAAGCCCTCAACCACCTTGCCTCCGACCTGTGCCGGGAAGTAGGGGCGGCGGTGACGGACATTGTCGATACCGTGACGGTGAGCAACACGGCCATGCATCATCTCCTCTTGGGGCTTCCGGTCAAACAGCTCGTGCGGGCTCCTTTTGTGCCGGCGGTCAGTAAAGCACTGAACTGCAAGGCTCGCGATATCGGGCTCCGGATTGCCTCCGGAGCATACGTCCATTTTCTTCCCAATATCGCCGGCTTTGTCGGCGGGGACCATGTGGCCGTGCTGCTCGCGACCATGCAGGCAAAACCAAGCGGCCTGGTCATTGCCCTGGATATCGGCACCAACACGGAGGTCTCTTTGATCGACGGGGAGAACATCTCCTCGGTCTCATGTGCGTCAGGTCCTGCTTTTGAAGGATATCATATAAGGCATGGCATGAGAGCAGCGAGGGGCGCGGTCGAGAAAGTCCGGATTGAAAACAACACGGTCCAGATTCAAACCATCGACGATGCTCCTCCTGCAGGGTTATGCGGATCGGGAGTGCTCGATGCCATGGCCCATCTCTACCTCGCAGGGGTTGTGGACGGGAGCGGCAGGATGCTGGAGGGCCATCCACGAGTCAGGACGGGCCAGGAGTACAGGGAGTTCGTGCTGGTTGAAGAAGGAGAATTTGGGGCGCCTGCGGCCGTCGTTCTCACGCAGCATGACCTTCGAGAGCTTCAACTTGCCAAAGCGGCGATCCGAACCGGGATCCAGGTGCTTCTGGCGACGAGCGGCCGAAAAGAGCAGGACTTGGAACAAGTCATCATTGCCGGGGCCTTTGGAAGCTTCATCGATGTGGCGAGCGCCGTGGCCGTCGGCATGATACCTAACCTTCCTCTGGAGCGCTTCAGGCAAGTCGGAAATGCTGCAGGCATGGGAGCGAAAATGGCGCTGATCTCTTCGTCTCAGCGTAGGAAGGCCCAGGCTCTGGCTTCCCAAGTCAAATATGTCGAACTCGGAAGTGCCCCGCAGTTCTCGGAAACCTTCCTTAAGGCCTGTTCCCTTACGACGTGATCGCTTTGGACGCTAACGCGACACGGGCCCGCGAAAGTTCATGATTCCGTCGTAAACACAGCCAAGGATTTCTTCCGGGACATCGCCCCTGTTCTCCCTGAACCAGCGGCCAATGCCCTCACGATCAAAATGCCCATTGGCCTCAAGCACAGGGGAGGCCTTCATTTTACCGGGGTTGTCGCCGTCATCGATGCGGCTGTGCTGGTAACCCTTGTCTTTGAGCCACGTCAGAGCTTTCTGTTCGGTTTGCTTGTCATAGCAAAGCTGGAACCCGATGATTCGTTTTTCCGGATCAATCCACACGATCAGGTCAAAGTCCTCGTCAGAGAACCATCTCCGCCTTGGTTCTCCGCGAACCTGCCTGACATCGCGAATCTCTCTCAACATAACCGTCTAAGCTAAAAACTCCTCGGCCGTCATGACCTTGGCGTAGGCCCCGTGAAGGGCTGCCATGAACGCCCTGTGCACATGGACCGCCGGCACAACACTTCCTCTAAACTCAAGATCCTTGGTCGCACATGCGTCCTCGATCACCGTGCAGGAGAACCCCAGATCACAGGCAGCCCGAACCGTTGCATCCACACACATGTGGCTCATGGCTCCGACGATCACCAGATCATCCACACCCTGTTTTCGCAGTGCCTCCAGGAGAAACGTTTCTCGAAAGCTGTTGGGGAAATGCTTTTGAGAAACAGTCTCACCGGCCAATGGTTCCAGGGCGCTGTGTATCTTCCCTCCCTCGGTGCTGGGAAGAAAGAAGGTGGCTCCCGGACGAATCGACACATGCTGCACATGGGAGACGGAAAGATTGTTTTTTCTGAAGCGGTCCAGGAGGTTCCGAGCTTTCTCGCAAGCCTGCAGGATCCCTGTGAGCTCCATCTTGCCGCCGGGGAAGTAGTCGTTTTGAAGGTCGACGAGCAACAGTCCTGTTTTCATGAAGGACTCCTTTGAGCCCTGTTTCTGCGTTTGCTGGAAATACCGTATGACGGACTCGTAACAAGCCGTCAGTCCGGTGAAAACCGGAGTCCAGGGAATGACGGGAAACCCTATTTCTAGGCTTCTTACGAATGCACCAAGGATAGGCATGCAACAATTTGTCATCGGGGTCAAGAGCTTTTACACTGCCTTTTGAATTGACAATGGAGGAGGGGCGCGGCAAAAATGGAAAAAGGAATAGCGATCACGAGGGCAAGGAGAAACGGAGCGATGAAACTGGAATTTCTAGAGGCTCGGGATTTGCCGGATGCCTGGTTTCAGTGCGTCTACAGGCTTCTGGAAGCGGGCAGGGAATACCTTATCGAGAGGGGAAGCTTTCAGGGGCAAAAAAGGCTTGAGTTCGACTATGTCACTGTCCACATCAAGTATCCCGGAGTAAGGCCTCTTCTGCCCGATATTCCGCCGTCGCTGGGCATCCCGAACCCTGTCGCAGAGGGATATCTTGAATCCTATCTTCCGTACCTGATGACAGCAGCGAAACAGCCCGGAGAAGATTACACCTATGGACAGTTTCTGGAGAAACAGATTGAAGAGGTGATCCGAATGTACAGGGAGGACGGGTTCGGCACCAACCAGGCTTACATGACGGTCGGGGAGCCTGAGTCGTTGTTCCTCAAAGATCCTCCCTGCCTGAGAGGGATAGACACCCGGGTCAGGGACAACAAGCTCCATTTCGTGGTCTATTTCAGGTCATGGGATCTGTGGAACGGGTTTCCGGCCAACTTGGGAGCCCTTCAGCTGCTCAAGGAATACATGGCGTCGGGAATCGGGGTCGAGGACGGAGAAATCATCGCTGCGAGCAAGGGATTGCATCTTTATGACTATGTGTGGGAGCTGGCGAAGTTGAGGACCATGTGCGCCAATCCCTCTGCACTCTCTAAAGGCGAATGCAGCACGGAATAATCTCACAGAGAACCCAGAGGAAAGCAAAAAGTTGTCTTTGCGCCGTTACGGTGAGTCATCGATGAAAGCGGACTTAAAAGGAATGACCCTTGCGGAAACCGAAGCCTGGGTGGAAGCCCAAGGCCTTCCGGCTTACCGGGCCAAGCAGTTGCGCCAATGGCTGTTCAAAGGGTTGGTGACCTCCTTCAAGGAGATGACCAATATTTCCAAGGGCCTTCGGGCACAACTGGAGGAGAAAGCTCGGATCGATCACCTGGTTCAGGAGAACATGCAGGTTTCCAAGGACAGGACAACCAAGTTTCTTTTCAAACTGGACGACGGCCACTTCATTGAGACCGTGCTCATTCCGGAGAGAGGGCATTTCACCCTCTGCATCTCTTCTCAGGCAGGCTGCGCCATGGGGTGTCGTTTCTGCCTGACAGCGAGGCAGGGGCTGAAGAGAAATCTCACGGCCGCTGAAATCGTTGACCAGGTCATCCATGTCAGGCGTTCCATGAGCGAACCGGATCGTTTGACCAATATCGTCTTCATGGGCATGGGCGAACCCCTTGCGAATTATGACGCTGTGGTCCGGGCTTTGGGCAACCTGATCTCCGAAGAGGGCATGAACTTCTCTCATCGGACGGTCACGATCTCCACCTGCGGCTTAGTCCCTAAGATTCGGAGACTCGGGAGGGAAGCCAGGGTCAATCTGGCCGTTTCGCTCAATGCGTCGGAGGATGAAACGAGAAGTTCTCTGATGCCTGTGAACCGCAAGTATCCTCTGAAAAGCCTGATTGAAGCACTCAGGGAGTTTCCCACTCTGAACCGAAGAATGGTTACTTTCGAATATGTTCTTGTGGGAGGAGTCAACGACCGGGAGGAGGACGCCCGGCGGCTGGCGGTGCTCCTGAAAGGAGTGCGCGCCAAGATTAACCTGATTGCGCTTAATCTTCACCCTGATCTGCATCTCGCGCCGCCTTCACCGGAGCGGGTTCTCCGGTTTCAGGAAATCCTGATCGAGCATCACTTCACAGCGATGATCCGGAAAAGCAAAGGCCAGGACATCTCAGCGGCCTGCGGGCAACTTAGCGGGAAGGTTTTGCCTCCAACCTCAAGTCACGCCGAAGGCGTGACGCTCCTCTAACCTTCATCCCTCTACTTTTCCCTTGCACTCTTTTGTCAATATGCTATTGTAATTAATCAAAAATTTCCTGTTGGATCGCGAGTTCATGGTCGAACTGGATTTTGAAAAAGGAAAGGGCCTGCTGCCTGCCGTGGTCCAGGAGTTTCGAACGGGCAAGGTTCTCATGCTGGCCTATATCAATCGAGCCTCGTGGGAAAAAACCCTTGAGACAGGCGAAGCCCATTACTGGAGCCGCTCACGCCAGGAGATCTGGCACAAGGGAGGTTCCTCGGGCAACGTGCAGAAAATCAAAGAAATCTATGTGGACTGCGACAGCGACACGGTGCTTTTCAGAGTGGAGCAGGTAGGCGGTGCCGCCTGCCACACGGGCTACGAAACCTGTTTTCACAAGCAGATCGGCCCTGACCGTGAAATCACCATCGTGGGTGAAAGAATTTTCGATCCGGAGCGTGTGTATAAGAAATGAAGAAGTTGAAGTTCGGCATTCCCAAAGGAAGCTTGGAAAAGGCGACGATCAGCCTTTTTGAGAAGTCAGGCTGGAGAATCAATGTCAATGACCGGAGCTATTTTCCGGACATCAACGACGAAACCATCGAGGTCACTCTTTGCAGGGCCCAGGAGATGTCGCGGTATGTCGAGAACGGTACGATCGACGCCGGGTTGACGGGGAAAGACTGGATACAGGAAAACGAGTCCGACGTGGTGGTGGTAGACGAACTTGTTTATTCCAAGGCGAGCCAGAATCCGGCCCGGTGGGTCCTCGCGGTTCCTGCGGATTCCCGCATCAAGAAAATTCAAGACCTCAGGGGCAAGAAAATTGCCACGGAGCTCGTCAACTTCACCAAGAAGTTTTTCAAGAAAGAGGGCATCAAGGTGGAGGTGGAGTTTTCCTGGGGGGCCACGGAAGCGAAGGTGGTCTCGGGACTGGCGGATGCAATCGTCGAGGTGACCGAGACAGGCAGCACGATCCGCGCCCACGGACTGCGGATCATTCAGGAGTTGATGATTTCATGCACTCAGCTGATTGCCAACAAAGATTCCTACAGGGATTCCTGGAAAAAGGAGAAGATCCAGCAGATCATCCTTCTTTTGAAGGGGGCCCTCACGGCTGAGAAGCTGGTGGGGCTCAAGATGAACGTTCCCCAGGAAAAGCTGGAGAAAGTCATCCGTCTTCTTCCCAGCCTCAACGCGCCGACCGTGGCAGGCCTTTACCACACCACATGGTTTTCCGTGGAAAGCGTTGTCGAGTCCAAGGTCGTCAGAGACTTGATCCCTCAGCTCATCAAAGCCGGAGCAGAGGGGATTATCGAGTATCCTCTTAACAAGGTGATATGATGAGAAAGAATCCATGGCTTTTCTTAATGGTTTTCTTGTGCGTGGGGTTGCTCCTGGGGTGCGCGACAACGCAACCGCTTAACGGCAAGAAGAAGGCGGAGGCCAAGTATCAGCTGGGCAATTCCCTGCTCTACGAGAAGAACTATCAGGGAGCGGTAACCGAACTCAAGGATGCTGTGGAGCTCGATCCGGAGAATCCCAGCATCCACAACAGCCTCGGTCTGGCTTATCAGGGGTTGAGGCTTCCTGAACGAGCCATCCCGCATTATCAGAAGGCGATCCAGCTCAAGCCGAATTTCCCGGAGTATGAAAACAACCTGGGCACAGCCTATGCGGCTGCGAGACAATGGGACTTGGCCATCCAGTGGTTTCAGAAGGCCGCGGACAACTATCTCTATCGGACCCGCCACGTGGCTTATGAGAACCTGGGTTCCGCCTATCACAACAAGGGCGACTACAGGCGGGCGATTGAGAATTATAAGAAGTCCACGGAGTTCTTTAAAGACTACACTCCCGCTTACATCAACATGGGGATCTCCTACGAGGCCCTGAAGGAATGGGACAACGCGGCCGCGGCCTACAAGAAAGCCACGGAAATTGAACCGGACTCCTCTCTGCCCTACCTTCAGATGGGGGATCTCTACCTGCGACTCAATCATCAGGAGGCGGCCGTGGAATACCTCCTGATCGCCATCAAGAACGATCCGAACGGACCGTACGGAAAGGCGGCAAGGAGCCTCCTCGCCACGACCAGGAAACCCAAGTGAGCCGAGAATGCCAGGAAGAGGCTGGCTCACAATCATTGTCCGCGCTGCTTCGCAAGGTGCGATGAATTCGAAAAGAGAACCGCAGAATTTCGAACAAGAAATGATGAAGGCTGAAGGAGAGAATGGTTCGACATTCGCAACTCCGAGAGTTGAATCTGCTTAGGGCTGGATGCCCGCACGGTTAGGAAGGAACCACAAGGATGGGGACAGTCGCAGAAAGGGCAATGAAGATCCCGCCCTTCATTGTCATGGACGTGCTTGAAAGGGCTCAGGCCCTTGAGAGGCAGGGCCGGAGGATCATTCATCTGGAAGTGGGCGAACCGGATTTCCCCACGCCGGAGTGCATTTGTGAAGAGGCGAACAAAGCCATTTGCGACGGGTTGACCCACTACACCCACAGCCTGGGTTTGATCGAACTGCGGGAGGCCATTTGCGAGCATTACGCCGAGAAGTATGGCGTGAAGGTCCATCCGGACCAGGTCGTCATCACCTCAGGCACTTCCCCGGCTCTGTTCATGATTTTTGCGGCGCTTCTGGATCGGGATGAGGAAATCATTATTTCCGATCCGCACTATCCCTGCTATCCCAACTTCGCCACCTTCCTCGGAGCCAAACCGGTATGCGTGAACGTTTTCGAGGAAGAGGGCTTTCAGTACCGCGCCGAGGAGATCAGAGAAAAAATCACGCCCAGGAGCAAGGCGATTCTGGTCAACTCGCCTTCCAATCCCACCGGCATGTTGCTCTCCCCCGACCGGATGTCCCAGATCGCGCAAATCGGGCCCTATGTCATCTCCGATGAAATCTATCACGGCCTGGTGTACGGGAAAAAGGAGCATTCCATTCTCGAGTTCACGGACAAGGCGTTTGTGCTCAACGGATTCTCCAAAGCCTTTGCCATGACCGGTTGGCGCCTCGGATACATCCTTGCGCCGCCGGATTTTGTTCGGCCCCTCCAGAAGATCCATCAGAACTTCTTCATCTCCGCAGGAAGTGTTTCCCAGTGGGCGGGGCTGGCTGCGCTCAGGAAGGCGGCTTTCGACGTGGAGCGGATGCGAAGGACTTATGATGAAAGGCGTAAGTTCCTGATCCAGCGGCTCAGGGAACTTGGCTTTGTCTTGAAGGTTGAGCCGGAGGGGGCCTTCTACTTTTTTGTGAACGTCCGCCATCTGTCTCAGAATTCCTATAGCCTGGCCTTTGACATCCTTGAAAAGGCCGGCGTCGGGGTCACGCCGGGGATTGATTTCGGCGAGAATGCAGAAGGCTATATCCGGATCTCCTATGCCAATTCCCTCGAGAACATCATGGAAGGACTGGACCGCATCGAAGGGTACCTGAAGAGCCGGTGATGGACGCTGCCTTCCTCAAGAGCGCCTTTGACGAGAGCCAGTACCCTCCGGCCGACAAAACCGAAGTGGCCTTTGCAGGGCGATCCAATGTGGGCAAGAGTTCCCTCCTGAATACCCTTGTGAACAGGAAGAACCTGGCCAGGACAAGCTCTACGCCCGGCAGAACCCAGGCTCTCAATTTTTTCCGTGTCAATGACCGCTTGATTTTTGTCGACTTGCCCGGCTACGGTTATGCCCGAGTCTCTCGTGAGGTGAAGAAATCGTGGCGCGGCATGGTGGAGACCTATCTCAGGAACCGGCCGAACCTGAAAGCCGTGGTTGTGATCCTCGACATCCGGAGGGATCTTGAGGAAGACGACAGGAGCCTGATGGAATGGCTGAAACAGGAAGGGAAAAACGTCCTTCCGGTTCTGACCAAAATCGACAGGCTTACCCGAAGGGAGAGAGAGTCACGGGCTCGCAAAATGGAAAGCGACCTCTCGGGAATCGTTTCTCAGAAGCCCATCCTTTTTTCGGCAAAGACCGGAGAAGGCCGCAAGGAGATCTGGGACAGGTTCCTCAGCTTGGCGAAGGTTTGAGGCTTTCCAGGCCATAGGCTTTGATCTTCTTGTGCAGATTGCTTCTCTCAATGCCGATGGCATCTGCGGTCTGCGAAACATTCCACTTGAACTCCTGAAGCTTGGAAGCGATGAAGGCCTTTTCAAAGTGCTCTCTGGCCTCTTTGAAGGAGCCGGCTTTCAGGGTGGAGGTCAGCGCGGTTTCTGCATCGGCTTGCCTGTTGAAGGGCGCGGGGATGTCCTCTGCTCGCACTTCCTTTGCCTGGGTCATGATCACCAGCCTTTCCACCAGATTTCTCAGCTCCCGGATGTTCCCGGGCCAGGGGTATCGCTTCAGAACCTGAATCGCCTCCTCAGAAAACTCTTTGGGTGCCGTATTGGTGTTGAGCGCCATCTCCTTCAGAAATTCCCTGACCAGGGGAGCGATGTCCTCGGTGCGCTCTCTGAGCGGTGGAACTCGAATGGGAATGACATTCAAGCGGAAATACAGGTCGTCCCTGAACCTGCCTTTTTCGATCTCCGCCTCCAGATCCTTGTTGGTGGCGGCGATGACCCGAACATCCACATGGATGGTCCTTGAGCCGCCGACCCTTTCGAATTTCTGCTCCTGAAGGATTCTGAGAGTCTTAGATTGGGCTTTGAGGCTCATGTCTCCGATCTCGTCGAGGAAGAGAGTGCCTTCGTGAGCAAGGTCGAACTTGCCTTTTTTCATGGCCGTGGCGCCGGTGAAGGCGCCCTTTTCATGTCCGAAGAGCTCGCTCTCGATCAGTTCTTCGGGAATGGCCGCACAGTTCACCTCGACCATGGGTTTAAGGCTGCGTTTGCTGAGGCGGTGAATGGCGCGGGCCACCAGTTCTTTGCCGGTCCCGTTTTCGCCTGAAATGAGAACCCAGGCATTGGTCGGGGCCACAATTTTGATCTGCTCTTTGAGCTGTCGGACGGGGTCGCCGTCTCCGGTGAGGTTGTATTTGTCTTTGGTCTGTTCCCTGAGAAGGTGGATCTCCTCCTCCAGCCTGGAGTAGCCCACGGCATTGTTGATCACCAACAGAAGTTTCTCAATGGAAAGGGGCTTTTCAATGAAGTCGTAGGCGCCGAGTTTGGTGGCCTTGACCGCGGTCTCAATGGTGCCGTGCCCCGACATCATGACCACCTGGAGCTCGGAGTGAGACTCCTTGATCTTGATCAGGGTCTCGATGCCGTCCATGCCGGGCATCCAGATGTCCAGCAGGACGATGTCGGGTATGACCTCGTCGATTTTCTCCAGAGCCGCGGAGCCGCTGCCGGCGCTGATCACTTCAAACCCCTCGTCGGTCAGAATGCCCTGCAGGGACTGGATGATGCTCTCTTCATCATCCACGATCAACACGGTTCTTGCCATAGGCTCACCTCTTCTTACCCGTGACCGTTTAGCGTTTTGAAATCAATGGCCGTAACAGTTTAGCTCTTTGAAATAAACACAGAAAAAGGCCGTGGAGGTCCCTCTAAAAACAGAACAACGAAGACGCCACACCTTCATGGCAAGCTCTAGGCCATGGGTGAGGCGGGCGGAGGGCTACCGTGGAACTCGCCACATCATACCCAGCTGGCAGGTACCGGTAAAACCTCGCCGCCCGCCTTCGCTGCCCCTTATCTGCAGAGTCTTTCCCGCACACTCTTCGTTTTCTGTTTTTAGAGGGACCCCCACGGCCTGAGCCATCCATTTCAAAGAGCTAAACTGTACCCTTAGGCCTTGCCTCTGGTTGAGCCCGTGCCGATCACCTCAAGGGCGATGCGAGCGGTTCTCTCGGAAGCACTGCCTTGCCCCAGCGTTTCTCTGAGAGCGCGGAGCTTTTTGACCATTTCCCTGCGCCTCTCGTGATGATCAAGAAGGTCCATGGCCTCTTGAGCCAGTCGCTCCGGGGTCACGTCGCCCTGAATCAGCTCGGGGACCACTTTTTCGCCGGCCACCAGGTTGACCAAGCCGATAAAGGGGACTGAAATCACCATCCTCCCGATCCAGTAGCTGAAAAAAGAAACACGGTAGACGATGACCATGGGAGTCTCCATGATCGCCGCTTCCAGGGTCGCTGTGCCCGAAGCCACCAGGGCCAGGTCACAGGCCTTCAGAACGCGGTAGACATCCCCATGGAGCACTTGGACGTCAAGAGAGGATTTTTTCAGGATTCCGTTAAGAAGTTCGGCCGGAATCGTCGATGCACAGGGCAGGAGACACTTCAAGTCTGCGTGCTTGGCACGGAGTTTCTCCGCTGCCTCGATCATCGTGGGGAGGAGGTTGGTCACTTCCTCTTTTCTGCTTCCCGGCAAAAGCGCAAGCACGGGAGAGTCCTGATGAAGGCCGAGTTCCGTGCGCACCTTTTCCCTATCCAGATCCGTGGGGATCTCTTCCAGGAGAGGGTGGCCCACGTGCTCGACTTGGAGTCCTCTTTCCCGGTAAAAGTCTTTTTCAAAGGGCAGGATAACGGCCATGCGGTCCACGCAGCTCCGGATGGTTTCAACCCGGCCTTTTCGCCAGGCCCACACCTGCGGACTGATGTAATAAAGAACAGGAACCCGGAACCGCTTTGCCGCACGGGCCAGTCTCAGGTTGAAGTCCGGGTAGTCCATCAGGATGAGCAGGAGCGGCCGGTCTCTCCGGAGAATGGCTTTGAGCGTCAGGTAGGCTCGCGTAAGCGTGGCCAGTCGCGAGACGACCTCTGTCACGCCCACGACGGCCATCTCGGAGGAATCGAAGAGAATCCGAACGCCGGCCTCCTGCAGGCATGCGCCGCCGATGCCCCAGAAGGTCAACCCCGGGTCGAGCCGTTTCAGAGCGGCGACCAAGCGGGAACCGTGGAGATCTGCGGACGCTTCTCCTGCAACAATGAGCACAAGTCTTGAATTCACGGGATCAGCAAACGGCCTGAAATTTTCTGGAACCCTTTTCGATTTGATCGATGATTGCCAGGGCGTATTGGAGCGCTCGTCGTCCGTCATGACCGGAAACAACCGGTTCAGACCCTTCGAGAACCGCATCGATGAAGGAAGCGATCTGGTCCGCCAGGGGATCGCGGCCAGGGAACTGGATCTTGTTCGAAGTGACCTGAGCGAAGTTGTTGGCATCTCTCAGAACGCCGTCGAGTTTTGTAACGGTTAACTCCCTTTTGAGGCAGTTCACGGACATGTAGGCGTCCTGCTGGAAAATCCGGATTTTCCGCAAGGCCTTGTCCGACACCCGGCTTGCGGTCAGGTTGCCCACGGTTCCGTTTTCAAAAATCAACCGCGCGTTGGCGATATCCGTCTTGTCGGTGAGCACGGACATGCCGACCGCGTGAAGCTCTTTGACCTCGGAGCGGACGATGTGAAGGATAATGTCCAGGTCGTGAATCATGAGGTCAAGAACCACGTCCACGTCCGTTCCCCTGGGAGTGAAGACATTCATCCGGTGAGATTCAATGAACACGGGGCAGGTCAGAAGGGTTTCCATTTCGACGACCGCGGGATTGAACCGTTCCACCAGGCCGACTTGAAGAACCAGCCCTCTGCTCTGGGCCATACGAATCAAGGTATCCGCTGGTTCGATGAGGTAGGTGATCGGTTTTTCCACCAGGAGGTGAACGCCGGTCGCCAGAACGTCCTTGGCCACTTCGTAGTGCTTCTCCGTGGGCACGGCGAGGCTGACCGCCTCCACCTGCGACAGGAGTTCATGGTGGTCGCGGTAAGCCGTTGTTCCGTATCGGTCAGCGATCCACTCTGCGCGAGCGGAATCGCTGTCCACAATACCGATGAGATCCGCTGCGGGGATGGCCTTATACTTCTGGACGTGGTACTCCCCGAGGTGGCCGACCCCGATCACACCCACTCTGATGCGCTTTTGCTTCAATCCCTGGCTATCTCCATCTTACCGTTTATGAAAGAGGAAGGGCCCTTCGGTCCGGGCTCAAAACATCTACGCACCGTGCAAAAAGATTTTCGTGTAAGACTCTAAAGCGACACAATGACAATACCCAGTCGTTCAGCATATGCAATCATGACGGGTTTGTCAAAGATCAAAGTTTTACCCGCCTCGATCGCCAGGACCGAGGCGTTCACCTGGGCCATCACCTGAATCGTGTCCAGGCCCACGGCCGGCACGTCGAAACGGAGATCCTGGTTGGGCTTGCTGACCTTTACGACTATGGCTTTTTCCTTTGCGAGCTTCCCTCCCCGAAGGATGGTCTCGTTCGTGCCTTCGATAGCCTCCATGGCAAGAACCGTTTTCTTCCTCACCACGACGCACTGGCCGATGTCCAAGCGACCGAGCTCCTTGGCGATTTTCCATCCGAACTCCACATCCTCTCGCTCCGACTGGTTCGGCTTCTTGCGGGTCAGGTTCCCGCGGGGAGCCAACAGTGCCGGTAGGTGTTCAGCGGAACTGACGATGTGAATTCCTTCCCTTTGAAGTTCTCCGGCGACCGCTCGCAGGATGTCGTCGTCGTGGAAGACGGCCAGCTTGGACATGAGGGTCAGGCCTCTCAGATCGGGCCGGACATTCTCAAACATCTTCTTCTTGTTGATCGTGCCCGCCATCACGGTTTTCGTGACGCCGGCTTTCTTGAAAACCTTGATGAGATGGCCGAGTTGTCCCAGTTTGATCCATGCCATCTCGTCCACTTTTTCAGCAAGAAGAGGATCGGTCTCGCCCTCATGCGCCACGGCGACCACGCGCAACCCTTTGTCCTTGGCGGCGTCCGCCACCATGAGCGGAAACACGCCTCCTCCTGCAATCAATCCCAGGACTTCCTTTTCTTGGGGTTTTTGGGTGTCCACCCTCACCGGAGAACTCCCCGTTTTGAGGACTCCAGAAAATCGAGAAGCATGTCGAGTTCCGGAAAAGGCTCAAGTTCCTGTCTCGCTTTTTTCACTCCTTCGCTGAACAGGGTGTTCTCCCTCCAGATGAGGCTGTAAGCCTTCTTGAGGCCGTCTAGCTTCTCCTGGGAAAAACCAAGGCGCTGGAGCCCTTTCCGGTTGACCCCGTAGAGCTTTGCTCTAGGTCCTGCCACGATCATGAAAGGGGGGGCATCCCGATCGACACCGGTCTTGCCCCCCAGGAAAGCGTAAGCCCCTATTCTCACAAACTGGTGAACCGCAGCCAGACCGCCAAGAATCGCGTAATCTCCCACGGAGACGTGACCCCCAAGGGTGGCCACATTCGACATGATGATCCTGTTTCCCAGGACGCAGTCGTGGGCCACGTGGGCATAGGCCATGAGGTAATTGTCACTGCCGATGATCGTGACCCTGTCCTGTTTGGTGGTTGCCCTGTTCACCGTCACGAACTCTCGCAAGATGTTGCCGTCGCCGATTTTCACGGCCGTGTCTTCACCGCGGTACCCGATATCCTGCGGCGGAGACCCGATGGATACGTAAGGAGAGATCTGATTCCTTTCCCCGATCTCCGTGCGTCCTTCGATCACTACGTGGGAAGCCAGGGCCGTGTTGCGGCCGATTTTCACGTGATCGTAAACCACACAGTAGGGGCCGACTTGAACCCCCTCCGCCAACTCCGCGCGAGGACTCACCACTGCTGTAGGATGGATTTTCATTTGGGTTCTTGACCGACTTCTCTTAAGCGATGGTGGCGATGAGTTCCGCCTCGGCAACCAGCTCCTCATTCACAAAGGCTTTTCCCGCCATTTTCCAAACCCGAGAGCCTGTCCTGAGCGTAAGGAGTTCAAAAACAAGCTGGTCCCCCGGAACCACCGGCTTTCTGAATTTCACCTTGTCCATGGCCACGAAGTAAAAATCGCGAGGCCCCTCTTTTTTCATGTCTTCCGGCATGGAGAACCCGGCAAGCACGCCTCCGACCTGGGCCATGGCCTCGATGATGAGCACACCGGGCATGATCGGGTTGCCGGGGAAATGGCCTTGAAAAAAAGGTTCATTGATCGTGACGTTCTTGCTCCCCTTCACCCGTTTTCCGGGTTCGAGTTCCGTCACCCTGTCCACGAGCAGGAAAGGGTAGCGGTGGGGAAGGATTTTGATGATTTCTTCGTAGCCGAGCGGAAGATTCATGGTGTTCCTCGCTTTTCCAAATCGTCCAGCCTTTTTTCCAATCGGCGGAGACGAGCCACCCAATCGGGCAGGTGCGGAATCAGAGCGGATGTCTTGAGCCACACCCGGTGGGGAATGGCCGGTGACCCGGAGACGATTTCCCCTTGCCCAAGAGATTTGGCCACGCCGGACTGCGAACCGATCATGGCCCGATCCTCCACGCGGAGGTGATCGCGGATGGCGGCTTGGCCGCCGATCACGACCTGGTTTCCTATGGAAACGCTTCCGCCGATCGCTGCCTGGGCCACCAGGAGGGTGTCTTCACCGATCACCACGTTGTGAGCGATCTGCACCAGGTTGTCGGTTTTGACTCCCCGCTTAATCCATGTTTTTCCGAGGGCCGCCCGATCAATGCAGTTGTTGGCCCCTATCTCTACATGATCGTCGATTTGAACGGTTCCCAGCTGGGCGATCTTCACGTTGACCGTTCCGTCACGGACAAATCCGAATCCGTCGCTTCCAATCACAGTGCCTGCGTGGATGATGACCTCCGCTCCGATGACACAGTCGTTCATGACTGTGACATTGGGATAGAGCACCGTGTTGTTTCCGATCTTGACCCGGTCTCCGATGAAGACCCCGGGGAAGACAATCACATGGTCGCCGAGCACCGCTTGATCCCCGATGTAGGCCAAGGGATAAATGGAAGCCTTGTCGCCGATGACCGCACTCTCCGAGATGAAAGCCCTTTCACTAATCCCCACCCCTCTCGGAGGAGGCGCAAAAAGGGCTGCTACCCTTGCATAGGCCAGGGCGGGGTTGCGAACGATGATCTGCGAGCCTTTGAACTCGGCGCTCGGTTGTGCAATAAGGACCGCGGAGGCTTTGGTCGTTTTCAAAAGCCCTTTGAAGCGGGGATCGGCAAAAAAGGAAATCTGCCCCGGGCAGGCCTCAGGCAGCGAGGCGATGCCCGTGAGCATGACCCGGTCGTCGCCTAGAACCTTACCCCCAGTTCGATCCGCGAGCTCTCTGACGCTGAATTCCAATAACCCCTCCCTAGGGATTCTGTTTGTCGTATGCGTCTGTGACCCGATCCGTCAGATCGATGGTGTTGTTGAAGTAGAGGAGGCCAAGGGTCCTTCTTTCAAGGATGATCGTGTAGCCTTCCTTTTCTCCCATCTTTTCTACGATCTTTTCAAGTTCCTTCATAACCTTCTTGATGGCATCCATCTCGGTGTCTTTCATTTCCTGGGTGAAGTCATCATACATGAACTTGAAATGGCGTTGCTTTTTGTCCAGTTCTCTTTTCTTGTCTTCCTGGGCGTCCAGGCTGAGCATCATAATTTGCTTTCTCAAGTCCTCTTCGAGCCTTGATAGGGCCGTTCGTTCGTCGTTCAGCTTCTGCTGCATTTCATCAAACTTCTTCTTGACGGACAAACTGGCTTTTTGAAACGCCTTGGAGTTCTTTTGAAACTTCTGCAGGTCCACAACCCCGATCTTCACCGCCTGAGCGGCGAGAGGAGCAGCCGGAAACAAGAACACCACCGTGAGTATTGCCAGAAACAAGCCTTTTAATCCCTTCATAAGTCCCCCTTCCGTATTGAAATGATCCTGGCTCAAAAGCCAGAAGTGAGCCCTACCATGCTGCGCCGATCTGAAACTCAACCCCGCCTGTTGAATCCTGAGGCCGGCGATTGAGGATGTAGCCGTATTCCAGCCGGATAGGCCCCAGAGGGGAATACCATCGGACTCCAATGCCAACGGACATCGGGATATCCGTGAAGTTCCAAGTATCCTCCTCGTCAAACACATTGCCTGCGTCGAAGAAGACGACGCCCAGGAGACCCTGCTCCTTGAGCACAGGAAAGCGAAACTCGAAGTTGTAGATCATCATCTTCTCGCCGCCGAGATCGTCTCCTGTTACAGGGTCTTTCAGTGCGATACTGTCCTTATCATAGCCCCGGACCGTGGTGATTCCACCGAGGCGGTACTTTTGGTAATCCG
This sequence comes from uncultured Desulfobacteraceae bacterium, assembly GCA_964580575.1. Taxonomy (GTDB): domain Bacteria; phylum Desulfobacterota; class DSM-4660; order Desulfatiglandales; family HGW-15; genus CAVPDE01. The sequence continues at coordinate 53,774 of CAZOLJ010000021.1, forward strand.
GGAGCTTCCCTCCCTCTCTCTTCTGCACCCAGCCCCAGCGTCCCTCCACCATGAAGGAGGAGTCCCAGCGCCATGGAAAGAACCACACCGTCGTGAACTCATATCGATTGAAGTAGACATCCCCACCCAGCGGACCCCCGGCGTACTCGAAGGAGAGGTTGTTGAAGGATCCGCTCCTGGTGTTCCAGGGCCTGTCCTTGGAGTCCCTGTCGATGCCGATGGTTATGCTGCTGGTAACATTTCTGCCTTCCATGTCCCTGATTTCAAAAGCGGCCCCGGGCTGCACGTCGGTCACAGTGGTGTTGTCATAAAGATACCTTGCATAGCCTCTTGTGTAGTCGGGATCAAAACCCATGGGGAAACGCGTCCTGAGGGAGCCTCCAAAGCTCTCCCGGGTATAGTCGTCGTATTCATATTCCCACTTGAAAACATCAATACCAGCTGAGATGTTCGTGTCGTTCACCCTCGGTTCCGTGAACCGGATATCGAAGAACTGGCTTATGGTGCTTACCCTCAAAGAGCCTACCAACCTTTGGCCGGTTCCGAAGAGGTTGTTTTGGGAGACCTGCATGGTCGCCGTGGCGCCTTCATAACCGCTGTAGCCGGCCCCCAGGGTGAAACTTCCCGTGGGCCGTTCCTTCACGTTGATGTTGAGATCCATCAGGTCATCGGAGCTGCCTCTCTTGGTCTGGACTTCCACATCCTCGAAAAACCCGAGGCGATGCAGGTTCGCAGTGCTTTTCCTCATCCCGTATCCGCTGAAGAATTCGCCTTCGTAGACTGCCAGATCCCGGCGGATGACGTTGTCTCTCGTGTTGGTGTTTCCGGTGATCGTGATCCGCTCGAACCGGACCTTGTTGCCCGTGTCGGCCCGGTAGGAGATGTCCACGGTGTGCGCCTTGTCGTCTTCCCGGGTCACCGGCACCACTTCCGCGTACGCATAGCCTTCGTCCGCGTAAGCCTCCCTCAAGGTCATGACATCTTTTCGAACGATCTCCCGGCTGAAGGGTTCACCCTTAACCATGGCCACCAAATTGAGGAGCTCTTCAGCCGGTCGGATGAGATCCCCTGTAATGTCGACGGTGTTGACGAAATACTGATCCCCTTCGACGATCTCGATCGTAATGACCAGTCCGTATCCCGGCTCATACCGCACCGTGGGTTCGCCCACCTTGGCCCGGAGGTATCCCTGGTTCTGGTAGAAAACGGAGATCTTCTGGACGTCGGTTTCGAGCCTTTTCTTGTCCAGCAAGCCGGACTTCGTAAACCAGCTGAACAGTCCTTTTTCGCTGGTGTCCATCACGTCTTTGAGTTTGCCGGACTTGAATTTCGTGTTTCCGATGAACTCGATCTTCTGAATGTAGATCTTCTCCCCTTCAATGATCTCGTAGGTCAACGCCACCTCATTCCGAGGGATCTCCTCAACTTTGTCCGTGATCTCGACGGTGTAGTAGCCTTCCTGGCGATAGTAGTCCTTCAGCTTGTTGACGCTCTGCTTCACCTCATTGGGATTGTAGATGGAGTAAAGCTTGATGCCGGATTCCTTGGTCAGGTCATCCGCTTTTACTTTATTGTTCCCCTTGAAGTTGATTCTTCCGATGGAGGGTTTTTCGCTCACCGTGAAGATCACGATTTTCCCTTTGGCGCCGTCCTCGGTCTCGATGCGAACATCATTGAAATATCCCATGGCATAGATGGCGCGGAGGTCCTTGTCGAGCTTGTCGAAGTCCAGGCTCTCGCCTTTCCGGCTTTCCACGATCGCGAGAATGGCATCGCTTTCAACGCGCTGATTGCCTTTTACGAGAAGGGAGTCAATCTGGGCGATCCCCACGATCTGGTTGTAAAGGCTCTTCGACGCTCGGTCCATCGCGTCATCGAGCCGATCGATGTCGTCTTCCACCATGAACAGAGAGAAGGGCGGTTTCTCTCCGGTGACGTCCAAAGCTTTCAGGTCCAAGCTGATCCTCTTGCCGATCTGGGTCAGACTGCCGGTGACAACCAGGTCCGCTCCGAGGTTCTTACCCAGGCTGATGAGTTCTCCTGGATCCGGGGCAGGGAGGGAAGCCACCGGGTGCCGGTTGACGTCGTTCTGGGGAATCACGGAGATGCCGTGCTTGGCCAGTCGATCGGTCAACAGGCCCTGCAGGCTGGTTTTCATGGTTTCGAGGGGCTGGGGTCCATAGACGGTGAAAGGCAAGACTGCAGCGGTCTTTTTCTGCTGGGCGCCGGACACGAAGGGAAGGCAAAGAAGGAATCCGAGTACCAGGAAAACCTGAAGGGGCCTCGTGATCCATTCTTTTTTCGGGAAGCCTTGCCGCATCGTTTCATCCCCTCTTTTCAACATGAATCCTGCCGTCGACAAGCTCAATCTGTCGCGACATTCTCTGGGCCAGCTTCTGATTATGGGTTACAATGACCATGGTGAGTTCTTTCGATCGGTTCAGGTTCACCAGAAGATCGACAATCCCGTCTCCTGTCGTCATATCCAAATTCCCGGTCGGTTCGTCGGCCAGAAGGAGTTTTGGGCTCATGACCAGAGCCCGAGCAATGGCCACCCGCTGTTGTTCCCCGCCGGAAAGTTCTCCGACCCGGTGGGTGAGCCGCATCTTCAGTCCCACCCGGGTCAGGATCTCCTCCGCCCTTTCGGCCGCTTCTCTCCTGCTCCTTCGCGCAATCAGAGCCGGCATCAGGGTGTTCTCCAAGGCGTTGAATTCCGGGAGAAGGTGGTGGGACTGGAAGACAAAACCCATGCCCCGGTTCCTCAGCTTGCACAGTTGCGTTTCCTCCATGTCCTGGATGCTGTGATCTTCAAACCGTACCACGCCCCGACTTGGAGGCTCCAGGGTCCCCATGATGTTCAGAAGGGTCGATTTCCCGGCACCCGACGCTCCTGTAATGGCCAGGCTTTCGCCTCTTTGGACCACGAGGTCAATCCCCCTGAGGACTTCAATGGAAAGAGCATTGTGTTCAAAGGATTTATGAACCTGATGCAGTTCGAGCAAGGCCTTTTCTCCAAGACTCATTCATATCGCAAGGATTCCACGGGATTCAGCCGGGAAGCGTGCCAGGAAGGGTAAAGGGTGGCCAGAAAGGAGATGACCAGCGCTGCCGCGATCACCAGCACGACATCCAGCATTTCCACGCGAACGGGTAGAGTGGAAATGTAATAAACATCCGATGGAAGTTCAATGAATTTGTATTTGGCCAGGAGTTGGCACAGCCCCAGGCCGGAAGCCAGTCCCACCAGGGTACCCCCCACCCCGACCAGCACTCCCTGAAACATGAAGACGGCCATGATGTTCTTCCGGGTCGCGCCCATGGCCCGAAGGATGGCTACATCCTTGTTCTTTTCCATCACCACCATGACCAGGGTGCTGATGATGTTCAGAGCGCCCACCAGCACAATCATGATGAGAATAACGAACATGGCGATTTTTTCGAGTTTAAGGGCGGACACGAGGCTTCGATTCATCTGTTTCCAGTCCTTTGTCCAGTAGGGGTAGCCCAGTTTCTTGGACACGGCGCTGCCCACCTGATCCGCCTTGTAGACGTCGGTGACCTTGACTTCAACACCCGTCGCCCTGTTGTCCAATCCGAGGAAGTCCTGCGCCTCCTTCAGGGAGACGTACACCATGGTGGCGTCATACTCGTACATGCCCGAATCAAAGATCGCGGTGATCTTGAACTTCCGGTTCTGAGGAACTCTTCCCATAGGGGTGAGTTTCCCCATGGGAGAGACGACGGTGACGATGTCTCCAGGCTGGACGGCCAGCATCCGGGACAGTTCTTTGCCCATAATGATCGCAGGAAGCCCGTCATGAAGGGTATCGAGGGATTGGAGGGACCCTCTCTTGATCATCCGGTCAATGGCGATCACCTTGCCTGCCGTGGTCGTGTCGATTCCTCTCAAGACCGATCCGGAAACGCTCCCTTGGCTGTTGACCATAACCTGGCTGTAGATGAAAGGGGTGGCGGCGATGACCCCCTCCACGGTGCTCGTGTCCCTCGCGACCCTGTCGTAGTCGAGAAAGGCGCCGTCGTAGCTCAGAACCACCAGGTGGGAATTGACCCCCAGGATCTTACCCATGAGATCTTCCCGGAAGCCATTCATGACCGAGAGAACGACGATGAGGGCCATGACTCCCATCATGACTCCCACTACGGAGATCACCGTGATCACGGAAATGAAAGCCTGTTTCCGTTTGGCCTTGAGGTACCGGATGGCGAGAAAGGCTTCGAATCGCATAGGCTAGACTATCCCCTGTTCGGGTTCGTTCGAGACCCCGGACACCCTTTTCATTCCCGGGACAGCAGGGACGGTCCAGGCGCAGAGACTCTTTTGGTGGCGTGAGAAGGAATGGAGACTCATTTTGTTCTCATGTGCGGGAAGAAGATGACGTCCCTGATGGAAGGAGAGTCGGTCAGCAACATGACGACCCGGTCAATACCGATCCCCTCCCCGGCTGTGGGCGGCAGGCCGTATTCCATGGCGTCCAGATACTCTTCGTCCATGTACTGCGCTTCTTCATCTCCCGCCTCTCTGAGCGACGCTTGAGCCTTAAACCTTTCCCGCTGGTCGATGGGGTCGTTCAATTCGTTAAAGGCGTTGGCGATTTCCTTGCCGCCCATAAAGAGCTCGAACCGGTCGGCGAGGTCGGGATCCTGATCATTGCGCCGGGAAAGTGGGGAGATTTCAATGGGGTAGCCGTAGACGAAGGTCGGGCGCATCAGTTTCGGCTCAACCAGTTGGTCGAAGATCTTGGCGAGAATCTTGCCCAGGTTGTCGTCTTTCGTAAGAACGATATCCTTGGATTTGGCAAAAGCGGTTGCCGCGGGGAGGTCCTTCCAGGCTTCTTGGGGCATGCCCGCTGTTCCGGTGAGAGCATCGACCATGGCGATTCTTGGCCAGGGCGGAGTGAAATCAATGGTCTGGTTCTGGTATTCGATGATGTTCTTGCCGAGGACGTCCGCGAGCACATGGTTGAAGAGTTCCTGCGTCAACTCCATGAGATCTTCGAAAGTCGCATAGGCCATGTAGAACTCGAGCATGGTGAACTCAGGGTTGTGTTTCACCGAGACCCCTTCGTTTCTGAAGTTGCGATTGATTTCGAAAACCCTCTCCAGACCGCCGATGACGAGCCTTTTCAAATAGAGCTCAGGGGCCACTCTGAGGTACAGGTGCATTCCCAGGGCATTGTGAAACGTCTTGAAAGGCCTGGCCGTGGCTCCGCCGGGAATGGGTTGCATCATCGGGGTTTCCACTTCCAGAAAGTCCCTTTGGATGAAAAAGTCGCGGATCGACTGGATGATTCGGCTTCTGAGGACAAAGACGGTCCTCACGTCCTCATTGGCGATGAGGTCAAGATACCGCTGCCGGTATCTTGTTTCCACGTCACTCAAACCGTGCCATTTCTCAGGAAGGGGTCTCATGGACTTTGAAAGGAGATTCACGTCATCCGCCAGAAGGGTCAGTTCGCCCGTCTTTGTGCGGAAAAAACTCCCCTGAAGGCCGACAAAGTCGCCAAGGTCCATGAGCTTGAAGATCTTGTACTCATCCTCTCCAACCTTGTCTTTCCGGACATAGGCCTGGATGCGGCCTGTCCTGTCTTTGATATGGATGAAGCAGGCCTTGCCGAAGTCCCGGAGGCCCATGATTCGGCCCGCCAGCTTAAAAGAACCCGGTGCCTTTTCCAGAGCTTCGGCATCCAAATCTCCGAAGCGGGCAAGGGCCTCTGAAACCGTGAGATCGCAGTGAAAACCTGCCGGGTAGAGCCTGATCCCCATTGTCTTTAAGGACTCGGTCTTCTTCTTTCTGTCTTCGAGTACTCCTGTTGTTTTCTCCGTCATTCGATCGATTGTTCCGCTCCTGCCGGGGAAGGTATTATCCAATCATTTGCATAGGTTGAACGTATCCTTGTAGTCTACTCAGGCTCTGCTGTCAAGGTAAAAGAATGATCCTGG
>CAZOLJ010000022.1:0-54048 GCA_964580575.1 uncultured Desulfobacteraceae bacterium
ATCTGAGCGTTTTTGAGCAACCTGGGAGCAGGATCTTTTTCAGCAGCCTGCTAAGCTCTTAAATTACAAAAAACAGAAAGGAGAAAAAGAAATGAAGAAAGGCATGAAGGTAACGTTTATTCTAACCCTGATGGCGGCTATCACGATTTGGTTTGTTTGTCCTGTGATGGCGCAGGACAACATGCAGATCCTGCGGGACAAGATCAAGGCGGACAAGAAGCTGGTCGTGGCGGCCAACATGGATCTGACCGAGTCTGAGGCCAAGGGTTTCTGGCCTGTTTACGAGGAGTATCAGAAGGATCTGAGTGCGCTCAATCAACGCATCGGCAAGCTCATCGATAGCTACGCTGTGGACTACCGGGCAAATACCCTCACGGACGAGAAAGCACAAAAACTGATTGACGAAATGGTCGCCATCGAGAAGGCCGACGGCGGACTCCAGGCGACCTATGCGCCGAAGCTGGGCAAGGTGCTGCCCGCAAAGAAGGTCGCTCGCTACCTGCAAATCGAAAACAAAATCAGGGCTGCCTTGAAATATGAACTCGCTGCCAACATCCCGGCTGTCCAGTAGAACGCGGCAAGGGGAGAGGCCCGGATGTTTCACCGAAGACGCACTGTTCGCTCACGGTTTTAGCCAATGAGAGGGACTCTATGAACGTTGAACAATCCCGACTTGAAGAGGCTCGGGAGAAAAATGTGCCCTGGAAGAAGTGGGGACCGTATCTCAGCGAACGACAGTGGGGGACGGTGCGTGAGGACTACAGCGAGTCCGGAGATGCCTGGAATTACTTCAGCCATGATCAGGCTCGCTCGCGAGCGTACCACTGGGGGGAGGATGGCCTGGCCGGCATTTCCGATGACAAACAGCGGCTCTGCTTCGCGGTGGCCCTGTGGAACGGCAAGGATCCGATCCTCAAAGAGCGGCTGTTCGGCCTTACGAACAGCGAGGGAAACCACGGCGAGGACGTGAAGGAATATTACTTCTACCTCGACTCGACGCCGACCCATTCCTACATGAAATACCTCTACAAGTACCCCCAGTCGGCTTACCCTTATGACGACCTCGTCGCGACTAACCGTCGTCGGAGCCGGCTGGAGCTCGAATACGAGTTGCTCGATACCGGCGTCTTTGATCAGGATCGTTACTTTGACGTGTTCGTCGAGTACGCCAAGGCGTCACCGGAAGACATCCTCATCCGAATCACCGTTTGTAACCGCGGTGCAGAGCCGGCCACTCTGGATGTGCTGCCCACGATCTGGTTTCGCAACACGTGGTCGTGGGACAGTGATGCTCCCCGGCCGATGCTCCAGCAGGCCGGTACCAACGGCGTGATCACGGCGTCGCATCCCGATCTCGGGGAGCGATTCTTGTACGCCGAAGGGGCGGCCGCGCTGCTCTTCACTGAGAATGAAACCAACACCCAGCGCATCGTCAGTGTTCCGAACCGAACCCCCTTCGTCAAGGACGGGATCAACGATTACATCGTGCAAGGCCGCCAGCACACGGTGAATGGTTCGAAAAAGGGGACAAAGGCGTCAGCCCATTATTCTCTCAACTTGGGGGTTGGGGAATCCAGAACCCTTCGTCTGCGGCTGAGCGACGTGGCACCCGCCGTCGTGGATTCGACAACGGGCGGCCCAGGTGGTGCGTTCGGAAGCGGATTTGATGCCAGGATGGAGGCTCGCCGGCAGGAGGCGGATGAGTTCTATGCTTCGGTCATCCCATCGTCGTTGAGCGCAGATGAAGCCAATGTGATGCGCCAGGCGATCGCAGGCATGCTCTGGTCCAAGCAGTTCTATTACTATGATGTGGACAAGTGGCTAGAAGAGCACGGGGCTGACCCGTTCAACCCGAAGCGACGCGCCCCCCGCAACGACCGCTGGCACCACATGTACAACGCGGACATCGTGTCCATGCCGGACAAGTGGGAATACCCCTGGTATGCGGCATGGGATTTGGCTTTCCACATTCTTGCTCTCACCTTGGTGGATGAGGATTTCGGCAAGCAGCAGCTGGACCTGATGCTCCGGGAGGGCTACCTTCATCCCAACGGGCAACTCCCCGCCTATGAGTGGAACTTCGGCGACGTGAACCCGCCGGTGCATGCGTGGTCCAGCGTCTTTACGTACCGACTGGAGAAGATCCGCAAGGGCAAGGGCGATATCGATTGGCTCGAGCGCTCCTTCCAGAAGCTGCTTCTCAACTTTACCTGGTGGGTGAACCGCAAGGACCGCTCCGGCAGCAATGTCTTCGAGGGCGGCTTTCTGGGACTTGACAATATCGGCGTCTTCGACCGCAGCGCGCCGCTTCCGACCGGCGGACACCTTGAGCAGGCCGACGGCACCGCCTGGATGGCGCTCTTCTGCCAGAACATGCTCGAGATCGCTGTGGAGCTGGCAATGCACAGGCCTGCCTACGCAGAGATGGCTCTCAAGTTCATCGAGCATTTCTTGTGGATTGCCTCGGCCATGATCCATACCGGCGGGGAAACGGGGTTGTGGGACGAGGAAGACGGGTTTTTCTATGATGTGCTCCGGCTTCCCGACGGCCGGTCTCAGCCTCTGAAGGTGCGTTCCATGGTCGGGTTACTGCCCCTGTGTGCGGTCACCGTCTTCGAAGGAGAAATGAGGAAGCGCTACCCGGAGCTCGCCCACCGCATCGGTAGGTTCGTCAAAGCTCGCCCGGAGCTGACAGCCTTCATCCACGATCCGTTCAAGCTTGGTTGTGGTGAGCGATCGATGGCCTCGGTCCTGAACGAAACCCGGCTCCGCCGCGTGCTGACGAAGATGCTCGACGAGAAAGAGTTCTTGAGCGCCTGCGGCATCCGTTCCCTGTCCCGCTGCCACGCCGAGCATCCCTTTGTATTCCGCGCGGGAGACCAGGAATACCGGGTATCGTATCTGCCTGGGGAGTCCGATACGGGCATGTTCGGCGGCAACTCCAACTGGCGCGGGCCGATCTGGATGCCTGTCAACGTTCTGATCGTTCGAGCCCTGCTGCAGTATTACAGCTACTACGGCAATGATTTCACTATCGAATGTCCCACGGGCTCAGGGCGGTACATGAACCTGTACCAGGTCGCCGAGGAGCTCACACGCCGCTTGGCCGGCACCTTCCTCCGCGACGCGGCAGGAAGGCGACCGGTCTATGGAGAGGCTCGAAAGTTCCAGGAGGACCCGCACTGGCGCGACCATCTCCAGTTCTACGAGTACTTCCATGGCGACAGCGGCGCCGGTCTGGGTGCAAGCCATCAGACGGGATGGACCGGGATCATCGCTCGCGCCATGCACCTGTTTGCAACCACCACGGCCGAGCAGGTCATGGAACTCGGCAAGGTCGCTATGATGGTCGAGATAGATAAATAGCTTGGTATGAATCTGTGGATGTGTCATGAACCCTGGTGAGAGTGCCATCGGCAGAAGCTCTCCTCTCGGGGCCACCCCGAGTGGCGGCGGCGTAAACTTCAGCGTCTTTTCCCGTGGCGCTACGGGCATGGAATTGCTGTTTTTTGACCGGGAAGAGGACTCCCGGCCTGCAAGGGTGATCCCCATCGACCCTTCATCCAACCGTACGTACCACTACTGGCACGTGTTCGTGCCGGGCGTGCAACCGGGCCAGATCTATGGCTATAGGGTCGACGGACCGTCCGATCCTCCGAAAGGGAGGCGATTCGATCCGGGCAAAGTCCTCCTGGACCCCTATGGCCGCGGGGTGGTGGTTCCGAAAAGTTACAGCCGGGACGCTGCCCATGAGAAAGGCGACAACGCCGGGTCAGCGATGAAAAGTGTCGTGGTGGATTCCCGTGCATACGACTGGGAGGGGGACAAACCGTTGAAGCGGCCCTCCGCTCAGACCATCATTTACGAGATGCACGTGGCAGGTTTCACACGCCACCCAAGTTCCGGGGTGGCCGAGGGGAGACGCGGGACCTTCGCGGGCCTGATCGAGAAGATTCCCTATCTCCAGCAACTAGGAATCACTGCGGTGGAACTGCTGCCCGTGTTCCAGTTCGACAGCCAGGACTGTCCGGCGGGCAGGGTCAACTACTGGGGCTACGCGCCGGTCTCCTTTTTTTCGCCCCACCAGGCTTTCAGCTCTCGTCAGGACCCGCTGGGACCGGTGGACGAATTCCGCGACATGGTTAAGGCGCTGCACCGCGCCGGCATCGAGGTCATACTGGACGTGGTGTTCAACCACACCGCAGAAGGCGATCACCGGGGACCGACGTTTTGTTTCCGGGGTCTGGACAACGGCATTTACTACATCCTCGAACAGGACCGCACGCACTATTCCAACTACACCGGGTGCGGAAACACGCTCAATGGGAACAACCCCATTGTGCGCCGAATGATCGTGGACAGCCTCCGGTACTGGGTGAACGAGATGCACGTGGACGGTTTCCGGTTCGACCTGGCATCGATCCTCACGCGGGATGCTTCGGGTCATGTGCTGGCGAATCCGCCGGTGCTGTGGGATATCGAAACCGACCCGCTGCTTGCGGGCACCAAGATGATTGCAGAGGCGTGGGATGCGGCCGGGCTGTACCAGGTGGGCGGTTTTGTGGGAGACAGCTGGAAAGAGTGGAACGGCCGGTTCAGAGACGATGCCCGCAGTTTTTTCCTCGGGGAAGAGGGGTCCGTGGCACGCTTTGCGGACCGGCTGCTTGGCAGCCCTGAGATCTACGGTCACGAGGAACGCGAACCTGAACAGAGCGTCAACTTTGTGACGTGCCACGACGGGTTCACGCTCAATGACCTCGTGTCCTATGACCGGAAGCACAACGAAGCCAATGGCGAAAGCAACCGGGACGGCGCCGACGACAACCGAAGCTGGAACTGTGGTGCCGAGGGTCCGACCGACGATCCGGAGGTGGAGAAGCTCCGAAACCGGCAGGTGAAGAACTTCCTGGCCGTCACCATGCTCTCCCTGGGCGTGCCCATGATTCTCATGGGCGACGAAGTGCGGCGCACGCAGCGTGGGAACAACAACGCCTACTGCCAGGACAACGAGATCAGCTGGTTCGACTGGACCCTGGTCGCGAAGCATGCGGATGTGCATCGTTTCGTGACCCTACTCAATGCGCGGCGGCTTCTGCGAGACGAGGAGCACGAACGCCGGCGCATGAGCCTCAATCAGCTGCTCCGGCAGGCGAAAACCGCTTGGCACGGCGTGAAGCTGAACCAGCCGGACTGGAGCCCCTCTTCGCGCAGCGTGGCCTTCACCGCAGAGATCAGCAAGGAAAAACTGCTTATCCACCTGATATTGAACGCCTACTGGGAAGCGCTCGACTTTGAGCTTCCTACGGCAGGGAATGGAGAAGCTAACCCGTGGCGCCGATGGATCGACACGGCGCTGGACTCGCCGAACGACATCGTGGAATGGCAGAGTTCGGCATCAATTACAGGGAGCGTCTATCGGGCTGAGCCGCGCTCGGTGGTCGTGCTTTTTGAAGGGATGGAATGAACGGAGGGCAGCGCCCACTTCACCGCCACCTTCACCCGCCTCTGGCGGGCGTGCCCTCCCATCCAGGGAGGGGGAAGTGCGGTTGACGAAAGAACGGCAGCTTGTTAGGATGCCGGCACCAAGTTGCAACCCGCCACCCCGCCAGAATTAGGGCGAGTAAAACTGACGGCGGGTAAAAGGCACACAGGCACAAGGAAAGATAGGCACAAAGATTCAAAGGCACAGAGGGGCAAAGCAGAAGACTTCTTTTCTTGTCTTTACCCTCTGCATCTTTGTCCCTTTGTCACTTTGTCCCTTTCTTCCCCTTTGTCCCTCAAACGGTCGCTTCAGCCTAGAGCCGTAGAAAGTGAACAAGAGTATCGAGTCCTGAACAAAAAGGGAGAAATGAAAATGAAACACATGGTGTCATCTCTATCCCGCCTTTCCATCCGCCTGTCCCGGATACTTGCCGGGCTGATCGCAGGGTTCTTTGTCATCGCGTCCGTTGCCGGCTGCGAGAAGGGAGAAAAAGCAGGCCCTCCCGGACCGCCGGCAGTCGAGGTGGTGGACGTCATCCAGAAGGATGTTCCAATTTACAAGGAGTGGATCGGAACTACGGACGGCTTTGTCAATGCCACCATTCGTGCCCAGGTTCAGGGCTACCTGGTCAAGCAGAATTACAAGGAAGGTGACTTTGTCAAAACAGGACAGGCCCTCTTCGAGATCGACCCCAGAACCTTTCAGGCTGCCCTGGACCAGGCCAAGGGCGCGCTGGATCAGGCTAAGGGCATCCTGGATCAGTCAAAAGCCGATGTGGCCGTGCAGGAGGCTCGTTGGGCAACGGCAAAAGCCAACCTCGCCCGTGTCAAGCCTCTGGCTGAACAGAATGCCGTAAGCCAGAAGGACCTGGATGATGCGGTTGGTGCCGAGGAATCGACACGGTCATCGGTCATTGCAGCCAAAGCCTCGGTCACGGCAGCCGGGGCCTCAGTGGTTGCCGCGCAGGCCAACCTGGACAAGGCTGCGCTCGATCTCGGGTTTACGAAAGTGACCTCGCCGATCGACGGCATCGCCGGGATCGCCAAGGCCCAGATCGGCAATTTGGTCGGTCCGAGTTCGACCCAGGAACTGACCTCTGTGTCAACTTTGGACCCGATCAAAGTTTACATTAACATTAGTGAGCAGGAATACCTCGGGGCCCGGCAAGCGAGCGAGAACGTGGAAAAGGTACCCTTGGAACTGATCCTGGCCGATGGCTCGATCTTCCCGCAGAAGGGGCACTTCTACCTGGCCGATCGCCAGGTGGACGTGACGACCGGGACATTGAAATTGGGTGCCATTTTTCCCAACCCCGGCAACCTTCTCCGGCCTGGTCAATACGGCAGAATCCGGGCTCAGATGAGGGTCCTCAGGGGAGCGCTTCTGGTGCCGCAACGGGCCGTGGGCGACGTGCAAGGGTCCTTCATGGTTGCCGTGGTCGGCCCTGATAACAAAGTCGACATCAGAGGGGTGAAGCCCTCTGAGAAGGTCGGCAGCCTCTGGGTGATCGATGAAGGCCTCAAACCGGGCGAAAGGGTGATTGCCGAAGGAATTCAAAAGGTCAGACAGGGGATGATTGTGAGCCCAAAACCCTTTGTGGCCGAAGTTCAAGCCAAGCCCGAAACGGGCGCTCAAGCCCCAACGAAGCCCGAAGCCGCCTCAAAGCCTGAGCCGAAGCAGGAAACGCCTGCCAAACCGAAGAAGAGGTAACCGGCCATGTCAAAATTCTTTATCAATCGGCCCATCGTGGCCATGGTCATCTCGATCCTGATGGTCATTGTCGGCCTTGTTGCGGCCACGGGGCTCCCCGTTGCCCAGTTCCCCAACATCGTCCCCCCGGCGATCCAGGTCAACGCTACTTACACCGGAGCCGATGCTCTCACGGTTGAGCAGTCGGTGGCCACTCCCATCGAGCAGCAGATGTCAGGAGTGGACAACCTGGACTACATGTACTCCATCAACACCAACAATGGGATGATGACCCTTTACAACTACTTTGACCTGAAGACCGATGCTAATACCGACCAGATCCTTTCTCAGATGCGGCAAGGCCAGGCAGAGTCTCAGCTTCCGAGGGATGTCGTGGATTACGGGGTGACCGTGGTGAAATCCACCTCCTCGCCCCTCATCATGTTCGCCCTCTATTCCCCCGAAGGGACCTATGACAACATCTTTCTGGCCAACTACTCCTACATCAACATCAATGACCAGATGACTCGGATCAAGGGGATCGCCAGCGTCACCGTCTTCGGCGGAGGCCAATACGCCATGCGGCTCTGGGTCAAGCCTGACCAGCTGGCCAAGCTCAACATCACCATCCCTGAGATCATGAACGCGGTCAAGGCGCAGAACACCGTGAACCCGTCAGGCATGGTGGGCGCAGAGCCGGTACCCAAAGGTCAGGAGTTCACCTTCAGTGTCCGTTCCCAGGGAAGGCTCCAGACCGAGGAGCAGTTCGGTGACATCGTGCTCCGCGCCAACCCGGACGGTTCCATCGTGCGAGTCAGTGACGTGGCGCGCATCGAGTTGGGGGCCCAGACCTACAACATCGAAAGTCGCCTGAGCAGTCACGGAGAATTCCAGGGCAAGCCGTGCGCCCTCATTGCCCTCTACCAGATGCCGGGGAGCAATGCCCTGGATGCCGCCAGCGGTGCCAAGAAGCTGATGGGGGAGCTGGAGAAGAGTTTCCCGCCGGACCTGAAGTATGCGGTGGCGCTGGATACCACCCTGGCCGTGACCGAAGGAATGGAGGAGATGAAGAAGACCTTCGTCGAAGCCCTCTTCCTCGTCGTTCTTGTGGTCTTCGTCTTTCTCCAGGGGTGGCGGGCAACGCTCGTTCCGCTCCTGGCTGTCCCGGTTTCGCTGGTAGGGACCTTCGCCATCTTTCCTCTCTTGGGCTTTTCGATCAATACGCTTTCCCTCTTCGGCCTTATCCTTGCCATCGGCCTGGTCGTGGACGATGCGATCGTAGTGGTTGAGGCCGTGGAGCACCACATCGAGAAGGGCCTATCACCCAAGGACGCCGCTTTCAAAGCCATGGAAGAGGTCTCCGGACCGGTCATAGCCATTGCCGTTATCCTGGCAGCGGTCTTTGTCCCCACGGCCTTCATTCCGGGAATAACCGGCCAGCTTTACCAGCAGTTCGCAGTGACCATCGCGGTCTCGGTCATCATCTCCGCGTTCAACGCCCTCTCCCTTTCCCCGGCGCTCTGCGCCCTGCTTCTGAAGCCCAAGAAGAAGGGCAGAGGTCCATTGCAGACGTTCTACAACGGATTCAACAAGGTCTTTGGCCGGACCACCGACGGGTACGTGTCTCTCTGCGCTGCGGCCATCAGAAAGAGCGGGGTCAGCATCCTTCTCCTGGCAGGCGTTGCCGTCCTGGCCGGGCTGTTCGGCAAGGGGCTTCCCACCAGCTTTCTCCCGGACGAGGATCAGGGGTTCATTTTTGCCGGTGTTCAGTTGCCCGACGCCTCCTCTCTCCAGAGGACCCGTGAGATAGGGAGGCAGGCGGAAGAGATCATCATGAAAACTCCCGGGGTCAAGTTCTGCTCCTCGATCCTCGGCTTCAACATGCTCAGCCAGGTGCAGAACACCTACAGCGCCTTCTTCTTCATCTCCCTTGAGGAGTGGGCCAAGCGGAAGGAGCCGGAAGCGCAGTACGAGGCCATCAAGGCGTCGATATCGAAGAGGATGGCCGAAATTCCCGGAGCCATGGGCTTCGCCTTTCCGCCGCCTGCCATCATGGGAGTCGGCACCTCGGGCGGGGTCACCTTCATCCTCCAGGATCGGGCCGGCAGGGACATCGCTTTCCTGGCGGAGAACACCGACAAGTTCCTGGCCGAAGCGCGCAAACGGCCGGAGTTTTCTCGGATCACCACCACGTTCCTTCCGAACGTGCCGCAGCTCTATGTGGATGTGGACCGGGACAAGGTGCTCAAGCAAGGGGTCAACATCTCGGATGTGTACAAGGTCCTCCAATGCTTCATGGGGAGCGGCTTCATCAACTACTTCAACCGCTTCGGCCGGCAGTGGCAGGTGTTCCTCCAGGCCGAGGGGGATTACCGGACCAACATCGAAAACATCGGCCAGTTCTACGTGCGCAACAGCGCGGGGCAATCCGTCCCCCTGGCTGCGCTCACTTCGGTCCGCAACATCTACGGCCCCGAGTTCACCATGCGCTACAACCTCTACCGTTCGGCGCAGATCAATGCCACCGCTGCCCCGGGCTACAGCTCAGCCCAGGCGATGAGGGCTCTGGAGGAGGTGTTCAGTCAAACCATGCCTCGGGAAATGGGGTATGACTACAGCGGAATGTCGTTCCAGGAGAAGAAGGCGCAGGAAGGGGTCTCAGCTGCGGCTATCTTCGGGTTCTCTTTCCTTTGTGTCTTCCTGATTCTGGCGGCCCAGTACGAGAGCTGGTCGCTCCCGTTCTCGGTGCTCCTCGGCACTCCCATTGCTGTGGCCGGGGCTTTCGGCGGCCTTTTATTGCGAAATTTTGAAAATAACGTCTATGCCCAGATCGGGCTGGTCATGCTCATCGGCCTGGCGGCTAAGAATGCGATCCTCATTGTCGAGTTCGCCAAGATGGAATATGAAAAGGGTGAAACCCTCATGGACGCGGCCCTTAAAGGAGCAAGGTTGCGGCTGCGGCCTATCCTCATGACCTCCTTTGCTTTTATCCTTGGGTGCGTGCCCCTGGCCCTCGCCAGCGGGGCCGGCGCCATCTCGCGCCAGGTCATGGGCACCGCCGTCATCGGCGGCATGGGTGCGGCGTCCATAATCGCTATCTTCCTCATCCCGGTGACTTTCTACGTGGTGGAGAAGCTTGGGCACAGAGGAGACACCGGCGCCCATCCCAAACCAGGCGGGCAAAGCCCCGGGAGTGAAGCACCACCGGTCGAGCCCGCCGCCGGAAAGGAGGGAAGCCACCATGAATAAGATCAAAGATCATCGATTTCTCCTTATCGAGTCCACCCCCTCCTCACCTCCCCCGTCAAGGGGGAGGAAAGTGTTTGAGGGAGGGGCTAGGGGAGGGGGGAAAGTAGGGGACAATCGGTTGGTGAGAGGGAATTTGATGCAGTGTTCTCTCTTTGTGTTTGCTCTGGTTTCTTTTTTCCTCCTCACCGGATGCATGGTGGGGCCTGATTACCAGCGGCCGGCTGTCGATACGCCTCAGAACTTTCGCTTTGAGGACAAGGGGACGAAGGACGTCATAAACACCCTTTGGTGGGAGCAGTTCAATGATCCTGTGCTCAACGATCTAATCCGGGTTGCCCTCCAGGAGAACAAGGATGTGAAGATCGCCGCTGCCAGGGTCGAGCAGTTTCTCGGGCAGTACGGGACAACTCGTGCTTTCCTCTTCCCTCAGATCGGCGCCGGTGCAAGTGGGGGCAGGCAGCGGCTGAGCCAGTCCACAGGCCCCGTTCCTTATGAACGAGATCCCGGTATCAATACGTCGTTCGACTCCTACGAGATCTTTGTGAACGTGAACTGGGAGATCGACCTATGGGGAAAGATAAGGCGAGCCACAGAGGCGGCGCGTGCCGATCTGCTGAGCACCGAGGAGGCGCGCCGGTCCGTCATCCTGACTCTTGTCACCGCGGTGGCTAACTCTTATGTGAGCCTCCGGGAGTTAGACAAGCAGCTTGAAGTGACGAAACAGACGGCTCAGAGCTACAGGGAAAGTTACGATCTTTTCAGCCTTCGCTTCAAGTACGGGACTGTTTCGGAAATAGAGGTCAAACAGGCCTTGGCCCAGTACGAGCAGGCTATGGCGAATATCCCCTTCTTACAGAAGGGAATTGCCCAGCAGGAAAACGCCTTGAGCGTGCTTTTGGGACGGAACCCGGGTCCCATTCCCAGAGGCAAGACGATCGACGAACTCACGCCGCCCGCAGTCCCGGCGGGTCTTCCTTCGGAGCTGCTTTTGAACAGGCCCGACCTGCGCCAGGCCGAACAGAACCTTATCGCCGCCAATGCCAACATCGGTGTGGCCAAAGCGCTGTACTACCCGACCCTTTCTCTGACCGGACTCTTCGGCTTCGCGAGCATGGATCTGTCGGATTTGTTTCATGGGCCTGCCAAGATGTGGAGCTACGCTGCGCCGGTGACCGCCCCGATCTTCACGGCAGGGGCAATCGAGGGGCAGGTCCGGTCGGCTGAAGCCGTGCAGCAGCAGACGGTGGTGCGCTATCAGCAGGTCATTCAGACGGCATTCCGGGAGGTAGACGACAGCCTCGTGGACTATCAGCGAACAAGGGAACAGCTGGCAGCCCTTGCCCGAGAAACCGCGGCCCTTCGGGACTATGTGCGCCTTGCCCGGTTGCGATTCGATAACGGGTACACCGGCTATCTCGAAGTGCTCTATTCGCAGACCCTGCTCTATAACTCGGAAATCCTCTATACCCGGGCGCAGGGAACGCTTTTCCAGTCGCTCGTGAACCTCTACAAATCCATGGGCGGCGGCTGGGTTGTGGAAGCGGAGAACAAGGTGGCCAAGGGCGAATAGGTTGAGGATAGCCTAAACATCAAGCCTTAAGAAAGGAGGCTATTATGAGAAAAATCGTTATGATGAACATCAGCGTTGCGGTCTTTGTCCTGGCTGTCGTCATGATTGCCGGGTGCGCAACAAGCGCGAGCACGGTGAAGATGAGGAGGGAGACCGTGGATCGTCAGCAAGAGAGGGCCATGATCCAGCGGTCCCTGGATCGTTTCGATGAGGCGGATTTTTATGTATACGAGTGGCGGCCGGGTATTACGGCGGCGATCGTTGTCGATCTGATGGATTCTGACCGGGTGATCAAGCCGGGTACAGACTGGAGAAAGATCAATTCGCGCGAGGAGCTTGAAAAAGCTTACAATGCCGGCAGCATGGTCAAAGCCAAGTTTGGCCTTAAATTGTACAGGATCGAGGGCGAAGACGGCGAGATTTGGGGGTACTTTTATGCCTATGAGAATCGGTTGTCTTTCTCGGTCATCGATGACAAGACCATTGTGCTTGGCCGAGTACCTGAACCCAAATCTCCCGGCGGGCCATGACAAGGCTAGTAGGCTGTAGGGAGTAAGGGGTATGCAGTAAAAGGAAAGTAAGAAGCAGGAAGAACGAACTAGGCCGTAAGACAGGAACCCCTTTTTCGTTTGGTGTGGCTGCGTACTCCCTACTGCCTACTGCTTACTCATGATGTTGCGGCCAGAGGCCTGCGTTACGAAAGCAAACGCCTTGTTGACCTTGCCAATCATTGCAAATGTAAGAGGGAGAAAGACATTGGAGCGGCTGCCGCTGAACAAGACAAAAATCGTCTGCACCATCGGGCCTGCCTCGCAATCCCAGCAGGTGATGGAGCAGATGCTGCTTGCCGGGATGAATGTGGCTCGGCTCAACTTCTCCCACGGGGACTTTGAGAGTCACAAAAGGGTGATCGATACCCTGCGCTCCGCATCCCGCGCCACAGGACGGCGGGTGACCATCATGGCCGATTTGAGCGGACCCAAGATGCGCATCGGGAAACTCAAAGAAGAACCTGTGCAACTGAAGGCCGGTGATGTTTTCACCTTGACCACGAAGGAGATTGTCGGGGACGTCACCAGGGCTTCTGTCAGTTTTTCCCGTCTCCCGAAGGCCGTCAAACCCGGAGATGCCCTTTACTTGAACGACGGTTTTATTCAACTGGAGGTTACGCGGGTTCAAGGAAAGGATGTCCACTGCAAAGTGGTGGTGGGCGGGGAGCTGCGTTCCCGCAAGGGATTGAATCTCCCCGACATCGGTCTGGGGATCACGGCCTTCACGGAAAGAGACAGGGAGTGCCTCCGCTTTGCCATGGAGCAAGGCGTGGATGCGGTCAGCCAGTCCTTTGTGGAGTCCGGAAAGGACATCAAGACAGTTCGCGAGGCGGCGAAGGAGCTTGGCCGCAACCCCTTCATCATTGCCAAGATCGAGCGGAGCAGAGCCCTTGACCGTTTCGACGAGATCCTTGACTCAGCAGACGGGATCATGATCGCCCGTGGCGATCTTGGCGTGGAGGTCCCCATCGAACGGATCGCGGTTGTTCAAAAGGATTTGATGCGACGGGCCAACAGGCAGGGAAAGCCGGTCATCACTGCAACGCAGATGCTCGAATCCATGACCACGTACCGTCGTCCCACGCGGGCGGAGGCGACGGACGTGGCCAACGCGATTCTGGACGGCACCGACGCGGTGATGCTCTCGGGCGAGTCCGCCATGGGGCAGTACCCTGTAGAGTCGGTGGCGATGCTCGCAAAGATCGCGGCAGCGATCGAACCCCACCGTCATCGGGTCACGGTCAAAGAAATGTTTCAAGGGGTGGATTTGCGGGGTAAGCTTCGTACGGCCCACCTCATCGCGATCGGTGTCGAAGCGAGTCTCGAGTATGCATCTCCCGCCGCCGTGTTCGCCCCAACGAAGAGCGGTGCAACAGCAAGAGACCTTGCACGCTTTCGCACTCCCGTTTGGATCGTTGCCGTAAGCTCTCAGGAGTCTACCTGTCAGGCGCTTCAATTCTCATACGGCGTGCATCCGGTGCATGAAGAAGAGCACCCCGAGAACTGGAGAGAATACACAAGTCATTGGCTTAGGGAGCATGGGGTGCAGGGGAATCTTGTGATTCTCTCGGAAGGCCCTTCCACCAAACACCCGGAAGCAAACCACAGAATGGAACTGGTGGAATTGAAAAGATAGGAAAGAATGGAGTGTTGGAGGGATGGAGTATTGGAGTACCAGAGCGATGGAGTAATAGGAAGAAGGGGGAATCATTGCAAGATAGGGATGCGGTGGAACCCTTGGAAATCTAAGGTTCAACCGAAAAGGGAGGAGTCACTATGGCAGGGATTGTTAAGACGATTGGAAGAGAGATTCTCGATTCGCGGGGTAATCCGACGGTTGAAGTCGAGGTCACCCTTGAGGACGGTGCTTTTGGCCGGGCAGCGGTTCCTTCGGGCGCATCCACCGGCGTGCATGAAGCGCTGGAAATGCGCGACGGAGATAAACTCCGCTACGGAGGAAAGGGCACGCTCAAGGCCGTGAAGAATGTGAACAAGAAAATCGCCGAGGCGGTCATCGGCCTGGATGCCCTTGACCAGAGGGCAGTGGATCATGCCATGCTGGCGCTGGATGGGACGCCCAACAAGAGCAAGCTGGGGGCGAACGCTATCCTGGGGGTCAGCCTGGCCGTAGCTCGCGCCGCGGCCGACTCTGTAGGACTGCCGCTCTACCGCTACCTCGGCGGCGTGGCGGCCAATGTATTGCCGGTGCCCATGTTTAACATTCTGAACGGGGGTGTCCACGCCAACTGGCAGGGCACGGACTTTCAGGAGTTTATGATCGCCCCGGTCGGGGCACCCAGCTTCCGCGAGGCCCTGCGATGGGGCAGCGAGGTGTACCAGTCCCTCAAGGGTGTGCTGAAGAGCAGCGGCTATTCGACAGGGGTCGGCGACGAGGGCGGATTTGCCCCGGCGCTCAAGACCAACGCCGAGGCTGTTGAAATCATCCTCAAAGCCATCAAGAAGGCGGGCTACAAACCCGGGGACCATATTGTCATCGCGCTCGACCCGGCGACCAGCGGGTTTTACGAGGATGGGCTCTACAACCTGCGCACCGAAAAGCGCAAAATCACCTCTGCTGAAATGGTCGAGATGTGGGCCGAATGGGTGAGGAAGTATCCCATCGCGGTTCTCGAGGACGGCCTGGCTGAGGATGACTGGGACGGGTGGAAGCTGCTCAACAAGAGCCTGGGCAGCCGGATCGAGTTGGTGGGCGATGATTTGTTCGTGACCAATGTCGAACGCATTGCCCGGGGAATCGCCGAGAACTGCGCCAACGCTGTGTTGATTAAGCTCAACCAGATCGGTTCCCTGAGCGAGACAATTGCCGCCATTGAAATGGCGCGCAAGGCCGGCTGGGGATCCATGGTTTCGCACCGCTCGGGAGAGACGGTGGACAGCTTCATTGCCGACCTCACGGTGGCGATGGCCACCGGGCATCTCAAGACGGGCGCGCCCTGCCGCGGCGAGCGTGTGGAAAAATACAACCAGCTCATGCGCATCGAGGAAGATCTAGGTGCAGCCGCTGTGTACGCGGGGCGCAAAGCTTTCGTGCGCTAAAAATGCTAGAATCAAATACATGGACATTACTCAGGAGGAAAACAATGGCTACAAAAGTTGCTATTAATGGGTTTGGGAGGATCGGCAGGCTCGTATTTGCCGCGTTGGTGGAGCAGGGGCTCCTAAAAAACTTTGACGTTGTGGCGGTGGTGGATGTCTCCACGGACGCAAAATATTTTGCCTATCAATTGAAGTACGATTCGGTTCATGGCAAGTTTTCTGGAACGCTTGAAACCGCAAAGAGCAATCCCTCTCTGGAAGAGGATGACACGCTGGTGGTCAACGGCCATAAGATCAAATGCGTCATGGCCACCAAAACGCCTGATCTTCTTCCCTGGAAGGAACTGGGAGTCGAATACGTGATCGAGTCCACCGGTCTGTACACCGACGCGGAGAAGGCCGGGCTTCATCTGAAGGCGGGCGCAAAAAAGGTCATCATTACGGCTCCGGGCAAGGGGGGAGTGAAGACACTGGTCATTGGAGTGAATGATAAGGAATACGATCCAAAGGCTCATCACGTGGTGTCCAATGCCTCGTGCACGACCAACTGTCTTGCCCCGCTGGTCCACGTGCTTCTGAAGGAGGGAGTCGGGGTGCAGTTAGGACTCATGACCACGATTCACTCTTACACGGCAACGCAAAAGATCGTGGACGGTCCCTCCAAGAAGGATTGGAGGGGAGGCAGGGCCGCAGCCATCAATGTCATCCCGTCTACCACGGGCGCGGCCAAGGCTGTGGGGGAAGTGATCCCCAAGGTCAAGGGAAAGCTGACGGGAATGGCTTTTCGTGTTCCGACGCCGGACGTCTCGGTGGTGGATTTGACCTTTCTCGCAGAGAGGGACACCTCGATCGAAGAGATCGACGCCCTGATGAAGAAGGCCTCCGAGTCGTACCTGAAGGGGATTCTCGAATATTCGAAGGAGGAACTCGTGTCCTCGGATTTCATTCATAACGATCGTTCCTCGATATACGATTCCCTCGCAACAGTGCAAAATAACCTCAAGGGGGAGAAACGCTTTTTCAAGGTGGTTTCGTGGTACGACAACGAGTGGGGCTACTCGCACCGGATCGTGGATCTTCTTAAGCTCATGGCCGCCAAAGGGTAGCAGAAGGAGGAGGTATGCCGGTAGCTGATTACAATATCTACTGCAAGATGCTTGAAAGGGCGCGGGAGGAGCGCTTTGCCTATCCCGCCATCAACGTAACATCGCTCACAACCGCAAATGCAGTGCTGAAGGGGCTGGCAGAGAGCAAGAGCGACGGTATTATCCAGGTCTCGACAGGGGGCGGAACCTTCGCTTCGGGGTCATCGGTGAAGGACATGGCCCTTGGCGCGATCTCGATCGCCGAACACGTGCATCGTGCAGCAGAACGGTACCCGATCTACGTCGCTCTGCACACGGACCACTGCCAGGCGGACAAGCTCGATAAACTCGTCATTCCTCTTGTGGAGGAGACCGAAAGACGGCGGGCAGCAGGGAGGCCTAACCTCTTCAACAGCCACATGTTCGACGGAAGCGCCCTGCCGCTCAAAGACAACCTCGACATCTCCGCCAAGCTCCTGGAGCGGTTCCAGAAGAGTGAGCTTATCCTCGAGATCGAAGCGGGTGTGGTCGGCGGAGAGGAGGATGGAGTGTCGGGTGCGGCAGGGGCCAAGCTCTACACCACGCCCGAGGATACCCTCGAGGTTGCCCGGCGCCTCAACTCAATCAATGGCGGCCGATATCTCCTGGCCGCGACCTTTGGCAATGTCCACGGGGTGTACAAGCCCGGACAGGTGAAGCTGAAGCCGTCGATTCTAAAGGATTGTCAGGACGCCGTGGTGAAACAGTTCGGTGAGACGGCCCGCTTTTTCCTCGTTTTCCACGGCGGGTCCGGTTCGGAACTCCGTGACATTCATGAGGCGATCGACTACGGCGTCGTCAAAATGAATATCGATACGGACACGCAGTATGCCTTCACCCGCCCGATCGCGGACCACATGCTGAAGCACTACGATGGCGTCCTGAAGGTCGATGGCGAGGTGGGGAACAAGAAGACCTATGATCCCCGTGAATATCTGGGCCTGGCCGAGGCTTCCATGGCGGAGCGAGTCAAACGGGCGGTCCAAGATTTGAAGGGCGCCGGAACGACGATGTACAGAAAAATGGAGTGATGGTCCAAGGCGCACGGCATACGGTGCACGGAACATAAGTCAAGCGGTCCAGTCAGAGGAAAAACAGTATCTTGATAAATAATGGTGTTGCCGTGAACCGTGTACCCTGTACGGTGAGCCATTTTTTTCAGTACTCCAATACTCCAATTATCTCCTCTTCCCATCTTTTTTTGGAGGCTTACCATGACAGAGAAGGATCTTGATTTCACCATTTCCAAGCTTGGGGAGTGCCGCATCCCATCACCGATGCAGGCGGGTCAGTTTGTCGGAGATGACGAGCGCGTGCTCTACGACGACAAGTTGGAAGAGGTGAAAGTATCCCTCGATTCAGGCAAAGAACCTCCGCAGTTCGAAACGGCCGGACCGAGAGAGAAAGTCTATTTCGATCCCTCGAAGCTCAAGTGCGGCATCGTCACCTGCGGGGGTCTGTGCCCAGGGCTAAACGATGTGATCCGCGCCATTGTTCTGGGGCTGTTTTACCACTACGGCGTAAAGACCGTCTTCGGCTTTCGGTACGGATACGAAGGCCTATCCTATCGCTACGGGCATGTGCCTCTGGAGTTGAACCCTGAGACGGTGAAGGACATTCACAAGCTGGGAGGATCGATCCTCTCTTCTTCGCGCGGGCCGCAGGATATTTCCGAGATGGTGGACACCCTCGATCGGATGAACATCGGGATTCTCTTTACGATAGGGGGGGACGGGACTCTTCGTGGAGCCCAGGCCCTGTCCGAGGAAGTCGGACGCCGCGGGCTTAAGATCTCCGTGATCGGAATCCCGAAGACCATCGACAATGACATCTCCTTTGTGCAGTCCTCTTTCGGTTTCGACACGGCCGTATCGGAGTCCAGAACCGCGATTGACTCAGCCCATGCCGAGGCGCTTGGCGCCAGAAACGGGGTGGGGTTGGTGAAGCTCATGGGCAGGGAATCCGGTTTCATCGCGGCTTACGCCACCATGGCCAACAGCGACGTGAATTTTTGCCTGATACCGGAAGCGCCTTTCACGCTGGAGGGTTTTCTCGGAGCCCTGAAAGACAGGCTCAAAGGGCGAGGGCATGCAGTGATCGTGGTCGGGGAAGGCGCCGGCCAGAATCTGATGCAGGGGACAGGCGCAAAAGATGCCTCGGGCAATATCAAGTTCAATGACATCGGTCTTTTTCTCAAGGACCAGATCAACGGCTATTTCAAGAAGGAGGGCATGGAGGCCAATCTCAAGTACATCGACCCCAGTTACACCATCCGGAGTTTGCCTGCCAATCCCCGTGACTCGGCCTTTTGTCTGCTTCTGGGTCGGAACGCGGTCCACGCAGGCATGAGCGGTCGAACGGGCATGGTCGTCGCCAATTGGAAGGGCGAGTTCACCCACGTGCCCATTCGCATGGCTGTTTCCAGCCGAAAAAAAATAGATCCCAACGGCCGCTTCTGGAGCACGGTTCTGTCGTGCACGGGGCAGCCGAGGGAAATGAACTGAACTTGGAGTGTTGGAGTGATGGAGTGATGGGAAGACACGAGGGCACAAGAATGAGGGCAGAGTAGATCCTTGGATAGGTACTTTAGGTGCGCGTTTCGGTTGTTCTTTTGAATGCTGTCTCCTGTCTTCTGTATTCTTCTTTCCAGTACTCCAGTTTTCGAGGATTTCCTCATGAAAACTCTTACATCTCCGCGAATGGAGATTATCTGAAGGCTCTTCAAAGCGGCTATGCCGGAAGGATCATGGAAATGGGCAGGAGGGACCAAGATGACCGAAGCTAAGGAAATCGGCGAGGCGCGGGCGATGGTGCTTGATGACAATCACACCGGCGAGAGTGTGGAAGCCCTGAAACAGTCCATTATGGACAACCTTTACTATCGCGGCGCCAGAATTCCAGCGGTGGCGACGAGGAACGATTGGTACCTAGCTGTGGCCTACACGGTGCGGGATCGCATCATGAACCGGTGGATCAAGAGCTTGGACACGATCATGAAGAAAGATGTGCGAGTCGTGAGCTACCTTTCGGCTGAATTCCTGATGGGGCCGCACCTGGTCAACAACATGCTCAACCTGGGCATTCATGAAGAGATGAAGGAGGCGGCGGCGCAGTTGGGCCTGGACCTGCAGGCGCTGATTGATCAGGAAGAAGAGCCGGGACTCGGCAACGGCGGCCTGGGCAGGCTGGCGGCCTGTTTCATGGACTCCCTCGCTACCCTGGAAATCAAAGCGATCGGTTACGGGGTCCGCTACGAATTCGGGATCTTCGATCAGGAAATCCGTGACGGCTGGCAGGTGGAAAAAACGGACAAGTGGCTGCGACTGGGAAACCCCTGGGAAATCGAGCGGCCGGAAATTGCTTTTGAAGTCAACCTGGGCGGGCACACAGAGGTCTTCTACGATCGAGAGGGTAAGTACCGCGTGAAGTGGGTCCCCCAGCGAGTCGTCAAGGGGGTGGCCTATGATACTCCTCTTCTCGGTTACAGGGTCAATACGGTCAATCTGCTCCGGCTGTGGAGCGCACACGCTGTGGAGTCTTTTGATTTCGAATCCTTCAATGTAGGCGACTACTACGGCGCTGTGGATGAAAAAATCATTTCGGAAACCATCTCCAAGATCCTTTACCCCAACGATGAGCCGGCCAAGGGGAAACTGTTGCGGCTGGCGCAGCAGTACTTTTTTGTCTCATGCTCCCTGCAAGACCTGATCCGCTTTCACCTCCTCTCCGGCAACACCCTGGACACCTTTCACGAGTGGAACGCCATCCAGCTCAATGACACCCATCCTGCGATTGCGGTGGCTGAGCTGATGAGATTGCTGGTGGACGAACACCTGATGGATTGGGATGCAGCATGGCATGTGACCAGGCACACCTTTGCCTACACGAATCACACCCTCCTGCCCGAGGCTCTGGAAAAGTGGCCTCTGCCCATGTTTAGGCAGGCGCTCCCGCGGCATCTGGAAATCATCTATGAGATCAATCAGCGATTCCTCGAAGAGGTGAAGCAAAGGTATCCCGGTGACAACGGACTGCTGGCTCGTCTTTCCCTCATTGATGAAAGCGGGGAGAAATATGTGCGCATGGCCCATCTGGCGACTGTTGGAAGTCATGCCGTCAACGGCGTCGCGGCGCTTCACTCCGACCTGGTGAAAAAGACGATTTTGCGCGACTTCTGCGAGATAGGACCGGAGAAGTTCCACAACGTGACCAACGGGGTTACCCCGCGACGCTGGATGGTTCTCAGCAACCCCAAAATGGCGGAACTCATCACGAGCAGAATCGGTGAGCGTTGGATCAGCCACACAGAAGAAAGCCTGAGAGAGCTCGAAGCCTATGCGGATGACGAGGAGTTTCGGAGAAGATGGCGCGAGGTGAAACGGGAGAACAAAGGTCATCTCGCCGCCATTCTCCAGGAGCGGACCGGCGTCTTTGTCGATCCGGACAGCCTTTTTGACGTTCAGGTGAAACGTCTTCACGAGTACAAGCGCCAGCACCTGAACGTGCTCCACGTGATCACGCTCTACAACAGACTGAGGAAGAACCCGAACCTTGAAATACCACGGCGCACCGTGATCTTCGGCGGGAAGGCGGCGCCGGGCTATTTCATGGCCAAGCTGATCATCAAACTGATCAACTCGGTGGCCGAGAAGGTGAACCATGACCCGGATGTGGCAGGGCGGCTTACCGTGGCCTTTTTCCCTGACTTCAACGTGACGAACGGTCAACATATCTATCCGGCTGCCGATCTCTCCGAGCAGATTTCGACAGCAGGCAAAGAAGCGTCGGGAACCGGTAACATGAAATTCTCCATGAGCGGAGCGCTCACCATCGGGACCCTGGACGGCGCCAACATCGAGATCCGCGAGGAAGTGGGCGCCGAGAATTTCTTCCTCTTCGGTTTGACTGCGGAAGAGGTGTCGGAGTTGAAGGCCAACGGGTACAACCCATGGCCTCATTACGAATCCAGTGCGGAACTTCGCGAGGCGATCGATCTCATCAGATCGGGGTTTTTCTCGGGCGGAGATTCGAACCTGTTCAAACCTTTTGTGGACTCCCTTCTCTATCATGACGAGTATCTGGTCTTCGCGGATTACCCGTCCTACATTGAAAGCCAGGAACAGGTGAACCGGGCCTACCTGAATCAGGAGCGGTGGACCCGCATGTCTATTCTCAACGTGGCGAGGATGGGCAAATTCTCTTCGGATCGTTCGATCCGGGAGTACAGCGAGAAGATCTGGAAGGTGGAGCCGGTACCGGTTCTTCTCAAATAAGAAAGGAGGAAGATTATGGAGATTCGTGATTTGGTGCCTGACCATCAACTGGATCAGGTGGGATTGCATCACTTGGGACAGGTGTACTGGAATCGATCCACCCCTGAACTCTACGAACATGCCATTCGCCGCTACGAAGGTCAGATCGCCCACCTGGGCCCTTTGGTGGTGTCCATGGGGCAGCACACCGGTCGCGCTGCAAAAGACAAGTACGTGGTGGATGAGCCCAAAACCACCCAGGACATCTGGTGGGGCAAGGTGAATGTGAAATACGCTGAGGAGAAGTTCAACGCTCTCCACCAGCGCATGACCGCTTACCTGCGTGGGAAAACCGTGTTTGTGCAGGACTGTTACGCAGGATCCGATGCAAAGTACCGCCAATCGATACGAGCGGTCAACGAATATGCCTGGCACAACCTTTTTGCGCGGAACATGTTCATCCAGGTACCAAGGGACCGTGCCGTGATCAAGGCCTTTGTCCCGGATTTCACCGTGATTCACTGCCCCAATTTCCACGCGGACCCGGAGGATGACCTGACCCGGAGCGGGACCTTTGTCGCTCTCAACATCAGCAAGAGGCTGGTGCTCATCGGCGGCACGGCCTATGCCGGGGAGATCAAGAAGTCCATCTTCACGGTCCTCAATTTTCTGCTGCCTGCACAGGATGTGCTTTCCATGCACTGCTCGGCCAACGTGAGCAAGGACAACCCTGACGACGTGGCCATCTTCTTCGGCCTGTCCGGCACCGGCAAGACCACGCTGTCGGCGGATCCGGACCGGATGCTCATAGGGGACGACGAGCATGGATGGTCGGACAAGGGGGTCTTCAATTTCGAGGGCGGCTGCTATGCCAAGGTGATCAAGCTTTCAAAAACCTCGGAGCCTGAAATCTATGAGTGCACCCGCCGGTTCGGAACGATTTTGGAAAATGTGGCGATGAACACGACCGTGCGGCGTCTGGACCTGGATGATGCGAGCCTGACGGAAAACACCAGGGCTTCTTACCCCCTCACGCATGTGCCCAACATTGTACGCTCCGGCATGGCCGGGCACCCGCGCAGTGTGATCTTCCTGGCGGCGGACGCCTTTGGGATTATGCCACCGATTGCAAGGCTCACAGAGGATCAGGCCATGTATCACTTCATCAGCGGATACACCGCCAAGGTGGCGGGGACCGAAAAGGGCGTGAAGGAGCCGAGCGCTACATTCAGTGCCTGTTTCGGCGCCCCCTTCATGGTGCGCCATCCCTTTGTCTACGCCCAGCTGCTGGCGAAAAAAATCAAGGAGCACAAGGCGGCCTGCTGGTTGGTCAACACCGGGTGGACAGGAGGCCCTTACGGGAAGGGGTCGCGAATGAAAATCGAATTTACCCGAGCCCTGCTGAAGGCGGCACTCAACGGATCGCTCGAAAAGGTACCCATGAAGCAGGAACCTGTGTTTGGGTTCCTTGTGCCTTCGGAATGTCCGGGAGTGCCCGCAGAGTTCCTCGACCCGCGAGGCACCTGGGCCAGTCCGGCGGACTACGATGCACAGGCAAAGAAACTGGCGGTTCTCTTCAGGGAGAATTTCGTGCAGTTCAAGGATCAGTCGTCCAAGAGCGTGCAGGAAGCAGGCCCTCGGTTGGGCTGAAAAGAAAATGATCGAAAGACTCAGTGTCGAGGGGATGAAGGATCTCGCGGCTGTCGCGCTTGGAGAGAAGGAAGCGGATCTGGTCGTCAAAGGGGTTGACCTTGTGAACGTCTACACCCGCGAGGTCCTCAAAAAAACCTCCGTAGCGGTAAAGCGGAAATGGATCGCCTATGTAGGGCCTGATGCGAGCCACACCATCGGGTCAGGAACAAAAGTGATCGATGGAGCGGGCCGTGCGCTCATTCCCGGCTTTGTGGATGGCCACACGCACATGCTCTACTATGCGTCTCCCCAGGAATTCCTCCGCTATGCCATGCGTGGGGGCACCACCACGATCATCACGGAGATCATGGAACTCACCTTTCCTCTGGGCTACAAAGGGCTCATCGAGTACCTCGACACTCTGAAAGACCAGCCCATCAAGATCTTCTCAACGGTTCCGCCTTCCGTCACCTTCAGCAAGGATGCGGCTGCAAAAGCGCCGACACTCACCCAGCTGCTGGAACTTCTCAAAAGAGACGATATTCTCGGTGTGGGTGAAGGGTTCTGGCAGGAGGTTCTGCGAGGGGAACGCAACTTCCCGGCCCTGTCGGCAGAAGCGTTGATGCAGGGGAAAACCTCGGAAGGCCATGCAGCAGGCTGCCGCGGCCAGCGCCTCGCCGCTTATCTGGATTACGGGGTTTCCTCATGCCATGAATCGGTCAGCGCCGAGGAAGTGGTTGAAAAGCTCAGGTTCGGCATCTGTACCATGATTCGGGAAGGCAGCATTCGAAAGGAGATCGAGGCGATTGCGAAGATCAAGGACATGGGCCTCGATCTCAGACGGGCAGCCCTGGTCACGGACGGCGCTGATCCCAGGGACCTCGTGGAAAAGGGCTATCTGGAACGCGTGGTCCAGCGCGCCGTTGACGCAGGCTTTGATCCTGTCCTTGCTGTCCAGATGGCGTCGCTGAACGTAGCCGAGCACTTCAGGCTGGAGGGAATGCTGGGGGGGATCGCACCGGCCAAATACGCAGACCTAGTGCTCATCCCGGACCTTCGCACCATCAAGGCGGAAGTTGTCATCAGCAACGGCGTGGTCATTGCGCAGGACGGGAAACTGCTGGTTGAACCAAGGCCGGCCGTTTTCGCAGGCAGCGAGCTGAAGAAAATCCGGGTGAGTCCCGATGACTTCGCGATCAAGGTGCCGAGGAAAGCTGTTCTTAAGGTCAGGGTCATGGACCAGGTCACGGAACTGGTGACCAAGGAAGCGACCCTGGATCTTCCGGCTCACAGCGGAGAACTGAAAGCGGATCCGAGCGAGGACATTCTCAAAGCTTCGGTCATCTCCTGCGAAGGGAAGATATTCACAGGCCTGGTCAGGGGACAGGGCCTTCGAGCAGGAGCAATGGCCACGAGCGGGGCGTGGGAAACCTTTGCCATTGTCGTGGTGGGAGCCAATGAAGTAGACATGGCCATGGCCGTGAACAGGATATTCGAGATGAGAGGAGGCATTGTCGTGTGCAGCGAGGGAAAGATACAGGCTGAGCTTGCGCTGCCCGTGGCCGGCCTCATGTCCAACCGGAGGATCGAAGAAATCGCTGAAAGGCTGAATCAAATCCAGGCCAAAGCCAAGGCCCTGGGCTTTCGTTTTGCCGATGCGACCCTCACGCTGGCGGTCCTCACCACGGCGGCTATTCCCTTCCTGCGTCTTTGCGAGGACGGGCTGGTGGATTCAAAAACAGGCAAGGGGGTGGACCTCGTCGTCAGTTGAAACCGCTCCAGCCCCAGTCAGCTTCCCCCTCCCTTTATCCCCTCCCACCATAATTTCCTCCCCCTTGATGGGAGAGGTGAGGCGGGGGTGATAGGAAGTTCCAGGGCAACTTACCGGTGAGATACTTGGCCGGTCGTCACTCCCGGAGCCTCACGTCGCAAAGCAGGGCCTTGTATACCGGAAAACCCGAAATAGGATCGCGGTTCTCGAAGTCGGTCACGAAGTTGGCGTTCGCCTCTCGCCACTCTTCAGCATGGATCGGACTGCCTCCGCCCACATTCAATTCCACCTGTCCCGTCATCACATCGTCTGTCACCTTGGCACGAACCCCGACTTTCCCGCGCGGAGACTCGACCCAAACCTTGTCTCCGTCCGAAACCGCTCTGGCCTTCGCGTCCACCGGATGGATCAGAACTTGCGGCTTGGGCTGCAGTTTCAGCAGCCCTGGAATGTTCAAATGCTGGGAGCGAAAGGCCGATTGCAGTCTGGCTCCTGTGTTGAGGACAAGGGGATACTTCTTGTAGAGCTCGGGGCTAGCCAAGGGGCCTTCTTTGGGCTCCACATACACCGGCAATCCGTCGTACCCGTATTTCTGCAGCATGCTCGATACCAGTTCAACCTTCCCCGAGGGCGTGTTGAACCCGGGCTTGCCGTCTGAGCGCAGCAGACCTTCTTCGTGTTTTCTGTATTCCATCCGGCCTGCATCGTATCGGACGCCTTCCGGGTGAGCCATGAGGGCTTCCAAGGATACAGGCGTGTCCTTGAAAGCGAATCGGACCCGTTCCTCCTCCGTGGCCGGAAAAAGGTGCCCGTAGCCCAGTTTCCCGGCCAATTGAGCGAGAAACTGGAAGCTGGACCTGGCTTCGCCGATCGGCTCGATGACCTTCTGCCGGAGCTGACAGTATCCACCGGGGTACTTCTGGTAGCCCAGGTTCTCGAAGTTGGTCGTTGCAGGAAGAAGGATGTCGGCATACATCGCATCGGCAGTCATGAACCGGTCGAAGACCACCAGGAAATCGAGCTTTCTAAAACACTCCTTCAAGAGGTCGGGGTTGGGGAGGCTCGTCAGCATGGATGCGCCGAGAACCAGCAGCGCTTTGATCGGATAGGGATCTCCCTTCAGGATCGCTCTGGGCGCTTCCATGAACTGGGCCGCTTTGAGCACATCACAAAAGAGGGGGTGCTTGTCCGCACCGATGGGTTTCACGCCTTTGGGCGGGTCGAGGCCGACGCGCGGGAACCGCACCGGGCTGCGCGGCCTGAACACCAATCCTCCTGGAACGTCCAGATTTCCTGTGATCGCCCAGAGGCTCAGCACGGAGCGGATGTTTTGAACCCCGCTGTTGGTGTACTCCAGCCCTGTATACATCGCCAGCGAGGCTCCCTTGGCTCCGGCTATTTCACGGGCAAGGGCGGCGATCGTTTCTTTGGGAATCCGGGTGATCGCTTCGACCTTCTCAGGAGGGAACTGCTGCACGTATTGACGGAGTTCATCAAACCCCACGGTCCAGTTTTGGACAAAGGACTCGTCATAGAGCTTCTCGTTCACAATGACGTTGATCATGCTCAAGGCGAGGGCCCCGTCCGTCCCTGAACGCACGCCAACCCACTGATCGGCCATCTTGGCACTATCCGATCGCATATGATCGATGGCGATCACCCTGGCCCCGCGCTTCTTTGCATCGAGGATTTCTTTCACCCTGTTGGGCGGGGAGTCTGTCGGCGGATTCGACCCCCACAAGACGATGAGGTCCGTGTTGTCGAAATCCGCATAGGTCGTTTCCATTTGAGCGCCGATGGTCGAGAGAGAGGCAAAGATGCCGTAGGAGACGTAGCACACCGAGGAACACCCTGTGCCGTTGGGCGAACCGAAGGGGAAAAGGAATCCGGAAACCCCTTGGCAGGGCATGCCGCGGGCTCCGAAGAGGTCCGTCAAATTGTTGTCAAAACTCCCCCGTCCGAAATAGGACATCACCGCTTCCGCGCCGAAGTCTTTTTTGATCCTCTGAAAGGCTTGAGCGATCCGGTCCAGGGCATGATCCCAGGTGATGCGCTCAAACTTGCCCTCTCCCTTTTCGCCGGTTCGAAGCAGGGGATACTGCAGACGGTCCTTGGAATAGACAATCTCCTTGGCGTGGAGTCCTCGGACGCAGACCACGCCGATGGGATGATCCTTGAGAGGGGAAATGCCCTCGATCTTACCGTCCAAGAGCTCTATGTTGACGCCGCACCCGCCGGGGCATATGCCGCATATGCCGATTCCTGTTTCCTTCTTGCCCTTGTTAGGGTCTTTGATCATTGTTTGAAACCTCTCATCACATTCGTTGTTTAAGAATACTAGAAGTCTATCTTCTTCCTGAGCGAGAGGATGAGTCCGAGGCCGATGGACCCCACGGCTGCACAGATCCAGAAGGCGCTGCTGTAACTTCCGGTGATGTCGAAAAGGTGGCCCGCGAGAATCGGCCCCGCCGCGCCCCCAAACGTGCCAGCAAAAAGGACGATTCCGAAAAGGACTCCGTGGGAGCGGATGCCGAAGTGCTCGGCCACCAAGGGGGAGATCAGCGTGAAATGCCCGCCATGCCCCATCCCGTAGAAGACGGCAAAGAGGTAGAGCATCCACAGCTTGTCTGCCACCTGCAGCCAGAGGAAGGCCGAAATCAGAACCAGGATGCAGCAGATCATGCAGTTTCTGTACCCGGCACGGTCGGCGGTGAAACCGATGATCAGCCGCCCGATGATGCTCGCACCGGCGATGGTGGAGAGGACGCTGGCCGCCGTGGTTGCAGGGATGCCGATATCCATGGCATGAGGGGTCGTGTGAAGCATGATGATCATGAGACAGAACACGATCGTGAGATTGGTGAAGCAGATGGTCCAGAACTGGCGCGTTCTGATCGCCTCACTGAGGGAAAGGCCTCTTTCAACAAAGTCCGACCCAGCTGATCCGACCTGGGTGTCACCGTCCGGCAGGAGCCCCATTTGGGAGGGGTCCCGCCGCATGAGCTGTCCCATTCCTGCGAGCATGAGGGTGGCGAATGCGGCGAGGAGGATGTAGGAGGTCCGCCAGCCGAAGCTGAGGATGAGAAGACTGGATGCTAAAGGGATGAAGAATTGGCCGCCTCCTGTGCCCACCTTCACGATGCCGGTGATCATGCCCCTTCGCCGCACAAACCATCGTGCCGTGGTGCTGAGCGCAATCACATCCACAGGACTCAATCCTATGCCGACCATGATGCCGTAGAACAGGTAGACCTGCCAGAGGCTGTCGGCGGTGGACATGAGAAACAGCCCCATGCCGAAGAAAAGCGCAGTCACCGTCAGCAACACACGAGGACCGAACCGGTCGTTGAGCCTGCCCACGAAAATGCCGAGGAAGCCCATGAGCAGAAAAGCCAGGGAATGAGCGCCTGCCAGGGAGGCTCTGGGCCAGCCATAATCGGCCAGGAGAGGCTTGAAAAAAACGCCGAAGGTGACATGGGTGCCGATCCCTGTCGCCTGGATGGCAAAGCAGGCGGCCGCAACTATGTAGCCGTAGAATAGAAGGGGCTTTTTCACAGGAGCAGGAAATCCTCTTTCTGAAACGTGATGAATAAGCCTGAACGTTAGAGGATTTCCAGACCTGCGTCAACCAGGAAAGGATCGTTTGTTTTCTTCTGTCCCAGGAGACAGGGCATAGAGTGTTAAGACTTATCAATACGATTCAGAATAGCCTGTTGATACTGAAGAGGGTGGCACCTTAGGCACACAAAAAAACTGACTGGGCCCGAAAATCGAGGGTAGATGCTCCTGGCGGACGATATCAGGCGCGAGAAACTGCTCCCGTTTCCCCTGGACGTTTCACATAATAGACCACCCTCTGAGAGTTCCAATAAGACCGCATTCGCATCCGATGTAGACAGGAGATACCTTACCCAAAAAGAGGTCGCTGATCTCTTCAGAGTAAGACCCTTTCTTTTCAATTGACGGCAGAACACATAAGATTCTTTCGGTCTTCTGTTAGCAGCGCGAGTATGCTCTCAATTTAGCACGTTTCTGTCCTTCTTATGGCAGGTGCCATGGTGCGCGACTCGTCAAGGCTACGGTTTCTGGGAATTCAAAATCGACCGATTACACAATACCAAAAACAAGGAAAGGCTGAAGGAAGACTACAAATTAGGGAACGTTTAAAAGCAAAAGCGGAGCCGAAATGGCGCCCATGTTCTTTGTGAATTCAATCAGATGAGCTGTTTTTATAGATTTCTCAAGATCTCTAGGTTGCTCAGGGCCATCCCTGCCCCAACAGCCACCGCTGAGAGAGGGTCATCCGCAATCTTAACCGGGAGCTTGGTCTCCGTGTTGAGGAGCAAATCCAGATTCTTCAGCAGCGCTCCGCCACCTGCCAGCATAATCCCAAAATCAATAAGGTCGGCAGACAACTCCGGAGGCATCTGTTCCAAGGCGGTATGCACGGCCCCCGAAATCGCTCTGACCTGTTCGGAAATCGCCTCCCTCGCCTCATCGGAGCACATCTTCACGATTTTCGGGATTCCCGTTACCAGATCTCTGCCCTTGACCTCAAAGTCCTCAGGTTCGCCTCCGGGAAACGCGTTGCCAATCTTCATTTTAATGATTTCGGCCGTGCTGCTACCAATAAGAACACCACATTTCCTTCTGATATATTCAATGATCGCCTCGTCCATCCTGTCCCCAGCCACTCGCACTGAAATGCTGTAAACAATCCCTCCAAGGGAAATAACCGCCACTTCCGTTGTCCCCCCGCCAATATCGACGATCATGTTGGCTTTGGGCTCAGTCACTGGAAGGCCAGCCCCTATGGCAGCAGCCATGGGCTCCTCGATAAAATATACCTCCCGCGCTCCGGCAGACTCAGCCGACTCTCTCACCGCTTTCTTCTCCACCTCCGTGATCCCGCTTGGAACTCCAATGATGATGCGCGGCCGCGCAAGTCTATGTCCCGCATGAGCCTTTCTAATGAAATATCGGAGCATTGCCTCGGCTATGTCAAAATCGGCAATCACCCCGCCTTTCATGGGACGGGTGGCCACGATATTGCCGGGTGTTCGGCCCAGCATCATTTTCGCCTCACGCCCTACCGCAAGCACCTTGCCTGCCCCTCTACCGTTCTTTTTTACCGCCACCACCGAAGGCTCATTGAGGATAATGCCCTTCCCTTTCAAATAAACAAGGGTGTTGGCCGTGCCAAGGTCAATGGCCAGATCGCTAGAGAACAGGCCGGATATTGAACTCAGAAGCATGGTTTCTGGTTTCCTCCAAGGGAATATATAGCTAAACATAACAGTATACAAAACAACTGGGCATGATGTCTATAAAATTCGGAAAGAAAACGTAACGATTCAGTCTTGAGTGGGAGGGGGCACAAGGGGAAGGACAGGGGAATGCGCCTGCACGACCCGGAAGCGTATGAGGTCAGCGTTACTGGTTGTCTTATGTGGGATAAATGGCGGGCCTATGGGGTTCTAGGGGGGCTCCGAGAAAAGCAGTAAGAAAGAATCCTTGGTCAGGTCTTTGGCCAGCGATCCGTTCTTTGTGGAAAAGGCTCGCGATAGGGTCGGGTCCTTCCGCAGCACCAAGGAGCTAGCAAAAAAGATCGATCTGTTCGTAAGAACTGCAACCAAAACTCAAAACCCTTTATGTGGACCGCAACGGCTGAGTCCATTTTCGAGGAAATAACAGGATTACGTAGCAGTATTTCTGTTACAGAACCCTAGGCGCGCCTTACTCAATTCCCATTCTGGAGCCACGAGTCCGGATGGCCGCCTTGGCAAGTTCGTCACATCTTTCATTTTCCCTGTGCCCGCTATGTCCGGCAGTCCAAACCCACTCGACCGTATGGGGCTTGCTCAGATCGAGGAGCACTTCCCAGAGATCCCTGTTCAGCACAGGCTTTTTCTGCGAATTCATCCACTTCTTTCTAATCCAGCCCTTTATCCACTCGGTCATGCCCTTGACCACATAACTGGAATCGGTGATCACTCTTACCTTGCAGGGTCTTTTAAGACGACGGAGACCCTCGATCACTCCGGTCAGCTCCATCCGGTTGTTCGTCGTGTGAGGGGCAAAGCCTGACAGCTCCAACGACTTCTCGCCGTAACGCAAAATGACTCCATACCCGCCCGGCCCGGGGTTTCCGCTGCATGCGCCGTCCGCATAGAGCTCCACCATGTTTGGTTTCTTTTCTCTTCGTGTTGCTTTGTCCAAATCTCTTTCCTCCACGGATGGCGCTCCCGCCCTATTCTCCGTCCTCCGTGGCCCTGAAACCATCTCAAGCATTTCTTTGAAGTCGCGAACAGGAGAGATCTCGTAGCGCTCGGACTCGGTTGCTAAAAACTGAGGCCTGATGGCCCAAGGTGAGGAGAAATACCGTTCTAGTTCAGGAACCTCCCTCGTACATGGATAACAAGTTCCGGTTTTTCAGGGTAGCTCGTTCTGAGCTTTAGGAGTCCCTGGTAGTAGTTGCCCACATTCGGGATGGTCGTGAAGGTGACCCGGTAGTGCTTTCCTCGCGTGATCTCTTCAATGTTGAATTTCACCTTCTTATCGAGCGTGTAATCGACGGGCTCGAGCTTCAGGGGCTTGTTGAGGTCCCCCTTGATGTCCACGGTTCTTGTGATGGTTTCCTGAGTGGTTCCCTGCAGGAAAACCATTCTCTCTGACATGACAATAGGCGTTTTGACCAGAGCCTCGATGACAAACGTGTTCTGTGGCACTTTTGGATCGTTCGTGTAGATCCTGGCAGTTTTCCGAATTTTGCCGTCGTATCCTCTGGTATTGATTCTTAGGGTGATTTTTCCCTCCCCTCCGGGGGGGATGGACCTGTCGAAGTAGGCCACGGCGCAGCCTCACCCGGGATTCACATTTGTGATTTCAAGGGGCTGGTTCCCTTTGTTCAAGACCTTGAAGGTATGTTCAACGACTTTCCCTTCCTCCACGTCCCTGAAATCAAAAGATCTCTCAGGAAGAACCATGGAAGGTCCTGAAGGGGTCTGAGCGAGGGAAACAGTGAAAAGAGCAGCGCAAAGCAAAACACCTAATGAAGCAAGCGTGATGAGTCGCTTCATGGAATCCTCCTCGTGGACTTACGAGGTGACCGTGCTCACGGACATGAATCGAGAGTTTGGAAGGCCTCGTATTTACTGGAAAGAATAGCACAGAGCCTTGGACGAAGACAAGAGAATTGTAATGACAAGGCCGGCCGTGTTCTTTTAGAATACGCAGGTGAAGACCCGGGAGGTGATGTGATGGCCGCAAAATCCGAGCGCCGGGGGCAACGATCGCCGTCCACGCGCAAAAAGAAGAAGCCGAACAGGGTCGAGCAGGTGCAGGTCCTGAAAGAGTCTGAATATGACTACCGGTGCGCCTATGAAGCAAGTCGAGTGGCCGAAAAAAGATACCGGACGCTCCTGGATTTCGTCCCTTACCCCATGGTGGTCTTCACGGTGGAGGGAAAGGTGAGCTACCTGAATCCCGCCTTTACGCAAGTCTTTGGGTGGTCTCTGGACGAGTTGCACGGGAAGCATATCCCCTACGTCCCAGCGGATCTTCAGGAACAGGTCCGGGCGGATATCCAAAAACTCCTGGCTGAGAAGATGATTCACCGCCATGAAAGCAAGCGGTTGACCAAGGACGGACAGATCGTCGATGTGCTGATGAGCGGAGCCGTTTTCTTGGAAATGGAGGGCGAGCCGGCAGGAGAGCTGGTCCTGTTAAGAGATATCACGCAGGAGAAGAAACTCCAGCTCACCCAGGAAGCTCTTTTTCGAATCAGCATGGCGCTGCCTTCCTACCCTCGCCTGGAAGAGCTACTGGACTATGTGAGCAGCGAGATCAAATGTGTTCTTGAGGTGGAAGGTGCGCTGGTGATTCTTCTGGATGAAGAGAAAAAGGAATTTTACTTCCTGGGTGCGGCCTACGACGACAGGGACACGCAGAGAAGAGCCAAGGAGGTCCGATATCCCGCGACCAAAGGAGTCTCGGGGAGAGTACTCCGTACCGGCCAGCCTATCATTGTACCTGACACGTCGAAGGACCCCTACTATTATGGTTTCGTCGATGACCAGATGCGTTTTAAATCGCGCAACATGCTCGATGTCCCCCTGAAGAGCGGAGAGCGCATCATCGGCGTGCTCTGTGCCATCAACAAGAAAAATGGTGTTTTCGATCAGTCGGATGTGGAACTCCTCAACCTGATTGCCAGCACCGTGGCCCTCTCCATAGAGAATGCAAGGTATGCCAAAGAGGTGACTGAAGCCTACAGGGAGCTTGCGAGCCTGAACCGAGCCAAGGATCGGGCCATCAACCATCTTTCCCACGAGTTGAAGACTCCTGTTTCTGTGCTCATGGCCAGCCTGAACATTTTGTCGAAGAAACTGGAGGCTCTTCCGGAACCAACCTGGAAAAAGACCTACGACAGGGCATGGCGAAACCTTGATCGGATTCTGGGAATCCAGTATCAGGTGGAAGACATCATGGCCGACAAGCAGTTCCGGACCTATCACCTTCTGAACATGCTTCTGGAGCAGTGCACGGACGAGCTTGAAACCCTTGTCGTGCAGGAAGTGGGAGAAGGCCCGATCATCGACAGAATCAAGAACAAGATCGAGGAGCTTTACGGGCCTAAGGAGATCAAGGTTTCGGAATTCTCTCTGGAGAGATTTGTCGAGTGGAGGATCGAGACCTTGAGACCGAAGTTTCCTCACCGGGAAGTGGAGATTGTCACCCACCTTGAGCCGGTGCCGAACGTCTGCGTGCCCGAGGATGTGCTAGAGAAAGTGGTGGACGGACTCCTCAGGAACGCGATAGAGGCCACTCCGGACGAAGGAAAGATCGAGATCACAGTGCACCGGAAAGGGGATGGAGGAGAGCTGATCGCCCATGACTACGGGATCGGCATCACCGAGGAGAACGAACGAAGGCTCTTCGAAGGGTTTTTTACTACCCATGACACGATGGCCTACTCCTCGAAGAGGCCGTTTGATTTCTATGCGGGGGGAAAGGGAGCGGATCTCTTGCGCATGAAGATTTTCGCCGAGCGGTTCCGCTTCGAGATCGACATGGAATCCTCGCGGTGCGGATTCATTCCCAAAGACAGTGATCTGTGCCCCGGAAGAATCAGCAAGTGCCCGTTTTGTAAGAAGCGGGAGGACTGCCTCAAGTCCGGAGAAACGACGTTCAGGGTCTATTTCCCGCCGGCACCGGATGACAAAAGCTGCGCCCCAGCAGAGAGCGAAGAGAAGAATGAACCTGTGTGTCCCGACATTTTCGCTTAGTGTATGGTGCAGCCGGTCTTCGTCTTGCCTGCAGAGAAAATCTCTTCTAAATCCTGGGGCCACAACATCTCGCGCCTTCCCTCTGCGTTCTTGTAGTTCATCCCAAGTGCATAGCCGTAACCATAACTGTTGTAAAGAGCGATGGATCGTTGGCTCTCATGCGGTGTACGGCAACGCAGAATGGCATAGTAGAGCATCATCTTTGCTGCGTTGCGGCCTGCTTCAGCCGGAGTCATCTCCTGCCAGTCTTTTGGCATCGTAAAGGGGTCTGAGGAGATGATCTCCCCCACCTTTTCCATGTACCAGAACGTCATCTCATAGGCCGCCTCGGCCAATGCCTCCTTCGACCATCTCAAAGTAATACGCCACTCGTTGTCTTTAATCCGAGCGATCTCGTCGTCCTTAAGCGGAGGGCCACCTGCATCTACGTGAAGCAATCGGCCGCCTTCCGCGTCTTCGAACCGAAATGATCGAGGCAGTTTCCAGTTGCTGGGAAAAACGGCAATACGCACGACCCGCCTGTCCTTAGCATAGCCCACCTTAACCTTCTCGGCGGGGTAATCCACACCATTTATCTGGATACCTTGCTTTACCCGATGAAGATGCTGGTCGAGTTGTGTTCGCAGACGGCTCTCTGATGGGATATATGACTTGACCTCCGCCAGGCCAGCCACGGTAATAGATGAAGTCGTATCCGAAAGCGGTCTTCGTTCTTCAATCAGGATATGCAAGTCTGCACCCTTAAGAAGACCTTTTCCTCTCCGCCTATAGATACCCACCGAATCACCGACATACAGCTTAGCGCTTTGCGGGATTTGGTTGTCCTGCTGAAGCCGCGTCAACAGATCCGAACAGGCTTTGGCCGCAAGCAATTCAGTGACCGCACCTTTAAAACAGTTGACCATGTGGGAGTGGATGAATGTGACGGCGGCGGCAGAGTCAGCATCGGAGACTCGGTGGTCCTCCAGTTCTGCCGGAATTTCACCATCATTCTCGTAAGGGCCTTTGAGTAGGAAATCTTGGAATAGCCTGCCCCGCGGATGTGATTCGATGTCACGGATAGCAGTAGCCAGCGCTTGGCGAAAGATGTCAAGAGCGTTGTGCGCGTTCGGAAAAACCGCCCCCCGCGACAGAGCAGCTTGGAGAGCAGACTCAAGGTCTTTACCCAGATCGGAACTGAGAAGCTCAAAGCCCACTGTGTCAGCAAGCGGCCTTGAATCAGAAAGCACTCTTCTCGCTGTCTCGCAGAAGCGGCCTTCATGAGGACGTCGGGACTCCATCAATCACCCTTGCATCTAACCCTCTGGGCTGACAGGTACGCGGACTTCTTTTCCACACATCCTTGTCCAGCCCAATGTTAGACAGCACGCACATCAGGCGCAGAAGAAAGTGTCGAACATAGCTCGAAGCTTCTCAATAAACGTCTCTGCGAACAGGCCGCTTAGAAACGAACAAAACAGAATCCCCCGCCACGGAATTTTTACCACTGACGAGGGCTCAAAACAAGTGCTTTGATAGCGAGTTGCGCCACGGCGTCCTTCAATGCTGCGGGTTCGATCGGTGCTGCCAACGTTCTCATTCGTAGACAAGAAAGGGAGAACTGGATAGGGTAATGGGCAGCGGAGAACGAGCCGACCCAAGGAGTGATGGGAGTGTACAGAATCAGGAATACTTGAAACGATCGTTTCCCTGGATGCTGCTTCCCTTGTCTCCGTGGATGAAGGCAAGGTGGAGTTGGACGCAGACGGAGAGACTGTGATCGTGGAGCAAGGGAAGATGAGTGAGGTAGAGTTCGATGCAAAGCCTTCACTGCCCTCCCCGACAGTCTCCAAGGAGAAGAGGGACTGGCAAGCTTGGAGGGAGAAGAGGGTTGAGAGTACGATTCACAATCTCCCTCGGATGGCCCCCAGGCTCCGAGAGCGTTTTGAACAGGCTGCCTTGCGGGCAGGGAAATTCGCTGAAATCGTCCAGGAAAGAGGGGAAGGCATAAGGGAAACCATGCAGGAGGTCCGGGCAGCTAAGCAGAAGGGGGACCGGGAGAAGGTCCGAGTGTCGGCACAAAGATTGCGGGATCAGGCGGAGGAGTTTAAGAAGGCAGCGGCCTGATTCAGGCAAGGCTTTAACCGTTTCCAGACGATGAGCAGGCTGAGTATTCGTCTGGACCTCTTCGTGAGGGAAAACCAGGCTCGCTTTCCGGAGCGGCAGTTGGCCTTCATCCAGGCCCAGTTCGCTTCCATAGCAGAAAAGAGGGAAGAAGTGAAGGAACTCCAAGGGAGGTCCATCTCCACCATAAGGGAGGTATTCCGGGAGCTGAAGGCCTTTCGAGAAGAAATGGTGTCTCCCAGAGATGCCTCTGGATCTACCAGGTCTTGATTTGAATCTCGACAATGATTTCCAGATAGAATTGCGGGCGTGAATATGCCAAACCTCTGTTCCGAATGTTGGCTCCGAGTGGTGATAAATATCTGGGTATCCAAAAAACAGGGGGGCCATAATACAGAATAAATCGAGTCTCTAGGGATCACATAGTTTTCCCCTTGAGCCACATTCCCCATTTTCCATGAAATGGGTAGCCTTTTGCGCATAAGGGGTTTTCTGGTATGATTAGTACCTATAGATTGACCTAGGGTGGTGAGGTGCGTGCTGTTCGGAAACCATTTACTTGGATGCTGGCAAGAAAAGGATGAGAAAATCTCTTTATGTCATGGAAACCTTTTTGACGAAATCTTTTCAAATTGAATCGCCGCCCGGCGTCGGCATCGCAGACCCCGTTGTCGAAAAGGGAAAGAGAATTTACTCGACAACCAAGACTATCAGACGTTTGACAAGCCGCCTTTTTTCAGGGGGCTGGATAGGCAAGCGGTGGTTCCGCGGGCCTTGATCCACCGCATGGAACATGTAATTCAGACTGTCAGGAGGTGAGCTATGAGGTTCTTATTGAAGGTCAACATTCCGGTTGAGTCAGGGAACGCGGCTGCCAAGGCCGGAAAACTTGGTGCGATCATCCAATCCATTCTGGCAGACTTGAAGCCGGAGGCCGCCTATTTCACGGACGAAAAGGGACAGCGCACAGGGTTCATTTTCCTTGAGATGCGGGAGGCGTCCCAAATTCCGGCAATTGCTGAACCCTGGTTCCTCGCCTTCAATGCGGGCATTGAGCTGCACCCGGTCATGGTACCGACCGATTTAGCCCAAGCTAGCGGGGCGATCGAGCAGGCAGTCAAGAAATATGCCTGATGGTCTCGATTGCCATTTGGTCCACGGGCTGCATCTAGCGAGGGGCCCGACATGTGAGCTTTATCATGCTCGACAGACAATCGGGAGCGCGGTCAATGCGAGAATGGCAGAGGCAGGCTGCGGCACAAAAAGGGTTTGTGATGATTCTCTGCATCTTGATTATGACGGCATTTGAGATGCCATCCTATTGCCTTCTGCGACTGTTGAGATCTATGTCTTCAATGCAATGTTCTGATAGAGCGGGTGAGTCTTGCATCTGGAATTAATAGCTACCAGGCGCTCCACTTCTTTCTCTCCAGGCCCGATAGATCCACTCCATGTCATGGTGAGGACCCTCTTGATGTTTCACGAGATCCAGAATCTCCCTGTCCGTGTGGTTCCACAAGAACGCAGGAACCAGCCTAAGCCCCTCCCTCTCGGGATAAACAAAAAAAGAAGTGTGGTAATCTGAAACAATCTCTTTATCATGCCTTCTTTCCAGTGATGAGGGAACAGCACGACCATTGCAGAGGCAAAGATACTCTGCGGCATCAGGGGGCGGTGAAGGTGCCCTCCCCATCACTGGAATCACAGCTGCTGACCCGCCAGACAGGATCGTTTGCC
The DNA here is from genome assembly GCA_964580575.1 of uncultured Desulfobacteraceae bacterium. Lineage (GTDB taxonomy): Bacteria > Desulfobacterota > DSM-4660 > Desulfatiglandales > HGW-15 > CAVPDE01. The sequence goes on from CAZOLJ010000022.1 coordinate 38,505, forward strand.
GAAACACCTCATGATAGAAAACCGTCCCCCGCACTCCAATCACCGCCGTGGGGGTGGACAAGGAATACCTGCTTCCCTTCGTCACAATTGCGAGCAGAGCTCCCTTTACGAGGGCCCAAACGCTGGAGTTCTCAACCCGATTGACCCGGAATTCAGATTCCCCTTTGAGCTTCACGAGGCTGTTATCCAGGAACCTTAAAACCACTGAAGCGTCCGGAGCCCCTTTGATGACCTCTCCCTCCAAGACGGTCTCGCCTAGGCGGGCTTCTCTTCCGTCCACCCAGGCCGATCCTTCGAGCGCGACGACAATGGCCCGAGCCTCTTGGGTCTCCCTTTCGCCCCGCGCAAGCTTCAGGCCCGTCCAGGAGGAGGCAACGAGAATTCCCCCCAAGCGCAGTGCCTGCCTTCTCGTCAAAAGCACTTCCCAGCTCTTCTTTGCCTTCACTTGAGCCACACTCCTTTAGGGGTGAGATACATCACCTCTGTGAACCTCTTCCAACCCTCAACACCCACGGAAAGGAAGAAACCACGGTGAACGCGCAGGAAAAGCGGATAGTCCCTGGTCCGCGATTTGTGGACCAAGTCATTCCATCTCGTTGGAAGACGCTTGCGATCATAGGGATCCAGTGCTTTTTTCAGTCTGTCCAGCTCGGATAGGGAGTTCGGCCACTTTCTTAGCCCCGGACGGGGATACAGGTCGGGTTCGACTTCTTCGCGAGGATCAAAGTGAAACATCTCATAAAGGCCCACCTTCGGTGGCAGCCCTTGTTTACGCCACTCACGAACCACGTCTTCTTCCATGCCCTCATGGAAGTAAGGGACGCGGTCGGGGCCACCATAACCCATGGTCTTACGAAATCTTTCCCGGCTGTCCACAAGCCCCCAACGACGACCAAGATTTCATTTACCTGTAGTCCACCCTGTCACGTTCAAGGCATGAGTTTCGAGCGGATGAGGCGTATGGTTGCCTCTATCTGCCCATCCGATCCTTGAGAGATGTCGATGCGGCCGTTTGCGAGATAGGGCGATACGGCCGCCATGATGTCATCCGTCAGTCTCCCGTACTGCCCGTAGAAGGAACGGAGCCTCGATTTGAGACTGAAAGCCAGCTTCTCTCGCGGAACGAGTTCAAGAAACTCATCGATGACCGACAGCATGCGGTCACGGTCCTCAGGCAAGCGACCGTTGACGTCCAGAAGGTTCGATGCGCTGTCGCTCACAATTCCGCAGGGCGCTTCGGTCTGCTCCACAAGCACCCTGATCTCTCGCGCCACCTGCTCCTCGGTGGCCTCGACAAAATCGCCATGGTCAACAGCCTCAGCAAGCCCCGTTCTTGGAAAGATCTCCAGGGAGCGCAGGCGCAGGAAATCCGGTGCAATGCGGCTCAGGAGCTCCGCGGTTTCAACAGCGTGGAGTTCCGACCACCGGCTTCCTCCCAATCCCGGCATGACATAGACAGAGCATGAGATCCCTGCATCCTTGACCTTCAGGCACCCTTCGAGCTGCTCGGCGGCCGTGACTCCCTTAGACATGAAGTTCAATACTGTGTCGCTGCCGCTCTCTAGGCCGAAATGCACGCGATCGAGTCCGGCTTCCCGAAAGACCTTGAGTTCCGCGGGGCTTTTCCTCGCAGCAGTGCTCGTGCGGCCGTACACTGTGAATCGGCGGAGCATGGGAAAAGTCGTCTTGATCTCGCTCATCACCTCAGTGAAAAACTCAGGCGCTAAGATCAGCGAGTTGGAATCCCCCAGAAAGCAGGTCTCCTGCCCTCCCAGCCTCCAAGTGAGCACGTGGTAGATGCTGTCCTCCAGCCTCGGCCGCTCTTTGAACCACGAGGAGAACCATCTCAACCGCTCATCATTTTCTTCCTCTACCGCCATGTCCGCCCCGTCCGCATCCGCGTCAGCGCGGACGGCCTGCACCTCTCGAATCAGGGAAGCAGCGTCCTGGTACCCTAAACGCCCCGGGACATCTTGCTCAACGGCATAGTCTGTGAGCAGATCGCAAATCACCCTGGCACGATGCACATCCCTTTTCACTTCTTCCATGGTACGGCGGCTGAAGCGGGCCCCGTATTTGTAGACCGGACAGAAGAGGCACCGGTTCCACCCGCAGTTGCGGGTCAGGCGAAAGGTGAGGCTGTCGTTCTCGGTCGGGGGACGAATGGAACTAATTTCGAAGGGCTCAACAGTACTCAGGTTCATGAAGGTCATCGGACAGTCCTACTTCAACGACGGGTACTCTGTATAACCTTTCGGCCCAGGCGTATAAAGGGTGGCAAAGTCCGGCTCATTGAGGGAAGCGCCCTCCTGAAAGCGCCGCACCAAGTCCGGATTGGCGAGAAAGGGCAACCCGAATGCAGCCAGGTCCGTTTCATTGCTCCGGATTGCAGAGGTACCGAGTTGCGCATTGAACCCTCCGCAGATGATCAGCGTGCCCTTGAACAAACGCCGCAACTGAGGCGAGATGCGCTCGCCTGGGCCGGCCAGCGGATGACCGGGCAAAGGTTCCATCAAGTGAAGATAGGCAAGATGAAAGGCGTTCAATTGCTCTACCGCATAGCGGAAAGTGGCCAGGGGGTCGCTGTCGCTCATGTCATTGTAAACGCCTGTGGGTGAAAGCCGCACCCCGACCCGATCCGGCGACCACGCAGCGCACACTGCCTCTGTGACCTCGAGGAGGAACCGGGCGAGCTTCGAAACACTTCCGCCGTAGTCATCAGTACGCTGGTTCGTTCCGTCACGGAGGAATTGATCGATGAGGTACCCGTTGGCCCCGTGGATCTCCACACCATCGAATCCCGCATCCTTTGCGCGGCCGGCTGCTGCGCGCTGGCTGTAGTACTCGGCCATGATGCTGTTGGGCGTGCCGTCGGGATCGGCACGGCCGCGGGTCATGGGGGCCATGATCATGCGGTTCGGCAGCATGAGCCGTCGGAGTACATAGGGACTGAACAAGGGATTCTGATCCATGGGTTTTCGTGCTCCTTCGTCTCAACCTGGATTGGAATCAGCCGTCGCTTCTTCCGAGTCTCAACTTCACTTCTGCTTCTGGGACGGCTCATTCTGAGTCCAAGCCCGGGGTTCCCAGCGCTTCTTCAACACCACAGTGTATATAGCATGTTTTCAAATCCTTGTCTTGGCCCCATACCCACAATCCGCCAGCCCGAGGATGCCCCTAAATCAGACAAGGATGGAACCTCAATGTTCAAGGATAGGCGGGTTAATCGAAGAAAAAGACTATCGAAAGAAATACCCCTTAAAGCTGGCATGCACATAGTCCCCGATCCGTTTGATGCGTGCCAGTTCTTCCTCCCTGAGGGGGCCCAGGTCCAGGGCCGCCAGTGCCTCCTGCATCTCCTCCCGGTTCTTGGGGCCGGTGATACAGACATCCACCATGGGATGGCTCAAGGCAAATCGGTAGCAGTCCGCACCCCGTAGCGGTTCCTCACCGGGCGGCATCCACTTGGCTCGGACCAGGTCGCCCCACCGGGTCGCCGTGTAGGTGACCAGGCCGGGCCGGTTGTGCTGCGGCATCTTCTCGAAGATGTCCTGTTCCGCACCCCTGTGCGCGGCATTATAACGCACATGGAAAAGGTCAAAACGATCGTCCTTCGCCAACCGAGGGAATAACCGCCGGTTGTGGCCCGAGAGGCCCAGAAACCGGAACAGGCCCTTGTCCTTCATCTTCATGGCCCGATCCATGATCCGGGCAGAGGGCTCCTTGTCGTGCCAACCCAGGAGCATGATGTCGGCCCTTTCAATACCGAGGGCCTTCAGGGCCTTCCGGTAGAACAGCTCCATGAGGGCTGCGGAGCGGGAATAGCTCTGAATCACGATCACCAGGTCGTCCCGCTTCCCCCCGGCAATAAGGTTGCGAATGGCCCGCGCCATGCCCGTCTTTCGCATCGAGCCCCAGTAGAAGTAGTTAACACCCCGTTCAAAAGCTTCCTCAAAGGCCTCTGTGGGCGCTCCAAAACTGCTCGCCACTCCGAGGCGGCATACGGTCAACCCGGTCTTGCCGAGAATCTGTCGTTCTCTAAACCCCATCACACCCCCTCCCTTTCCAGAAGCCACGAACTCGATCTGCTTCAATTCTCACTATACCCGTATGGAGAAGAGGGTCAAGGTTTAGTCGATGTGGGGTAGAAGGCGCGCGCCCGGTCTTGCCCGGCATTCCTGCATGCAAGCTCTTCTTGTGAGGATAAGATGAGGAAGCCTTTATTGGCAGATACCAAGAAATCTCAGATCTATTCTTCGTATCACAGGTTTTGCTGAAGTTGTGATATAGAGCAGACATCACACCAAGAGTAATAATATGATGTCCCCTATCCTAGAACGGCCGCTATCAACCCCAGGAGCATTCTCTCCTCATATATTTGGTTATCTAAAACTCGTTGACATCCTTAATCTTTTCCACTAACGTCAACTCAAACTCCGCAATGCCGTCGGCATTACTACAGGATAGCGAGTATGAGCACCAAGAAGACTTCTGGACGCAGAAAAATGACCCAAAAGCATATCAACAACCTCGTGGTGGCTCAAGCCGGAAATGATTCCGCCTGGGAAGCACCCATTCAAGTCCGACGTGGCGAAGCGGGCACTATCTCTATTCCTGCTGACCTCGCAGCAAGGGCTGCATTCTTGGCACAAGTTCATCATGCTTCTGGCGTTGAAGAGTGGCTTACCAGATTTATCCCCGAGAGTATTGAACTGGAAGAAGTGGCCTTCGCGGCAGCCAAACGCGACTTGACGAGAAACCAGGAGCTGTAACCTCGACCTCAGGATTAGGGCGCCCTTCATGGAAGCAAGACCGGGCGCATCTATCCTTATAGAGGCCCAGACCCTGAAAAAGATGAGAATGGCCTTCTATAGAGGCTTAGAACGCCATTCTTGCCGATGAAAAAGGCCTCCCAAGAAAAAGCCATCTTATGCTCATGGGCCTTAAAAGGGCATTTTGGGCCATGGGAATGGTGGTTTAAGGCTTGAAAACGCCCAACTTCGGGGTGATAATCTCTAAATACCAACCGGGTAGCTTGTCTGACCCGACGGGGACGGGGCGGCCACCTGCCGGCTGACGATATGGCCTATTTAGTGTTCTAAGGATGCCCTGCCTGCGACTGAAATGAAAATGACCGCTGATCTAATAGACACACTAGACCTTGTTCGTGAGTCGCTCAATAGTAACGGCTCCCGAAGCGACCGTTCCAAGATTGGGCAATTCCTGACGCCCGCGAAGACTGCTGCGTTTATGGCATCCTTGTTCAGTTGGGGAAAGGGAGAGGTGCGGATTCTCGATCCTGGGGCGGGTGCAGGAGTTCTCTTTGGCAAATGTGTCGAGGCTTTGACTTCACTAAAGCGGCGCTCGTCTTCTATCCAAATCGTAGCATATGAAAATGATGAGAGGATTTTGCCGTATTTGACTGAAACATTGAAGCAGTGCAAGTCGATCTGCGAGAGATCTCGTATGCCCTTCTGCGGAGAAATACGGGAGGAGGATTTTGTGGCTGCCGCCGCACGACAAGCGAAAGGAGGGCTATTCTCATCTCAAGGGGACCGTTTTACTCATGTAATTATCAATCCCCCATACAAGAAAATCAACGGGCAATCCTCTACAAAGCGCTTACTCACCTCAGCAGGGGTCGAGGTGTCGAATTTATATGCCGCGTTTGTGTGGCTCGCAGCACGGATGTTGGAGCCCGGAGGCCAACTGGTAGCAATTACGCCCCGGAGTTTTTGCAATGGGCCGTATTTTCGCCGATTCCGAGTTGCGCTCCTGAATATGATGAGCTTGCGACGCATTCATGTCTTTGAGTCGCGCAATAAGGCGTTCGGAGACGATGACGTGCTCCAAGAAAACGTGATCTATCATGCAGTTCTAAACGAAAACAAGCCGGAGTGTGTGGTAATCTCTTCCTCCGAGGGCTTGGACTTCGATAAGGCAAGCACCCTATCCGTCCCATACGAACACGTGGTTTTACCTGGAGACCGTGACGTCTTCATTCATCTGGCCTTGACCAGTGCCGATGAGAGGGTCATGGATCGAATGCAGTGCTTTTCGACACCCCTTCACAGGCTCGGATTAGATGTGTCCACAGGGCGCATCGTGGATTTCCGCGCAAGAGAACATCTTCGGGCTCAGCCTGAAGAAGGAACTGCCCCGCTTATCTACCCCATTCATTTCGACGAGGGATTCATCCACTGGCCAGTGATGCCAGGGAAAAAGCCCAATGCCATAGTAGTTTCCGAAAAAACGCGGGATCTTTTGGTGACGTCTGGACACTACGTCCTCACAAAGCGCTTCTCCGCGAAGGAGGAACGGAGGCGGGTGGCGGCAGCGATATATGACCCCTCCGGAATTAACGCGCCGGTTGTTGGATTTGAGAACCATCTGAACTATTTCCATTCACGGGGCAAGGCGTTACCTGAGACCTTAGCCAAAGGCCTAACTCTCTATCTCAATTCCTCCCTTTTCGACCGTTACTTCCGGCTATTCAATGGACACACTCAGGTTAACGCCACCGACCTAAGAAAAATGCAATACCCTTCTCACGAGCAATTGCTGCGTCTTGGCGCTCATATGCGGCATCGAATGCCTGATCAAGAAACTCTGGATTTTATTCTTGAGAAGGAATGTCAGATCGATGGTTAGGAAAGCTGACACAAAGAGAATCCAACGAAAAACCCGAGAAGCATTGAAGGTCTTGGAAGCTCTTGGATTTCCTCGGCAGCAACAAAACGAGAGATCAGCACTCACACTCCTTTCTTTGCTGGATCTTAAACCTGGTGATAGTTGGGCGAGTGCGAGCGAGCCCTTGATGGGTATCACACCCATGATGGATTTCTTTGCCAAACATTACGGAAAACGGTACGCACCGAACACACGCGAGACGGTCCGGCGTCAAACGATTCACCAATTCGTGCAAGCTGCCTTGGTTGTTCCTAACCCCGATAAGCATTCCAGACCTACAAACAGCCCGAAGGCAGTGTACCAGATTGAGCCATCTGCCTTGAAATTACTTCGAGCCTTTGGGAAACCCAACTGGGCTCCCCAGTTACAAGGGTATCTGCGTACCGTGGAGACCTTAAAAAAGCTTTATGATCGAGACCGTGAGATAGAGCTCATTCCCGTAAAACTTGCACCAGGAATGGAGGTCAGGCTTTCACCAGGCGATCATAATGCCTTGGTAAAGAAAATTGTCGATGAGTTTTGTCCGGCTTTCACGCCAGGTGCGCATGTGATCTACGTGGGCGATACTCAGACGAAATGGGCATATTTTGATCCGAAGGCGCTTGAAGAGGTGGGCGTCAGTATACAAGAACATGGAAAGATGCCAGATGTTTTGGTTCTTCATAAAGATAAGAATTGGCTTGTTTTGATCGAGGCTGTTACCAGCCACGGCCCTGTAAACCCAAAGCGTAGGCAGGAACTGAAGAAGCTGTTTGCTGGTTCAGAGGCTGGACTCGTGTATGTCACGGCCTTCCCCGATCGACGAACCATGGTGAAATACCTTGACGATATCTCTTGGGAAACTGAAGTTTGGATTGCTTCATCCCCGACACATCTAATCCATTTCAACGGCGAACGATTCCTCGGTCCATACGGGGATTGAGCTCCCATGATGAAGCGTGTCCTACTGTAAGCTTTGTATTTTGGCTCGATCTTGAGGTAAGATATGGCAGATTCCGTGAAAAAAGCTGGGAAGGCCATTGCTTCTGTTCATGAAGAAAGACAATTCGCCAAAGAGATCGTCACGCCTTGGATCTTAAAAGCCGCCTAACGCTAAGGTCTACATGGCCGGCGCCCATCGGGATGAGGCATTGTGGAGAATAAGTGCGCAGTGCGGGGGTTAAAACCGTGAAGAGTGTTTTAGAATAAGGCCTTGTCCGTGGCGGCAATCCATCACAATAGGGTCATGATCTAGTGATAACGATTTTTGTTCTAATCCATTTCGCCGATTTAGCTTCTCCGTGAGACCTTTTTCGTAACGCTATGGGGAAATTCATAACACGAAGAGAGGATAAATAGTATGCAGCGTCGGCCGACCACACAGGATCTGACCTGGCTACTGGACCTTCACCACAACAAGCAGCTCGACCTTGATCCTCCCTACCAGAGGCGCAGCGTCTGGACACGTCGGGACAAACAGTTCTTCCTCGATACGATCTTTCGGAACTTTCCGAGCCCGGCGATCTTCCTGCACAAGACCATCAACGAAGCGGGGAAGGCAACCTATCATGTCGTCGATGGGAAGCAGCGCACGCAGACCATCCTCGACTTCGTAAACGATCGGATCAGAATCGCCAACGACTTTGGCGATGTCCGCCTCAACGGGAAGAAATGGAGTGAGATGCAGGGGGAGCAAGCTCTCAAGCAAAAATTCTGGAATTATCAGATCACCGTAGAGATGATCGACGTGGTAGAAGGCTCGGTCGTTAACGAAGTATTTGACCGCTTAAATCGGAATGCAAGGAAACTGACGGCACAAGAGCTGAGACATTCGAGGTTTGAGGGCTGGTTTATCACAAAGGTGGAAGATCAGTCAACGCACGAGGAGTGGCGGGCTCTTGGCGTTGTAACTCCCGCCCGGGCAAAGCGTATGGCGGACAGCCAGTTTATCTCCGAGCTGATGCTTGTAATTCTGGAAGGGAGGATACTCGGTTTCGATCAAGCTGCACTCGACGAACTGTATGCAAAGTACGACGAACCCTCCGATACAGCCCCGGAGTTGAACGAAGAGGTATTCGAACAACGTTTTTCCGCGACTAAGAGATATCTTCTCGAGATGGAAAATGAAGGGGGCGTCATATCTAAGCGTGCTAAGGGATTCATTAATTTCTACACGCTATGGGCATTCGTCGCACTTTCGGAGAAACTTCCGATCGAGGCCACGCTCGCCCAGCAGTACTCGGCCTTTATGCAGAAGGTCGAGAAGCTGGCGGAGCAGCAAGATCTCGATGCGTTTTTGCGCGAAAAACAAGCTGGGGAGTACACCCTTGCCCTCGCCTACCTGACAAACTCCCGTGGTGCAAGCACGGATTTAGGGCCTCGCAAGGAGCGCTTAGCAGCGCTTAAAACAGCGCTTCTCGGTTAGTAAAAATGAAAGTTCCAGCTTCGATCAGGCGACTCCACGAAGACCAGAAGGACATGAATGATCGGTTAAAAACAGCCATCGATGAACGCATGCATGGCCTTAAGAATCCCCGGTGGCACTACGAAAGCCGGGTGAAAGAGCTGTTGAGCTTCGCGCTGAAAATCGAATCAGGACGGTTTCAGAATCCGCGAGCGTTGGAAGACTTTTTCGCCTGTACCATTGTCGTCGCCAACGCGAGTGAGATCGATGAAGCTGAGAAGCTAATACTTGAGAACTTCTCGTTAAAAGATCGCCGCCCTCCGTTCACCAATCAGACACAGAAAGCTTCTTATGCTTTCCCTTTTGATGATCTCCGGCTCTATGTATTCCAAGCGGACAAACCGGCCATGCCGCCAACCGACTTGGCTGGGATCGTCTTCGAGGTGCAAATCAAAACCTTTCTGCAACACGCGTGGTCGATCGCGACTCATGACCTGCTCTATAAGACCGACGATGTGAACTGGAGTAAGGAGCGAATCGCTTACCAGATCAAAGCAATGCTCGAGCATGCAGAAGTATCAATCCAGGAAGCCGAGACCCTCGCGCAATGCTGTGCTCTGGCCAAGGAAGACCGACCGACGGCAGCCATCAAGAGAGCGATCACACTCTTAAAATCTCAATGGGGTGCTGATGAATTGCCGGACGACGTGAGGCGACTTGCCACCAACATAATGAACCTAACCGAAGCGCTTCGCCTTCAAATTGGACGGCTGGAAGAAATCCTTACGAAGCGCAAGGACGCAAGGGGCGGGATTCATCCTTCCAACCTTTCGCCCTACTCCACCGTAGTGCAGTATTTGTTCGAGGCGGAGAAAGAAAAAATGATATCGCTGCTCAAGAGTGACGAAGCAAGAATACGAATACTAATCCCAGAGGAAGTCGAATTGCCGGCAGATATTGATCGGGCGCAACTTAAGAAAGCTGTTTTTGTGACTAAGAACACTGTTCAATTAGGCTCTCATTTCTAAATAGCCGAGGCAATATTGTGGATTTGGCATGATTTTGGGGCCGACCGTGAGTTATTGACCTATTCTTCTTGTTATGTTTGCTGGGATTCATGTCAGTTCAATCGCGAATAGCCGCACCCGGCGCTTCACCCGTGATCATCCCAGGGATCGAAAAGAGGCTGGTCTTCAATAGGACTTCGACTCACATCTTAGATTGCGAATTATGTAGGATCATGAAGTGCAGGTATCTTGCCAATATCCCAAAATCCCCATTGATTCAAAAACCTGCGATACGCTTTCAAGGCCACTTGTTTCTTAATAACCATCATCTTGAGCTAAGCTATTTCAAAACACAGAAACTTTGCGCCATTTGGGGGACGATGTGCGGATCATAGTCAGCACCTTGCGGCTTTCTTCAGCTCCGCGTCGGTGATGAAGGGGGCTTGGAGGCGAATCGCCTTTCCGAGGTCCTTGAATAGGAGATCTCCCTTGCCAAGAAGGGTTTGCGCACCTGGTTCTTCCAGAATGATGTAAGAGTCTATTCTGGCATTCACCTTGAGAGCCACCCTGGCATTCATGTTGGCTTTGATGACGCCTTTTACGACTTCTTTACTGGGTCGCTGGGTCGCTAGCATCAAGTGAACACCGGCAGCCCTTCCCAAGGCCCCGATTCTTCCGATTCTGCGCTCTAACTCCTTCCCCTTCTTCGGATCGGCAAGCACGAGGTCAGCATACTCATCACATATGCAGATGATGCGTGGCAACCTCTCCCTGCAAGAATTGTTGTAGGATTTGAGGTCCGTCACTAGAATCTTCTGGAAGAGTGAGTATCGTCTATCCATTTCCAAAATCAGTTGATCCAACACGGCAGGGACTTCGTGTTCAGCAGGGATCACTATGGGGCGGAGTAGGAATGGGGACGATGCAAGCGTCGGGAAAGCAGTTCGCTTTGGGTCAATCAGGACCAGAGAAAGCGTGCTGGGGGTGTTTGCAGCGCAGAGGCTTCCCACCACCATCTTGAGCCATTCGCTCTTCCCACTCCCATTCGTTCCAGCCACGAGGAAGTGAGAGTGCTCGGTTTCTGAGAGGTCGGCATGGTTCCACGTGCCTTCAACCGTCATCCCAATTGGAAAGCGGGAAGTGCCTCCTAAGGTGGACTCTGGCTTAGGGAGGACATCACGATTCCACATAAGGACCTTACGGTCTGGCCGCTGGACATCAATGGTCACCAAACCGTGCTCCATAGAGATCTGGGGAGGTTGATCTGTCTTGAGCCGGGGCCATATGGTGGTGCCCATATTGAGAATCCTCTCAGCTCTCACATTCTTGGCCGGCTTTGCCAGAAAACGATAGAAAGAAGGCCCGACCCTAGGGCTTCCCTCCATAAGGATGGGGGCGCCGAATTCCTGAAAACCCGAGATCAACCTTTCTGCCATCTCCTTCAAGGGCTTCTCTGCAGGGACCGGGGGGGGTGGTCCCGGTGGCCTTTGATCGACCTTGGCCAATTTCCCCACCAGTGTTTTTAAATGGGATTGCGCCTGCTTCAGCTCACTCGCTCTCCAGACGTGTTCGTGGCCTTCCGGTTGAAAGGTCCAAAGGGCCAAATCGCTTTCTCCCTCTCCAAGATTCATCTGGGCAAGAAGCATGTGATAGAGGCAGGCTTGGGCCAGGTCGGCCTCTGGGTGAGTCTGACCGAGCTTTATTTCGACTGCGCACAGCCTTCTTGCAATGGGTTGCCTTAGGACTGCATCGATGCGGCCCTGCAATATCACGCTGTCATGCCAGCCTGGATCAGAGAGTTCCATCTGGCAGTCCACCTCGTTGGCGGCAAAGATATATCGCCGGACTTCTTCGATAGACTGTGCCGGCTTGCTATGGCGCATGATGACTTCGCAGAGCCACCTACAGAGGTTCTCCACCGCCTTCCAATAGGAGAGTATCTGTCCGGAGGATTCTTGGAGTGCCGACTGGTGCTGAACAATCTGGGGACCCACGCACCAAAGATAGGCGTGCCGGACCAATTTGTTCTGCCACGCCTCAAGGTCGCGGTCACTCTGCTCCAGAGGCCGAACAATATTCACTCTTGAATCTGAGCCTGTGAGGTTCCTGAAAGTCTCATGAAAAAGGCGCCCGATAAGCGCAGTAGACACTTCTCCATGGCCCGGCTCAGCGTCTGCCGCGAAGTAGATTGCATTTCTGACATCCGTTACTGTGAGAAAATGCGGCATCTTCTCCCCTCAGGAGCGGTCAACTGCCTCCGGGTTGAGGAAGATCAGGGCAGGGGGCCTTCCAATGATCCCTGCGATATCGGGCGACTCGACAATCCATTGGGTCAGCTCCTTCTCGGGAACTTCGATTTGTCGCGCCACTTCGTCAAGAGGTGCTATCCAACGTTCTGTGAGGATCTCGATCAGCTTATCGGGCAGATCCTGGGGTACATCCCCTCCCAGTCCCACGCAGGTCTCGACAAGTTCCTGGAGGGGACGTGGGGTTTCTTCAGCGAGCCATCTTTTTAGGGCCTCCGTCGATAAGCCAATATCACCGACAAACAAGGCATTCTCAGCAGCCTTGTTCCACATGTCCCTGAGTACTTTCAAGGCTGCATAGGCTTCTGCCTGCGGACGGACTGTTTTCATGCCAAGTTCGGTCAGCTGTTTCAGCCTTTGATGCGTGGCCTTTGCAGTCGTTGTGATGGGAAGGCGGGAATCCCGAATAAAGACGAGCCGGGTCACTTTTTTCTTTTCCACCAACCCTTGCAACCGTCTCAAATGGCCGGCCAAACTTCGCATATTTTCAGTGCTTGAGATACTTATCCCCACCTTTTCACCCTTGCCATCTAAGACTAGGTGGAGATCCGGCTCTTTTCCCCTTTCAACCCGGTAGTCCTTGAAAGCCTTGGCCTGGAACACCTTCAGTAACCCGTCTTCATACACGCCTTCATCAATTCGTGCTTCGGGCTGTTCGATGGCTTCTTTCAGACGCTCTTCCCAGTACCGGCCGATATCTGGGGCCGTGACCGGCAGTACCTCAGCACCAGGCCTCAACTCTTCGAATCGATCTCTCGCCCATCGGATCAAGTCTCTTGCAGGCAGGCCTCCATCAGGGACTTTTGCTTCTATCTCTTTGTCACTGAAGGGCCATGGAGACGAAAGCGCCGGATTTCCTTTCTTGTAGCGTACCAAGGGTTCGATGGTGTCAAGGCGGAAATGAACGAGTCTCTTGGCTGTTTCCCTACTCAGCAGAGTTAGAACCGATTCACTCTGCGCAAGGCGCTGATAAAAGGGCTTCTGGATAGCTTTTTGCAGGGTAGAAAGAAAATAGGTCTGGACAGCACTTAGAAGGAGGAGATTGTTACAAGAACCTATAATGTCTGTGGCATGCAGTGAATATGCCCTGAGAGCGTCGAGGTCCTCTATGGAAAGCTGCAACCCTTCCAACTGGTCGAAGGCCAGGATAATCGTAAAGGCGGGACCTGCAAGATGGCAGAAAGTCAACACAGCCGCCCTGGCCCTGTTCTCATCATCCAAACTCTGTGTCACCCCCAACAAGTCCAGGTCGTCCTCGGGGAGGTCTCTTCCCAGGAGGTAGGCGTAAGCAATGCTTCTGTGATGCCAGGTCAGATAGTGTCTGAGCACCTTCATCACATCAGGATCCAGCCTCAATTGAACAGTAAGGCCACCAAAAGTCTTTCGCAGTCTTTCAAATAACTCGTTTCCAGGAGGACTTTGGGCACAGATATTTGCCCAATGGCGGGCAAGCTCCTGGGTCGAATCGAGAGGCCTGGCCATGAGGTGGCGTGTGAGCGCCTCTTCTATCTGTGTCAGTGGTCCCTGGCCAGGACCCTCTTCCACCCTCTTTCCTCCAACTTCTGATATCCCCTCATCCGACATTTTGGAACGTTGGCAGACATCATAGAAAAACCGCTCCAGCAAGTGCCGCCAGAAACGATTAGGTGAAGGAAATGGTGGCACATAGATGAACCAAGTGCGAGGGTCTCTGCGTGTGAAAAGACGGAGGCGGTGCAGCAGGTGCGTCTTCCCTGACCCGGGTTCTCCGTGAAGGATAAGGCCCCAGGAGGCCTTCACCTGCTGAACTGCTCTAGTATCTCTAAGGCATCTCTCAAAGGCAGTTCTATTGATCTGCTCGTCATCATAGAAAATTTCCTGCCAGGGCGAATCCACCCGGTCCTGTAAAAAGGGGTTGGGGATATCTGAAAGGAAAGTGATGGATTGAGCCTGCAGTGACATGAATCACTCCATCCGTATGCCAACAGCCATAAAATAGCTTCCCCGGCGATTATCGATCATGGCTGCCTTTTGGTCCTCAGAAAGGGAGTCAGGAAGGGAATGAGACTGAAGTTGAACCTTCTCCGACCTTGCAAGCTCCATTATGGCCCGATCGAAAGACTCTTTGTCAGGGAAAATCGCACGAAGGGCATTTCTAAGATCCGGAATATAGACAAGGGCACCTTGTGAAGCAGAAGGCTTGATCAAGGCCATGGCTTTGAAAACAGTATTCTCTATCTCCAGCGGAGACAGGGAAGAGGTCATTTTCTCTGCGGGGGCCAGGCTATGTCTATGTAGAGCATCAACAATCACAGCATCCGCAAAACCCAACCGCCTGCCTTTGTCAAAGACCTTCTTGATCTCAGATCCCAGGAACTCCGCGGGGTCAGGGTCATCCAGGCTGAGCTTCCTTGTCTTCCCTACCGGCGGATGCCATTTGACCGTCCTGTCCCTGAGGAGAGGTTCCAGAAACAACATGAAATTCGTCTTTATGTGTGCTGGAAAATGCTTTTTCAAATCACTAGGGGACATGGCTTTGAGTTTCAGCATTTGAACAATGTGGTCAGAGACGACGGGAAAAAGCGGCTCAATAGAATACACAGGTGGGGCAGCCTTGGATTTGCCAGGTGGAGGTTGCCATGAATGGATTCGCGCTCCTGCGAGTAGATCGTCTAGAACGGCAGGCAACTGTTTTTTCGCCCTTGTATAGGCTGGAGGAAGGCTGCCGCCAATCTTCTTAGCTGGCAACCCCATGATATTGCGCGACAGGATCTTGGGGATTAGATCTTCAAGTTCCTGAAGATTATGCGAATTGAGCGGAGGGTCCACCTTTTCTTGCTGCATCACCACAACTGTCCTCCCTTGGAATCCACGCTGGAGGTTCGTAGGATGATTGATACGAGACAATTCGATTATGTACCCAATTTATTGCAAATTATTCGAAAATAATCAATTTCTTTCTAGGCTCCGAGCCACGTGGAGAAAGAAACTGTTGGTGAGATTATCTCAGAGCATCAAAACCAAGAAACCGGTTGATGCTTGAGCTGATAGCAAGGGGAGGAATGAGAATCAGAGAGGTGCTGAAGCTTACCCCATCGCTTATTACTGATTGAAGATTGACCCTAGAGACCCCAAGAGTGGCAGGGAGCAGGAATTCATCTTCATCCCACAAAAACTCG
>CAZOLJ010000023.1:0-53699 GCA_964580575.1 uncultured Desulfobacteraceae bacterium
AGGAAAAGGGAGGACGCCATGAGAAGCGAGGGTGTAGCTACGCTGGCAGCGTGTTTTGCATTGGTTTTCGCGTTTTCCTTAACCATCGCAGGTTGGTCTTGGGGTCAGGAGGGCATATGCATCCTGCCCAGTGGCACCGGGGAAGTCACATATCCGCTTGGGTGGGGTGGGTCGGTGTTGGCGGTCTATACGAGCGATGATCAAGTCAACCTAGGAAGCTTTGTCTCGGTATGGGCGGAATCAGATAGTCATGGGTTTCCACCCTACCAGTGGCAAGTCAGTGGCACGGGCTTTCATTTCAACAACCTCTCAGGCCCGATAACCGAAATAACCAACGGAGATGGGGCAACTCTTCAGTTATGGGCTGACAATAGTGCTTGCGGATCGGCTACTGTGACAGTTGCAGGCAATTGCGGAGATAATGCAGAAGCCTCAATAAGGCAACCGTACAATGGCACTTGGGTTCAAATACACGGAGAATATTGTGGGACCGTCAAGTCTCAACCAGGTGGCTGTGACTGCACTGATTGTTCAGAGGTAGTGGTTGGAGGATATAAGTATAGGGACTGCTGGTTTGGAGGAACGACGGCAGGGTGCAGGTATGATGGGCCTACCTGCTCGAAGTGGCCATACACTGAAGATCTGTCGGGCTCCAATTGCGGGTGTGCAGGCTTCTACTATCCCTTTGGTGTGGTGGGGCTTTACGATCATTTCATGTGGGAGTGGAGGTGCAACTAAGTGCCTGCGGCACCGGCATTCCTGCCTGCATTCTCGTGCTGGACAAGGAGAACGCCCATGCCCGAAAGGGCATCTTTATGATCGATGCATCAAAGGGCTTCATCAAGGACGAAAACAAGAATCGCCTGCGCAGCCAGGACATCCATCGCATCGTTGACACCTTCACCCGCCAGATCGAGGTGCAAGGGTATTCCCGCAAGGTGCCCCTCTCGGAGATCAGCGACCCCAAGAACGATTTCAACCTCAATCTTCCGCGCTACATCGACAGCACCGATCCCGAGGACCTTCAGGACATCGACGGCACCTTCGCGGCGGCATCCCCGATCGTGACATTGAAGCGCTCGACCGATACTGGCAGGTTCTGCCTGCTGTCCGACCCCTGCTGTTCGAGTCAGCAGGCCGGTCGGGTTATGGCCGTCTGAAGGTGCCAGCGAACGCGATCAAGAGTGCCATCCTGAGCGCGCTGAGATAGAATCCCTTGAAGGCAAGGTCATTGCGATTGATCAGAAACTGGAAGAGCTGAAGGAAGAAAACGGCGGTGAGGGTGGCATCTTGGAAGAGGTTGTGGACGAGAAGTGGAAACCCCCACCGCCCGCGTGGAAGGGCACCTCAAGAAGATGGGGGCGGCATGGAAGTGAAGCTCGGCTACAAGCAGACCGAGCTTGGGGTTGTCCCGGAGGATTGGGACCTCAATTACATCGAGAATCTTGCCCAGATTAGCAGGGGATGATGCGGGAACTGCTCACTGAAAAGACAAGGCTGGTGTGATGCGGTTGCCGGCAACGATTAGTAGTTGGATTCGCCGAGCATAGGACTATTCGGGCTGTATCTTTTCAGAACTGTGGGCTATGCGCGGGAATCCTTTGGTTCTGGCCGAGGATCGGGCACCTCGACCATAGTCATTTGGCTCCCTGGCTCAAAAGGGACCTGGGTGACCAGCATATCTTGGGCACCAATGGCTAGAGATTTCAGAAGCTCTTCCTTTGTTCTCTCCTGAGCATTGACTCCCGGAAGATCGACCAGCCAGCCGATCCACCATCCGTCGCTTTTCTTAATGATCGCTCTGCACTTCATTCTTTGTTTTACCTTTTGATACAGACATCTTCGGCCAAAACGTTCCTTGTGTCAATTCACAGAAAAATTCCTCATGACGGCATGGGGTTGGAGCCGTACTACGGGACATGGTTTTGTTTTTTACATTCCAACAAACCCAATATAGCATTGAAGTTCCCTAAGCCTCAGTGTGGGGCATCCCACCACAGGGGGGCAAGTCTGGGGAAGGTTAGGGATTGAGTAATTTTACTCAGTCATTGAGTAAAACTGATTGATTCGGTTTAAGTCTCGTGATATAAGGCCGTTATGAACTACGAACGCGCCCTTTTATCAGTCATTCGCAAGGAACTTTCACGGCCGACGCCGGTCATTCATGCCCTGATCGGCCCCTGGCGAGTTGGCAAGGTGAGTGGCTTAGCCCGCTTTCTCACCCGTTATCCCAAGGCGCGGCCACTGCTCGTGGGAGCGCAGGGAATCCCCCTCGAAACATTCTTCAGCAGGGATGCCGCATCATGGCTGGTCAAATGAATGAAGAAAATAAGGAACGCCCATGACGAACATCCGAGAAGTGTATTTCCTGGCCGGCCAGCCATAGGGAGATCTTCACCAGCCTAAACTAGCGATTTCCTCCCCAGGAGCGATGAAGGTCTCTGACGGCGGAGATGTGCAGCCCATGTTCAAAGATTCCATCGCCCTTTGGCTATGGTCGTTTCCCTGCCCATTTCAATTCTCTTGAATCTCCGGTATCTTATGAAACCTGCCGGTGGCGATTTCCCTGGTTTTCTGCCTCAACAAGGAAATCGGCTTTCCGATACTTCTGGTGATGTAAAAGGAGATGAGGATGCCCAACACGATCGTCAAAGCTGCCGTGCCCACCGTGACCCTGATGGCCCGATGGCTGATCCGGCTGGAGAGATCCACCTTTTCATCTCTTTTCACGCGCACATCCTTAATGAGATCCCTCAAAGTCCCATCAAGCCGGCCTACAAGTTCTTCCCTTGCTTCAAAGTACTCCTTGAAAAAAACCCTCTTGCTGTTGAATTCCTGATAAAAGTCCGGATCCCCGGAGATCAGGTACTTCATTTCAAAGCCCGCCTGGGAAAAAAGGGATTCCAGAAGCTGCTCTCCTATGCTGATGATGGCTCCATCGACCCTCGCTATATTGTGGTTTATCGCGGTGAGCTGATTCAGCTTCAAGGTGACGTAAATTCCCATGAAGATGACCATCACCATAATCAGTGCGTATGCGGAAGCCATTCTCTTGAAAATCGTGAATTTCATCCTTTGGAGTATCCTCTCGTTTTGCCCCGTGAAACCTTGCCTTGAAAAATGCGCCCCAAAGCGTTATAAAAAATACTTTAGCAACGATACTACACCTAGCCTTGAATAGCGAAAAGATCAAACCCGCCGGCAGCAATTTTTTCCCTTTACATTTCGGAAGCATAGCTCCATTATAACCGCCGCATAGAACCTTCTTTTCTGGAGCACCTGTCGGCAACTTTTCTAAGGCGCGAGTCTTTTCCATGCGGTACCAGCGAAGCCTCCCATGCCACTTCCCAGCCCCCTGGCCTTTTCAATCTAATCTCAAATTCGAGGATCGCATAAGAAGCCAAGAAATGACTCTTTGTGTCATTCCGGCGGAAGCCGGAATCCAGAAACAGAAAAGGGATTCTGGACCCCGGCGACCCTGTCCCGGCGAAAGCCGGGAGCCGGGGTGACGACTCAGGAGGCTTTTTTTAGGCTACAAGAGTTCACATGTTTCTTATACGGAGAATAACCCATGAACAGAGGTCTGAAGGGACTGGAGAGCAAAGTCCTCGACCGAGGTCAGTGTGCCGCCTGCGGGGCATGCCTTTCTCTATGTCCTTACTTGCGCTCCTGGAAAGGGAGGGCAGTCAAGTTGCACGACTGCGATCTTTCCGAAGGACGCTGTTTTTCCTTTTGCCCCAGAACCGAGGTGGATCTGGATGCCCTTCACCAATCGGTGTTCGGCAAAGGCTATGAAGACATTGAAACAGGCCCTGTACGCCGAGTGGTGATGGCAAGGGCTCTGGCTCCCGAATTCACGAAGAGGGCTCAGAATGGTGGCGTTGTTTCCGCTCTGATGGCCGTGGCTCTCGGGGAGGGGTGGATACAGGCCGCCATCCTCACGGAGCGGGATTCCGAGCTTCTTCCTCAAGGCCGAATCGCAAAAACAAAAGAGGAAGTGCTGACCTGTTCCGGCTCCAGCTATGTGACAGGCCACACACTCGAAGCGCTCAACCGTGGGCCGTGGCAGGGTCAGGAGCGCATCGGCGTGGTCGGGCTCCCGTGCCAGGTTCTCGCCCTTGCCCGCATGAAAGCGTCGCCTCTTGAACAAAGAACCCCCGTTGACCGGGTGGATCTGGTGGTCGGCCTCTTCTGCACTTGGGCCCTGGATTACCGGCCTTTCGCAGGATTTCTCAAAGAACGATTCGGAGACAAGCCCATTCGCAAACTCGACATCACCCCCCCGCCGGAGCGGCTTCTCAATGTCACGGTGGACGACGAATTTCACCAGATTTCCCTCGATGAAATCCGCGCTTTTATCCGGCCGAGCTGCCAGGTGTGCCTGGACATGACCTCCGAGCTCTCCGATCTCTCTGTGGGCACGGTCGAGGGGGAAGAGGGCTGGAACACGGTGATCGTCCGCACCGCAAGGGGTGAGGATCTCCTGGGCTGCGCCGAATCCAAGGGCGCTCTGGAAACGAGGGTCTATCCTGAAGACCAATGGGCCCATCTCAAAGAGGCCTCCATTCTCAAGAAGCAACGGGGCTTGAATGCACTCAAGGATGTGCAGGAAAAGTACGTGACCCTCCCCCAAAAAGTGATCGACGCCATTTTGAAGGAGGTGGCCCTGTGAGCCTGATCGCTCAAGATGCTCCTGGAAAAACCGTTCTCCTCATGGGGAATGAAGCGATTGCCCGCGGCGCGCTGGAAGCCGGGGTCAAGGTCTGCGCAGCCTATCCCGGAAATCCCTCTTCGGAAATCATAGGATCCCTCTCCTCTGCGGCCCATGTCTTGGATCTCCATGTGGAGTGGTCTGTCAACGAGAAGGTCGCTATGGAAGTGGTTGCTGCAGCTTCTTTCGCAGGCTTGAGAGGCCTTTGCTCCATGAAGCAGAACGGCCTCAACGTGGCTGCCGATTTCCTGCTCAACCTGAATCTCACCGGCACTCAGGGAGGCCTCGTGGTGGTTGTGGCGGATGACCCGGGCGGGATTTCCTCCACCAACGAGGAGGACTCGCGCATTTTCGCAAAGATCGGGAATCTCCCCCTTCTTGAACCGGCCACGTTTCAGGAAGCCAAGGACATGACCCGGTGGGCTTTCAGCCTTTCCGAAGACCTGGGGCTTCCGGTCATGGTCCGCAGCGTGACCCGTGTGTCCCATGCACGAGGGAATGTTCGCCTCGACGTGCTGCCCCGGCCAACAGCAAAGGCTCGCTTTGATATCTCGCGGCCCCGGCTCGCCTTTCCCCCGCTTCCCAGCCACAAGGCCCTTCTTCAGAAGATGGACCGGGCCAGGCCTATGGTGGAGACCTCGGCCTACAATCTCTACAGGGGACCGGAGAAACCGGAACTCCTCCTCGTCACCAGCGGGAGCGGCTGGATGTATTCCCTGGAAGCGGTCATCAACCTGGGGGTGCAGGGTCGCGTGGGGCTTCTGAAACTCGGCACGACCTGGCCTCTTCCGGCAGCCCTGGTCATGAAGCATCTGAAGCAGGCTGAGAAGGTTCTGTTCGTCGAAGAAGTGGATCCTTTCCTGGAAAACAATGTAAAGGAGCTCTTTGCTCAGCACTGCATGGATCTCGGCCTCAAGCGCTTTTACGGAAAGGCCTCGGGGACGATGTCGAGCGCCGGGGAAATCAGCCCTGAAATCGTCTCCTCCGCACTACAGAGTCTGCTTAAAGTCGCGTACCAACCGAGACCGGAGGATTACGCAAGCAGGGCCCATGAGGCGGCGGCTGAACTTGTGCCTGCCAGAGCGCTCGGGTTCTGCGCAGGATGCCCTCACCGGGCGACCTACTGGGCCGTGAAGAGTGCCCTCGCCCTAGACGGCCGGGAGGGGTTTGTGCTCGGAGATATCGGGTGCTACGGCCTCGGCATGGGCCCCTCAGGGTTCTTTCAAATGAAGACGATCCACGCCATGGGTTCAGGAGCAGGCCTCGCAGCCGGGTTCGGCCAGCTTGAACGATTCGGCCTTACCCAGCCGGTGCTGGCGGTCTGCGGGGACTCCACCTTCTATCATGCCGCCATGCCGGCTCTGGTCAATGCACGCTACAACGGAGCCAATTTCGTGCTTCTTCTCCTGGATAACAGCGCTACCGCTATGACCGGGTTCCAGCCCCATCCCGGCACAGGTCGCACGGCCACTGGAAAAGAGGCGCCCGTGCTGGATCTGAAGGCGATCTGTGAATCTCTGGGCGCGAGAGTGGAAGTGGCGGACCCCTTTGATCTGGC
This sequence comes from uncultured Desulfobacteraceae bacterium, assembly GCA_964580575.1. Lineage (GTDB taxonomy): Bacteria > Desulfobacterota > DSM-4660 > Desulfatiglandales > HGW-15 > CAVPDE01. The sequence goes on from CAZOLJ010000023.1 coordinate 6,270, forward strand.
GGCGACCACGGAGGCGATGCTCGAACTCCTCCAGGACAAAGAGGGGGTCAAGGTGTTAATCCTCAAGAGGGAGTGCGCTCTGGTGCGGAGCAAGAAGCAGAAGAAGCTCTTTCAGATGGAGGTGAATCAGGAGCGCTGCCTTGGGGAAGCCTGCGGGTGCAACCGCCTGTGCACAAGGGTCTTCAAGTGCCCGGGGCTCTACTGGGACAGGGCGACAGGGAAGGCCGGCATTGATGAGGCGATCTGCACAGGGTGCGGGGTCTGCGCTGAAATCTGTCCTGCCTCCGCAATCCGAAAGGAGGTGGCCTAGATGGCTCTCGCAAAAGATCCCTTCAACGTGATCATCGGCGGGGTCGGCGGCCAGGGTAATGTCCTTGCCTCCCAGATTCTCGGTCAAATGCTTGTGGCCAGAGGGTATGTCATCACCATTGGCGAAACGTACGGAGCCTCTCAGCGTGGAGGCGCCGTGATGAGCCACCTGCGCCTGTCCGAGAAAAACCAGTTCTCTCCTCTTATCCCTGAAGGCCGGTGTGACCTCCTCGTGTCCCTCGAGCCTGTGGAGGCTCTCAGGATTCTTGAACCCTATGGGCACCCCGGGGTCATGACCCTGATCAACACTCGGCCGATCTTTCCCATGGATGTCATTTCCGGGAATGCGACCTATCCCGAGATTTCCAAAGTGGTCGCGAAGCTACAATCACTCAGCAGGAAAACCTGGTCCATCAATGCCACGGAGATCGCCCTTGAGATGGGGGACCCCATTTTTTCCAACATGGCCATGCTCGGAGCGCTCTCTGCCACCAACACCCTGCCTGTCGACCGGCAAGGGTTCGAAGAAACGATCAAGGAACTGCTTCCGTTGCACAAACTTTCAGACAATCTCAAAGCCTTTGATGAAGGGAGCAAAGCGGTCAAGGAACTCTGAAGGCTGAGTGGATGAGCTGAAGCAGAACCGGTAGATGATGAGGGAGTCCCTGGGGGTGTGAGATACAAGGTACAAGGTGCACGGCGCAAGGTGCACGGCAAAGCAATAAAAACGCAGAGAGCATAGAGCGAAGAGAAGCGAGAACCAATCGTTTACCGCATAAAAGAATCAATCTTGGAAGCGCCTCTGAATTTGAAACCTCAGACGCGCCCAAGCGGGCGAGTGGGAACGGCGAAAGGACTTGCCTTTCGAACGGTGATGTCTCAAAATAGCGGTGTTAGCGTCTCACAAGAAACTCGGATTGAGGATGAAAACGATAAAGGATATTCGACTGCGCGGTGAGGAGAAACCGGCGATCGAAAGGACTTGCGAAGCCCTCGATTCAGCGAGGAGGTGATACCAATGTCTCTGGATCAGCACTTTGTAGAAACATCCGAAGCAATCCTCGCCCAGCTTGGGTTCAAAGACCTCAAATCATTTGTCAAGAACCAGGCTTTGCTGTTGATGCTTGCTAAGATGGAGAAGTATCTGAATGAGGATAGGCTCTTCGAGAACAAGTATAAAATCAGTTTCGAGGAGTTTGAGCAGAAGCTCAAGAACCTCAAGAACGAGGAGGTGTTCGAGCAAGAGGATGACTACCTGGACTGGAGGTATGCAAGAGAAAACCTAAAGCGATTAAAGGGGCAAAAACAGGCGCTGGAACATGCTTAACCTCCTTGAGAAGCACAGGGATGTCATCAAAACCTTTCGCGTCGACTGCTACGACCAGGAAGGAGATTCCTATCGAATAAAGATTGAGATAACCCTCGCGAACAATTCAAGGCTGTTCTTAAAGGAATACTTGTTCAGCAGTGGAGAGCGCAAGTATGCTTTTAATTGGATAGATGCTGAGGGAAAGCTCTTGTGCCGTTGGGACAACGCTCCCCATTGGCCGAACGTCAAGACTTTTCCCTCCCACAAACACATCCAAGGAGAAGTGCTGGCTTCAAAAGAAACGACACCAGAAGAGATTCTGACTATCATCGCTAAAGAGCTGAAGCAAAAGACAGATTAACGCTAGGAATGAGCAGTGGCTGCTTGCTTCAGGCAGAACAGATGAGGTAAGGGTTGCCGGCTAACAGTCCTGCAATATCCAAAGGCCCTTTTCCTTCTACCTAGGATAGGAAAGGGCCTTTGTCTCTCCGGCTCCCACAGCAAAGTTGCAGGGGTTGTGGAATGGAAACGGTTGCGCCAGAATAGATCACGACCGTTGATGTGAAGAAAAAAGAAGGATCTCCAGCCCATGCTCTACGGAAAATATCAGTTCTTCTGCCGTCTTGAAACCGACGCCCTGCTTCCACCCTACAAAGGCTCAACTTTTCGGGGAGTTTTTGGTTGGGCCCTAAAGTCCGTGGTTTGCGCCCTCGGGAGGCAGGAGTGCGAGGAGTGCCTGTTGAAGGAGCGCTGCATTTACGCTCTTGTTTTTGAGACTCCAGGATCGCCGCGCCTCCCCATCCTTTTGTCATCGAGCCGCCTCTGTCCGCCGAGAGGGTTTTCCCGAAAGGGTTCTCCTTTGACTTTTCTTTGCTTCTTTTCGGAGAAGCCAACAAGAACTTGCCCTATTTCATCTATGCTTTTGAGCAAATGGGAAAGATGGGCATTGGCAAAAGGGTGAACGGTGACAGGGGACGATTTGTCCTGAAGAAGGTCGAGAGTGCAGACAAAACGGTCTATTCGAATCGCGACCAGAAGCTCAGGCTCGATCACCCCTTTGATTCCATGAATCTGCAGAAGCCTGAGTCCTACCCCGAAGAGGTGCGTCGGCTTGAACTCACGCTCGTGACCCCCCTTCGCCTCAAGTTTCAGAATGAACTGAAAGCAGAGCTTCCGTTTCACTTGCTGGTGAGGGCGATGCTCCGACGAGTGTCGTCGCTCATGAATTTCTACGGGCAAGGAGAGCCTCTCCTCAACTACAGGGGGCTAGTAAGACAAGCGGAAGACGTAGAAATCGCCCGGTCGGATCTGAAATGGTTAGACTGGGAGAGGTATTCCGGCAGACAGGATCAACGAATGCTTATGGGAGGGATCACCGGAGCTATATCCTATAAGGGAGAACTGAGACCCTACCTGTCCTTGCTCCACTTCTGCGCCGAGGTCCACCTGGGCAAACAGACCAGTTTCGGACTCGGGAAAACCCAATGGGAGGTGGCGGAGTGAAAAACATCCTGCTTGCGGTTACGGGACTCAGCCCGCAGGTCATTACAGAGACGCTCTATGCCCTGAATCAAAGCGGCCGCAGCAACGTTGCAGTGTTTGTGATCATGTTTTGGTGGTTGAATAATTCCAGGAAATGAACTTGTGGGTGATGTTGAGCCTGCAATCCTGAAAAGGAAAGGAGAAGGACCTCATGCATTCTAATGCGGCACACACAAACTTCATGGCTCATGAGCATGGTGTGCCGGCGGCATCCTCCAAAGAGGTGGTGATAAACTATCACCTGACCCAACTGTGCAACTACCGCTGCAGATACTGCTATGCCCAGTGGGGCATAAAGAGCCCCAAGGACGAGCTTCACCACAATCCGGAACAAGTGCAACGGATGCTGAAGGTCCTGCATCGAGAGTTTCTTCCTCAAATCTCTCACAGGAGCACCGGCACAAGCCAGTCAACCCACTGTCTTAGGCTCAATCTCGTAGGGGGAGAGCCTTTTCTGGTCAAGCGTTTTGAGGAAATCATCGAAGCGGCCCAGGCTATCGGATTCAGAGCAAGCATTGTGACCAACGGCAGCCTGCTTAAGGACGAATTCATTGAGAGGATAACTCCGTCCCCCACGGACAAACACACGACGTTTGTCCGTGCCACCAATTCGTCCTCTTGGTTTTTTTGCCGTGTGCCGTGCGCGGCCCGGCCTCCGTAGCCGCTTCGGCGGAGGAGGCTGCACCTTGTACCGTACACCTTGAACCTCAGAAATACTTCCCCTTTCTCTCTCCCTTGTCGAGCAACGATCTTGTAACCAGAAGGGTCTGGTTCCGGTCTTCCACTTGAAGGGCCTGCTCCAGCCCTCCCGCATCGAGATTGACGTTGATCGCCTCTTTGGTGAGGCGAAGCCCCATGGGGTTCTTGGAATTCATGATTCTGGCAAGTTCCAGGGCCGTCTCAAGCAGTTTGTCGCGTTCAACAAGCCGGCTTGCAAACCCAAGCTGCATGGCCTCCTGTGCGGACATGAAGTTGCCCGTGAGCATGAACTCGTAGGCTCTGCCTGCACCGATGAGCCGGGGAAGAAAATAACTGCACGCCATGTCCGCCCCGCCAAGACCGATGTTGATATAGGCGGCGGAGAAGCGGGCATCCGGGCTGATGACTCTCACGTCCGAGGCCATGGCGAAGCTGAATCCGAGGCCAGCGCCTGCACCGTGCACGGCAGAGAGGATGGGTTGCGGGGCGCGCCTCATGGCCAGAGGGAGCCTGGCCAGTCGGACCTGGAAGGCGTAGTGCTGATCCACGGTCATCTCGGGAGCGTTTTTCATGAAATCTCTCATGTCGAGGCCGGCACAGAATCCTTTGTCTCCGTTGCCGCGCAGGATGATCACATGGGTCTCCAAGTCGTGGAGCCTTTCCTGCCAGAAACTCTCCAGTTCCTCCATCATCCTGTGGTTCACGGAGTTGTAAACTCGCGGCCTGTTCAGTGATAGAAGGCCAATGCCTGGTTCAGTAACCTGGTATTCGATGGTTTCGTAGGTCATGTGCTTCTCCTTGATTATGAAAATCCCTCCCGACCTCCGGGGAGACGCATGTGCTTGACGCAACTATAGTAATGGAATGTCCAGATGATTTCCATCTATGGCTTCAAGAAATCGATCATCTGGCGAGCGGAGACGAATCTGAGATTACCTTGTCTTCGATAGCCTTCGTTCTTACCTTTGGCATAAATTTGGACAAAGATCGAGTTCAAGGAAAAGGAGAGGCCACCGATGATCAAAACCTGCATGGATTATCATCAGGGAACGAGCTACGACCGGTTCGAAATGTCCGGGCATTCCCTGGACTGGGCCAATCAGCCAAGGGTCTTCAAAGAGTATCCGGGAATCACCTCTTTGCCTCTCCCGAGAGACCTTCAGTTGCCAAAAGAAAAATTATCCGGTTTCCTTGCAGAGCCCTCCGCTGCGAGTATGAACAAACCCCTGGATTTGGAATCGCTTTCCCTTCTCCTTCTCCTCTGCAACACCCATACGGCGAGGGCTCGCTACCCGGAGGGTGACTTCTTTTTCAGAAGCGCAGCTTCGGCGGGCGCCCTTTACCCCACGGAGATCTACGTAGCTGCCTATGAGATCAAGGGTATAGACGACGGGCTCTACCACTTTGCCATTCAGAACCATTCCCTTGTTTCTCTTAGGAAAGGAGATGTTCCCGGGGTGGTTCACCGTGAAGGGAGTCATCTGACTTTCTTCCTCACCGCGATTTTTTTCCGAAGCGCTTGGAAGTACAGGGCTCGTGCGTACCGTTACCACCTCCTCGATACGGGTCACGTGGCAGAGAACCTGATCCTAGGCCTGAAGGCTTCGCACCTTCCTTTCATTGTGAACTATGACTTCGACGATGCGGAGACGAACCGGATGCTGGGACTGGATGATCAGAAAGAAGTGGCTCTTGCGATCATTCATGTGCCTGGAGGCAGAGGGATACCGGCCCAATACAAAGAACCCCTTCCCCCTTTGCCAGAACCCATGCTGCAAGCCAGCCGCGTGTCAGCAAAAGAAACCGATTATCCGGTCATAAGGGAAATTCATAAGGCTGGCATTCGCACTTTTGAGAATCCCCCTCCCCCCGCCCTCTCCCCCCATGTGAGGGAGACGCTTAATGGTAGGACGGAGATGATCGACGAGTTGGGGATCGCTCCTAAAACCTGGGCCCCTTTAGATGCCACCGGATCTTGGCCGGAAATCCTAGACTACCCGGATGCCGTGTTCCGCCGCCGTTCAAGGCGCAACTTTGTCAAGAAAGCATTGAGCAAGCAAGCCATAGGTGCTCTGCTTAGCAGCATATGCCTGAAAAATGGATCACCCTATGATCAGAGCGTCGCAGTGGGGTTTCTGGTGGGGCAGGCGGAAGGCATGGAGCCTGGGTTCTACCTGCTGGACGGCAAGAAAGAGTCGTGGGCCTCGGTCTCCTCGGGTCAGTTCATGGCCAGAAGCACATCGATCTGCCTGGATCAGGCGTGGCTGGTGAATGCGGGGGTTCATTTTCTGTTCCTGGCGAACTTGGAAGTGCTCGATAAAACGTGGGGTCCCAGAGGGTATCGCTATACCATGCTGACAGCCGGGAGGCTAGGACAACGACTTTACGTCGCTGCCGAAGCCATGGGAATGGGGTGCTGCGGGATCGGAGCTCTCTATGACGGTGAAGCCATGGAGATGCTCGGGCTGAACCAAAGTTCAAGACTCCTCTATCTGGTGGCAGTGGGCAATATCAAAAAGGCATGAGGTAGCACGGACAAGCCCTGCTTGTCCGTGGCACCCTAAGTTCAGTCTTCATTGCTCACCCTCTGTGCCACATCGTAAGACTCTTCTTTTAATCCCCGGAAATCTCTCTCCTTTACGTCCCCTCCGGAATGATTATGTTATCCTCAACCGTTTTCCCCTCAGTGCAGGCGCGCCGAGCGGTACTTTGTGGTTCAGAACGCAGGAGCAGGGAAAACGAAACCATAAATGAGAGGAGTGTATTATGTTCGTTAAGCAGGTTAACATTCCTGATATCCTTCCTTTGCTGCCGGTTAAAGACGCGGTGCTCTTCCCAAACATGGTGATTCCGATCCTCGTGAAGACCGAGGGCTTTGTTCCCATGCTTGAAGACGTCATGGAAAAGGACAAAATGGTCGTGGTGGCCATGATGGGTGACGAAGAGAAGGCCGCTCTGGAAGCCGGAAATTTCAGCCGCATCGGGACCGTGGCTTCGCTCGTGAAGATGTCCAAGGGGAGCGAGGGGAGCGTCGTGGTGGTGCAAGGGCTCTACCGTGCGGTCATCACGGGCATGGTCTCCAGGGAGCCGAATTACCTGGTCAACATTCAAAACATCCGTGAGCAGGAAAAGACAGGTAAGCGGGTGGAGGCTCTCAAGTCGAACCTCATCAATTTGTTCAAGCAACTGGTCCCCGTGTCCCCCTACCTGCCTGACGAACTCCTCAATGTGGTTCGTCACATTTCGGATCCGGGCACGCTGGCCGACATCATCGCGTCCTATCTCAACATCGAAGGGCAGAAGAGGCAGAGCATCCTGGAAAGCTTGGACGTAGAAGAACGTTTGGAAAAGCTCACGGTCTATCTGAACGACGAACTGGAAGTGAACAAGATGGGCCAGCAGATCCAGAGCCAGGTCCAGAAGGGAATCGACAAGCACCAGCGAGAGTACTATCTGCGGGAGCAGCTCAAGGCCATCCAGAAGGAGTTGGGTGTGGGTGACCAGGAGCCTTCAGAGATCCAGGAACTCAAGGAAAAGCTCGAAAAGAAGAAGCTTCCGGAAGCAGCCCAAAAAGTGGCGAACAAAGAGATCGAGAAGCTCTCCAAGATGAATTCGTCCTCTTCGGAGTACACGGTCGTTACCAACTACCTGGACTGGCTTCTGACGCTTCCCTGGTCTGAAAGCACCGTGGACAAGCTGGACATCAAAAAAGCCGAGAGAATTCTGAACCAGCACCACTATGATCTTCAAAAAGTCAAGAAACGAGTCCTCGAATACCTTGCGGTTCGAAAGCTGAACCCCAATCACAAGGGCCCCATCCTTTGCCTGGTCGGGCCTCCGGGCACAGGGAAAACGAGCCTCGGCCGGTCCATTGCCGAGGCGATCGGCAGGAAGTTTGTGCGGCTCTCTCTGGGCGGAGTGAGAGACGAGGCAGAAATCAGAGGCCACCGCCGCACCTATGTCGGCGCTTTGCCCGGGAGGATCATCCATGGGCTAAAAAAAGCCGGTTCAAACAACCCGATTTTCATGCTCGACGAAGTGGACAAGATCGGCAATGATTTTCGGGGAGATCCGGCCTCGGCCTTGCTGGAAGTTCTTGATCCGGAGCAGAACTTCTCTTTTTCCGACCATTATCTGGAAGTCGAGTTTGATCTGTCCAAAGTCATGTTCATCACTACAGCCAACCAGCTGGACACGATTCCCCGTCCGTTGCTGGACCGCATGGAAGTGCTCGAACTTCCGGGCTACACTGAAGAGGAGAAATTGGAGATCTCGAGGAGATTTCTTATTCCAAGGCAGATCAAGGAGCACGGGCTTGACCCGGAACGTATTCACATCACGCGGTCTGCGATCAAAAGAATCATCAGGGAATACACCCGCGAGGCAGGAGTCAGAAACCTGGAGAGAGAGATCGGCGGAATCTGCAGGAGCCTTGCCAGAAGCGTCGCGGAAGGTGAAGCGGGGAATGTCTCGTTGAGAGCCAGCAAATTGCCCGGACACATTGGACTGCCGAAGTTCTCTTCGGATATCCTGGAACGCACCGGGGTACCCGGTGTTGCCACGGGCATGGCATGGACTCCTGCAGGGGGGGACCTCCTGTTTGTGGAGGCTACAATGATGCCTGGCCAGAAGTCCCTGGTGCTCACAGGGCAGCTGGGGGATGTGATGAAGGAATCCGCCCAGGCGGCTCTGAGCTATGTCCGGTCCAAGGCCAAGAACCTGGGGATCTCGGAGGATTTTTTCAGGGACCGCGATCTTCACATCCACGTGCCTGCGGGGGCTATCCCCAAGGACGGGCCGTCGGCAGGGGTGACCATCCTGACGGCTCTGGCATCGCTTCTGACCTGCCGACCCATCAAATCAGATTTCGCCATGACCGGCGAAGTGACGCTCAGAGGAGCGGTGCTGCCGGTGGGCGGAATCAAGGAGAAGGTGCTGGCTGCCAGCAGAAACGGGATAAAGCACATCATCCTGCCGGAGAGAAACAGGAATGATCTCGAAGAGATCCCCGAAAAGATCAAGGACCATTTGGAATTTCACCTGGTCAAGAAGATGGACGAGGTCCTGGAGATCGCTCTGGACGCGCCGATAGGTCCTTCCTGCAACTGATATGAACTCACGGAATGAATTGTCGTTTTGCTGAGTCACCTAAAACCCCACATTCCCCCTTTAGCAAAGGGAGAGTGTGGGGTTTTTTATGCAGACCTATCGTTTATTAATTTAATATAGCTCTATTTAATGATTTGATGAATAGATTCGTAGGATTTAAGAAATAGAGCAAACTTGACACAAACGATAAGATAATGATATAGTTTTAGAGAATTTGGATTAAGACAATAACTGGATTGGCTTTTCTTATGAAAGGCCATAGAACTCATATGATTGACCACTGATTGTTTTGGGGAGCACCTGAGTCTTGGGAAAAAAGGCTATTCAGCTACTAATCATTGACGATGATGAGCTCTTCTTAGCTTCCTTGTCCGATTATCTTACCACCAAAGGCTACAAAGTGAGTTCAGCCAGGACCGGCAAAGAAGGGATGACGGTTTTTGAGCGCGAGCAACCGGCCCTGGTGCTTCTTGACCAAAAACTCCCGGACATGGAAGGGATCGAAGTGTGCCGAAAGATCCTGGAAATGGATCCGCGAACAAAGGTGATTCTTGTGACAGCCTACGCGACGGTGCGGTGTGCCGTTGATGCGATAAAGGCCGGAGCGTTCAATTATCTGTCCAAGCCGTTTGAACTGGATGAACTTCTGATCATCATGGATCTGGCCGTCAAGAACGTTCAGATGGAAGGAAAGATCAGGGTTCAAGACTACGAAAGAACCAGGGAAAGCGAGGAGAAACAGCTCATCGGTTCTTCAGACGAGATGCGGAGAGTCAGAGAGCAAATCCGGCTCGCAGCGACCACGGAGTCGAATGTGCTGATCACCGGGGAGACCGGCGTAGGTAAGAACGTTGTGGCTAAGGCCATTCATGATCTTCAGGCAGGAAGAGAGAACTTCCTCATGGTCAATTGCTCGGCGATCCCGGAAAACCTGATGGAGGCCGAGTACTTTGGCCATGAAAAAGGAGTGTTCACCGGTGCGGACACCCGGCGCGAGGGGATTTTTGAGCTCGCGGATGGAGGCACCTTGGTCCTCGACGAGATTGGTGAGATTCCCATCCGCCTCCAGAGCAAGTTGCTGACGATTCTGGAAGACAAGTGTGTCAGGAGAATCGGAGGAGGCCGAAATATCCCTGTCGATGTCAGAATCGTGGCCACAACCAACCAGGACCTTGCTCAGGCCATAAGAGAAAAGCGCTTCAGACAGGATCTCTATTACCGCCTGGCCGTGGTTACGATCCAAGTGCCGCCCCTTCGCGAACATCCGGAAGACATCCCGGAGATCGCCGAGTATTTTGCCAGGATTTTCTGCAGGAAGCCGGTGCGCATCCTTGACCCGGACATGAAGAGAATGATCGACTATCCGTGGCCCGGAAATGTGCGAGAACTCCGGAACGTCATTGAACGGGCATCCCTTCTGATTAAGGGGGATATCCTGAAACCTGCCAGTCTGTTGGTCAACAATGATCCCGACTATGCATCGGCTGACCGAAGGTATTCTGAAGCCAAGGGAATCGTTCCCCTCCAGGAGTTGAAAAGGCAGCAGATCCTCACGGCCCTGAAGGCATGCGCCGGAAACAAAAGCCGGACTGCCAGAACCCTGGGCATCTCCCTTTCCACCCTGAAGAGAACACTAGCCGAAATCAACATCGCCGGCCATTAGCGGGCCCGGTCATTTTGAACGGTCCAAAAAGAACTAATTGTCCTACCCTGGATTTCTCCTCAAAACAACTAATTAACTGGAATCAAGGGGTTGGCAAGGCGATTGCCTGATGGCATCGAACTTGCTGGCATCTATCTCCCGGGATCCATGTGTGCTGATTTCTAAACAAATGATGAATGATAGCTCCATAGACAAGTCCTTGACCACAGGCACCTCCGTTCCATTCCTGGAGGATCTCCTCTCCACCTTGCGGCACCAGCTTGGAAACTCCGTGAATGCGCTGAAGGTAACTCTGGATGTCCTTCACGAAAACTTCGATCTCTTCAACGATGAAAAAAAGAGGGAATACCTCGAGAGGGCGAAGAAAGTCTTGGGCAGGCAACAGGCTATGGTCGATGCCATGAGGTCCTACTCCAGCGTGAACGTGAATGACCAGAAGCCCATGGACTTTCGGTCCTTCTGGGAACAGTTCCTTGTGGCGTTGCGCCAGCGAACGGAAAAGGTCACCTCAATCCAAAACCTTCAGGCAGGCTCAGGCGATGTCATGGGAAGCCCGATGGCGATTCAAACGGTTCTGATCCAGCTTGTGGAAAATGCCCTGGACGCCGTGGAAGGCATGGAGAACCCGAAGATAGAATTGAGCGCGACAAGTGAAGGCGAGCGCATCCGTATCGGCGTAAAAGACAATGGGTGCGGCATCCAGCGGAAGGACATGAGCAAAATCTTTGTTCCTCTTTTCTCAACCAAACCGAAGAGAAAGGGAATGGGGCTGTCGATCGCCCTCAAGCTCATGGCCCAGATGGGAGGTCGACTGGAGATTGCGCCTCATGCAGAAGGAGGCACGGTGGCAACTATATGGCTACAACGGGTCGGCGGTGAGAATCATGGACAAGCAATACATCAGTGACACGGACGGGCAGAGGACCTATATCTTTACACCGGCACAGCTCTCGAAGATCGAAGCCGTGCTCGCAGAGGACCTGCTGGATGTGGGGGTCCATTCGGTGACCCTGATCGACATGGCGGGGAACATCATTTCGACCATGGACAACGGAGAAAAAAAACGCGACCTCTACTCCCTGGCTGCACTGGCCGCGGGGAATTTCGGGGCCGTGAGCACCATGGCAGGCCTCATTGGCGAAGAGGAGTTCTCGTTGCTTTTCCACAAGGGCAAGAAGGAGAACATTCACTTCAACAAAGTCAGCGATGAATTTCTGCTGATCACCATATTCGGAAAGGAGGTTTCCCTGGGGTTCCTGAGGCTGAAGGTGGCTGAAGCCACGGATAAGCTTGTGGAGATTTTGAAGCCCGGCGCACAAGGGTAGGGAATCGTTCCCTGGGTGAGGTTGCATTCCATGGCCATCATCAATCTGAAAAAGAAAGAGGTTCAAGCGAAGATCGTCTACTATGGCCCTGGCAGGGGAGGGAAAACGACCAACCTTGAATACATTTACAAGAAGTTCCGAAGCCGCATCCAAACGGAAATGGTCACCATCAAAACCCACGGGGACAGGACCCTGTTCTTCGATTTTCTTCCCATCGAGATCGGCAAAATCAAGGGATACGAGATCCGGATCCAGCTTTACACGGTTCCGGGCCAGGTGAAATATGAATCCACGAGAAGGCTGGTCCTGAGGGGGGTGGACGGGATCGTGTTCGTTGCGGACTCTCTGGCGGTCCGTCGAAAGGAGAACGTGCTTTCCCTCAAGAGCCTGGCGGACAATTTGGCCTCCTACAAGAAAAGCATTTTGGAGATCCCTCTCGTGTTTCAATACAACAAAAGGGATCTCCTGGAAGAGGGGATTCCCCTTCTGCCCGTGGAATGGCTCGAAAAGGATTTGAACTCGAAACTCAAGGCCCCTTCTTTTGAAGCGAGTGCCCTCAAAGGACCGAATGTGGTCCAGACGATGAAAAAGATTATCATTATGACCATCGATTCTCTCAGGAAAGATCTCACCTAGGAGGTGCTGGCTTGGCACAGCAAAGAGACGAGGACAATTTCAGATCTCAAGTGGAAGATCGATTGGATCACCTCTTCCGGGAGGATGCCCCGGAAGCAGCCGAAGAACAGGTCGGGTTGGTCGAACACCCCCTAATAAATCTTAAAGCCGTCCTGTTGTCCATTGACTGGGAAATCACGGACAGTACCATGGACAGCCTCCTCAACGAAATAAAAAACGTCGAGTACGTTTACAGTGAAGACAAGATCATCCTGACCTTCCTTCAGCTTCTCGGGTCCATAGGGAGATATGTGAAAGCGAATAAAGGCAGGGCCCTTCCGCAGGCCACCCGGGTGATCAATTCCGTTTATGAAGCTCTGGAGAAGGTGGCCCTGACCGAAGGGATGTCCCGGCCGGAGAAGGAAAAAATGCTCCTCAAGGAGGTTGGGAAGTTCAAGAAACTCAAGGAGCAGGTGCTGCTCAGGAAGGTGGAAAAAAAAGTGCCCGCGGTCTTTGAAGTGTCGCCGGCTCCTCCGGCGCCTTCACCGGCGCCGGTACCAGAGCGCGAGAGGGTTCCGGTGACGGAGATCCCTGCCCGGGAAGAGCCGCAAGCAGAACCCAGGACAGAGGCCCGTTTTGCCGGGATGTCTCCCCATGAGGCGTTTGCTTATGCGCTGGAAGAGATCAAGGAGGCGATCCGGGCGGAGTTCAGAGCCCTGCGGGCAGAGATCAAGCTGTGGCGTGAATCCAAATGAAGAAGGGACGCGGGGGCGCCCCACTCTCCGAGGGTGGGAAAGCCTTGAATACAGCGGGAGGCGAAGACATGGACATTTCATCCGGTGATATTTCGGCCCTAGTCTTCCAGCGGGTCGTCAGGGAAGACACGGCAGAGTACTCCTTTGATGCGCAAATGTTGACGCTCTTCATGGAACTCGATGGGAAGAAAAGCCTGGCTGTGATTTCAAAGAAGACCGGGCTAAAGATGAGTACCCTGAGAGAAGCGGCAAGCAAGCTATCGAAGCTCAAACTCATCGACCAGGTGGCCGAGGCGATTGCCGCCGTGGATGCTGATTTCATGGACACTCTGAAGAGAGAACTGGCCCTGGCCATTGGGCCCCTGGCGCAAATCCTGATTGAAGATGCCGCCAATGATCTGGGTCAGAGTGTGACACGTTTTCCCTCTCGACGAGCTCCGGAACTCGTAGAGAGTCTGTCGCGGGAGATCCAGCGTGAGGACAAGAGAGCGGCTTTCAAGCACGCCATGGTTCGAAAAATCAAAGAGAAGGGATATTGAAAAGGGGGAGTGAAAGATGATCATTATATGTGAGGAGTGCGGGAAAAAGTATCAGATTGATCCATCGCGTATCAAAGCCACAGGCGCAAAAGCCAAATGCACAGCCTGCGGCAATATGATGACCATCTCCAAACCGGAAGCCAAACCAGTGGAACCGCCGCCCGCGTTGCGGCCGACACGGGAGATTCCGGCCAAAGGAGAGGAACCTCCTGGGGTGAAAGAAGAGCCTCCTCCGACCAGGGAGGAAAAACCCGAAGTGAAGGAGGCTGTGCCGGAAGCAAAGAAAAAGGGCATGGGCTTGAGGTTTAAAATCTTCATTCTCTTTTTCCTCGTCCCCATCATCCTTTTTGTTGGAGCCGGATACCTCTACCTGCTCCAATTGGGCAATCTTTCAAGTCTGATCACACAAGAGAGCACAAAAGCGGTGACCCAGTTGGGCGAGCAGATCATCGCTGAAAAAGCCAGATCCGTGGCTTCCGAAGTCAGGCTTTATCTTCTGGGCCGGGCCGATCTCAAGAAAGAAGCGTTTGATGCGGATCCGGAGTTCAAAAAACTGGCGGTTCAAAAGGTAGGCACCACAGGATATACCGCCCTTCACGCGGTGCCGGACAGCCAGGGCATCTGGCGCAACTGGGCCCACACCAATCCCAAAATTGTGGGCCTGGACATGAGCACGCTAAGCCAGCCGATGGGCACCAACTTCCCCGGGTTCTGGAGGGTGTTCAGCAATGGAAAAGAGGGGAAAGAGTCTCGAGGATATTACAGATGGCAAGAGGCGGACGGAAGTTTTCGAGACAAGTACATGGTGTGCGCGCCCGTGCAAGGGACACCCTATTACGTGGCGGCTACCACCTATCTCGATGAATTCACGCAACTGGTGAAACAGATGGAGGCGAAAGCCGCCCAAATCAGCACAGACACCCGGAACATCGTCCTGGGGATTCTGGTCGGAACTCTGCTGTTGATCGGTGTGATCGTAGCCCTGTACGGTACCCGGCTGACCAGCAGGATCAAGAAATTGACCTCGGTGGCAGAAAAAATCAGCGTTGGCGAGATGGGTGCAGAAATCCCCGTGACCTCAAGGGATGAAATAGGAGACCTGGCGGAGGCCATAGGGCGGATGCAGGAAAGCATCAGGCTTTCCATCGAACGGTTGCGGCGGCGGCGGTAGGATCATTGATCATCGAACATTGATCCTTGAGCCTTGGTCATTGAAGAACTGGCTTTCAGTTTTAAGTCAATGACCAATGGAAAATGAGAAGGGATCAATGAATTGGGGCAGGGCATGGTGATTGTACCCAGGGGAAACCCTGTTTTCGAGAATCTCAACAGCTACTATTTGGATCTTCGCCGGCTGCTGGAGCATTGCCAAGGGGAGATGGGATCCGGGGCCATCTATTTGAAGTCTCCCACCGCAGAGGGAGTCCTTCTCTTTGAAGCCCACGAAGTCCTGGGTGGCACTTATGAGAACCGGGGCGAAAAGCTCGCCGGCAAGGCGGCGATCGACCGCCTTCTGACTCCTTCCCCCACCGAGAATTACCAGGTCAGCATTTACGAAATGGCGCCGGAAGAGGCCTATTACTGGTCCAGTATCCCTAATGCCAAAAGAATCTACGAGGACCTCAGCACGGAATTTACGGACCTGGAGGGGCTCATCAAGAAAATGAGCTCTGAAAAGCTTTCGGGATATATTGAAATCTCCTTGAACAGCGACCTGGACGGAGGGTTCCTTTTTTTCAGAAACGGCCAGGTGGTGGGGGGCTACTACTTCTGGGAGAAAAACTTCAGCGCCTCCAGAGAGAGCCAGGATCTGCTGCTCCGGAAAGCCAAACGGAGCGGGGGCATTTTTCACGTGAGCAGGATCTCGGTGGAGTCCAATGCGGTGAAGGAGGTATCCAAGAAGCCGTCGGCGCCTGAAGTCATTGGCGCTCTGGAAGAGCTGCTGGCTCTGCTCGAAAGCCTATGCACCTCCAGCCAAACCATCAAGGCGGATTTCAACACTCTGCTGAAAAAGAGGTTCCTGGACCTGGCCGATGAGTACGCCTTCCTTGATCCCTTTGCCGGAGAGTTTCAGTACTCAGGACGGAAGATCCGGTTGGCGAGCGCGGTGTCCGATGACGATCTCGCCAAAGGGTTGCTGACAGCCGTCGCAGGCCTTGTGAGAGATCAGGGTCTGAAGGTTCCATTCAACAGTCGGCTGGAGGGCTGGCTTCAAAAACATCGGAAGAAACTCTTGAGCCTCGGGATCAGCGTGGACAACCTTCTGTCTGTCCAGAAAATCCCTCAAGCAGGCCTTAGGCAGCAACCAAAGTCTGCTTAACATCTGCGTATCATGCACAGAAGTTTCAGTCTAAGACTCTAAGAGAGTCTGTGAGCAAAGGAGAGTTGACAGGGGATGGAGTTGGGGCGATCTGAAGCTTTCTCCGATTCCTCTGCCAGCGGCTTCGCGGAGTTTATACACGCCCTTCCTGTGGCCGTGTTTCGCGAAACGCTTGACGGGAGAATCGTGTATTGCAACAACGCGCTGGCCGAGATGCTCGGGTTTGAGTCTTGTGCGGAGCTGATTGATCATCCCATGACCGTTTTCTACCGCAACGCTGAAGACCGGGACTTGCTTCTCAGTGCCGTCATGAAAAGCGGCTGTGTGGTGGATGCCCCACTTTCCCTGAAACGGAGGGACGGCCGACCCATTTGGTGCCGTTTGACAGCCAAAGCCACTGTGAATGACGAAGGCGTTCCGGTGCATCTGGATGGCATCCTGAGAGATGCCACCAAGGAAATTGAGAAGCGGGGAGCCCGACCGACCCTTGAGAACATGGCCAATGTGTTAAGTGATTTTGTCGTGCTCTTAAACTCCGACGGGGAGATTGCGGACATCAATAAAGCAGGCAGCGAACTGCTCGGGTTCCAGGTGAGAGACCTTATCGGCAGAAGCATTGCCGATTTTGTGATCCCCAGGTTGAGAGATCTTTTTGCCACTTTTCTTTCGATTGTCATCAAGACAGGGAGACAAGAGGGAATCCTTACGATCATGGACAGGAACGGAGATGAAAGGCACTTGGAGTTTCACGCTTTTGTGGACGAAAGGCAAGGAGCACCCGTACCCAGGCATATTCATCTGGTGGCTCGCAACGTGACGGACAGAATCAAGTATCACAAAGAGCAGCTGTCGAAGGAAAAATTCATCGGACTTCTGGAAATGGCTGGAGGCGTGGCGCACAAGCTGAACCAACCGCTCATGATCATGAGGAATGCGGTGAACGAAGTGCTCTCCGGCATGTCTTCCAAAGACCCGAACTACGAAAGGGTCCTGAAGATTCACCAGCAGGTCGAAAGAATCAGCGAAATTGCGAAGAAAATCGGAAATATCAAGAAGTATGAGCCCATGGATTACGTTGCGGGAATTCGGATTGTGGATATCGACAAGACCTCATAGCGAAAGGACCGCGGAGAACAGAGGGTGGTCAAGAAAGTACTTATTGTAGACGATGATCAAGAGATGTTGCTCTCCCTGGAGGAAGGGCTTTCGAAATACGACGAAACGTTTTCCATCGCCACGGCGGAAGACGGTCTTGGCGCAGTTGATCATCTCAACAACAGCACCGTCTCCCTGGTGGTGACGGATCTCAAGATGCCTAAAATGGATGGGTTCTCTCTCCTTTCCCACATCATGGAGCACTATCCGGAGATCCCGGTCATCATCATCACCGGGTACAGCACCTCGGAGATGGAAAGGCTGGCCCGGGAGGGGGGAGCCATCGGGTATATTGCCAAGCCGTTTATGATCGACGACTTGGCCAAGAGAATCATCACCACCCTGCGAAAGGAAGCGGATGGCGGCACGCTCCACAGCGTGACATCAGGCATTTTTCTCCAGTTGATGGAGATGGAGGAAAAAACGTGCACGGTCCGGCTTGTCGAGAAATCTTCAGGCAAGCAGGGAATCCTTTTCTTCCTGGATGGCCAACTGCTGGATGCGCGATGCGACAGCCTCCGGGGCGAGGCGGCGGCTTATGAGATCTTTTCGTGGGACAATGTGAGCCTCAGCATCCAAAACTCCTGCATGCAAAGAGAGAGGCGCATCCATCGCGATCTTCAGGCGATTCTGCTGGATGCAATGCGCCTGAAGGACGAACTCAAGCGCATCGGTAAGCCGGCGACTCCCAGGAAGAAGCTGGCCACCCCTGCCGAGGAGAAGATCGAAAGGACCAGCCCGCTAGAAAGGGTGAAGCAGTTTCTGAAAAGAGAAGTGGGTGATGGATACGGGATCGAAGATGTCTATGAGGACAATTCCTGGGAGAGCTTTGTGAAAGGGATAAGGAGACTAGGGGCCGCTTTTGAAGCAGGAGAGTTCAAAGTGGCATACCTAGACAGGGGACAGTCCAGTGACTTCGTCCTTCTCCCCGGCGAAAGCGTGACCGTCGTTGCGGTGAACCCGAAGTGCGCCAGAGACCGAATCATGGAGGCCTTGAGCGAATAGATAGGTTGAGCCATGAAAGAACTCTTTAAAGACATTTTGGCCTTGGAGGATGTCCGGGGTGTGGTGGTCAGCTCTCTTGAAGGGGAGATCCTCTTCACGGAGCCTTCTCTGGAAATCGACAAATCTTTGCCCTTATTCATTAGGGCGTTGGGGACTGTCCGTGAGGCGGATCTGATCTTTGAGAAGAGCAGGATCTATGTGAGAAGAACGGGCATGGGTTACCTCGTGATCCTGCTGGGGCTGTTTGCTTCCGGTGCTATGCTGAGGCTTCACGTGGACATGGTCCTTCCCTCTCTGAAAGAAAGGGGAAAAGGGAAGGGCCTGAGATCTTTGTTCCGAAGAAACAAGTAAGTTCTTGCCCGGGCGATTTCAGAAAGCCCTTACAAGACCAGCAACGCGGCCTCACTCCAGCTGAAAGCGCACAGGTACTTTAACCCGCATCTCTACCCTCTCTCCCCCCCGCGTTCCGGGATCGAAAAGCCAGGTTTTCACGCTCGCCAATGCAGCCTGATCCAAAACAGAATACCCGCAGGAGGCGGAAAGGCGCAAGTCTGCGACTCTGCCTTGCCGATCCACGAGCACTTCGAGGACCACGGTCCCCTGGTAGCCTCGCTTCCGAGCGAGCAAGGGGTATTCGGGGACAGGGTTCCGGCGATAGAGAGGGGTGGCTTCATGCACGGGAGGTGCTGTCGAAGCCAGGGTAGGGAAAGGAGATTCCTGGGAGGTTCCTGACGCAGAGTTTTCCTCTGAAACGACCCCGTGAGCTTCGGTGGAAAGGTTTGCCGGTTCCTGCCTGGGGAGAACAGAAGGCCCGATCCCTTTGGCGGGCTTCGCAGGCTTCCTGATTTTTTGCGTTTGAGGCTTTTCCTCTGTCCCTTGCGGGCTGGAGAGTAACGGAGCTGATGGCTCCGGGATTTTAGACACCGCGGGGGAGGAAAGAGGTTCGTTCGGTCCTTGAGCAAGCGAAAGGGTGAGGGGCTTCGGCGGCAGGGCGAGGTTTGCTTTAGGCCCCTCAAACCTCACGGTAAGGAGCAGACTGTGGAAAGCGAGAGCCAAGGCAGCCGCTATAAGGAGTCGTCTCACTTCACCTCCGCCTGAAGCGACACCTGACTGAGACCGGCCCTGCGAATAAGATCGAGCACAGTGTAAAGCTTCTGATAAGGAAGGTGCTTGTCGGCAAAGAGCAGGACTCCTGCTTCCTTGTTTTCCGCGGTCCTGAGTTTCAGGGTTTCCCCAAGATTTTCAAAAAGGACCGGCTCTTTGTCCAGAAACAAGGTTCCATCGGCTCGAATGCTGAGACTCAGGGTGAGCTGTTTTTCAATTTTTGCCGTCGATGAAAGGGGCATAGCCACCTGGACCCCTCGGTGCACGGACATGAAGAAGACGCCGTACACAAAGGAGACAAGAAGCAAAAACATGAGATCGATGAGAGGGATCATTTCAATGCGCGATTTTCTTTTGGCTTGAAGGCTGACTTTCATAGGAATGCACCTCACCCTTGTTTCTGCGCCTGATTGAGCTTTTCATAGACGATCTCGAGGCTCGTGGCATACTTTTCGATGTTGAGCGCTGCGTCCTCTGCGCGGGAATTGAAATAGTTGAAAGGAAGGATCGAGGGGACGGCAATGAAAAGCCCGGCTGCCGTGGTGATCAGGGCTTCGGCGATTCCGGCGGTGGCCAGGTGGGGTTGCTCGATGCCGGCTGTTCCCAGCAGATTAAAGGCCGTGATGATTCCTGTGACGGTCCCCAGGATTCCGAGCAGCGGCGCCACGGTGATCATCGTGTCCAGAACGCCGAGAAACCGGCGCATCCTCTTCATTTCATCGGCAGCGGCGGTCTCCATGGCCTTGGTCATGGAAAACTCACGGTGAAGAATGCCGTTGACGAGAATGCGAATCACATAGTCTCTGGATCCTTTCACTTTCTCGCGAACGGCTCCCCAGTCGCCTCTTTGGCAGAGCTCAAGCACATCGTCCACAAGAGGTTGATTGCGTCGCATGTCTTCACGAATCCAGAACAGGATTCGTTCGATCACAACCGTGAGGGCGACGACGGAGCAAGCCAGCAGAGGGTACATGACCGGACCCCCCTTGATAAGAAACTCAAGCATAGATCCTCCTTTTTAGAAAAAGCACCCGCCTACGCGAGGCCGCTTCGGCGAGGCAGGCGAAATCCGAAGCACGAAATCCGAAACAAATGCCAAATCAAAAGACTTTAAACAAAATCGAGAAGTGAAGCCGCTGAGGGTCATCAATCATGGTTTTGTTTTGCGTTTCGGTCATTGGTGCTTTGAGCTTGTTTTGGATTTCGAGTTTCGTGCTTCGCATTTATGGTTTTAAGCTGATTCTTGGTTTCCCGGTGAGCGGATTTTTGTCCACGAACACGGCACAGTCATAAATCGATTCGATGCTTGCGGCGTCAATGACCTGATCAGGGGTTCCGGCCAGGTGCACAGACCCCTGCTTGAGCATCACGATCCGATGACAATACTGAGACACGAGGTCGATGTCATGAGAAACCACGACCACGGCCAGCCCCTTTTCCCTGGTCAGGCCGGCGATCAAATCGAAGATCTCCTTCTTGTACTTGAGATCAAGGAAGGAGGTGGGTTCGTCGAGAAGCACGGCGGCGGGCTCCTGGGCAAGGGCTCTTGCCAGAAGGACTCGTTGTTTTTCTCCTCCCGAGAGCTCATGAATGGACCGCTCGGAGAGCTCCAGGCTATGGGTCGCTCTCAAGGCGTCCACCGCTATTTCCAGGTCCTTGTTGCTTTCGAACTGCAGCCTTCCGAGGTGGGGAAAGCGGCCCATGAGCACCACCTCGATCACGGAAAAAGCAAATCTGAAGAAGTTTTCCTGAGCCACCATGGCGACGACTTTTGCAACCTCTACCCGGTTGAGGGTCACCATGTTTTTTCCGCGAACAAGGACCTCTCCTTCATGAGGAAGCAGAATCCCGTCCAGGAGCTTGAGCAGAGTGGTTTTCCCCGAGCCGTTCGGGCCGAGGATGCCGAGTATCTCCCCTGGAAACACATCGAGGTCCACTCCCTTCACCGCCCAAGAGGCGCTGTAACGAAACCCCGCTTTTTTTAAAGTCAGGATCGGCTCCATTGGCTTCCTCTCACTCTGAGAAGGTAAAGGAAAAAGGGGGCTCCAAGGAAGGCGGTGATCACCCCCACGGGCATTTCACTGGGCGAGATCAAAACCCTTGCCAGAGTGTCGGCCGCGATCAGGAACGTGGCGCCACCCAGGGAGGCCAAGGGGATGAGGAGGCGATGATCCGATCCAAAAGCCATCCTTGCCAGGTGAGGAACGATGAGCCCGACAAATCCGATGAGCCCGGAAAAGGAAACAACGAGGCCGATCAGCAGGGAAACAAGCACCAGGCACGTTTTCTTCGCTTTTTCAACGTCCACACCAAGTTGAAAGGCAATCTCTTCTCCGGTGGTGATGAGGTTCAGCTCTTTGGCAAAGCTGAAGAGAATGAGGGATGCAGCGATCAGGGCAGGGGTGAGAAGGACCAGGGGAGCGTAACGGCTTTGTGAAAGATCTCCGTAAAGCCAGAACAGCATGGTGTGGATGCGGCTGTCCGCGACGATGGAGATGAAGAACATGATCCCTGCAGTGAAAAAGGCGTTCAGAATCACACCTGTGAGCAGAATGGTGGACGATTCCATGCCCATTCTTCTTGTCCCTAAGGCCAGAACGAGATAGACGGCAAGCAATGCGCCGGCAAAAGACATAAGAGGAATGCCGACGGAAAAGGTGAAACCCAGCAGAATACCCATAATGGCTCCAAAGGCAGAGCCGCTGGAGACGCCCAGGATAAAGGGATCGGCCAGAGGGTTGCGCAGCAGCGCTTGAAAGACCACGCCGCCCAGAGCGAGAGAAAAGCCGGCAAGCCCTGCGAGGATGATCCTGGGTAGCCTGATCCTGAGGATAATGAGCCTCGCAGGGTCCTCGGCGTCCAGAGATCCGGACATCAGGGCCATGAATTTGTGCAAGGACACTTCCGCTGTGCCGAAAAGCAGGGAAGCCGCTCCGACAAGAAGCAGAAAAAAGGCCATGACCAGGGAAAGGCGAAAGACCCTGCCCGGCGTCAAAGGAGTATTATGGAGCGAATCATTACTCATTGGTCATTTAACTCGAACATTGAGCATTGAACATCAGTATTTCAGGACGCATGCCTCGTTCCTGAGTGCCACGGACAAGCTTTGCTTGTCCGTGTTGATCATGACGTTTGAACACTGCCTACCACGGACAAACTCAGGACGTTTGTCCGTGACACGCATCATCATCGGAATGCTTCCGGGTGGACGAGGCTCGCCATGATTTCAAGACCGTCCACGACCCGGGGAGAGGGTCGGTCAATGAGATCGGAGTCTATCAGGTGAACCCTTCCCTTTTGCACGGCAGGGATAGAGGTCCACTGGAGCCAGTCCTGTCTCGCTTTTTCAAATCTGCCTTCCCTCTCCATCGAGGAAACGAGAAGAACCTCTGGTTTTCTGCGAATCACTTCCTCCAAACTGATTCTGGGGTAGGTCACAGGCTCGTCCGCCGTCATGTTGTCGCCGCCCGCCAGATGGATGAGGTCATGGTGAACCGTTCTTCTGTTCACGCTCATGATGGGCTGAATGTGGATCTGGAGAAAAACAAGGGGCCTCTTCCTTGCCCTTGTGGCTTCCACCACCCGATTCACCCGCAGGGTGAGCGCGTCGGAGATCTGACGCGCTTTCTCTGACAGACCGCAGACATGCCCGAGGGTGGAAATGGTCTCTATCGCCTGCCTCACATCCCTGGGATTCACAAAAAAGACTTTAATGTGCGCCTGTTCAAGCAAGTCGAGGATATAGCGCTCGTTTCCGTCCACTGTCCCGATCACCAGGTCCGGGGAAAGGGTGATGATCTGCTCCACATTGAGATGGATGTAGCTTCCCACCTTGGGTTTGAGACTTGCCTCAGGCGGATAGTTGCAGTGGTTTGTGACCCCCACAACCCGGCCTCCCAAGCCCAGGGCATAGAGTATTTCGGTCAGGTTTGGGGCGAGGGCAATCATTCGCTTGGGCGGAGCCGGCACATTGATTTCTCTACCGAGAGCATCCTTAAACACCGCGCAGCTAGATGGGGTCGCCCATACGGATAGGAGAATGAGCATAAGGGTCGAAATGACTTTGATCTTCATTTCAATACTCCACTCCGGGTTTACCCCATCGCCCCGTGAATCAGAACCATTCCACCCAACAACACGCTGATCTCTGCAAGCTCGTTTATTGCCCCCACACAGTCGCCTGTAATGCCTTTAAGCTTTCTCCAGCAGTAAAACCCGAAAAGAAAGGTAGCTCCCAGGGGGCAAAGAGCGCCAACGATGGCGGCGCGAGGCGATAAAAGCCAGGCTGCTGCAAGTCCTGTCGCCAAGTAAGCGAGGAGGACGGAGACTCTTGAAAATTGGCCTCCTTGTCCGAAGGGAGCGGCAATGCTTTCAGCCCGAGCATTGGGGAGGAAGGCGATGGCAAGCCCCTGCATGGCCCGGGAAAACACAAAGCTCCAGAAAATGAACCAAGGGGTTCCCCCCTCAAGAAAGAACTGCCAGCACCCGGCTTTGATCAGAATATCCAGCACAATGGCGCAGACCCCGAAAGATCCCATGGCCGGGTCCTTAAGCAACTGGAGGATGTGTTCCTTGTTCTTCCCTCCTCCGAAAGCATCCGCGACATCTCCCAGGCCGTCGATGTGCAAGCCTCCTGTAAGCCAGGTGACAAGGGCCATAGAGAGCAGAGCCGAAACAAAGGCATGCTTAAACCCAATGGCTACGGCCCCGTAGTCCACGAGGAGAACGACGAATCCGAGCAGAGCGCCCACGAGCGGGAAAAAACATAGGGATCGGGAGAAATTCTCCGTGTCCTTCCCGGGGATGGGAATGATGGTCAGGGTCCTAAAGGCTGTCAGCATCGCGTGAAACATATGTCCGTGGTCCGTCGCCGATTGTCCTTTAACTGTCCTCAATGTCCAAGAATCTATGACAACGCCGGTTTTGTCATTTCGAGCGAAGCGAGAAATCCTATCGCGCTTACTCCTTTTGCATTTAAGATTCCTCGGCTAACGCCTCGGAATGACGTTGATGGGCGGTGTGCTTAGGCTTCCTTTCCCGACACTCCTGCCGAACCGAAGGTCGCCATCCGGTGATAGCACTCCATGGCCTGAACAATAATCTGCATGGCAAGCACTGATCCCGTTCCTTCGCCAAGGCGCATGTTCAGGGAGAGAATGGGCTCAATGCCTTGGGAAGCAAGAAAGGGTTTGTGAAAGTGCTCGGCAGAAGCGTGAGCGAAAAACAGGTAGTCCTTTACCGCGGGCTCCATCTTCATGGCGACCAGCGCGGCTGCCGTTGCGACGAACCCGTCTATAACCACCGGGATAAGGCTCCGGGCTCCGCCTAGGATCATGCCTGTCATGCCGGCAATCTCAAAGCCTCCGACCCGCCTCAATGCCTCGAAGGGAGTGCGATCCCACTCTCTTCTGTGGAGCAGGACGGCGTCACGGACTACTTGCTTCTTCTTTTCAAGAAGGGCCCCGACGGACCCCGTGCCTGCACCGATGGTGTCTTCGGGATCCAAATCGAGCAACAGACTGTAGAGCGCGGAGGCTGAGGAGGTGTTGCCGATTCCCATTTCTCCCACACCCAGGAGATCACAGGCGGATCCTTTAGCAAGGTCCTGACCGACATCGAGAGCTTTCAGACATTCTTCGCGGCTCATGGCCGGCGCTTTTTTGAAGTTCTTGGTCCCTCGGGCGATCTTTTTTATCAGGAGTCCCGGGAACTCCTGAAAACTGCTTTTCACTCCCACGTCGACCACAGTGCAGTCGATTCCCGCTTTTCTGCACATCACGCTGATTGCCGCCCCTCCGGCTGCCATGTTGAGCGCCATCTGGTAGGTGACCTCACTCGGATAGGGCGTGATATTTTCTTCTGTTATGCCATGATCTCCTGCAAAGGTGAATAGCTTCATCCGCGAGACTTTGGCGGCTGCGGTGCCTCTGCAAAGACAGTAGCGGAGTACAAACTCTTCCAGCCTACCAAGACTGCCGATCGGTTTTGTCAGGTTGTTGAGACGGTCCACAACCTCCTTCTCGATATCCTTGTCCGCTGCAGGGTGAATGGCAAAGCATGGTTTATCCACGGGGAGGTTCTCCTTTCAGAGTGAGGGGCAGCCCGCAGCAAAGCAGATAGACGGTTGCTGCCTTCGTGGCCACACGCCGGTTGAGATACCCGGCCATGTCCCTGAAGGAGCGAGCCAGAGGGTTTTCAGGGACAATACCCCAACCGACCTCATTGGTCACCAGGATGAGATCGCAGACCGGATGATCCAGGCGGTCGAGAAACGCATCGACCTGAATCCGAACCTTTTCTTCGGTGTCCTGGAAGTGATGATAGAGATTCCCCAGCCACACCGTGAGGCAATCGACGACAACCACTTCCGTGTCGCCAGGTAAAACAGTGAGCACACGAGGAAGTTCAAGGGGCTCCTCGATCGTATGAAATTGATCGCCCCGTTCTTCACGGTGCCGAGAAATCCTCTCTTTCATTTCCTGATCAAAGGGAACGGCTGTGGCGATGAAAGCCCGCTTTGAACAGTTTTTCAGGGCAAGAGAAAGGGCGAATGAACTCTTCCCGCTTCTTGCCCCTCCTGTGATCAGAGTGATCTTGTTCATTTTTGCAAAGCTCCTCGATGAGCCATTCTTTCCACAACATCAAGGGAAAGACGAAAATCGTTTTCATCGAACACCTCAAGGGTGAGGATCGGGGCAGAAGACCGCCACGACTGGAGGTCGCTGAAGAGAAGCTCAAGATCCGAGTTTCTCAGCCCTCCCAGGTCTCGGTGGTCCTTTTTTTCGCGAATGCCGTGGGCATGGATAACGCGAATTCTGTCATGATACTTCGCCAGATAGGCGTCAAGAGGATAGCCCTGGAGAAGGACATGCCCGATATCCAGACAGACCGAGAGTTCAAACTCATGGACAATCGGGTGGACCAGGGCAAAGGGATAATCCAGAGTCTCGACACAGAAAAGATGGGACGGTATTCCGCTGGAGAGCAATTCTGCCGTCGATGCCCTGAGCCCTTCTGTCCAGTCGGCCATGTTCTCCGAAGGAATGACACCTCTCCGGTCGCCTTCATAGTGGAGCACATAGGCGGCCGGATTCAGAGGAGAGGTCAGTTCCAAAACGCGGAGGGCTTTGTCCACCGATGAACGCCGTTCCTTCTCCTCTGCAGCGCCGAGCGAAAGGCCGAGGGGTAGATGAACCGTGTAGGACAGATTGTTGGAGTCGGCTATCTCCTTGAGCGCTACGATCGTTTTTTCGTCAGGAAGATTGGATTCATGATCCGCCTCGAACAGAACGAGTTCAATATCATCCAAGTACGGAGCCAGGAACCCGACATTGGTCATCAGGTCGGCCGGGATGATGTAGGAGGTGGTTCCCAAGCGAAAGGGGAAACGGTTTTTGAGATTTTTCATCATAATGGTTTTCTCTGTACGCCTTAAGTCAGCAGGGTGCTGAAAAAGTGGATTGCGTTTTTCTTGTTGTCCTTCCCGCGAAAGCGGGAATCCGTGCGCCTGGGTGCCTGCTGGACTCCCGCCTCCGCGGGAGTGACGGCCTAACAGCGGTTTTTCGCTCCTTCAATAGCGAATCTCGATTCCTCCTATCCAGTTCCTTTCAGGCGCCGGATAATAATAGGGGGTGGGTGTGAACCCGCCGATCACGCCATACTCGGAGTACTTCTGATCTGTCACGTTATTGACCCCTGCAAAAACATTGAACCATCTCCAGGCGTAGGAGAGCCTGAGATTGATCGTGTAGTAACTCTCAAGCTTTTCAAACTGATTGGCCTGATCACTGATCAGGGTGCTGTCTCCCACGTAGAAGTAGTCGGCTGAAAAGACCAGCTTGGGGATCACATCATGAAGGCGGAAACCCAAATTGAATTTGTTTCTTGGCACAGCGGGGATATCCTTTCCGCCGAAGGGACCGTCACGGAAGGTGGCTTTCTCATAAACGTAATTCCCGTAAACCGTCAGCTTTTCGAAGAAGTCTGCCCTGCACCCGATTTCTATTCCCTGGTGCAGGGTTTGGTCGTAGTTCTCATTGGTGAAGGAGAGCTTGTTGAAGAAAATCTCATCATTGATCTCAGCTCGGTACAAGGTCAGATTGGCCTGGAGATTCGGGGTGAAGAAGTGCCTTGCGCCCACTTCATAGTGATCGCCTGTTTGGGGCTTCAGGTCCGGGTTGACCCTGATCTTTCCGACTCCGTAGTCAAAGAGCACCAATTCATCGGTCAAGGGGAACCGGAAACTGCGGTTGTATCTTCCAAAAAGAGACGATTTTCCGCTGTAAAGCCAGGTGAGCCCTGCAGAGTAAGCATTCTCGCTTTCCTCGACCGTTTCGTCCAGGGGAGCCAACGGAAAAGGGCTCAGATCCCTCTGGTGGAGGTCGTATTCGGCCTTTTCATGCCTTGCCCCGAGCGTCAGAATAAGAGGATCTAAAATCGAGAATTGATCATTCACGTAAAGACCGTATGAATCACGGCTGATGTTTGCGAGGCCGGTGGGTGTTGTCGTTGAAGAAAAGGTTCCGGAGTAAGTCTTAAGGTCCTGATCAATCCAATAGAGGTCCACTCCGGTAATGAGGGTGTTCTTATGACCCATCACGTCCGACTTGTGAACATACCGGGGTGTGAACCCATAGGTTTCGATCTGGCTGTCGATCACATAGGGGAAGAGGGGGTCCGGGAAGTCGCTCTTGCTGTCCCGGTTCCGGTAGGACAGATCTGTCACGAGATTGCCCGAGGTTCCCAGCAACAGATCGGACCCGAGTTTCAGGTACCCGTCCTCTGTCTCAGCCTTGTCCAAGGGATCCAGACTCGCTCGACGGTTTACAGAAAGCTGGTCCTTTGTCAGAGGGCCCGGTAGGCCATAGTCGTCCGTGTGATAGGACCCTGAAAGGTTCAGGCTCAGGTATGAAGCCACATCGTAAACGATTTTCCCGCCCCCGTGTCTGGCACGGTAGATGTTGTTTTCCCTGTACCCTTGCGTGGCATCGTAGCTGCCATAAAAGGAGGCGGCAAGAGGCCCCTGTCCCCCGCTGACCGATACATGCTCCTTGTTGCGGCTGTAACTGCCTGCCACAGCCCCTGCAGAAGCAGTGAACCGATCGGAAGGTGTTTTCGTGATAATGTTGATCACACCGCCCACTGCGTTGTCCCCGTAGAGCACCGTTCCCGTTCCCCGCAGAACTTCGATCCGTTCAATCTGGTCCAAAGGGATCTGCGTCCAGTCCACCCCGCTCAGGTCGATCTCATTCACCCGCCGGCCGTCCACGAGAACGAGGTTGTTGTAGGGGGCGGCCTCTCCAAATCCCCGCAGGTCAACTTGCGCCGATTTCCCATTGGCCAAAAGGTCGCGCACCACAATCCCTTCCTGAGACCTGAGAAGGTCCGGCACATTCTTGGCACTGGAGTTCTTGATGTCTTCCTGGTCGATCACCGTGACATTAGCGGGAATTCTCTCTACCCTTTCTTCAAACCTGGTCCCGGTCACCACGACTTCCTTCATCACCCCGTCAGTCCGTGAATCCTTCTGAACCTCCTCGGCGTATAGTCCGTCAGGCAGCAGCATTGCAAGAACAGCAGCAGAAAGTCCAATCCATCTCCTCACAGAATGCCTCCTTTCCAAGAATCAATAGAATCTTAGGGGTCCCCTTAGTTCCTGAAGGTTGTGCTGTGGGCACGACAGGTCTTCTCAACCCAGCGCCTGTATTCTCTGAGAAAACGCGGGTCGAGAAATACGAGCACTTCCCCCAGGTACAAAAGCTCTTCTTTGATTCGCCAGTACAGATGCATCGGTCGATCCTCTCCCATGTCGTTATTCCTGAAATAAAAAATCCCCGAATCGATTGTCTCGATCCGGGGATTTCCCTTTTTTATCCTCTAGATCTACATGGTGCAGCCTCTGACCTCGAAGGCTGTCGCGAAACGTCTAGGCAGGTCTTCTGACTCCCTCGCCCTTTCAGCGGCCTTCCCATCCCGGAACATCAGAACAGTGGCACACAGCGGCTGACAGAGTTCTCCCCCCAACAAGCGAGAGGAACGAGGTTACAGCGGCGGGCCCGTCCCCGGTTTTAACGGGGTTCCCTTTTAAGCTCCAAAGGAGCGCCTAAACAAAGTGAGTCGAGTTTTATTCAGAACAACGAGGAAGTCAAGAGAAAAATAGGAACCCTCAGATTGGGTCGTCACCCGTTCAAAAGAGACATGCCTTCGATCACTCGCTCGAACGTGAATCGTCACAAGGCTCGTCGTCGCTCGTCCCTCTTGAGTGCTCTGGGCTGGGAGCGTTCGTGCAAAAAGGAAGTGGTTCACCCTTCTTCTGTTTGGTTTTTTCTTCCAATTCTTTCTTTTCTTTGTCTTCCATAGGACTCACCCCCTGAGGAACCTTCTTGTCTTTAAAGCTAGATACGCTCTCCCTTCTGTCAAGGCATCCCATGGCACCTTGCCGTGTAGGGAGTTGACACGGTGTCCCCTATTCCAGTATCTCTTTTATCCCAAGAGCGTGAATCTCTGATGAAGGAATCTCTCAAGAACTTTCTTCCTCTCAAGGAATATTTTGTCCGGAACCGCAGGGTTCTCGTTGCCGGGCTCCTAAGCCTTCTGGCCGTCGACTTTCTGCAACTGCTGATCCCCATGGTCATCAAGAGAGCGATCGATGCCCTGACCCTCGGACAGGCCACATCCACTGTGCTGCTTCATTTTGGGGCCATCATCATGGCCATCGCATTGACCATGGCGTCCCTCCGGTATGTGTGGCGACACTGTCTGTTTGGCCTATCGAGAAAAATCGAAGAAGGGTTTCGCAACAGGCTTTACGAACACCTTCAAACCCTGTCGGTGTCCTTTTATCATCGGACAAAGACTGGGGACCTCATGGCAAGGGCGATCAACGATATCAATGCGGTCCGCATGGCGACGGGCATGGGTCTGGTCGCGCTGACGGATGGATTGGTTCTCGGCGTTTCGGCCATAGGTTTCATGCTTTACATCGACCCCTCTCTCACCCTGATCTCGATCCTTCCGGCTCCCCTTCTGATCTTTATTACGAGGATCCTCACGCGACGCATGTCGAGCGGCTACGAAAAAGTTCAAGCCACCTTTTCAGACCTGACCGAGCGAGCCCGCGAAGCCTTTGCCGGGATCAGGGTGGTCAAAGCGTATGCGCGGGAGCCCTGGACCCACGGTAAGCTGAAAAAAGAGGGAGAAACCTACATCCGTGACAACATCCATCTGACCAAGACCATAGGTTTTTTTTCGGCCATGATGGTGATCTTCACCAATCTGGGGCTTGCCATTGTCATTTGGTTCGGAGGCCGTCTTACGATCCTGGGCCACATCACAACCGGGGATTTCGTGGCTTTCATCAGCTACCTGAACCTTCTCATGTGGCCCATGATGGCCATCGGATGGGTCACCAACATGATCCAGAGGGGGGCTGCCTCCATGCGGAGGCTCAACAGGGTCTTCAATGAAGTGCCTGAAGTTCAGGACCTCGCACCGAACAGAGATAGGGGGCTTCTCCAAGGCAAAATAGAGTTCCGGGGCGCGGGCATCACCTATCCGGGAGCAGGGAGGCCGGCGATCAAGGAGGTTTACTTCACGGTGGAAGCCGGACAGACGGCTGCTCTTGTCGGCAAGGTCGGTTCCGGAAAGAGCACCCTTCTTCAAGCGATCCCCCGGCTCTTCAATGTGCCGAGGGGAACGGTTTTCATCGACGGAATGGACATTGAGGCCATCCCTCTCAAGAGCCTGAGACAGAGCATTGGATTTGTAACACAGGAGGTGTTCATCTTCTCGGACACCATCCGGAACAATGTCCTGTTCGCCAGGGAGGGCGTTTCCGAGGCAACCCTCGTGAAAGCGTTAAAGATCGCCGAGATCTATGCAGAGATCACGGCGCTCGACCAAGGACTTGATGCGTTGCTTGGCGAGCGGGGCATCACCCTGTCGGGCGGCCAGAGGCAGAGACTGAGCATTGCCAGGGCGATTCTTACAAACCCCCCTATTCTGATTTTGGATGATGCCCTGTCCATGGTGGACACCCGCACGGAAGAGCGCATTCTGAATCAGATCCTTGAGTCGAGGAAAGGGAAGACCAATCTGATCGTCTCTCACAGAATCTCGACGATCAGCAGGGCGGATGTCATTGGAGTTCTGGTGGACGGAGAGCTCGTTGAAACGGGCGAGCACCAGACGCTTCTCGAGAAAGGGAAAGAGTACGCAAGGCTCTACGAGAGACAGCGGCTGGAGCAGGAGCTGGAAGGACAATAATGGATGAAAAGGAGTGATGGAGCATTGGAGTGATGGAGTAATGGGTTACAGAGAACAACCCATACTCCACGACTCCAACGAGCGGTGAGCGAGCCATGATCGGTGAATACGGATACATGGAGGAAGGCAAGCTGGGCAAGCCTTATGATCTGAGGCTGATGAGGCGCCTGGCCCGCTATGCCTATCCGTACAAGAAGGTGATTCTCCTGGCCCTGGTCCTCACCATGCTGATCACCCTCATGGATCTGTCCCTTCCCTATCTCTCTAAGATAGCGATAGACCGCTACATTCTCGCCACGTGGTACCGGGTGAACCTGGCCGCGCTGGAGCAGCCGGCAAAAGAGGAAATCAGAAGAGTCCTTGGTCAGACTCTGGAGCAAAGCGGAGACGGTCTGAATGCTTTTGTCCCCCACGAACGACTGAAGACGCTCGACCCGGGGCTCGTGCACAAGCTCAAGAGCACCGGCCTCCTTTCAGACAAAGGCTACTGCCGAGTTCCGCCTCTCCCTGAAGGCAGCCCTCTTGAAGAGGGGAGGGACGTCTTCTCCCTTCAGGATGGCGGCCGGATGGTTCCCTTTGAAAGAGTGAACGCCATGAAACCGGATGAGCTCCTGAAGGTCAGATCCAAGGACATGGAAGGTCTCACCCGGATTGGGCTGGTGCTCCTGGTCTTTCTGGTCTTCTCCTTCGGACTCAGCTATGGAGAGACCTATGTCCTCGAACTCATCGGGCAGAAGATCATGCAAAATATCCGCCTGGATCTTTTCGAAAGAATCCAGGCCCAGGCTGTTTCTTTTTTTGATCGTCATCCTGTGGGACGACTGGTCACGCGGGTGACCAATGATGTGGAGAACTTGAACGAAATGTTCAAATCGGTGATGATCACCGTTTTCAAAGACATCTTCATTCTCACCGGCATTCTCGCGGTGCTTCTCTATTTGAACTGGAAACTCGCCCTCGTCTGCTTTGTGCTTCTTCCTTTTATCTTCGGCTTGACGCTCCTTTTCAGTTCTCTTGCGCGTCAGGCTTTCAGAGAGCTTCGCGAAAAGGTGGCGAAGATCAATGCCTTTCTCCAGGAGAGGATCACGGGGATGAGGATTGTCCAGCTCTTTGCCACAGAGGAGTTCCAGAAGAAGACCTTTGCCGAAATCAACCATGAGAACTATGTGGCGGGCATGAAGCAGATCAG
Source organism: uncultured Desulfobacteraceae bacterium (assembly GCA_964580575.1). Taxonomy (GTDB): domain Bacteria; phylum Desulfobacterota; class DSM-4660; order Desulfatiglandales; family HGW-15; genus CAVPDE01. The sequence goes on from CAZOLJ010000023.1 coordinate 39,172, forward strand.
GGTCTTTGCCGTTTTCATGCCTGTGATGGATCTCTTCCTGTCCTTTGCCGTGGCTCTCCTCATTTGGCACGGGGGAGGAAAGGTCGTCAACGAGCAGCTGTCCCTGGGCTCCCTTGTGGCTTTTCTCAGCTACATCCAGATGTTCTTCCGGCCCATACGGGACATTGCCGAGAAATACAACATCATGCAGTCGGCCATGGCTTCCACGGAGCGCATTGTCGAGTTCCTCGACCACCAGGAGGAGATCCCCGAACCTGTGCACCCCGAGAAACCGGAGCGCGTCCGAGGACACCTCCGTTTCGATCGGGTGACTTTCGGATACCGGAAGGAAGTGCCTGTTCTCAAAGACGTCACTTTTGAAGTGAAGCCCGGGGAGATGGTCGCGGTGGTGGGGGCCACAGGAGCCGGGAAAACCACGGTGGTCAATCTCATTGAACGGTTTTATGACCCGATCGAGGGGCGTGTTCTGCTCGACGGCGTGGACCTGCGGCTGTGGCCCAAGAAGGATTTGCAGCGGCACATCGGTCTTGTCATGCAAGACGTGTTTATCTTTTCCGGAAGCCTTGCGGACAACATCCTGCTTGGACAGGAGCAGACAGGACCTGAGACCCTGGAGCGAGCCATCACGCAGGCCAATGCCCGCTCGTTCATTCAGGAATTGCCCAAAGGCATGGAGCAGGACATCGGTGAAGAGGGCTCGAACCTGTCCGCAGGAGAACGTCAGCTTCTCTCCTTTGCCAGAGCCCTGGCTCACGACCCGAAAGTGCTGATTCTCGACGAGGCCACGTCGAGTGTGGATCCGGAGACGGAGCGTCTGATCCAGGAAGCGATTCTCACAATGACCCAGAAGAGGACGACCCTGGTAATCGCTCATCGCCTTTCCACGATCCGCAGGGCAGACCGGATCCTGGTAATGCACCACGGCAGAATCAGGGAGCAGGGCACCCACGACGAACTCATGGCCCTCAAAGGCGTGTACTACAAGCTCAACAGGTTCCGGGAAGTTTAGCCGGCTGCTGAAAAAATGGACTGAAGGAAGAGTAATGAGGACTGACTAGAATGCCAAAGACATCTATTTCTTGTCTCACTCGGGCCTCTTCAGAACAGGAAGGGAATGAACCTCTTGGTTTGCTTGATGTAAGCTTGATAGGAGGTGCCGAAGAAACGGATGTTCTCCGCTTCCTCCGCCTTGGCGGTCGCCACCAAGAAGAGGGTTGCTGCCAGAGCTAAGATGCCGGATAACCAGGATAGGTCTTTGAAAAGCACTCCCCAGGTTAGGAAGAGCAGTGAGCTGTACATGGGGTGCCGAATGTACTTATAGGCGCCCACAACCACAAGCTGGGTCGTTTTCTCAAATCCTATGCTTGCCTCATCATCGCTCCTTTGTTCGGCGGGTTTCCCTATATGGCGCAGAAGATGGACTGCGTGCACGACCAGAAAGGCGGAAGCAACCAGAAAGATCCATGAAATGACTTGATGCAGGGAGAAGGGAGCGCGAAACCAGTACTCCACGTTCAGGAGAAACAAGGCCAAGATAGCCTCCCAGGCGAAGAACCGGTAAAAGCCGTGGAAACGGGGGTTGCGAAGAGAGGCTCTGGAGATGTAGGCGATACCTGCGGATGCGACAACAAAGAGGAATGCTTTCAGCACGATGCTCACCTCCGCCGAGTCGAGACTCTAAAGCAGATGGGGTTTGCGGTCTTTGAGAAAAGGGAGTGTGGAGCGCACCTCTTGGACCTTGGCAAGGTCCAAGTCAGCCATGACAAGGGTTTCTTTGTCCCCGCCGTGTGCCAGGACCTGGCCGAGGGGATCCACGATGGCGGAGCCGCCGGTGAAGAGAAGCCCACCGCCCTCGCCCACGCGGTTGACCCCGACAACGAAGCACTGGCTCTCAATCGCCCTGGCACGGAGCAGAACGTCCCAGTGAGCCTGACGGGTTGAGGGCCAGGATGCGATGACCATGATGAGCCCGCACTGATCGACCACAGCGCGAAAGAGCTCAGGGAACCGAAGATCGTAGCACACAAAGGCAGCGGCACGAACGCCCGAAAGGTCGAAGGGAACAGGCTGATCACCGGGGTCGTAGGGTCCATCTTCACCGAGGATGCCGATCTGGTGGATCTTGGCGTACAAAGCCAGATCTTTCCCGTCAGGCCCGACGGCCAGCGACACGTTCTGGGGACGGGCGCTTCTGCCTTTAAGTACGAATCCTCCCACCACAGCCATGTTCATTGATCGGGCGATGGAGCAAAAGAGGCTGGGTGTGGGGCCGTCAAGCGTTTCGGCTGTAACGGAAACATCCATGGAGAACCCAGTGGAGAACATTTCCGGCAGGACAAGGAGGTCTGCGCCGGCTGTCTTGGCTTGTTCCGCAAAGTGCCTGGCTTTGGCGTGATTCGCCTCACGATCGTGCCAGGCAATATCCATCTGCACCGCTGCAACCTTCATCTTCGAACCTCTCCATCCTGTTATCCTGTCAGACTGGGTTTCCATTTCTTGAGCCGGCGCAACGCTTCCTGGATTGTTTCGTCTTTCTTGCAGAAAGCGAACCGAACCAGATGCCTCGCAGGACTGTCGCCGAAATAAAATGCTGAGCAGGGAATGGCAGCCACCCCGGCTTTCTCAGGGAGCATTCTGCAGAAAGCGACATCATCTTGGACGCCCAGGGATCGGATGTCCACGAGAGCATAGTAGGTCCCCTCCGGCACAAAGACGTGGAACCCGAGTTCTCGAAGCCCGCCACACAGCAAGTCTCTCTTCCTGGTGTAGTCCGCGAGAAACTGCTCATAGTAACTTTGAGAGGAATCGATGCCCAGGGCCACCCCCTCCTGCAACGCAGACTGACCGCAGAAGACGATGAACTGGTGACTCGTGCGGACGGCTCTGGATAACTCAGGGGCCGCCACCACGAACCCCTGCTTCCAGCCGGTGAGGGACAAGGTCTTGGCCGTGGAAGAGCTGGAGAAGGCGCGGTGCCGGAGCCCCGGCACAGCAAGAAGGGTCACGTGCTTGCGGCCGTCGTAGACGATATGTTCGTAGACTTCATCGCCTACGGCATACGCGTCGTGTTTCTCGCACAGGGAGGCAATGAAGCTCAGCTCTTCCAGGGTGAACACTTTTCCACAGGGGTTATGAGGCGTGTTGATGACAATCGCCTTGGTTTTCGAGTTGAAAGTTCCAGCCAGAATCTCCTTCGGCAGACTGAAATCAGGCAGGTTCAAGGGCACGTAGCGGATCTTCGCCTGGGCTAACGAGGCCAGAGGCGGGTAGTTGTCATAACAAGGGTCGAGCATGATCACTTCATCCCCCGGCTCGATGATGCCGAGCAGGGTTGCACATATTCCTTCGGTAGACCCTGCGGTGACGGTGACCTCTGTATCCGGGTCAACGTCGAGTCCGTAGAATCGCTTCATCTTTCGCGCTATGGCCTGGCGCAGCTGCGGAATCCCAACGGAGGGGCAGTACTGATTGGGCCCCCGCATGATGGCCTCAGCGGCTCTGGCACGAACTTCTTCCGGCCCCTCGAAATCCGGGAACCCCTGGGAGAGATTCACCGCGCTGTTTGCATTGGCAAGGTTGGTCATCTCCGTGAAGACGGAAGTCCCGAAAGCTCGAAGGGATTGAACAAGCACACCCTTCTTTTCCTTCAAATGGCCCTTGGTCATGCCATCGATCTCCTCGAAAACAGAACCCAACGAACCTATCTTGATAAAAGCCTAATATAAGGGAAGGCAAAGAATGGGGTCAAGGCGAAAGAGGGAATCCCTCATCGCTCAAAGGACCGGTCTTCCGCTCTTTTCATGATTCAGCAGCCATTCCTTTCGCCACAGCCCGCTCCCATAGCCGACCAGTTTGCCGTCCGAGCCGATGACTCTGTGGCAAGGGATGATGATGCCGATGGGATTCTTGTTGTTGGCGTTTCCCACGGCACGGTAGGCCTGAGGATGGCCGATGGCCCTGGCCACGTCTCCGTAAGAAGCCACCTTGCCATAAGGAATCTTTTTCAATTGCTGCCAGACGAGTTTCTGAAAACGCGTCCCGCGCGGAAGCAGCTTGAGGGAGAAGCTTTTGCGGCTCCCCTTGAAATACTCATCGAGTTGTCGAAGCCCTTCCTTCACGCACTCAGGGAGATTCCGATCATTGGGTGGCCGCCTCTTCACGAAACTGACAGACACGATAGCCTCCGGGGTTCCGGAGACCTCCACGGGGCCGATAGGCGATGGGTAGTAGGCTTTGAATTCTTTCATGGGCATAACTCCTTCTTCATAGAATCTTGTACACCGTGATAGCCTTTGAAAATCCTTTCACTTGCTGGGGCTCTTCCCTCTTCATCTCAAAGGAACTTGAGAGATGGCTGGTCGTCTCATCGCTGACCAGGATATCCCACCGCATCGCTTTTGTCAGGTCACCGATTCTGGAGGCGAGATTGACCGTGTCTCCGATGAGAGCATAGGAAAGCCGGTCATCGCTGCCCGTGTTGCCGGCAAGCACGGGTCCGGTGTGAATACCGATCCCATGCCGAAACGGGGGCTTCCCGAGTCGGGCTCTCTTTGCGTTTAATTCTTCCAGATTCTTTCTCATCTCCAGCGCCGCCCGTACAGCTCCGTCCGCATGGTCGCCGATCTTCAGGGGAACACCGAAAACCGCTTCGATCTCATCGCCCACATACTGAAGCACCAGGCCGTCGTGCTTCCGGATGGAGGCCTGCATGGCCGTGAAGTACTCACGCATGCTCTTGATGACCTCTTCCGGCTCATTGGCTTCCACGTAATTCGTAAAATTCCTGAGATCTGAAAAAAGCAGCGTGGCGATCTGCCGTTCCCCGTGAAGAGGGATCCTGCCCGAGAGGATCTGGTCCCTGATTTGGGGGGTGACATACTTCCCAAAGGTGTCCCGGATCTGCTCTCTTTCCGCAAGACCTGCAATCATGTTGTTGCCGGCGTCGCCGAGCGTTCCGATTTCGTCATTGGAGAGGACCTGGATCCTCTGTGAGAAATCTCCATTTTTCACGTTGCCAATGATTTTCAGCATCTCGCCGATCGGATTCTTGATGGAGTTCTGGACAAGGGAGTTGAGCCGAAAGGCAAGGATCACGAAAACGCTGCACAGGATCAGGGTAAAAATGAGAATGTCCCTTACGAAAGTCTCGATTCGCACAGGCGCTTCTCTTGCCTCCAAGGCTGTAAAGAGCAATGTACCGACGAGAAGGATCATGGGATTAAGCGTTCCCGCTCCGTAAAGCGCGCGTATTCTTCTCGCGATCGGTATCTTGAGAGTGCCAGGGATCGCGGTCAGTCTGCCCTTCGGGAATAGAATCGGGACGAGTGTCCTTCTTGAATAATCCTCGATGAGGAAAAACGAAAAGCTGGCAGCGATCAACCCGATCATGATTGACCTGAAGTAAATGAAAAGACAGGTCTTGAGAGGAAGCCCTTGAAGGAAATAGAAGGAGAGCACCATGCAGCCCGGGACAAAAAGATAAACGGCCACATTGGTCAGAGCAATGATAAGAGGGAGGTTGAGGGTTCTCCTGCGGGCTTTCTCTTCGAGAACCGGATCAAGGGGCTCATCCGGGGATCTGAAAGCAAAGAATCTGTGAACGGGGTTTTGCGATCTGTATTGAAGAAGACCTACGAGAAGAAGGACCAGGGGGTAGAAGAAAAAGAACTGTTTCCAGCCGCCTTCGGTGAAGATAAAGGCCCTTTGCATCCGGAAAAACTCAAGGGGAGTGAAGGAGTTCAGGATTGCAATCACAGTGAATCCGAGCAAATTGGCTCCCAGGTTCCTGACATAGAAACCGATGAAAGAAGGCATTCTGATCTCCCTTGTTCAAGTGGTGTAATGAACTACCCCTCCGCAAGCAACAGGGTACCCGAGCGACCGCCACGTCCGTCACACCCGCGCAGGCGGGTGTCCAGAAAGCGCCGTAAGACTGGATTCCCGCTCCCCGCCTGCGCGGGGACAGGCTTCATTCGCGGGAATGACCGATCCGCAGCAAGCTGCGGGCAATGAAACCCTAAGGGACTCAATAGAAATGATCTTCCAGAAGGGCTTCTGCTGCCGCCACCCAGGACCGGGAATATCGGCCAGGCGCTTTCAAGAGGACAAAGACTCTTCGGGAGGCGATCCGATCCCAACCTGCAACAGAAGCAAAACGATCCGTCCAAAGAGGCGGTCCCTTCCTGATCTCCGCAATCATGTCATCGAACAGATCCAGCGGCTCCTCCTGTTCAGGCTGAAGAACAAATTGCCACAGCATGTTCGGCTCTGTAGAGATCGCTTTTCTTCTCATGTGCCCGTAGCGGCAATAGCTGCAGCGCAAAGGGCATCCTCGCCCTGTCTCAAGATACGCCATGCCGTTCGGGTCGGGCTTCCAACTCGAATGATGGGCCGGTGGCAGACACTCCTGAAGGGTAACGCCGGGTGACGGAAGTTTTCCCCAAGAATATCGGCGGCCTGTTTTCCACGCCACTTGCCTAGAATCCGCCTGATGGCCTTTCGCAAGAGCGGAGAGAATCTGAGGGAAGACCGTTTCTCCTTCGCCCACAACCGCTGCATCCGGCAGGCCGGTTTTGAAAAGAAAGGGGTGCTGAAAGGCCACTTCAGGGCCGCCCACAATCACCTTCATGCCGACGAGAGCCTGCCGGACCCGTCTCAGGAGGTGAAGGGTGCGCTCGATGTTCCACAAATAGAGAGTGCAGCAGACAATGTCGGGCTGCCAGTCGAGAATCCTTTCGAGAAGATGCCGGTCGTCGAGTTCCTCTTCGTCAGGCGTCAGCCACCGACACTGGTAGTTGGGGGAAAGACCGGCGCGCTCCGCAGCGTGGAACAAATAGCGGGGGGCCATGGGCAGATTTTCTCCTGCTGCCGTGTCGTTCTCGACGCGCGGCAGTTGGAGGAAGAGAAGCTTTTGCTGCGGCCTTCTTTTTGGCATAAGATCTCTTACTACCACAGTTCACGGGGGCGGACAAATGCGGACCACGGCCTGTTGGGGCTGCAGATTCATCGTGACATCACAGCCAATACCGTAGAAAATAATCAGGGCAAAAGGAGAGGGCTCAGGGCCTATGGACCGAGGCAAGAAAGGAGGGAGAAGGGACTTTCTTAAACTCTGCGGGGCAGGGCTTTGCGCCGTTTGCTTCCCCTCTCCACCCGGCGCTCCAGGAAAAGCTCTTGCCCAAGCCCCTCAGAAGGGACTGATCAAGACCAGGCTTTCATCCTGGTACCAACCGCTCGAAGGAGGAGCGGTCCGCTGCGATCTGTGTCCCAGGGGATGTCTTATCCCTCAGGGCCAAAGAGGTTTTTGCAAGGTGAGGGAGAATCGCGACGGAAGGCTTTTCAGCCTTGTGTGCGGAAACCCCTGCGCCATTCATCTGGATCCGATCGAGAAAAAACCTCTCTTTCATGTGTTGCCTGCCTCAACCGCGCTCTCCATTGCCACGGCAGGATGCAATCTGCACTGCAAGTTCTGCCAGAACTGGGAGTTTTCCCAGGCTTCGCCCGAAGAGGTTTACAGCTACGACGCGCCGCCGGACCTCATCGTCAGGAAAGCGAGGGAGATGGGCGCCCGGTCCATCGCTCATACCTATGTGGAGCCGACCGTGTTCTACGAGTACATGCTCGATGTGGGCAGCGCCGCCCGCCAAGCAGGGCTTATGAATGTGATGCACTCCAATGGGTTCATCAATCCTGGGCCGCTTCAAAACCTCTGCCGAATCCTGGACGCGGCCAACATCGACCTCAAGGCATTCTCCGAGTCCTTTTATCAGGAATTGTGCGGCGGCTCCCTTTCACCCGTTCTCGAGACCCTGAAGACTCTGAAAAAGCAAGAAATCCATGTGGAGATCACCAACCTGGTGATTCCCACCAAGAACGACGACCTCTCAGAGATCAAAGAGATGTGCCTGTGGATAAAGAAAAATCTGGGGCCGGATACGCCGCTTCATTTCTCAAGGTTCTACCCCCTCTATCGACTCACGAAGATCCCTCCCACACCCGTTTCCGTCCTTGAAAAGGCCAGGGAGGTCGCGCTGTCCGCCGGGTTGGCGTACGTTTACATCGGCAACGTGCCCGCACACGAAGCCTGGAGCACCTATTGCCCGGGGTGCAAGAAACCGATCATTCGGAGGACAGGATATATGATCAGGGAGATCCGAATGAAAGAGGGCGGGTGCGGCTATTGCGGAAAGTCGATTCCGGGAATATGGGGGAAGGAGAGCTAGAGGAGCATCCGGCTGACGCCGGATTTGAGGAGCGCTTCGCTTGAGGCAGGTTGTTTATGGCATTGGCCTCAAGCCCCGGGATCTTACGGGGCGATCCTTAAGCAGCGCGGTCCTCAAGGCGACCAAAGGGCGCCGGTCGACCCGGCTCTACCCCGACCTGCTTCTGTCGTAGACTTTTTTTACCGCGATGGAATGAGGGTCGAGGTTGGTGAGGCCGTATTCCTCCGCCCAGTCCATGGCTTCGAGAAATTCCTGAACCGTGATGCCCCGAGCGATTTCCGGGTGTTCAAAGGCTTTGTATTCAACGCGGTACTGGGGCATGATGTTCACGTAAGTGGACTTGGGAAGGGTTTCGGCCACCCACTGGACAAACTTCTCTGTCCCTGCCACCCGGTTGGGCATGACCAGGTGACGGATCAGCAGGCCACGCAGGGCGACGCCCCTGCCGTCGACCCTCAGTTCCCCGACCTGGCGCTGCATCTCAACGATCGCTTTCTTCGTCACTTCGGGATAGTCCGATGCTCCTGCGGAGTACTTGGCCGCTTTGTCAGGGGCCATGTATTTCATGTCCGGCATATAAATATCCACAATGCCGTCCAGGATCTTGAGGATCTCGATCCGCTCATATCCGCTTGTGTTGTACACGAGTGGGAGGTTCAGTCCTTTGTTCAAGGCAATCCGGGTGGCATTGACGATGTTAGGCATCACGTGAGTCGGGGTGACCAAGTTGATGTTGTGACACCCCATTTCTTGGAGCTTCATCATCATGTCCGCCACGTCCTCATCACGGATCGCTTTCCCTTCGCCCTCGTGAGAGACGGGCCAGTTCTGGCAAAAGACACACCGGAGATTGCAATTGGAAAAGAAAATCGTCCCCGACCCTCCCTGTCCCACCAGGGGCATTTCCTCTCCAAAATGAGGGTGCGCCCCATAGACGACAGGCTTGACCGGAGCCCTGCAAAAGCCGATATCCCCTTTGATTCGATTCACCCCGCACTCCCGGGGGCAGAGGCAGCAGTTCTCGAATCGGGCGTAGGCTTCTTTGATTCTCAGGCCAAACTTCCCCTCGCGGTCAAGCTTTCTATAAGCCGGCTCCCAGGATTCTCCTGTTTTTGCCGTAGCACAAAGAGCGGCAGGATTCACAAGGAGCGAACCGCCCAGTAGGAGGGTAGCCTTGATGAAATCTCTGCGCGTCGTCTCCATGGTTTGCTCCCATTGGCGATGCATTCGCAGGATAGCTTCCCGCAAACGCTCATGACACATAGACCGTGTCGCCCCCGCACATGAACACGTAGGGGCGGGCGTATTTTCTCGGTAGAGAAAGAACGAAGGAAAGGAGAGCTGCCATAAAAAGTATTCTCCAAGAAAGGGGCCCTCTTGTCAAGATGGCGGAATGGACGTGGAATTGACTCACCCTGAAGAAAGGAGTACATTATGAGTAGCTTTCAGAACTGCTTGATGATCACAAGGCAGGCCCTATGAGGTATGATGTCGTCATCGTGGGAGCAGGTCCGTCCGGTGCGGTTCTTGCCTATTTGCTCGCCGAAGCCGGGGCTGAGGTTTTGCTTCTTGAAAAGAAGGTTTTTCCTCGATACAAGGCCTGCGGCGGCGGTCTCGCCAAAAGAGCTCTTGATTCCATTCCCTTTGAAGTCGATGAAGTCATGGAAGAGCGTGTGCACACCATGAAGGCATTCATCGAGAACTACACCCGTGTCCTCGGCGAAGACATCGCAAAGGATCTTGCATGCGCGAGGACCTTCGCCGGCATCCTCTATGGCTTTTCAAATCTCAGCAGCCGTATCATCAAAGCGCATGGAAGCAGGCTCGCCAAACTGCACATGGAAGTCGTCACCGGGAGGATGACCTACAGGGAGCTCTACCGGAAATTGCTTCACCTCAACAGGGTGGTGCGGATTCTTCTGGCCTTGTCAAAATGATCCGGCCCTTCTGTTCAAAGTTCCTTGAGGTCTGCTCCTGATTCCTTGGCGATGATCTTTGCGATGGCCAACACTGCGTTGAGCAGGCCGTCATCGTAATTATTTTGCTTGAGATAGGGCGCCACAAAGCGATCCTGTATTTCCCCGATCTGGCGCTGAGAAAGAATCGCTTTAAGGCCGTTTCCCATCCGGATTTGGAGCTTGCGCTCTCTGATGCTGGCCAAAATCAAGACTCCCTTGTCCCCCTCATCCTTCCCTATGTTCCAGGAGATGTAAAGGCGCTCGGCATATTCGTTCGCATTAGCACCTCCTAGGTCGGGCATGGTGACAACAAAGAGGGCAACGTCTGTTTTGGTGAGCAGCTCTTTTGCGACGTTGCCCAGCCTCTTTTCAAAGGGAGGCGTAATCACGTCGGCAAAGTCATTGACAGGGCCGGAGCGTTTAGGAAGAGGGCTCTGTGCGCAAAGGTCGCCAGAGAGGCCCGCCGCAAGTAGGAAGGCAAAAAACAGAACACCCCTTCTGAGCAATCGCGTTATTGAACAGGGATCCATTTCGGGAGACAAAAAGCTGTAAGGTTTGTCTTAATAGCCCCCGGGCGGCAGTATGCCGATCTCGTCTTTAACCTTGGAGACCCCGGCCGCCTTCTCGCTCAACCCGTGGTTTGCCGTCACCTGTTTGATGCGACAGTCCTCTGAGGCGAGGATGAGGACATGGAGCGCCCACCCGAAGTCTCTTAGAACCAATTGGCTCCCATGACCCGATCCCCCTTTCATGGAGTTAACTTTCTGTTATCCCTCAAGTTAGGGAGCGGGGAACTGCTTGTCAATGCAGGCAACGAAGGCAAGGCCGGCAACAGACGGGTATTGGAGAAACCCAAAAGTCAGGCTTGTCAACGGTCGCTCATCGCGACGACGTATCTTTTCAATAATCCTCTATCCTCTTTGTTCATGTGGGTGAACTTCACTCCGGCACAGTGACGATACTCATCCATAGGCGGCGCCTGGTGGACGACTCGGCCTCTCAACCTGACCATGTCTTCTTTCAGCCCGAGAGTGATCAGAACCTCTTTTCCTTCTTTCAGAGCGCGATGGGTTTCGAGAAGAAGGCCCCCTTCACTCACGTTGCGAGTGCGTCCCATTCCCCGGCTGAGAAATGCCCCGTCTTCCCCCAGAATGACGTAATCCACAAGATTCAGCGTCTCCTTCCGATCCCACTTCCGCCGCTGTGCCTCTGCCATAGGTTCACCCCTGTTTCAAGGATTTTTCCGATACTATATATGGCGATAATATCTCATAAATCGCGATGAAAGTCCATTGTTTTTCATGGATTGGGAGAGGTCAAGGAACGAGACGGTATTTCTCGCGTAGGGATTCGGAGAGATGCCGGATCACCTGGAAGGCTTTTTCCACGGTTTTCTCACCGTCCGGATTCACCAGACAGCAAGTGGCTGGAGAAAGCAGGCTCCTGGAAAGCAAAAACTCGCGATCAATGCCCTTATCATGGAGCCTGGCCCAAACCTCTTCAAGCCTTTTCTCCAGGGAGATCATGCTCTCCTTTTCAAAAGGCTCGAAATTGGTGGGCACAATGCCCCACACGATGACCCCGCCCCGATCCAGGAACTTACGTATGGAGGCTGCGTAAGAGGCGAAGACTTCACCGTTGGAGTAAACGTCCATGGACAGAATGTCGAGGTCCTGGCCCAGCAGAAAATCCCAGTCCGGATTGCCGCACAGGTGCACGCCCCGGGGCCTTTGGATCATGGAGAAAAAGGCCTCCATGTCCTGCCGGGCAGCCCGGTCTCCGTACCCTGCCATAGCGCTGAACAGAAACTGGAGCCCGGGCTCATCAATGAACATGAAGGCATTGGGATTGAGGATCTTCAGCCGCGTGAGCTGCACATTGACCCTTTTGGCCATGAATTCCAGCGTGAAAGGCCGAACCGTATCCTCGAAAAGAATAGGCCGGTTGTCCTGATCATGGACATTCAGTCCGAAACTGATAGGGCCTTCCAGCTGACCGCGGATCGCCGGACGACTTGAGAAATCCATGTTCAGGAACTTCTTGTAGACCACCGAGTAGGTGTCACTGATGTCGAAGTACTCAGGCTCTTCAAAATGGGCCATGGTCTCTTCCAGCTCGTTCATGAACTTCTCCAGGGAGAAGCGGAGTGTCCTTTTCTCTAGATCCAGCACGATTCCCGGAAAGTGCTCGGAAGCCTGAACGTACATGTCTTCGTAGTAACTGTACCGCGGCAGCTGCGGCCAGAAGGGGATGTCAAGGGAAAGAGCGACTTCCAAGGCTCTGTCCACATCCGTGTGAGGCATCACGGCCATGGCGGTCGTCAGTAAATTTCCAGGGATCGGCATAACTTCCTCCTACCTCTCCTTTCAACCAGAGCATGTTTTCGTTCCTTCGCAATCTTGGTTTCAGGACCTCATCCCCGAAAGCCATCCAAAGATCAAATCGCCCAGACAAACTCTCAACGGCCTTGACCAACGGACGTTTTTGGTCTAACAGTATCATTCATCCGCTTTATTGCCACTCACACAAACCCAAGGTAAGAGCCCTATGGCCATTAAGCCAGTGCAAATAGGCTTGTTTCATCCGGCACAATCATTACCCCCCCAAGTGGTTGAAGTCAATAAATACACCTATAGTGAGACCCTGAAGAGATTGTTGGGAGAAGATCTTGATTTCCGTGGCCAAAATGGATCGTACACAACCCATAATTTCCATTCATTTCCCGCTAAGTTCCCCCCCCCAACTCCCTAGGAAATTCATAGCGGAATTAACTCATCCCGGTGAAAAGGTGCTAGACCCTATGGCAGGATCTGGGACCACGATTCTTGAAGCAAAGATCCTTGGGAGATTTGGAATAGGAGTTGACATAGACCCTTTTGCCATAACTCTCTGCAAGGTCAAGATTACTCCCCTCAACGTAGAAAAATTGATGAGATACGCGGAGAGAATATTAGATCGAGCAAAAAGGGCTATCAAAGGTCAAAGGGATGATCTTCAAAATGCATTAACTTTGAGATTTGATCCTCTTACCAAGAAATTCGTCGATTATTGGTTCCTGAAAAAAACACAATTAGAGCTGGTTGCGCTGGTTCGGGAAATTGAAGAAGTAAGAGATCCGGATGTTCGTCGTTTCTTGCTCATAGTTTTTTCTTCTATTATCATCACAAAATCCGGGGGAGTCTCTTTAGCATATGACCTGGCCCATACTCGTCCTCACAAGTTGAAGGATAAAGATCCCCGTCCTGCAATTGAGGAGTTTGAGAAAAAGGTGAACAAGGCCATTCACGGTATTTCTGATTTGGCTCGCTGCACAGGAGAAGCACAAGCTTTTTCTGGAAGTGCATTAGATATGGGGCTGGCCGACAACTCAATCGATCTCATCGTTACGTCGCCACCATACGCATCAAATGCAATTGATTACATGCGAGCTCACAAATTCTCCCTCGTTTGGATGGGTTACACTATTCCGGCACTGAGCAGAAAGAGGGCGACCTACATGGGTGGGGAGCAAACTGCGGGCTTAGAGGATAGAAGATTTCCGCAGTATCCCGAAAGGATAATCTCTAAGATCGAAGGGAAAGACATTAGGAAGGCCAATGTATACAGGCGCTACTTAGCCGAGATGTCCAAATGCTTCTCAGAAATGCTGAGAGTGTTAAAACCTGGCAGGGCGGTAATCATTGTGGTTGGATCCTCTTTTATGAGAGGCCTAGACACGGAAACGGCCTTGTGCCTCGGCGCTGTAGGAGAAAGCCTAGGGTTTGATCTAATAGGCATTGCCGAGAGGCGGATCGATCGGAACAAAAGAATGATGCCAGCACGTGACGGCAGTGAAAAAGTTTCGCGTATAGAAGAACGAATGCATAAAGAGTACGTGATCGGGCTTGTTAAACCAAAATAGTCACATCGTGGCAACCATTACGATGGAGAAGCTATGAATATTGAGGCCCTTAGGGAAGAATACCACAGTGAGATATGCAGGCGTATTCTAAGTTCCAAAAAAGGAATTCCGAATCTTGCAGATGTCAGCAGCCATACCAGTAGAGCCCTTGCGGACAGCATGGTCAAGAAATTGGAATATCCGCTTTGCAGGAAGCCACCATCAGGACAAACCGTGGGCATGCTCTTTGCTGAAATAACCATGCGATTCCTGAATGAGGCCTTCAGATTGCTTCATCACCTGAGACCAGGTAAATGGATATTCTCGGCTAGCCAAGCAGCGAGCGGCATCTCCTCCTACGACCAATATGAGCACTTGGCTATTCTTGATGCCGCATTGGAAAAACACAGAGATTTAAGGGCGCTTTTTGGAGGGGAATACATCATCAGGCCTGATATTGTCATTGGT